>NZ_LYVO01000004.1 GCF_001984055.1 Variovorax sp. KK3
CATGGGCGGGTCGGTGGCCGGCGGGTCGACCGCGGGCGGCGGTGTGGGCGCGGGCGAAGGCGACGGGGGCACGGGCAGGTCGGGCGCAGGCGGCGGCGGGCCGATGGGCGCGCCGGCATGTGGTGCCAGTGACGCTGGCGGCGCTAGCGGGGCTTGTGGCATGGCGAAGGCGATCATGGCGCTAGGTTAGCGAAAAGCAGGCGCGCAGCCAGCATGCCCCCGGCAATTCCTCGTTGCGGGCGGAGGCGGACGGGTGGATAGTCCGGGCCATGGATGCACGCTGCGCCCATGCTTCGAGCTTTGCGCCGGCGAAAGCGCTGGCGGAAGTCCTGGCGTGGGTGCTAGGCCTTGCGCTGATGCTGGCCTTGGTGCTCCCTGCGCCGGCCCACGCACAGGGGCGCGCTGCCGACAAGCGCATCGCCCTGGTGATCGGCAATGCGCAATACCCCAAGGTGCCGCTGGCCAACCCCGAGAACGACGCGCGGCTCATGGCCGCGAACCTGCGCAGGCTGGGCTTCGAGGTCAACCTGCAGCTCAACGTGAACGTGCTGCTGTTCCGGCGCGCGCTGCGCGATTTCGCGCGCCAGGTGGCGCAGGACGATGCGACGGCCGTGCTGTACTACGCCGGGCACGGCGTGCAGATCGATGGCCGCAACTACCTGCTGCCGGTGGACATCAACCTGCGCGACCAGGAAGAGGTGAAGGACGAGTCGGTGGACATCGACGAGCTGTTCCTGAGCCGCATCGACAAGGCCGGCTCGCACCCGCGCATCGTGATCCTCGACGCCTGCCGCGACAACCCCTTCGCCGCGAAGACCCGCAACGTCCGCTCGGCCGGCGGCCTGGCCGAGATGGGCGCGCGCGGCACGCTGATCGCCTTCGCCTCGGCGCCCGGCGCACCGGCCGAAGACGGGCCCGGCGGCAGCAACAGCGTCTACACCAAGGCGCTGGCCGAGGAGATCATGGTGCCGGGCCTCGAGGTGGAGCAGATGTTCAAGAACGTCCGCGTGAAGGTGCTGCGCGCCACGCGCGAGCGGCAGCTGCCGTGGGTCAACACGTCGCTGACTTCGAACTTCAGCTTCAATCCGAATACGAGCCCGGCCGCGGCTGCGGCACCGCCCGCGGCCGCCGCTGCGCCGCCGCTTGCGGCCGGGCCTGCACCGGGTGCCGGCGCCACGCCTGGGCGCGACAGTCGGCCGAAGGACATCGACACGCTGTTGTCGCAGGCGCAGGCGCAATCTCGATATCAATCGCAAGCGCCATCGCAAGCGCCGGCTCAGCCACAACCGCAACCGCGGCCGCAGCGCGAGCGCGAAGCGCAAATCGCCGCGACATTGCCTTCCGCCGCGCAAGCGCCACCGCCCGCAGCGGCACCCCTGCCCCCCGCCTCGCCGCCGGCCTCGCCACCGCAGTCCCTGGCGCCATCGTCGTCGCGCGACTTCCTCGCGCGCGACGAACTGCAGCAACTGCTGGTGGGCAAGACCCATGGCGTCAAGGACGGCGGCGGCCTCGTCCAGTTGGACCTGCGCAGCGGCGGCACCGTGTACTTCCACAGCCTCGGCGCGGGCAACGTGTCGGTCCGCGGCTCGGGCCGCTACGAGTTCAAGGACGACGGCAGCCTGTGCGCCCGCTTCAACCCCGCACCGCCCGGCCGGCTCAGCGACGCGCGCAGCCCCGACAGCGGCTGCTGGTACTTCTACCGCGACGGCGATCGGCTCATGCGCACGCAGACCCGGGAAGCGCAGGCACGGGCCGAGCCCGTCACGATCCAGTGATGATGTCGAGGGCGTTCGCGGCCCTGCGCGCGTGCACCATGCATGACAATGGCCCGTCGCCACCGCGTGCCCCGAGCGCCCGGAGCGCCCCCAGAACCAGGAGCGAATCCAGAGTGTCAGAACGATCTTCTTCCGCCGTCCGCGGCGCCCGCGGCACGCGCAGCGCCGGACGCGCCGACGGCCCCGCACCGGTCGAAGGCGGCCCCACGCGGCGGCGCCTGCGGCGCGAGACCTCGGACCTGCTGGAGAACCGCATCCTCGACGCGGCCATCGAAGAATTCGCCGAGCACGGCTTCGCCGGCGCGCGCATCGAACGCGTGAGCGCGGCAGCCAACACGGTGGACCGCATGCTGTACTACTACTACGGCAACAAGGAGCGCCTGTATCAGGCGGTGCTGGCCAAGATCTACGAAGACATGATCGGCGCGCAGCGCGAGTTCGTGATGCCCGACGACCCGGTGGAGGGCATGCGCCAGTTGGTGCTGCATTCGTGGGACCACTACCACTCGCACCCGAACCTCGTGCGCCTGCTGATGAACGAGAACCTGCTGCGCGGCCGGCACGTGCGCGAGTCGGTCGACCTGGAGCGCACCACCCTGCCCCTGGTGCAGACGGTCGAGACGCTGCTGACGAGCGGCCAGGCCGAGGGCGTGTTCCGGCGCGACCTGTCGTCCGAGCACGTGCTGATGACGATCATGTCGCTGGGCTTCTTCTACGTGTCCAACCAATACACCTGCTCGGCCTGGCTGGGCCACGACCTCATGGCGCGTGCGCGGCGTACGGCCTGGGGCGAGCACATCTGCGAGACGGTGCTCGCCATGCTGGTCGAGCCGGGCATGGAGGCGAAGGTGAAGAAGACCGCGGCCCGCCGCAAGCCGGCCGCCGCGAAGAAGAAAGCGGCCTGATCAGGCCGGGCCCGACGCGGCCCAGGTCTCGCGCACGAAGCGCGCGATGGCGGCGTTCTGCCCGATCAGCGAGAAGCGCGCGTTGTGCGCATAGTCGGGCAGGTTGATCATCTCGGTGGTGATCCAGCGCAGCGGCGAATCGGCATGCGTGCGGTGCCAGGCCAGCACCTTGCGCACCACCTCTTTCGTGCAGTCCAGCGCGCGCGCGTCCCAGTCGGAATGCCATTCGCCGGGCGCCGGCTCGGCGAACGGGTACAGGATGCCGCGGCCCGGCTCGCCGGCCTGGTAAGGAAAGATCGAATGCTCGGGCACGGCTGCCACGGCCTCGCTGCCATCGCCTGTCGACCAGCGGTTGCGCGGGCCGTTCGGCGCCACGCTGCGCACCTGCAGCCAACGCACGATGCCCATGTCGAGCCACTGGTCGACGAAGTTGCCGGGCTGGAACGGGTCGAGCACCGCGCGGCCAGCGGCAACATCGTCGGTGAGCCCGCAGATCGCGAGTTCCTGCGCGTTGCCCATCTTGAAGATGCCGTGGCTGTAGTCGAGCGTGAAGTGAAACGGTATGCCGCGGCGCATGACGGCCGCGGCCACGGGCGCGACGCGGCGCGGGTCTTCGCTCCACATGTTGACGTGCAGCTCGAAGGCCGGCTCGACGCCGCGGGCCATGCCTTCGTCGTAGGCGCGCAGGTAGAAGTCGGCCACCTCGTCGTCGCCGATCGGCCGGCCGGTGGCGTCGTGCCAGTACAGCATGATGTTGTGCGTGCGCGCGCCGACCTCGGCCGCCAGGCGCAGCTTGTCGGCGAGCAGCGGCTCGTCGCGGCCCAGCGCGTAGAACCAGCTCGCGGTGTGCACCGGCAGGCCGTAGCGTTCGATGCAGCGCAGGTAGGTGTCGACCTGGCCCGGCATCGGCAGCCGGTCGAAGTAGTCGAAGGCGCCGGCTTCGCGCACCAGTCGGAACTGCTCCTCGATCGGCGCCTCGGTCAGCGACACCGGGGCATCGAGCGACGAGGCCTGCGCGCCGCGGCCATTGCAGCCGATGGGCGGCAGGGTCGGGGTCGCCTCGCTCATGAGGGATTGCGCAGCTTGCGGATCTGCTCCTCGGCCGGTTGCAGCTTGGCGCCGTCGATGTAGGTGCCCGAGGGCATCACGCCCTTGCCGTCCTGCACCGTGGTGCGGCCGACGAAGATGCCCAGCGTCGACTGGTTGTCCTGCGGGCGGAACACCACCGGGCCGAAGGGCGAGCTGAACTGCAGGCCCTTGAAGGCGGCGATGAGCTTCTCGGTGTCGGTCGAGCCGGCCTTCTGCACGCCAGCGGCGATGGCTTTCACGGTGGCGTAGCCCACCACCGAGTTCAGGCGCGGGTAGTCGTTGTACTTCTTCTGATACGCGGCGAGAAAGGCCTTGTGCTCGGGCGTGTCGATGTTGGCGTAGGGATAGCCGGTCACGATCCAGCCGGCGGGCGAATCGGCCTTGAGCGGGTCGAGGTACTCGGGCTCGCCGGTCAGCAGGCTCACCACTTCGCGGCCTTCGAAGAGCCCGCGGGTCTTGCCTTCGCGCGCCAGCTTGGTCAGGTCGCTGCCGAACATCACGTTGAAGATCGCGTCGGGCTTGGCGTCGGCGATGGCCTGCGACACGGCGCCGGCGTCGATCTTGCCGAGCGGCGGCGACTGCTCCGCCACGAACTCGATGTCGGGCTGGGCCTTCTTCATGTTCTCCTTGAAGGCGGCGACCGCGGCCTGGCCGTATTCGTAGTTGGGGTAGATCAGCGCCCAGCGCTTCTTCTTGAGCTTGACCGCCTCGGCGATGACCGAGGCCGACAGCGCATAGGTGCCCGAGCGCAGCCGGTAGGTGTAGCGGTTGCCCTGGTCCCACACCACCTTGTCGGAGAGCGGGCCGGAGGCGAGGAAGAACATCTTCTTCTGCTTGGCGAAGTCGGTCAGCGCCAGGCCGACGTGCGAGAGCGTGACGCCCGACAGGATGTCGACGTTCTCGCGCGCGACCAGTTCTTCGGCCATGCGAACCGCGTCGCCGGGGTTGGCGTTGTCGTCGCGGAAGATGGTCTCGAGCTTCTTGCCGTTGACGCCGCCGGCGGCGTTGATCTCTTCCTGGGCCAGCATCCAGCCCTGCTTGTAGGGCACCAGGTTCTGCGGCAGCGCCTTGTAGCTGTTGATCTCGCCGATCTTGATGGTGCCCTGGGCGGCCGCGCCGGCAGCGCCGGCGATGCACAGGCTGGCCGCCAGCAGGCGGGTGGAGACGGAGAACACGCGATTCATGGCGGGAGTCCTTTCTGGCGGTGGCTGGGGGACGAGTCGGGGAAAGTGCGGGGTGATCAACCGTTGGTCGAAGCCATCTCCTCGACGATGCGGCGCATCTTGATCGAGGAGCCGTCGAGGCCGAGGTGGATGCGGTGCCACTGCTTGGGCTTGTCTTCGTTGCGCTGGATGGCTTCGAGCACGCGCTTGTCTTCGTCGAAGGCCATGCGCAAGTTGCTGCGCAGGCGCTCGTCGACGACCGGGTCGGCCGGCGAGTTGCGCAGGCACAGCCAGTGCTGCACGCAGGTGCGCTGGTCGACCGGCGTGATGAAGTGGCAGGCGTACATCTGGATGCAGTCGTCGCGGTTGCCTTCGGGCGCGCCGGTGCCGGTCTTGGCCGAGCCGAAATCGATGACCGCGACGCTGGGCGCGTGGTAGTGGTAGTAGTGCCAGCGGTCGACGTTGCCGCCGAAGTCCTTGAGCCCTTCGAAGACGGGAATCAGCGGGCCGTCGATGACCCAGCGCCAGGTGACGACCTTGTTGCCCTGGCGTTCGTGCTGCACCCGCGTCTCTTCGCGGCCGGCGCTGGCCAGCGTGGTCTGGTGCACGTAGACGACGTGCGTCGGGTCGCACAGGTTGTCGGCGAGGCTCAGGTAGTTGGCCTGCACCGGCAGCGCGTCGCCTTCGACCACGCTGTAGGCCGGGTCGTCGTACTGCGGCAGGTGGAAGACCTGGCTGCGGTCGGCCTTGTCGGGGTCGCCCATCCACACCCAGACCATGCCCATGCTCTCGGCCACCGGATAGCTGCGCACGCGAAAGCTCTCCGGCGGGCGGGCCATGCCGGGCGCCACCGTGCATTTGCCGCTGCAGTCGAAGGTGAGCCCGTGGTAGCCGCATTCGATGGCGTTGCCGCGCAGCCGGCCCAGCGACAGCGGCGCCAGCCGATGCGGACACGCGTCTTCGAGTGCGGCGACGGTGCCGTCTTCGCCGCGGTAGACGGCCAGGTCCTCTTCGAGCACGCGGCGGGCGCTGATGCCCTGGCCGATGTCGCGCGACCAGGCGAGCGGGTACCAGGCGTTGTAGGCGTAAGCGGTCATGCAGTGTTCCTTCGTGGGGCCGGTGGCCTTCGTGCGTGGGGTCTTGCCGCAGCAGACTTCGCAGAAAGCGTGCCAGCGATTTGGTGAGCCGTTTCTACAATTTTGTGTAGAGACTACTTAATTTCGGTGCGTTTTGCCACCGGGTTTGCACCGGGAGGCGGCACCGATGCGCCATCGGCGTGCGCACATCGGCGCTCTGCGGTTCAGTGGAAATCTCTGCTGCGGGTGGAGCTGGCCAGGCGCCCGAGCAGTGGGGTCAGGTCTTCGAAACCGGTGGCCACGATGTGCCGCACTTCGCCGCCGCTGTCCATGTCGCGCTGCCAGGTGCCCTGCACCGCCAGCAGCTGCGACTTGAGCAGCGGCTCGCGCCAGGCCTCGACCACGTGCTTCCAGACGATGACGTTGACGTTGCCGGTCTCGTCTTCGAGCGTGACGAACATGGTGTCGTTGGCGGTCTGCGGGCGCTGGCGGCCGATGACCAGGCCGCAGGCCCGCACGGTGCGGCCGCTGGGCAGGTTGCGCAATTCCTCGGCGCTGGCGAGACCCCTTCGATCGAGCCGGGCGCGCAGCAGTGCGAGCGGATGGCGGCGCAGCGTGAAGCCGAGCGCGTTGTAGTCACCCACGATCTCCTCGCCTTCGGGCGCGAGCGGCAGTTGCAGGGCGGCCTCGTGAATGGGCACGCCCTTGAGCAGCGCCGGCGCGCGGCGCTGGGCGGTGGCGTCCCAGACCTGCTGTCGCCGGTGGCCCGACAGCGGCAGCAGCGCATCGGCGGCGGCCAGCGCGGCCATGTCCTTCGCGTCGAGTTCGGCGCGCAGGGCGAGGTCTTCCGTGCTGGTGAAGGCGGCGATGTCGCGGGCTTTGACCAGGCGCTCGGCGCCGGCCTCGCTCAGGCCGCCGATGCGGCGCAGGCCGAGGCGCACGGCGGGCTGGTCGGGGCGGCCCGGGCGGGTGGCGAAGCGGGGGGCGATGGGTGGCGGTGGATGGGAGGAAGGAGGCGCATCCTTGGGCTCCAGGGTGCAGTCGAGCGCGCTCATCGTCACGTCAACCGGCCGCACCTCGACGCCGTGGCGCCGCGCGTCCTGCACCAACTGCGAAGGGGAATAGAAGCCCATCGGCTGCGAATCGAGCATCGCGGCCAGGAAGCAGGCCGGTTCGTGCAGCTTGAGCCAGCAGCTCACCACCACCAGCAGCGCGAAGCTGGCGGCGTGGCTCTCGGGAAAGCCGTATTCGCCGAAGCCCTCCATCTGCTTGAAGATGGATTCGGCGAAGGCGCGGTCGTAGTCGCGCTCGACCATGCCTTCGATCAACTCGCCGCGAAACTTGTCGATGCCGCCCTTGCGCTTCCAAGCCGCCATGGCGCGGCGCAGGCGGTCGGCCCGGTCGGGCGTGAAGCCAGCGGCGATCATCGCGATCTGCATCACCTGCTCCTGGAAGATGGGCACGCCCAGCGTGCGTTCGAGCGCGGGGCGCAGGTCGTCCTTCGCATAGACGATGGGAATCTTGTTGCGCACCTTCTCGCGGTTCTTGAGGTACGGATGCACCATGCCGCCCTGGATTGGCCCGGGCCGCACGATGGCGACCTCGATCACCAGGTCGTAGTAGCAGCGCGGCTTCAGGCGCGGCAGCATCGACATCTGCGCGCGGCTCTCGATCTGGAACACGCCCACGGTGTCGGCATCGCAGAGCATGTCGAACATGGCCGCGTCGTCGTTGGGCACCTGGTGCATCTCGAGGGCCGTGCCGCGCCAGCCGTTGAGAAACGACAGCGTGCGGCGGATCGCACTGAGCATGCCGAGCGCCAGCACGTCGACCTTGAGCATGCCCATGGCCTCGAGATCGTCCTTCTCCCACTGGATGACGGAGCGGTCTTTCATCGAAGCTTTTTCGACCGGAACCAGCCGCGTGAGCTTGCTCTGCGTGAGCACGAAGCCGCCCACGTGCTGGCTCAGGTGGCGCGGAAAGCCGCGCAGCTGCTGCGTGAGCTCGATCCACTGCAGCAGCTGCCGCATGTCGGCCTGCACGCCGGCGCGCTCCACCGCCTCCTGCAGGCGCTGGTCGAGGATCACGCCGTCGTCGAACCAGTAGTGGTCTTTCGCGAACTCGTCGACCAGGCGCGCGTCGATGCCGAGGGCCTTGCCCACGTCGCGCAACGCGCTGCGCGAGCGGTAGCAGATGACCACCGCGGCGATGGCGGCGCGGTCGCGGCCGTACTTGTCGTAGATGTACTGGATCACCTCCTCGCGCCGCTGGTGCTCGAAGTCGACGTCGATGTCGGGCGGCTCGTGGCGCTGGCGGCTCAGGAAACGCTCGAACAGCAGGTTGCCGGTCTCGGGGTTGATGGCGGTGATGCCGAGGCAGTAGCACACGGCGGAGTTGGCCGAGGAGCCGCGGCCCTGGCACAGGATCTTCTTCTCCCGGGCGAAGCGCACGATGTCTTCGACCGTGAGGAAGAACATCTCGTAGTGCAGGTCGATGATCAGTTCGAGCTCGTGCCTCACCTGGGCCTGCACTCGGGGTGGCATGCCATCGGGGTAGCGCATGCGTGCGCCCTCCCAGGTCTTGCGCTCCAGCGTCTGGGCCGGGGTCTCGCCGCCGCCCACGTTCTCCAGCGGGTACTTGTAGTGCTCGCGGATCACGCCCAGGTCGAAGCGGCAGCGTTCCATCGCAGCCAGCGTGTTGACCAGCAGTTCGGCCGGATACAGCCCCGCCAGCCGCAGCCGCGAACGCAGGTGCCGCTCGGCATTGGCCTGCAGCGCGAAGCCGCACTCGGCCACGCTGCGGCCTTCGCGCACGGCGGTGATCACGTCCTGCAGCGGCTTGCGCGAGCGCGCATGCATGTGAACGTCGCCGGCGGCCACCAGCGGCACGCCGCTGCGCTCGCCGGCCTCGCGCAAAGTCCAGAGCCAGAGGTCGTCGTCGAGTTCGTTGCGCAGCTCGACCGCGAGCCACAGGTGCTCGCCGAAGCGGCGCCGGGCCTCCTGCAGGTCGGCGCACAGCACGTCGGCGTCGGGCAGGCCGCCCGGCACGCGCTCGGGCACGAAAAGCATTTCGCAGTGCTGCAGCGAGGCCACGTCGCCCGTGTCCCAGTCGACCCGGTACTCGCCCTTGGGCGCGCTGGTGTTGCGCGCCGCGGTGATGAACTCGCAGAGGTTGCCCCAGCCTTCGAGGTCGTGCGCGATCGCCACGAGCCGGAAGCGCGCGAAGCGGAACTCGCTGCCGAACAGCAGCCGGAAGGGATGCTGCTGCGACGGCTCCAGGGTCTCCAGGTGCTCCTGCAGTCCCTCCCAGGCCCGCACCACGCCGCCCACGGAGCATTCGTCGGTGATCGCGAGCGCCTCGTAGCCCAGGTCGTAGGCGCGCGCCACCATCTCCTGCGGATGCGAGGCGCCGCGCTGGAAGCTGAAGTTGGTGAGGCAGTGCAGTTCGGCGTAGGCCGGCAGGCCCGGCGGGCCCGGCTTCGCCTGCGACGGCGGGGCGTTCGCGGCGGCTTCCGCGCGCCGGCGCTTCAGGATCTGCTTATCGCTCAGTTCGGGCATGGCGCTGCTTCAGGCGTAGAGGCCTTGGAGGAACCAGCGCGGGGCATCCTCGGCCAGGAAATCCGAAGACCGTTCGCGGAAGATCCACACCAGCCCGGCCTCGGGGCTTTCGGCGATGAAGTAGTCGCGCACCGCCGGATGCCCACGCTCCTCACGCTCGGCGCCCTGCCCCGGCGCGCCCCACCAGCCGGCCTCCAATCGCTGCGGCCCTGCCAGCCGGCGCAGCACGCCGCGGTAGCAGGGGCGGCCGTCGCGCACGTCGAGCCGCAACGGTTCGCGCAGCAGCCAGGGCGGGTACAGCGCATCGGGCTGGGTGGCGGCGGCCGGGGCCGCGGGCGGATCGCCCTGCAGCGCGGGCCGCCAGGCCTGTCTTTTCTCGGGACGGTGGTCGGCCTGCGCCACCGCGCGCAGCACCTGCTGCGGCCCGAGCCGCGCGCTCAGGCGCTCGACCAGTTCATGCAGCCGGTCGCCCGGGCGGTTGTCCTCGGGCAGAAAGCTGGTGCTGGCGCCGGACCAGGGCGCGGTTTCGACCGAGCGCAGGCGCAGCCAGCTCGCGGGCGCCGACAGCGTGGTGAGCGCGAGCCGCTCCGACAGCAGGCGCCGCAGGTGCGCCATGTCCTGCGTGGGCGTGGCGGTGCGCACCGTCACCTGCTGGTGCGTCGGCAGATCGATGCCGTTCAGCCGCTTCAGGTCGAGCGTCCATTGCAGTTCCAGCGCCAGCGCGCCGCGCTGCCGCGCCCGCAGCCAGATCTGCAGCGCCGCCAGCAGGCGGTTAGCCGACCACATCAGCTCGGGCGCGCCCTCTGCCAACGCGGGCAGTTCCAGCTTCAGCTCGAACACGTCGGGCAGCGTGAGCCACTCGTGGCTGTCGGGCAGGCGGCCGTGCGCCACGTCCAGCGCAGCACGCAGGGCCGGGCCGAAACGGCGCACCAGGCCGCCGCGTGGCAGCTTTTCGACATCGCCCCAGGTTCGGCATCCCAGATGAGACAGCACGCCCAGGTGATCGCGTGCCGCGCTCAGGGTATCGAGCGGCAGGCCGCCGGGCAGATCGCGTGGCGGCGGTTCGCCGCGCGCGAACATGCGCAGCCGCGCCAGCGCGACCAAGCTGGTGGCGCCCTGCACGCGCTGCACGGGCACGTCGGGCATGGGATTGAGCCCCGCCAGCTCGCGCATCAGTCCCAGCCGGCCGCCCCACAGCCGCTCGCAGGCCGAGACTTCGAGCAGCAGCGCCTCGTCGACCCAGGCAACGTGCGGCGTGAACTGCAGCGCCCACCAGCCGAGCGCCTCGATCGACGGCATCGGCGCCTCCTGGGCGGCAACGGTTTCAGGCGGCCAGCGCAGCGCGATCCAGTGCATGGCCTTTCTCCCCGTTGGGCGGGCTCGGCTGCCGAGGGCTCAGGCGCACGACGGTCGCACCGCGCCCCACCGGAAGCTCTGCCGCCACGTCCTGCTGCCGCTGCCATTGGCGCCGCAGCCGGCCGGCCGCGAGCAGCGCATTCATGCGTGCATGGCGGGCCGGCAGCTGCAGCGGCTTGGCCAGCGGCGGGCCGCGGCGCTTGAGCACATGCACGTCGAGCTGCGTCGCGTCTTCCTCGCAGCGCTGAAGTTGCAAGCGCAGCCGCGCCGGCGAACTCGCCTGGGCCATCGTGTCGGGCCGCAGCACGAAGAGCAGCGCCTCGTGCTGCGCAGCGGCCAGCTGCAGCCGCCGCAGCTCGCCCACCCGGGCTTGAGGAAGCCAGGCGAGCACGGCCGTCACGTCGGCGCAGCGCAGGGCTTGTTCGCAAGCCCACAGCCTGGCCGACGCAGCTTCACAACGCACCCATAGCAGCGATTCCACCGGCAGTCCTTGCGAAGCCAGCGCCGGGCCAAAAGGCTCCTGCGGCGCACCGACCAGCACCACCGGCCCCGAACGCTCCTCCACCGCACGTGCCAAGGCCGGCAGCAGCAGCTGCCAGGCATGGGCCTCCGGCTCGGCCTGCAGCAGCTCCGTCATCGCCCCCACCGGCCAGCCGCCGCCGGGCAGCTCCGCATCGAGCGCCGCATGCCCGGTGCCGATCACCTGCCCATCCGCCCGGCCCAGCGCATCCCCGCTCCACAACTTGTGGCGCGCGGCGGCTGAGAAAGTGTCGAAGGAAGGGAGGGCCATGGTGTCTTATTTAACTGTATTTTCATACAGTATCCTTGGCTGCGCGCCACTGTTTTTGCAAGCCCCGGCACGGCGCTCGGGGTTCTTCCCGCTCATCCCATTAATGGGATAAATTGCATGCCTGTTTCAAAAGAAAAACCCCTGTTCTGGCTCGGCAGCAGCAAGAAAGATCTGCTCACCCTGCCCGTCGAAGTCCGAAAGTTCTTTGGCCATGCACTCGACTTCGCCCAGCATGGCGAACAGCATGTATCTGCCAAGGTTCTCAAGGGATTCGCAGGCGCGGGCGTGCTGGAGATCGTCGAGGACGATGTGGCCGGGACGTATCGGGCCGTCTACACGGTCAAATTCGCCGAAGCGGTGTTCGTCCTGCACTGCTTCCAGAAGAAGAGCAAGAGCGGCATCGCCACACCGAAACAAGACATGGACATCGTTCGCTCTCGGCTGAAGACCGTCGAGGCGCTGATCAAGGAATGGCGCAATGAAAAAGCAGATCGTTGAAGACCTCGAAGTGATGGAAAGCTCAGGCAACGTCTTTGCCGACCTCGAACTGCCCGACGCAGACAAGCTCAAGATCAAGTCCGGCCTGGCCATCGAGATCAACCGCGCCATACGCCGCCTTCAGCTCACCCAGAGCGAGGCCGCCAAGCGCATGGGCATCTCGCAGCCCAAGGTCTCGGCGCTGATGCGGGGCGAGTTCTCGAATGTCTCCGAGCGCAAGTTGATGGACTGCCTCAACCGGCTCGGCTACGACATCGAGATCAAGGTGAAGCCGACTGCCGCTGCAACGGGACATCTGATGCTGGCGATGGCCTGACAAATGCCCATGGTCGAGGCCGCCAAATGACCACCCGCCCCATCCCCTCCACCGGCGAAGCCCTGCCGCCGATCGGCTGCGGCACGTGGCTCGGCTTCGATGCGAGCCCCGGCACGCCCGAGCGGGAGCGCCTGCCCGGCGTCGTCGACGCGCTGTTCGCTGCCGGCGGACGGCTGATCGACAGCTCACCGATGTACGGCCGCGCCGAGTCGGTGGTGGGCGAGTTGCTGGCTTCGAGCGGGCAGCGCGACAAGGCCTTTCTGGCCACCAAGGTCTGGACCACCGGCCGCGAGGCCGGCATCGCGCAGATGGAGCAGTCCTTTGAACGGCTACGCACCGATCGCATCGACCTGATGCAGGTGCACAACTTGGTCGACTGGCGCACCCACCTGCCCACCCTGCGGCAATGGAAGGCGCAAGGCCGGGTGCGCTACATCGGCATCAGCCACTACACCGCTTCGGCCTATGCCGAGGTGGAGGCGGTGCTGGCGGCCGAGCCATTGGATTTTCTGCAGATCAACTACTCGGCTCATGCACGCGAGGCCGAGCAGCGCCTGCTGCCGCTGGCCGCCGAGCGGGGCGTGGCGGTGATCGCCAACATGCCCTTCGGCGGCGGCGGTCTGCTGCGCCGGCTTGGGCCCCAGCCCCTCCCCGCCTGGGCCGGCGACATCGCCTGCACGAGTTGGCCGCAGCTGCTGCTGAAGTTCGTGCTGAGCCACCCGGCCGTCACCTGCGCCATCCCCGGTACAAGCCGGCCGGAGCACATGGCCAGCAACTTGGCGGCAGCCACGGGCGACCTGCCCGATGCCACGTTCTGGGCGCAGCACATCCGCACCCTAAACCTCTAATTGGGGGGTCTTTCAGCCAGCGAACATCGCGGAACCGGCTTTGCCGGGCCGCTGGTGTTGCCCCCGGAAGGGGGTTGGCGGACCACACGAAGTGGGGAAGCCTGGGGGAGACCCAGTTATGCGAAGAAGCGCAGGAGCAGCGCGTTGACTTCGACCGCCCGCTCGTACTGAACCCAATGCCCCGCGCCCTCGATCACGGCGCCCTCGCGCCGGGCATGGCCGGCCGTGAGCTGCGCCACCAGCGGCCGCGAATCGGCCGTCACGTCGTGCTCGCCCCACAGCAGCAGCAGGTTGCCGGCAAAGGCATCGAGTGCGGCCTGCAGCCCGCCCGCCAGCGACACCTCCTTGCTGCGGAAGCGCGTGGCATGGCAGGCCAGGTCGTGGATCACGAAAGCCGTCGCGTCGATGGCCGCCGGGTCGTGCAGCATCAGCGCGCGCAGGTTGTGCAAGAGCGCCGAGCGCTCGTCGAGCCGGTCGTGGGCCTCGCGCCAGTTGATCATCTGCACCGTCATGCGGCGAACGGTGCCGTGTCCGCCGCTGCCCAGCAGGGCCATGCGACGCACGTGCCCGCGCTTCACGGCCAGTTGCGAGGCGACGAAGCCGCCGAAGGAAAAGCCTGCCAGGTCGATCGGCGTCTGCGGACCGACCAGGCTGGCCAGCGATCCGGCCAGTGCATCGAGTGCCGGCTCCAGCGGCGCCTGCCCCGTGACGGGCGCCGGCGGCGTGTCGGAATCGTGAAAGCCCGGCATGTCAGGCAGCCACAGGGTGCGTGCGGCGCACAGCGGCTCGATGTTGCGCAGCCAGTGCATCCAGCTGCCGTGCCCGCCGTGCAGCAGCACCAGCGGCGGCCGCTGGTCGTTGGCCTGGCCGAAGCGGCGCCAGCGCACGCGCACACCGTCGTGCACGACGTCGTGGTGAGTGGACAGCGCGTCGAGGCGCGCGATCAGCCGGTGCGCGTTGGCATCGGCGGCAGGGTCGAAGAGGGCAGCGTGGTCGAGCACCGACCCATTGTGCAGCGCGTCAGGCATCGCCGGCGGCCGGGCCGAAGCGATAGTTGGACACCGAGATGCCGCCCATGAACGCATCCTCGTGGTAGATGCGCACGCCCTTCTCGTCGCCCGCGGCGCCGGCCGCCACCATCAGCGGGATCAGGTGCTCCTCGCGCGGATGGGCCATGCGCGCGGCCGGTGCCTGCGACCAGGCCAGCAGGCGCTCGACGCGCTGCGCGGGCGCCGCTTCGACGGACTCGCCCAGCCAGTCGTCGAAGGCCTTGGACACGTCGCGCGCCTGGGGGCCGAAGTTGCGCAGGTTGTGGTAGCTCAGGCCGCTGCCGACGATCAGCACGTTCTCGTCGCGCAGGGGCGCCAGCGCACGGCCCAGCGCGACGTGCTCGGCAGGGTCGAGCCCTCGCTTCAGCGACAGTTGCACCGTCGGCACCTCGGCCTTCGGGTAGATGGCGACCATGGGCGAAAACGTGCCGTGGTCGAAGCCGCGCTCCGGGTCGATGGCCGCGGGCAGGCCTGCCGCCGCGATCAGGCCCTGCACGCGCTGGGCCAGCGCGGGCGAGCCGGGGGCGTCGTAGTGCACGTGGTAGGTGTGCTCGGGAAAGCCGCCGTAGTCGTAGATCATCGGCGGCTTCGGGTTGCCCATGACGGTGAAGGCGGGCTCTTCCCAGTGCGCCGAGATCATGAGGATGGCGTCGGGCGTGCGGCCGATCTGCCGCGGCATGTCGGCCAGCGCGGCCTCGAGCTTCGCGTAGTTGCGGCCGCTCTGCTCTTTCATCCAGGGCCACGGGCCGCCACCGTGGGAGATGAAGTAGACGGGGAGTGTTCGTGAGGTCATGGGCCGCCAGTCTAGGCACTTTGGCGCGGCCGCACCGGGGTCCGGGCATGGAAGCCTTTCCACATGCCCTTTCGGGGCATGAGCTTATGCCGCACGGCTACAGTGACGCCCTTGCCCGGAGGCCGTCGCCTTGTTCAGCTACTTCGAAAAACGACTCAACCCCTATCCCGACGCCGAACCCACCCTGCCCCCGCAAGGCTTCTTCGCCTTTCTCTGGGCCTGCACCGAGGGGCTGCGCGGCAAGATCTTCGCGATGGCGCTGCTCACCGCCGTCATGGCCGCCTTCGAGGCGCTGCTGTTCGCCATGCTCGGCCGCGTGGTCGACTGGCTCGGCGTCCAGGCGCCCGAGCGTCTGTGGGCGGACCGCGGCACCACATTGATATGGCTCGGCATCGCGCTGGTCGCGAGCATCGTGGTGGTGGCGCTGCAGACCATCGTCAAGCACCAGACGCTGGCGGTGAACCTGCCGATGCGCCTGCGCTGGAACTTCCACCGCCTGATGCTGGGCCAGAGCATGGCCTTCTACCAGGACGAGTTCGCCGGCCGCATCACGGCCAAGGTGATGCAGACCGCGCTGGCCGTGCGCGACACCGTGTTCGTGCTGGCCGACGTGCTGGTCGCGATGGGTGTGTACGTCGGCACCATGATCGTGCTGGCCGCGGTGCTCGACCCGCAGCTCATGCTGCCCTTCGCGGTCTGGCTGGTGCTCTACATCTGCACCATGTTCTTCTTCGTGCCGCGGCTGGGCAAGATCGGCAAGGCGCAAGCCGATGCGCGCGCGATGATGACCGGCCGCATCACCGACGCGTACACCAACATCGCCACCGTCAAGCTGTTCTCGCATTCGCACCGCGAGGCCGGCTTCGCACGCGCCGCAATGCAGGACTTCATGTTGACCGGCTACGGCCAGATGCGCCTGGTGAGCGCCTTCGAAATCGCGAACCACACGCTGAGCATGGGCCTGACCGCCGGCATGGCCGGCATGGGACTGTGGCTCTGGTCGCAGGGCGCGGTCGGCGTCGGCGCCGTGGCGGCGGCCACCGCGATGGCGCTGCGGTTGCAGGGCATGTCGCACTGGATCATGTGGGAGATGACCGGCCTGTTCGAAAGCATCGGCACGATGCAGGACGGCATGAAGACCCTGTCGCGCCCGCGCACCGTGCTCGACGCACCCCAGGCCCGCACGCTCGACGTGCCGCGCGGCGAGGTGCGCTTCGAGCACACGAGCTTCCGCTATGCCGACGGCGCCCGGCGCGTGATCGACGACCTGACGCTCACCGTCGCGCCCGGCGAAAAGATCGGGCTGGTCGGCCGCTCCGGCGCGGGCAAGTCGACGCTGGTCAATCTGCTGCTGCGCTTCCACGACCTCGAAAGCGGCCGCATCCTGGTCGACGGGCAAGACATCGCGCTGGTCACGCAGGACTCGCTGCGCGCCCACGTCGGCATGGTCACGCAAGACACCTCGCTGTTGCATCGCTCGGTGGCCGACAACATCGCCTACGGCAAGCCCGATGCCGGCGCCGCGCAGATCCGCGCCGCCGCCGAGCGCGCCGAGGCCCACGACTTCATCCAGACGCTCGGCGATCCGAACGGCCGCCGCGGCTACGAGGCCCACGTGGGCGAGCGCGGCGTCAAGCTCTCGGGCGGCCAGCGCCAGCGCATCGCGATTGCTCGCGTCATGCTGAAAGACGCGCCGATCCTGCTGCTCGACGAAGCCACCAGCGCGCTCGACTCCGAGGTCGAGGCCGCGATCCAGGCCAGCCTCTACCGGCTGATGGAAGGCAAGACGGTGATCGCAATCGCGCACCGGCTGTCGACCATCGCCGCCATGGACCGGCTCGTGGTGCTCGACCATGGACGCGTGGTCGAACAGGGCGACCACAAATCGCTGCTGGCCCGCGGCGGGCTGTACGCGCGCCTCTGGGCGCACCAGAGCGGCGGCTTCCTGGGCGAAGAAGCCGGCGAGGACGAGGAAGAAGCCACCGCCTCGCATGCCGCCTGACTTGCCTGCAGCTTCCGGGGCGTCCTACAGTTCCCGGCGCACGGCGACTACAGCCTGAAACCGCCGGTGTGGAGACACTGGGTTCTCGCTTAACGAAGAGGAGCTTGCACCGTGAATTCCATCATCTACATCGTCGGTCTGGTCGTGGTCGTCGTCGCCGTACTTTCGTTCTTCGGCCTGCGCTGATCCCACCTCTCCCCCGATCGCGGGGCCGTTCGCGGCCCCGCTTTTTCGTGGTTCGTTCGGCACGGGGCTGCCGGGCATAATTTCGCGCTCCCGTCGAAGGAAGCCGTTGAATCCCGGAGCGCCCCACTTCTCACTACAAGATGCGGTCATCGCCGAGGCCGTGCAGCAGGTCGAACAGGCCGGGCCGCTCGACGATGCGCAGGCCGTGCGCGAAGCGATAGCGTCGAGCCCGGCTGCGGGCACCGATGCTCTGCATGCCACACAAGGCATGACACGTGTTCTCGAGCGCGCCCGCAGGCTGGGCCAGCGCATCGGTCTGCAACACGAAATCGCGCGGGCGCGCGCCGCCTCTCCCTGGCTGTTTCTGGCGCTGGTCGCCGCGATCGTGCTGGCGGGCTTGGGCCTCGCCGGCAACGTGACGGGCGAAGGCCGCAGCATCAACGTCGTGGTCGCGCTGGCCGGGCTGCTGGGCCTGCACCTGCTCACGCTGCTCGTGTGGCTGGCCGGGCTCGTGCTGCCGATCGGTTCGATCAATCTGTCGCTGGGCTGGCTCTGGCTGGCCCTGACGGCCCGCGTGGCCGGCGGTCGTCATGGACAGGCCCCGCTGCTGCTCGGCGCCGCCACCCGCCTGCTGGCGCGTGCACGGTTGCTGCCCTGGGTGCTGGGCTTCGTCAGCCACGCGATCTGGTCGCTGTCGTTCGCGGTGGTGCTGGCCGCCCTGCTCTTCGCATTGGCTTTTCGCAGCTACACACTGACCTGGGAAACCACGATCCTCGACCCGGCTTTCTTCGTCCGCCTGGTCGAACTGCTGGGGCGCGTGCCGGGCTGGATGGGCTTTCCGGTGCCCGATGCGCAGACCGTGCTCGACCCGCGCGCCGCCGCGGCCGGCGGCCAGCGCGACTGGGCGCTGTGGCTCACCGGCTGCATCGTCGCCTATGGCCTGCTGCCGCGAATCTTCTTCGCCCTGCTGTGCGCGCTGGTCTGGAAGCGCCGGCGCTCGGCGCTGGCACCCGACCTTTCGCAGCCCTACTACCGTCGCCTGCTCGCGCGCTTCGATGCGCTGGCACCGCGCCAGATCGTCGATGTCGATCCGGGCAGTGCGCAGCACGACTCGCCCGCGGCCCTGGCCCCCGGCGAAACCACAGACATGCTGCTGGCCATCGGCTTCGAACTGCCCGACGAACTGCACTGGCCACCGCCCGAGCTCGATGAAGCAAGCACACGTGCGCTGCGCGTGGACGGCAGCGCTGCCGCGCGCCGCGAGGCGCTGGACCTGTCGATGCAGCTTCGCCCGCGCCGACTGCTGGTGGCCTGCCACGCCGCGGCCAGCCCCGACCGCGGCACCGAGCGCTTCCTGCGCGAGCTGGCGTCGCACAGCGGCGAATGCCGCCTGTGGCTGCTCGGAAATACTGCTTCGCCGGATGCACGCAGCCGCTGGCACGCGTGGTTGAGCGCCACCGGCCTGTCGCGCTTCGAAGCGATCGCCTCGCCTGTCGCCGCATGGCACGCATCGACATGAGCGCCACCGGTACCACCCCCATCCGCATCGCCGTGGTCGGCCACACCAACGCCGGCAAGACCTCGCTGCTACGCACGCTGACGCGCCGGATCGACTTCGGCGAGGTGTCGCGCCAGCCCGGCACCACGCGCCACGTCGAGGCGATCGAGTTGCAGGTGGACGGCCGCGCCACGGTGCGGTTCCTCGACACGCCCGGCCTCGAAGATGCGGTCGCGCTGCGCGAGCACATCGACGCCGCCGTTGGCGCCGAAGCGACCGCGACACCTCCGTCGTCGGCTGCGGCGCGATCTCCCTCCGAAGCAGCCGGGCGCGAGCTGACTCCGCCCGAACGCATCCGCCGCTTCCTGGCCGGCCCCGAGGCGCACGGCGTGTTCGAGCAAGAGGCCAAGGTGCTGCGCGCGCTGCTCGACGTCGATGCCGCTTTTCTGGTCATCGACGCGCGCGAGCCGGTGCTGCCCAAGTTCCGCGCCGAGATCGAACTGCTCGCCGCCTGCGCGCGGCCACTGCTGCCGGTGCTCAACTTCCTGCGCGAGGCCGGCAGCCGCGAGAGCGCCTGGAAGGAGCTGCTCTCGGCCTACGGCCTGCACGTGGTGGTGCGCTTCGATGCCGCCGCGCCCTTCGTCGGCGCCGAGCGCGAACTGTACCGCGACCTTTCCACGCTGCTGCGCGACCGGCGCACCCAGCTCGACCGCATCGCGGTCTTCCTCGACGAGGAATTCGCGCGGCGCCGCCACGCGGCATGCGAGCGCATCGCCGAGCTGATGGTCGAGGCGGCCGCCACGCGGCGCACCGTGTCCAGGGTCGAATTCGACATCGACAGCAGCCGCGCGCGCCTGGTCGCGGCGCTGCAGAAATCGGTGGTCGACCAAGCCCAGCGCTGCGCCTCGGACCTGCTGGCGCTCTACGGCTTTCGCGAGAACGACGCCGACGAGTCGCCGCTGCCGCTGGTGGCGGGCCGTTGGACCATGGACTTCTTCCATCCCGAGGCATTGATGAACGCGGGCCTGCTGCTCGGCAAGGGCGTGGCGGTGGGTGCCGCGGTCGGCGTGGTGGCCGACTTGGCCCTGGCCGGTCTCTCGCTCGGCGCCGGCGCCGCACTGGGCGGCGCCATCGGCGGTGCCCTGTCGCAAGGCTTCGGTCCGCTCGGCCGCAAGCTCGTTAACCGGCTGCGTGACCTGCACGAGCTGACCGTCGAAGACAGCGTGCTGCTGGTGGTCGCGGCCTGGCAGCTGAAGCTGCTGCGTGCGCTCGAATTGCGCGGCCATGCCGCGGTCGAGCGCATCGCCGCTGAAGACGCAGCGCAGGCGCCCGAAGCCGCGCGCCGCCCTCTGGCCGAACTGGTGCGTGCGGCCCAACCCGCGCGCGGCCACCCCGACTGGGAGAACGCAGCCCGCGCCCGGTGGCGCGAGGCGCCGCAGCGCCGCGACCTGGTGCTGCGCCTCGCGCAGCGCGTCGCGGCCGCTGTCGAGGCGTCGGATGGCGAGCATCCGGCTGCGGCATGATCGGGCGCATGGAAGACTCAAGCCCCCGTCCGCTCGCCATCGTCAAGGTGGGCGATACCTTCGGCCACTTGCGTGAAACGCATGGCGATTTCGAACAGTGGGTCGGCGACCGCCTGGGCCCCGTCGGCCTGCCGGTGGTGGTGCTCGACCCGCGCCGCGGCGACACGCTGCCCGCGCCGAATCGACTCTCGGGCGCCATCGTGACCGGCTCGCACGCCATGGTGTCGCACCGCGAAGACTGGAGCGAATCGACCGCCGAATGGATCGCGCAGCTGGTCGCGCACGGCACGCCGATGCTCGGCATCTGCTACGGACACCAGCTGCTCGCCCACGCACTGGGCGGCGAGGCAGGCGACCATCCGGGCGGCCCGGAGGTCGGCACCGTCGACGTCGCGCTCACGCCCGCGGCCGCCGGCGATCCGCTGCTGCAGGCGCTGCCTGCGCATTTCAAGGCGCAGGTGGTGCATTGGCAAAGCGCCCTGCGCTTGCCGCCACACGCGGTGCATCTGGCCGGCAATGCTTTCGAGCCGCACCAGGCTTTTCGCGTGGGCCCACGCGCCTGGGGCCTGCAGTTCCACCCCGAGTTCGACGACGCGGTGATGCGCGTCTACGTCGACCGCTCGGCCGGCGAGCTGCGCTCCCGCGGCTTCGACCCGTCGGCGCTGCGCGACCAGGTGGCACCCACCCCCGAAGCCACCGCGCTGCTGCGTCGCTTCGCGGCCATCACCGAGGCGCATGAGACGGCCTGCGCCCTGCCGGCCTGAGCACGGGCGGCATCGGACTGCGACTACACGGCCGCCGCGACAGGTGCGCTAAGGTGCGGCCATTCCATCACCGAAGCGAAGGTCGACCATGCCCTCCACTGCCCCGGTCGCGGCGATGACGCGCAAGCACTTTTCGATGATCCGCGGCTTTCACCTGGCCGACTTGTTCACGCTGGGCAATGCCGCCTGCGGCGTCGGCGTGGTGTTTCTCGCCATGGCCTACGTCGGCAGCCAGTCGCTCGCGCATTTCCTGTGGGCCGCTGCGCTGGCGCCGGCCGCTTTCATCTTCGACGTGTTCGACGGCCGCATCGCGCGCTGGCGGCAGACCCAGTCCGCGCTCGGGCGTGAACTCGATTCGCTCGCCGACGTCATCTCCTTCGGCGTGGCACCCGCGGCGCTCGGCTTCGCCGCCGGCCTCGACGGCGGCTGGGACTGCGTGATCCTGGTCTATTTCGTCTGCTGCGGCGTCAGCCGGCTGGCACGCTACAACGTCACGGCCGAGTCGCTCTCGGGCGGCGGCGACAAGGTCAAGTACTTCGAGGGCACACCCATCCCCACCAGCGTGGTGCTGGTCGGCGTGCTGGCCTGGGCTGCCTGGCAAGGCCGCGTCGGCGATGCGGTGTGGGGCGGGCAATGGATGGTCGGCCCCTGGGCGCTGCATCCGCTGACCTTGCTCTTCGCGTTGTCGGGCACGCTGATGATCAGCAAGACGCTGCGCATTCCGAAGCTTTGAGGGGTGCGCGGGATTGCCGCGCCGGCCTGAAGGTGCTCGCATGGCTATAGTGCGGCCACCGAGCCATGCAATCGATCCACCTCGCCAGGGCCGAGATCAAGGCCCCTCATTTCCGCAGCGGCTTGATCCCGCGCAACCGGCTCGAAAGGCAACTCGGCGATGCATTGGCGAGATATCGCGCAGTGCTGCTGGTCGCGCCGGCCGGTTATGGAAAGACCGCGGCGCTGTCACGTCAGCTTGAAGACGTTTCCGCCGGTCGGGCCGTCGCCTGGCTCACCGTCGACGAGGAAGATGACCTCCAGCGATTGCTGTCCTACCTGATCCAGGCGCTGGACCCTTTCGATCCGCCCTGGCGCGTCGCACCCGAGATCCTTCTCGACCTGGTGACGCAAGGCAAGCTGCGCGAGGCGGCGGACGCACTGCTTCAGACGCTCGAAGCCACCGACGTGCCCAACGGCGGCGTGCTCGTGCTCGACGATGTTCATTGCGTCACGGACCTGCACGTCTTCGAGTTCCTGCGCCTTCTGCTCGAGGGACTTCCTGCGGGCTGGACTCTCGCCATCGCAACGCGGGAGGAGCCGCCGCCGACACTGGGCCTGGCGCGTTGGCGTGCGCGCCGGGAACTCGCCGAATTCGACACGTCGTCGCTGAGCTTCTCGATGGATGAAGTGCAGGCGCTCATGCGGCATGCCAACGGCAGCGACGACCCCGAACGGGCGAAGCGGCTTTTCGAGCGCACCCAAGGCTGGGCCGCAGGCCTCTGCCTGGGCCTCGAGGCATCGGAGCAATCGTCCGCCTCGGCACCACGTCGCGTCTGGCAGAGCCGCAGGCACCTGTTCGACTACCTGGCCAGCGAAATCTTCCAAGCACTGCCGGTTGAACTGCAGCAATTTCTGCTGCGCTGTTCCGTGCTGTCCGAACTCACTGCCGAGCGATGCGCCTTGGTCACAGGCCAATCGAACGTGGAAGGGTTGCTGGACGAGCTCGAACGCAGAAGGCTCTTCGTCTCGGTGCTGGACGAAGAAGAGCTGACGCTGCGCTTGCACGACCTCTTCCGCGATTTTCTGGAGGAGCGGCTGCGGCGGCTGAATCCGCACGAGGTGCCCGGTCTGTTGCGTCGCGCCGCCGCCGGCGAGCACGACCTCGTTCGCCGCACGCTCGCCTACCTGCGCGCCGGCGCATGGGACGAGGCGCAGCAGAGCCTGTCATCCGCGGCGCCGGACATGCTGGCGTCCGATGAATACCAGCGGGTCATTCACATGATCGAGCAGTTTCCTGCAGACGTTCAGGCCCGGTCGCCAAGCCTGGCCTATATCCGCGGGTTGCACGATTGGCGGCACGACCAATACGCCGCAGTGCATGTGACGATGACGCGTGCCGCGCAAGGCTTCGAGGCGCTGGACTTGCATGACGATGCACAGCGCGCCCGGGCGATGCAGGCGCTGGCCATGTACTTCTGCGGCCAGATGGACGAGGCCCGGCAGCTCGGGCAGGCGGTACGCGCCCGCGCCATGAGCATCGAGACCGAGGCGCTCTGCGAGCTGCTCGATTTCTGGTACGAATGCCACCGGGGGCCCGTCGAAGGTCCGGGCCTGCGGCTGGCGCGGCTCGTGGACCTGCTGAACCGCTCGGACAGCGCCGAGCTGTGGTCTCGCTGCATGCCGAGGGTCAACCTGTTCATCGGCCGCCCCGGAGTCAGCCGACAGATCCAGCGCCTGGTGCGCGGGGCCCGCGCCGCGGCCGGCGAAACGCATTGGTCCTTGCAAGCCAACATCAACATGACGGAAGCGTGGCTGCTGTTGTGGCAGGGCCGCATCGCCGAGCTGGAACTCGCATTCGACCGAATCGAAGCCGATGCTCACTGGCTCGGCCAGCCTCCCAGCTTGCGTGTGCGCCTGCTGCTGCTGAAGATCATGGTGCATGTCGCCCACGATGACAGGGCCGCCGTTCGTGCGACCGGCGACGCGATCGCCGCGCTGGCCGCCACGCTGGATCGGGCCAGCGAGCTGCCGTCGATGTCCCTCGCGCTCACCGTCCGGGCCTACGCCGCGGTCGAGGACTGGGACGCGGTGCGCGCCGATCTGCCGAAGCTCGAGGCCGCCGTCGGGTATGAAACGGGGCCGATCAGGATGCAGATCGACACGATCAAGGCGATGCTGGCCTTGCACGAGGGGCGGGTCGCCGATGCCCTGAAGATGCTGCGGCCCCAGGTGGCGGGCACCCAGCTCCACGACACCGCCTATATCGCCGTCATGGCCCGCACCCGGCTTGCGCTCGCAGAGCTGGCGAGCGGCGCGCCGGATTCGGCGTGGAGCGCACTGCAACCCTTGATCGAGCGCGTGATGGCCAGCAACGACACGGGTCCGATCCTGACATCAGGGACGCCGACGCTGGCGGCGCTGTCGCGCACGGCGTGGAGCACTGCCGTGCCCGAGCGCCAGCTGGCAACCCTGCGCGACTGGTCGGAGACACTGCGGCAGTTCAAGGCCAAGGCCGAAACGGTGCCAGGCCCGGGCAGCCCACCTGCCGCGCCGGCCGGCCTCACGGCGCGCGAACTCGAGGTGCTGGCGCTGCTGGCCGGCGGACAGAGCAACAAGGTCATCGCCCGATTGCTGGACCTGAGCCCGCACACCGTCAAACGCCACGTCGCGCGCATCCTCGATCGCCTGGACCTGTCCTCGCGCGTCGAGGCCGCCGGCTGGTACCGCGCGCGCACCGCGGGCTGAGCCGGCCTCGATTCCGTCTCGCGCACCGGCATGGCTCGGTTACGCTCGCGCCCCATGCAATCCGTGCTCCGCATCTTTTCGGCAGTCGCGCTCGGCGCCTGGCTGCTCGTGCTGCCTGGCTGCGCGATGCTCCCGGCGACGCCGGAGCGCCAGCCTTCCACCGCCTTCACCAGCACCGACGACACAGCGCTCGGCCGCGAACTGGCACCCGAGCTGGCAGCGCATCCGGGGCGCTCCGGCATCCTGCCGCTGATCGACGCCGAAGAAGCTTTCGCAGCCCGCGCGGCGCTGGCGAAGGCGGCCGAGCGCAGCCTCGACCTGCAGTACTACATCTGGCGCAACGACACCACCGGGCAGTTGCTGTTCGAGGCCGCATGGGACGCTGCCGAGCGCGGCGTGCGCGTGCGCATCCTGGTCGACGACAACAACACCGCCGGGCTCGACGGCACGCTGGCCGTGCTCGATGCGCATCCGCGCATCGACGTGCGGCTGTTCAATCCCTTCGCCAACCGAGGCTTTCGCCTGGGTGCCTTCGTGCTCGACTTCGCGCGCCTCAACCGGCGCATGCACAACAAGTCCTTCACCGCGGACAACCAGGTCACCATCGTCGGCGGCCGCAACGTGGGCGACGAGTACTACGGCGCCAATTCGCGACTCGGCTTCCAGGATCTCGATGTGGCGGCCGTGGGCCCGGTGGTGCGCGAGGTTTCGCGTGAATTCGATCTCTACTGGAACAGCGAAGCCGCCTACCCGGCGTCCAGCCTGCTGCCGCCGCCAACGGCAGATGACCGGGCGCGCCTGCTGGCCCAATGGACGCAACTGCACCAGTTGCCCGAGACGCAGCGCTACCTCGAAGCCGTGCGCCAGACGCCGTTGATCCGGGACGTGAACGAGCACCGCGTGCGCTTCGAATGGGCCGATGCCCGTGTCGTCAGCGACCTGCCCTCGAAGGTGCAGCCCGATGCGGACCGCGAGGCAACCCTGATGTTTCCCTTGTTGAAGGAGGCCATGGGCGAACCGCGGCGCGAGCTGGACCTGGTGTCGCCCTACTTCGTGCCCGGCCAGGACGGCACGCAGGAACTGGCGGCCCTGGCGCGCAGCGGCGTGAAGGTGCGCGTGCTGACCAATTCGCTCGCCGCCACCGACGTCAGCGCGGTGCACTCCGGCTATGCCCGCTACCGGCAGACCCTGCTCGAGGCCGGCGCGGTGATCTACGAGCTCAAGCCCGGTGCCGCGCCGCCGCCGCGCCCCGCCGAAGAGCGGCTCCGGAACCCGGGCGGCAGTTCGGCCGCCAGCCTGCATGCGAAGACCTTCGGGGTGGACCGCGCACGCATCTTCGTGGGCTCGCTCAACCTCGACCCGCGATCGGTGCGGCTCAACACCGAGATGGGCGTGGTCATCGACAGTCCGGTGCTGGCGCAGCGGCTAGCCGAAGAAATCGACAAGGTCGTGCCGGCCTATGCCTACGAGGTGCGCCTGGCGAAGCCAGGCCCCCACATCGTGTGGGTCGAACGCGACGCCCAGCGCGAGACGGTGTACGACACCGAACCCGGCGCCGGTGCACTCCGGCGCATCTGGGTCAACTTTCTTTCATTGCTGCCGATCGAATGGTTGCTGTGACGCTCGGCTGGACGCTGCGGCGTCGCTATAGTCGTCACAACTTGTTTCGTTCGTCTTCATGCAGTCCATCAGCATCGCCAGGGCCAAGATCCAGGCACCCCGTTTCCGTCGCGGTCTCATCGAACGCAGTGAACTCGAGCAGCAATTCGGCGACGCCATTCGAAGCCGCCGATTGGTGCTCCTCATCGCACCTGCCGGCTACGGCAAGACGGCCGCCCTGTCGCGCCAACTGCAGCGCCTGCCTGAAGGTTGTGCCGTCGTCTGGCTGGCCGCCGACGAGGAAGACGATCTCCATCGATTCCTGTCGCACCTGATCGAAGCGCTCGAACCGCTCGACCCGCCATGGCGCATGGCGCCGGAAGCCATGTTCGAACTGGTCGCACACGGCCGCCTGCGAGAAACCGCGACGGCCATGCTCCACGCGATCCAGGCCACCGAGACGCCGCAAGGTGGCGTGATCGTGCTGGACGACATGCACGCCGTCGCCGACCACCGCGTCTTCGAGTTCCTCGAATGCCTGCTCGCAGGGTTGCCGCAGAACTGGGCGCTGGTGATCGCATCGCGCGAGGAGCCGCCGGCCGCGCTGGGCCTGTGGCGCTGGCGCGCACGGCGCGAGCTGGCCGAGTTCGACGTATCGGCGCTGAGCTTTTCGGCGCACGAAGCGCAGGACCTGTGGCGCCATGCGACGGGGCGCGACGAACCGGAAGAAGCACAGCGCCTGCGGGACCGCACCCAGGGCTGGGCGGCCGGACTTTGCCTGGGCCTCGAAGCCTCTTCGCGCTCGACTGGCAACGCACCCATGAACGTCTGGCGCAACCGCCGCGACCTGTTCGATTACCTGACCAGCGAAGTCTTCGAAGACCTGCCCGAGGAATTGCAGCAATTTCTGCTGCGCTGCTCGGTGCTTGCGGAACTCACGGTCGAACGCTGCGAACAGGTCAGCGGCAATCCGCGCGCGGCCGAGCTGCTCGAAATGCTCGAACGCCGCCGGCTGTTCGTCTCGGTGCTCGACGGCGAAGAATTGACGCTTCGCCTGCACGATCTGTTTCGCGACTTTCTCGAGGAACGGCTGCGCCGCCAGTATCCGGACGAAGTCCCGGCCCTGCTGCGCCGTGCCGCCGCGGGCGAGGCCGATCCCGTGCGCCGCACCATGACCTACCTCCGCGCGGGTGCGTGGGAAGAGGCGCAGCGGAGCCTGGCCGACGCCACGCCCGACATGCTGGCCAGCGACGAAGGCGCACGAGTGATCCGCCTGGTGGAGCAGTTCCCTCCGGACATCCAGGAACGCTCGCCGATGTTGGCCTATCTGCGCGGCCTGTGCGCCTGGCCCCATGACCAGTACACCGCCGTCGCCGCGGCCATGGACCGCGCGGCAACCGGATTCGCCGCCGAAGGACGCCACGACGAGGCGCAGCGCGCACAGGCGACGCAGGCGCTGGCCGTGTTGTTCTGCGGCCAGATGGACGCCTCCCGGCGCCTGGCCGAGATGGTCCGCGCGAGGCCGATGGATCTGGAGACGGAAACGCTCAGCGAACTGCTCGAATTCTGGTACGAGGCCTACCATGGTCCCGTCGAGGGGCCGGGCGAGCGCCTATCGAAGGTCGTCACGCTGCTGCAGCGCAACGGAAGCCCCGAGTTGTGGGCCCGCTGCATCACCAACGTCAACATGTTCATCAGCCGCCCTGGCGTCGGCCAGCAGATCCGGCGGCTGGTGGACAGTGCCAAGCTGGCCGTCGACGAGGCGCACTGGTCTTTCCAGGCCAACGTGCGCCTGACCGAGGCGTACCTGCTGCTGTGGCAAGGCCGCATCGGCGAACTGGAAAGCCTGTTTCAGAGGATCGAGGAAGACGCACGCTGGCTGGGCCAGCCTGCGAATCTTCGGGCGCGGCTGCTCGTGCAGAAGCTCAACTATCACGTGTTGCGTGACGACCGGAGTGCCGTTCGCCAGGCCCGAGATCTTCTCGTCGCGCATGCCAACTCGCTCGATCCCTCCAGCGACCTGCCGTTGACGTACCTTGCCGTGGCCATGCGCGCCTCGGTCGCGATCGAAGACTGGTCGCACCTGCGCGTGCATCTGCCCAGGTTCGAACTCGACGCCGGCCGCGAGAACCCCAGCCTGCAGATGTTCATGCGCGCCTTCACCGCGCAACTGGCATTGCACGACGGCCGCGTGGGCGAGGCCTTGGCGGACCTGCGCGATCTGGTCGCCCACTCGGCACAGCTCAACACCACCTACCTCGACGCCATGGTCCGTACGCGGCTTGCACTCGCCGAGATGGCGGGCGGATCGCCAGGTGCAGCCTGGCAGGCGCTGGAGCCGCTGATCGACCGGGTGACGATCCAAGGCAACCTGGGCGAGTTGCTGGGCACCGGGGTCCAGGCGCTCACCGAACTGTCGCGCGCCCCTTGGGATCGAAGCGCGCCCGCGGACAAACTGGCCGCCCTGCGCCGGTGGATCGAGGCCGTCGCGCAGTCCAGTGCGCCCCTGCGCAGGCAGGAACGGCGGATGTCCACCGAGGCCGACGATGCAGGCCTCAGCCCGCGCGAACTCGAGGTCCTCGCGCTGCTGGCTGCCGGGCAGAGCAACAAGCTGATCGCGCGGCATCTGGACCTGAGCCCGCACACGGTCAAGCGCCACGTGGCACGCATCCTCGACCGGCTCGACGTGTCGTCGCGGCTCGAAGCCGCCGCATGGCACAGCAAGCACGTCGCAGGCCACATGCCCGCCACCGGGACCTGAGGCCGTACGCCTACGAGTCCCGCCCCGCGGTGAACGCCGGAAGCGCGCGCTGCATCTCTGGGCCATTCCTGGCATAGTCGTCCGCCGGGCATGCACACCAACAGTCACATCGCCAGAGCCAAGATCCAGGCCCCCCTGTTTCGCAGCGGTTTGATCGACCGCGTGGACCTGGAACACCGCCTCGGCGAAGCGATCACGAGCCGTCGCCTGGTGCTGCTCGTCGCGCCGGCGGGCTACGGCAAGACGGCAGCGCTGTCTCGCCAGTTGCAGCGCCTGCCTGAAGGTTACGGGGTCGCCTGGCTCACCGTGGACGAGGAAGACGACCTCCGGCGCTTGCTCGGCTACCTCATCGAAGCGCTCGACCCGCTCGATCCGCCGTGGCGCGTCGCACCCGAAGCGTTGTTCGACCTGCTGGCCCAGGGCCATCTGCGCGAGGCGGCGAGCGCCGTGGTCACCACGCTCGAGGCCACGGACACGCCGCACGGCGTGATCGTGCTGGACGATCTGCATACCGTCGTCGACCCGCTCATCTTCGAGTTCCTCGATCGACTGCTCGAACATCTGCCGCAGAACTGGACGCTGGTGGTGGCGACGCGCCTGGAGCCGCCGCTGGCGCTGGCGCGCTGGCGGGCACGGCGCGAAATGTCGGCATTCGACGAAACGGCGCTCAGCTTTTCCCGCGACGAGGTGCAGGCCTTGTGGTACAGCGCCACCGGACAGGACGACGCCGAGCAGGCCCAGCGGCTGCACGAGCGGACGCGCGGCTGGGCCGCCGGCCTGTGCCTGAGCCTCGAAGCGTCGAGAACGGCGCCCGGCAGCGAACCGAAACGGGTCTGGCAAAGCCGCCGGCACCTGTTCGACTACCTCGCCAGCGAAATCTTCGATGGCCTGCCGGTCGAGCTGCAGACCTTCCTCATGCGCTGTTCCCTGCTCGCCGAGCTCACGGCACTGCGATGCGAACAGATGACCGGCCATGCGCGCGTCGTCGAGTTGATGGAGGACATCGAGCGGCGCCGCCTGTTCGTCTCGGTGCTCGACAGCGAAGAGCTGACCTTGCGGCTTCATGATCTTTTTCGCGACTTCCTGGAGGATCGCCTGCGACGGCTTCACCCGGAAGAGGTGCCCGGGTTGCTGCGCCAAGCCGCTGCAGGCGAAGCCGACCCGCTGCGCCGCATCCTCATGTATGTGCGCGCGGGCGCCTGGGACCAGGCGCAGCACGCGCTCAGCGCCTCCGCCGGCGACATGCTGGCCAACGATGCAGGCGCCGAGGTCATGCGAATCGTGGAGCAGTTTCCGGCAGACATCCAAGCCCAGTCGCCCTGGCTGGCCTACGCCCGCGGCCTGTGCAATTGGCGGCACGACAAGTACAGCACGGTCCGTTCCGACATGGCCCATGCCGCGGCGGGCCACGATGCGCTGGGCCGGCACGACGACGCGCAGCGCGCACGGGCGATGCAGGCGCTCGCCATGCTCTTCTGCGGCCAGATGATGGAGGCGCGGCAGTTGGGCCAGGTGCTTCGCTCGCATCGCATGGACCTCGAGACCGAGACACTGTGCGAGTGGCTCGACTTCTGGCACGAAAACCTCAACGGCCCGATCGACGGCCCGGGCCGCCGACTGTCGGGCTTGATCGACCTGATGATGCGAGGCGCGACGCCCGAGTTGTGGACTCGCTTCATCCCGCGGGTCAACTTGTTCATCGGCCGCCCCCGCGTGGCGGCGCAGATCCAGCGCCTGATTCACGCCGTCCGGGCGGTGGCCGGCGACCGGCACTGGTCGCTGCAAGCCAACGTCAACGTCACGGAAGCCTGGCTTCTTCTGTGGCAAGGCCGAATGGAAGAACTGGAAGTGGCGTTCGAACGGATCGAGGGCGACTCTCATTGGCTGGGCCAGCCCCCCACCCTGCGCGCCTGGTTGCTCATGTTGCGGGTGATGGCACAGGTCATCTGCGGCGAAGAGAACGCCGTGCGCACCACCGGCGCCGTCGTCTACAAGCAGACATCCGACCTCGACCGCTCCAGCGACCTCGCCTCGCTTTCGCTGGCGATGAACCTCCGCGCCTTCGCCGCCATCGGCGACTGGCCGACCGTGCGCACGCATATCGCCGCGCTCGAAGCGCAGCCCGGCCACGACGCGCCTCCCATGCAGTTGCTCTTGCGTACCACCCGGTCGATGCTGGCGCTGCATGAGCACCGCGTCGACGACGCCCTGATCACGCTGCGCGAGGTGGTCGCCAATGCGGGATTGCTCGAGGCGACCTACGTCGGCGTCATGGCGCGGGTGCACCTCGCACGGGCCGAGCTGGCCGTCGGTTCACCGAGCGCCGCGTGGCAGGCGCTGTCGCCCTTGATCGAGCGCTTCGGCGCGGGCGGCGAACTCGGCCCGATCATGTACACCGGCTCGAAGACCTTGACCGAGCTGGCCACCGCCCCATGGCGGGGCGCAGCGTCCGACGATGGCCTGGCCATCCTGCGAAACTGGGTCGACACGTCCCGACGCTTGAAGGTCGGCGCCGAAGCCAGGCCGGCCACGGGATCGGCAAAAGACCATGCCGGCCTCAGCGAACGTGAACTCGAGGTGCTTGCGCTCTTGGCCAACGGACGGAGCAACAAGCTGATCGCGCGAGATCTGGACCTGAGCCCGCACACCATCAAGCGCCATGTCGCACGCATCCTCAACCGGCTGGACCTGGCCTCGCGCGTGCAGGCGGCCGACTGGTATCGCACCCGCGTCGGCACCTGAAATGGGCGGACCGTCGCCCTTCTGCAGTCCTCGGGAGCACTTGTCCGCGAGGATGGCCGATGGCGGCCATCGCCTTCTCAATCCTGCCAAGGCAGCATGATCGTCATGACCTCTTCCCCATCGTCGCCGGCATGGCGTTCCATGATCAGCGACAGGCGCGGTCCGCTTTGCACTCTGCGATGCAGCGGGAACTGAACCGTCGGCCCGTCTTGCCGGAGTGCCTCTGCGTGGGCAATCAGCAACGTGGCCCAAAGCAGCAAATCGGAAGCCCTGCAAGCGGCATCGCTCTCGACCGATATATCCATGCCCTCGACGCATGCGGTCCACGCGTTCCGCGTCATCGCGACAGGCACCGTGATGCCGGCCTTGCTCGCCCATCGGCTCATGTCCATCAGGATGCCCTCGGCCAGCATCTGCGCGCGTCCATAGCCATTCATGGCTTCGCGATCGTCGAACATTCAGTACTCCTTGGTTGTGATTGCAACGAAAACTGAATCTATGAATCGCCAGGCTTCTGGCAACTAGTGAGGATTACCAGGGACAAAAAGCCAAGGACGTGGATGATCCGGCCGCGGAGCCGCACGCAGGCGTCTTGCACAATGCGGTTCGGGGAGAAGCAAACAACATGAATGTTCTATTGGTCGAAGACCAGCCGGTCGTCTCGGAAGCAACAGCAGACAAGGTTTCCCGCAACCCTCGCGTGGCATCGATCCATGTTTGCAATACAGCGCAGCAGGCGCTTCAAGCGCTGAGTTCACAGCCGGCGCACTGGGGCCTCATCCTCCTGGACCTCGACGTGCCCGGCGCCGTGGGCCTGTCTCTCGCAACCGAGATCGCACGCGCAGGCAAGGCGCCGATCACATGCATCCTCACCGGCTCGCCGCGGCCGGACTACATCGCGCAGATCCGCGCCGCCGGCTTTCTTGGCTACATCCTCAAGGCCATGGAGGTCGAGCCCCTGGTCCGCGCGCTCGATACCGTGCTCGCCGGGGAAAAGTCGTTTCCCGCTGCCTGCTCGACAACTGCAGGTGTGCCCCGCCTGACTGCGAGGCAAACCGAATGCTTGCAACTGGTCAGCGAAGGCAAGTCGACCAAGCAGATTGCGCAGATCCTCAAGCTGCACATGGGTACCGTCAACTACCACATCGATTCGGCCATGGACGCGCTCGATGTGAACTCGCGCGCCCACGCTGTGCAGCGCGCGCTCAGGTTTGGTTTGGTGACGTTGCGCGGAGTGCTCGCGTGAATGCGCGTCTCGATACGCAGCCATGCCTGGATGAGACGCCGACGAGCGATGGCGAGCTGCGAGCGCGGCCGCGTGGTCGACTGCTGCTGACGGTGAGTCCGGCCCACAAGCATCTCGCCATGCGTGCATTTGCGATCCAGCAGGTCGTCAACTGGACGACGGTCTTGGGGCTCATCGCCGTTCATCGTTTCTACCCGATCATGACGCCCGCCTCGCTTTGGCAATGGGTTGGTGTCTTCCTGGCCAGCTGGGTGTTGCGGATGGGAATGGTGGCGCCGCTGCAACGATTGCCACCGTCTGCCGTGCAGAAGTCTGCGCTGCTCAAGAGCCTGCCGTTGGCCAGCGGCCTGGTAGGTTGCACGTTCTGGATATGGACGACGCAGTTGTTCGTGGGGCCGGAGCTTTCTCTGCGCGAACTCATGCTGTTCATCGGCTTCCTTGGCATTTCGATCTCGATGACGGGTATGTGGCCGGTGACGCCTGTGACGTCGATGAGCTACTACCTGCTTCTCTGGTCCGGGATCTCTTACGCTTTCTGGGTCAATAAGACTGCGACGGCGCCCGCCCTGATGGCTGTGAACGCGAGCGTGACGGCCATCATCTGGCTCAACGTGCTTGTTTCGATCCGGCAAGTTGATGCGCAACTCGCGCGCGGCCAGGCTCTCGCCGAACTTGAACGTTCCAACCAAGAGCTTGAAGCGTTGAAGAACGCGGCCTGGAACACGCTCCAGACAAGATCGGTCTTTTTTTCCGAGGCGAGTCACGACTTTCGACAGCAACTGCACGCGGCCAAGTTGTGGGTGTCTTCGGCCATGTCGGCCAGCAAGGGCGACGCTGATGCAGCGCGGCCGTTGGAGCGCCTGGGACAGGAGTTGAATGCACTCCAGAAATACATCGACAAGGTGCTCGACTTCGCTCGCATCGAGGCGCTGGACACCAAGGCTCAACCTGAACGAACGACCATCCAATCGATGTTCCAAAGCCTGGACCTGACCTTCGAGAATGCATCGATCGAGGATGGGGCCATCCTGCGCTTCCGCAGAACGTCCGTTGTCATTCGCACCGACCCTTCGATGCTGTTGCGCATACTCGAGAACTTGGTTTCGAACGCCATGAAGTTCACGCGCGGAGGCGTGTTGGTTTGTGCGCGGCGACGCAGTTCATTCATGGCGCTTCAGGTCTGGGACCAAGGCCCGGGCATCCGTGCGGACGCACACCAAAGAATCTTTGAAGCCTTTCATCGAGAGGACGAAAGCGGAAGCGCCCGAAAAGGCTCGGGACTGGGCCTCGCCATCGTCAAGCGCTTCGCGGATCGGCTTGGTTACGCGATAGAGGTTCGATCCGTTCTTGGAAAGGGCTCGTGCTTCACGTTACTCGTCCCCATGACGTGCGTCGAACGACCGCGCGATACGGTTGCCCCATGAAACGACGGCTGTTCGACATGTTGTGCGGCTTGCGCTTACTTGGTGTCATCTGGGCCGTGCATGGATTCGGGGCAGGCATCTGACGCCCGTGCCGACCGTTGGCCCGTCCTTTGCCCGCGCCAAGGTCACGTCCTCCGGCAACCCTGCCCCGGGTTAGCCCTTACCCGCCCTCGCACCGGGCCGGCTTCAATGTTGAACATGTTCACAGTTCAACCCGGCTCATGACTTCTCTGCGATTCGCTCCCCAAGCCTTGGCGCTCGCCTCCGTCGCCCTCCTCGCTGCATGCGCGACACCCCCGGCCCCCGGTGGCCGCAGCGTGACCATCGAGCGCACCACCTACGGCATCGCCCACATCACCGCCCCCGACGACGAAGGCATTGCCTACGGCGTGGCCTACGCGCATGCGCAGGACAACGTCTGCCAGACCGCCGAGCACCTGCTCACCGTGCGCGGCGAGCGTTCGCAGTTCCTGGGACCCCAGGCCCTGGGCGAACTGGGGCTGGGCCGACTGCCCAATGCACAGATCGACCAGTTCGTGCGCGCGCACATGGACGACGCCGCGCTGGCGCGCGCCGGCGCGACCACCAGCGAGCAGGTGAAGGCCGCACTGCGCGGCTACGTCGCCGGCTACAACCGCTACCTGCAGGACACAGGTCCGGGCGGCCTGCCCGAGGCCTGCCGCAACAAGTCGTGGGTGCGGCCCATGACGGCGGCCGACCTATCGCGCACCACCGAGATGTCGATGATCCAGGGCGGCCTCGGTGCATTGGCCGGCGCGGTGCTGGCAGCCACGCCGCCCGCGCCCGGCACGCGCACCGCCGAAGCGCCGGTGCCGATGGACCAGGCCGTGGCAGAGATCGGCCGCCACAGCTTCAATGCCAACCCCGAAGGTGGCGAGCTGGGCTCCAACGGCTGGGCCTTCGGCCGCAACGCCACACCGGACGGCCGCGGCCTGGTGCTGGGCAATCCGCACTTCCCTTGGACCGGCACCAACCGCTTCTGGGAGATGCACCTGACCATTCCGGGCAGGCTCGACGTGATGGGTGCCACCGGCGGGCTGAGCCCGGTGGTGGCGATCGGCTTCAACAAGGACGTGGCCTGGACCCACACGGTGTCGACCGGCAAGCGCTTCACGCTGTACGAGCTGCAGCTCGATCCGTCGGACCCCACGGCCTACGTCGTCGACGGCCAGACGCGCAAGATGAGCACGCGCACCGTCGTCGTGCCCGGCGTCGACCCCGCCTTGCCGCCGCGCACCTTCTACTACACCGACTGGGGCCCGGTGATCTCGCTGCCCCGCGCCGGCCTGGGCTGGACCACGAGCCGGGCCTATGCGATTCGCGATGCCAATGCCGGCAACGTGCGCTCGGCCCAGAGCTGGATGCAGATGGCCGTGGCGCGCAACGTGGCCGAGCTGCGGGCGGCCATGGGCAACCAGGGCATGCCGTGGATCAACACCATCGCGGCCGACCGCGAAGGCAACGCGATGTATGCCGACCTGTCGGTGGTGCCCGACGTGCCGGCCGACATGCTGCAGCGCTGCGCCCCCTCGGCCAATGCGGCGGCGCTCTGGCGCTCGGCCGGCCTGGCGGTGCTCGACGGCTCGCGCACGGCCTGCGCCTGGCAGCGCGACGCCGGCGCGGCCATGCCGGGCGTGACGCCGCCGGCCCGCATGCCGGTGGTGGTGACGCCGGACTGGGTGCAGAACAGCAACGACAGCTACTGGCTCTCCAACCCGCGCCTGGCGCCGCCGCCGAACATCTCGCCGCTGGTCGGCCTGGTCGGTACGCCACAGCGGCTGCGCACGCGCAGCGGCGTCATGGAAATCGAATCGCGGCTGGGCGGCTCCGACGGCCTGCCGGGCAACCGCATGGGCGCGGCAGACCTGCGCAGCGTGATCTTCCGCGACCGCAACCTGGCCGGCATGCTGGTGATGGACGACCTGGCCGCCGCCTGCGCCGCCAACGCCGCCACCCTGGTGCAGGACCAGGCACTGGGCTGCCGCGTGCTCGCGGCCTGGGACCGCACCAGCAACAGCGCCTCGAAGGGCGCCCCGCTGTTCCGCGAGTTCTGGCGCAAGGCCAAGGACATTCCGCGCGTCTGGCGCGTGCCCTTCGACCCGGCGCGGCCGGTGGTCACGCCGGCGGGGCTCGACATGGCGACGCCGGCCACCCGCGACGCGGTGTTCAAGGCGTTGGGCGAGGCAGTGGGCATCGTGCGCACCGCCGGCTTCGCGGCCGACGTGCCGTTGGGCGAAGTGCAGGCCCGCCTGGTGCGTGGCCAGAAGGTCGCGATCCACGGCGGCGACGAGTTCGAGGGCGTGCTCAACAAGGTGGAGAGCCAGGGCCAGTCGCTGATCGACCCGCAGGGCTACCGCATCAACTACGGCAGCAGCTACATGCAGGTGGTGGGCTTCGACGAGCGCGGGCCGGTCGCGCACGCTATCCTGACCTACGGACAGAGCAGCGACCCCGCCTCGCCCCGCGCCTACGACCAGCTGCCGCTGTTCGCGGCCAAGCAATGGCACCCGCTGCCCTTCCACCGCGCCGACGTCGAGGCGCAGCGCGTGGGCGCACCGCTCCGGCTCGCCTACTGAATCGAACCCACTGCGAAACACAAAGGAATCCATGCATCCCGGTCTGGCCGAACTGATCCGCCTCTCCGCCGCCGAGCCCCTGGCTCCGGCCTGCGACCACTTCTACTTCTTGCGCCACGGCCAGACCGAAGGCAATGCGAAGCGCATCTTCCAGGGCGTCGACATCGAATTGAGCGAACTGGGCCTGGAGCAGGCCACGCGCGCCGCCGAGCGGCTGGCCGGCGAGCCGATCCGCAGCGTGGTCTGCAGCGACGCGCGCCGCGCCTTCGACACCGCGCACACGGTGGCGGCCGGGCTGGGCCTGACGCCACTGCACTTCGAAGGCCTGCGCGAGCGCAATTTCGGCGCGCTGATCGGCACCTCGTCGGCCGACCTGGACTGGGCCTGCGAGCCTGAGGGCGGCGAGACGCTGCCGCAATTCGTCGCACGCAAGCGCGCTGCGCTGGCGGCTGCGCTCGAGCATCCGGCGCCGGTGCTGATCGTGGCGCACGGGGGATCACTCCATGTGCTGGCCGCCGCCCTGCACGTGCCCTCGGATGCGGCCGTGCTGGGCAATGCACAGCCGTTGCGCTTCGAGCGCGACGGCGGGGCCTGGTCGGTGAAGCCGCTGCTGCAGCAAGCGGATGGAGGTGGGTCGGCCCTGGCCTGAGCAGGCACGGGTCGGGCCCGCTTGAACAGTCCACCACCCCATGCAGTCCCACGTCCTCGTCAAGGCGAAGATCGAGGTGCCGCACTTCCGCAGCGGCTTGATCCAGCGTACCGGGCTCGAGCAGCGGCTGGGTGAGGCGATGGCGCACCAGCGCCTGGTGCTGCTCGTGGCTCCGGCGGGCTATGGCAAGACGGCAGCGCTGTCGCGCCAACTGCAGCGCCTGCCGACGGGCTGCGTTTTCGCCTGGCTCACCGCCGACGAGGACGACGATCTGCAGCGTTTTCTTTCCCACCTGATCGAAGCGCTCGAACCCCTCGATCCACCCTGGCGCCTGGCGCCCGAAGCCTTGTTCGATCTGGTGGCGCGCGGGCGGCTGCGCGAGACGGCAGCCGCGCTGCTGCGCACCCTGCACGCCACGGACGCCCCCGAGGGCGGCGTCATCGTGATCGACGACCTCCACGCTGTGGCCGATGCTCGCGTGTTCGAGTTTCTGGATCACTTGCTCGACGACCTGCCGCAACGGTGGACGATGGCGATCGCGACCCGCACGGAGCCACCCCTGACGCTGAGGCGTTGGCGTGTTCGCCGTGAAATGACCGAGTTCGACGAGCAAGCGCTGGAGTTCAGCCGGAGCGAAGTAGGTGCGCTTTGCCGGCACGCCATGGGAAGCGACGATCCGTCACTGACCGAGCAGTTGCTGTCCCGAACCAAAGGCTGGGCCGCCGGGCTCTGCCTGAGCCTCGAAGCCCGCGAACGCTTCGGAGCATCCGCCGCCAAGGGCGCTTTGCAGAACCGCCGGTATCTTTTCGAGTTCCTGGCAAGCGAAGTGCTCGCAGGCCTTCCGCAAGAGTTGCAGGACTTCCTGCTGCGCTGCTCCGTGCTGTCGGAACTGAGCCTGTCGCGATGCAGCGAGGTCAGCGGCAGTCCGCACACGTACGAGTTGCTGGAAGACATCGAACGGCGGCGCCTGTTCGTGTCGGTGCTGAATGGCGACGAGCTGACGATGCGCCTGCACGACCTTTTTCGCGACTTCCTCGAGGAGCGCCTGCGCCGGGTTTTCCCCTTGGAGGTACCGGCGCTGCTGCGCGTCGCCGCAGCGGGTGAACCCGACCCGGTGCGCCGCACGCTGATGCACCTGCGCGCCGGGGCCTGGGACGCAGCGCAGGAGAGTCTTGGCAACGCAACCCCGGACCTGCTGACGAGCGACGGGGTCGGCCAGGTGCTTCGCATCGTGGACCAGTTTCCATCCGAGATCCGTGATACGTCGGCCGTGCTCGCTTACGTCCGAGGTCTGTGCGCCTGGCCGCAATCGCAACACGCCCAGGTCGCGGCGATCATGGAGCATGCCGCGTCCGGGTTCGACGCCTTACAGCGGCACGACGAAGCCCAGCGCGCCCGTGCCATGCAAGCGCTCGGCAGCGTGTTTTGTGGACGCGTCGACGAGGCGCGCCGTCTCGGCCAGCGCGTGCGCGCACGACCGATGGACCTGGAGACCGAGACGCTCGTGGAAATGCTCGATTTCTGGATCGAGGGTCGGGTCGGTTCGCTCGAAGGCCCGGGTCGCCACCTCGGCAACGTGGTCGCCCTGCTGCTTCGCGGAGCCAGTGCCGAGTTCTGGGCGCGCTGCATGCCGCATATCAACGTGTTCATCAACCGTCCGGGCGTCAGTGCGCATTTCCAGCGCCTGGTCGATGGCGCCAGAGCGGCCGCGGGCGGCGCACACTGGGCGCTCCAGGCCGCCGCGAACGTGACGGAGGGGTGGCTCCTCCTTTGGCAGGGCCGCACCGCGGAACTGTCGCAGTCGTTCCAGCGCGTCGAGGACGACGCGCGCTGGCTGGGCCAGCCGGTGGCCCTGCAGCTGATGCTGCTGAACCAGCAGCTCAACCGCGACGTGATCGTCGATGACCGCGATGCGGCGCGGATCAAACGGGACAAGCTCTTCGAGCACATCGAATCGATCGATCCCTCCAGCGACGTGCACCTCTCGTACGTCGCCCTCGGGCTGCGCGCTTCCATCGCCATCGAGGACTGGCCGACCGTGCGCATGCACCTGCCCCGCCTCGAAGCCGATGCCGCGCGCGGGAATCCTTCGATGTCCCAGTACCTTCTGATCTTCAAAGCCACGCTGGCGCTGGAGGAACGGCGGATCGGCGAGGCGCTGGCGATCCTGCGCGAACTGGCCGCCAATCCGGACCTGCCGAGGTACATCCACGTCGAAGCCATGGCACGGACGCGACTGGCGCTCGCCGAACTCGCCGATGGTTCGCCCGGGGCGGCCTGGCGCGCACTCCAACCGCTTCTCGAACGCGCGGCCATTCACGGGAACGTCGGCGAGCTGCTCATCACGGGCGTGCAGGGCCTGCGGGATTTGTCCGCCGCAGCCTGGGGCGATGTCGCGAACGCCGGGCTTCTGGCGGATCTGCGCCGATGGGTCGACGCCGCCGTGCGCAGCCGGCCCGGACCTCCACGGGCCGAGGCGGATCTTGCGATCGACACCGCAGGCCTCAGCCCGCGCGAGCTGGAGGTGCTCGCGTTGCTGACCGAAGGCCAGAGCAACAAGCTCATCGCGCGCTGCCTTGATCTGAGCCCGCACACGGTCAAACGGCACGTGGCCCGCATCCTCGAACGCCTCGACCTGACGTCGCGTGCCCAGGCGGCCAACTGGTATCGCGAGCACCTCGCGGCATGACGACGACACGAGATGTCGGTCACGATTTGTCACGCCGTGGAAGCGGTCCTACAACGACCGTGATGCCGCTCCTGCAACATTCGGGGGCCGGCGCCACTCATAGCGGCTGAGCTGCATCACGCACATCTCTTTCGCCTTCCGCCCCACTTTCACATGGACTTCAAGGACTATTACCAGGCACTCGGCGTCGAACGCAGCGCGTCGGAAGACGACATCCGGAAGGCCTACCGCAAGCTGGCGCGCAAGTACCACCCCGACGTCAGCAAGGAGCCCGACGCGGACCAGCGCATGCGCGAGATCAACGAGGCCAACGACGTGCTGCGCGACAAGGAGAAGCGCGCCGCCTACGATGCCCTGGCCGAACAAGTCGCCCAGGGCCGCCATGCAGGCGGCCGACCTGGCGAAGGCTTTCAGCCGCCGCCGGGCTGGGACGAGGGCTTCGAATTCCACCGCGGCCCGGGCCAGGGGCCGGCCGACCATGCGGACTTCAGCGAGTTCTTCTCGTCGATGTTCGGGGCGGCCGAACGCCGTGGCGCCGAGCGCCGCCACTACCGGGCGCGTGGCGAAGACCACCACGCGGCCATCGAGATCGCCCTGGAAGATGCGCTGCATGGCGCCGAGCGCGAGATCGCCCTGCGCTCTCAAGTGCTGGACGACCAGGGCCGGCCCGAATGGAAGGCCCGCACCCTGAGCGTGAAGATCCCGCCCGGCGTGCACCCGGGCCAGTTCATCCGGCTGGCCGGCCAGGGCATGCCGGGCCATGGGGGCGAGCCGGCGGGCGACCTGTACCTCGAGGTGCGAATCGCACCCCACAAGCTCTACCGCATCGAAGACCGTGATCTCTACATGACGCTGCCCGTGACACCGAGCGAAGCGGCCCTGGGCGCCCAGGTCCAGGTACCCACGCCGGCCGGCAGCGTGGTCGAGGTGAAGGTGCCGCCCAACGCCCGCAGCGGCCTGAAGCTGCGGCTCAAGGAACGCGGCCTGCCCGGCAAGCCGCCGGGGAACCTCTACCTGCTGCTGGAGATCGCACTGCCGCCCGCCGACACCGACGCCGCCCGCAAGGCCTACGAGCAGCTCGCTCAGGCAGCCCCCTTCGATCCACGCCGCCACCTGGGAGTCTGAGACGCCATGACCCGCCCTTCTTACGACAGCACCGCCCTGGGCAGCGCGCATCCGCTGCGCGCGCACGAGCTGGCGCATGCCTGCGGGGCCGAAGTCGGCTGGGTCGTCCAGCTGGTCGAGGTCGGCATCGTCGAGGTGCGCACCCCTGCCGAGCGACCCGACGACTGGTGCTTCCATAGCGCCGACCTGCAGTGCGCGCTGGATGCGCGACGGCTGGAGCGCGATTTCGGTGTGGGGTTGGACGCGGCCGCCCTGATCCTCGATCTGGAGCATGAGGTGCGGCGCCTCAAGGCCCTGATGAGCGCACGGGGGCTCGGCCGAGAGATCTGAGATGCCCATTGTTTGTGATCAGTGCGGCACGGAGAACCGCGAGACGGCCAAGTTCTGCAAGGGCTGCGCAGCCAAGCTGCCGGCCTTCATCGCCACCGGCCCCTCGGCGCTCGAAGGCATGAAGTCGCTGCGCGGCGCCCGTGCCGCGCCCGTGGCGGCGGCCCTGCCGCCCGCGGGACAGTTGCCGATCGAGACCAAATCTTTCTGGGTGCGTTTCGCGGTGCTGTCGGTGCTGGTCACCGCCGTCTTCGTCAGCTGGTACGCCTACGTCACACGCAAGGTGCCGGTGAATCCCGTACCCCCTCCCGCCCTGGCCAAGGCGGCGTCGCCGGTGTCCGTCGCGGCGGCCAGGGAGCCCCTGGCGCCGTTGGACGCCCCCAAGGTGGGCGCACCCGAGCCGGTGCGCGCGACCGAGGCGCTGGACCCGACTGAACGCATCGTCGCGCTGGGCCCGACGCGGCAGATGCAGCCGGTACAGGCGCCACCGCCATCGCAGCCGATGCAACCGATTCAGCCGATTCAGCCGATGCAGCCGATGCATCAGCCCACGCGCGTGCCTCAGAACGAGGTCTATGTCGAGCGGGTCGATCAGCAGCCGCGCAAGGTGGCCGCCGTTCGGCAGACCGAGCCGGAGCATCGCGCGGCGGCATCGGACCCGCGCCCCGGCTGCTCGCACCTGCACTTCATCGCCGCGTCGCGCTGCGAGGCCAACCAGTGCGCGAAGCCGCAGTTCTACAAGCACCCGCACTGCGCCGTGGTGCGCGAGCAGACGCGGCGCGACGTGGCCCGGCGCAACCCGCTGCAGCTCGGCTACTGAGCGGCGGCGCTTCGTGGCGCCGGCGTCGCTGGCGGCATCACTGCATCGTCTTCAGGTTGCCGATGCGCACCAGCATCTCGGTGAACATCTGCATGTCGGCATCGAGATCGACCACCTCCTTGAACTCCTTGGCGTTGTGCGCGGTGTACTTCTTGCCGGGCATGGCCGGGCCGAAGTTGATGGCGTTGGGCATCAGCTTGGCGGTGGTGCTGCCGGCGGTGGGCACCGGCTTGGCTTCGAGACCAGTGGTGTCGCCGTAGATGTTGAGCAGGGTCGAGAGCCAGGCGCCCTTGGGATCGCGGGCCATCCAGTCGCCCTGCTGGTAGTCGATGTCGACGGCGACCTGGTTCGCGGCGGCCCACGCCTTGATCTTGCCGTTGATCGATGACGTGAGCTCGGCGGGCGTGTTGCCGCGCGGCATGCGGACGTTGGCCGTGACTTCGAGCTTGCCGTCCTTTTCGCGAATGAGGTTGGGCGACATGGTCAGCGGGCCCATGAAGTCGTCCTTGTAGGCCACGCCCATCTTCTCGCCGAGGTAATCGAGGGCGTAGAGGCCGTTCAGGTAGCGGATGGCCTTGGCGTAGTGGTTGTCGGCCAGCGTGATGCCCGACTCTTGCAGGAAGAGCGCCAGGCGGGGCAACGGGTTCACGCCCTCCTCCGGCCGCGAGCCATGGGCCGAAACGCCCGTCACCTTGATGTCGATGGCATCGTTGGCGCGGGCGATGTCGATGCCGAACTTGCCGCCTTGGGTTTCGTACTTCTGGATGAAGGCTGCCTTCGCCGACTCGAGCCGGCTCGCGGCCTGCGCGAGGTCGCCGCCTTTCAGGGTCGCCGTGGCGGTTTGCGGCACCGCGTTGGCCGCGGCGGAGCCGGCCATTGCGGTGATGGCGGTCTGCGCGCCATCCGCGGCCTGCACCGGGAACAGCACGCGCAGCCCGCCCGAGCCTTTTTCGGCGACCACGGCCGGGTACTTGCTGTCGAGCACGATGTTGTAGTCGGGCAGCGTGGTCCGGTCGCGGTAGTACTTCATCGCGTCGCCACCGGTTTCCTCGGTCGTCTCGATCATCAGGCGGATGGTGCGCGCGAGCGGCAGGCCGCTCTCGCGTACCGTCTTCATCGCGTAGAGCACGGCTGCGATGGAGCCCTTGTCGTCGATGGTGCCGCGCCCGTAGAGCATGTCGCCCACGCGGGTCATCTTGAACGGGTCGAGCCGGGTGCCGTCGTCGAGCACCCATTCCTCCAGCACCGCGGGCACCACGTCGGCATGGGTCAGGATGCCGAATTCTTCGCTGCCGCGGCCCGGCAGCTTGACTTCGAAGATGCGGTTGTCGACGTTGCGGAACTGCAGGCCGAAGTCGATCGACATCTTCTCGACCATCTGGCCGAACTCGACGATGGCCTTGCTCTCGTGCTGTGGCACCTTGTCGATGCGCACGGTGGGCAGGGCCACCATGGCATCGATGCTCGCGATCACGGCGTCATGGTTGTGCAGGCGGTTGTACAGGCCCAGCAGGCGCGCGATGTTGGTGAGGTCGTCACCTTGGAGCGGCGCCTTCTTGCCGTAGGCCGCGACGCTGCGCGCGAGCTTCGGGTCGGCCTTCGCGGCCTGCGCGAGAAAGGCGCGGAAGTTCGGCGAAGGCTTGCCCTGCTGGGCCGCGACCAGCCGGTCGAGTTCGGGCTTCTTGAGGGTCTGGGCCGCGGCGGGCAGGCTGCACGCGAAGGCAAGGCCGAGGGAAAGAACGGACAGTGAAAGTTTCATCGGAAGCTCCAGCGGACCGAAGGGTCCGCAGCCAGGAAAAGCCGCGAGTCTACGCAGACTAGACGCCAGGCGGCGCCGGGCAGCAATGGGCCGGCGAGCGGCTCAACCGGCCGGCGCCGTGATGCCGAACAGCGAATCGATGGCCGCCCGTGCATCGTTGCGCAGTGCGTCGACAGCCTGCTCGTCGCCCGACAGATGGCGCAGAAGATATTGCTGGAACAGGCCGTCGAAGAGCGCATAGAGCACCGAAGGCGCCAGCGGCATCGGCACGCCGGCGAGTTCGGAGAAACGGGTCAGGACGCGCACGACCATGTTCTCCAGGCTCTTGTCGATGGCCGTCACGTCGGCGCGGAAGGCGTCTTCGAACAATGCCTGCGCGCGCAGGTCGTACCACAGGCGGTGCATGTGGGCCTCGTTGCGCAGCGTGTCGCCGAGCGCCAGCAGGAAGCCGTCCATCATCTCGCCGTAGCTGGCCGCGTCGGCGGTGACGCGGTCGTAGCGGGTGACGCAGCGTGCCTTGTACTGGCGCACGCTGCAGACGATCAGGTCGACCTTGTCGCTGAAGTAGTAGTGCAGTACGCCGTGGGAGAACACCGAGTTCTGCGCGATCTCGCGAAGGCTGGTGCGGGCGTAGCCCAAGGTGGCCAGCGTCTGCAGCGCCGCTTCACCGAGCTGGGCGCGGCGCTCGGCAAACTTGTCGTCACGCGCGCGGGGCACGCGATCTGCCTGCTTTTCCCTGGGTGAAGCCATGTTCGAGAGACGCTAGTCGGGGGGGGCGAGACAGGATAGCACGCGGCACGTCAGTTGCGGCCCCCGAGCAGCAGGCGTCGCCACGTCCCGGAGCGCCCTGCCCGACGACCCGCCGCTGTCGGCGAGCGGACCCAAAACGACGCGCGCCCCGGCCTCAGGCGGCCAGCGCCAGCGGGGCGCGCTGGGCAACCAGTTCTTGCACGCGCTCGCCGGACACCGTCTCGTTGGCCAGCAGTTCATCGGCAATCGCGTCCAGCGCGCCGCGGTGCGTGCGCATGAGTTGCTGGCATTGCAAGTTGAGGCCGTCGAGCATGCGGTTGGCCTGGCGCACAGCCACGGCGATCTGGCGCGACGCGTGCTGAGCCGGCAGGGCACCGATGCTGAACAAGGCGCCGTCTTCGCCGAAACCGTAGCGGCCCACCATGTCGAGCGCCAGCTTGGAGGCCTGCTGAAGATCCTGGCTCGCGCCGCTGGAGGCCTCGTCGAACACCGCCAGCTCGGCGTTGCGCCCGCCCAGCAGCATCTGGATGTGCTTTTCCATGTCGCTGCGCAGCACCAGGGTCTGGTCTTCCTCTTGTGTGACCAGCGTCACGCCGAGCGCGCCGCCGCGCGGCAGGATGGTGACCTTCTCGACTTTTCCGTAGCCCAGCACGGCGGACACCAGCGCATGCCCCGCTTCGTGCACGGCGATGTAGCGGCGCTCGCGCTCGCGCAAGGCACGCTCTGCGCCGTTGAGTTCGCCGATGCGCGTGGTCTCGATGGCTTCCATCAGGTGGCCCATGGCCACGCTGCGGCTGCCGGCGCGCGCGGCGACCAGCGCGGCGTGGTTGACGATGTGCGCGATGGTGGCGGGCGACAGGCCGGTGGTCAGGCGGGCGAGCTGGTCGTGGTCGATGTCGCCCTCGGTGCGCAGCTTGCCCGCGTACAGGCGGAAGATGGCCCCGCGGTCGCGCACGTCCGGCAGCTTGACGTGAACGCGGCGGTCGAAGCGACCTTCACGCAGCAGCGCCTCGTCGAGGTTGTCGGCGAGGTTGGTGGCGCCGACGACGATCACGCCCTCGTTGGCTTCGAAGCCATCCATCTCCACCAGCAGCTGGTTGATGATGCGGTTGCTCTCCGATTCGGCCGGGCCGGCGCCGGAGGACGTGCGCTTGGCGATGCCGTCGATCTCGTCGATGAACAGGATGCAGGGGGCGTTCTTGCGGGCCGTTTCGAACAGCTTCTTGACCTTCTGCACGCCGACGCCATAGAACTTGGACGTGAACTCGCTGCCGTTGGTCGCGATGAAACGCGCGCCGCATTCGCCGGCGAGCGCCTTGGCGAGCAGGGTCTTGCCCACGCCGGGGCCGCCCAGCATCAGCACGCCGCACGGGGCGCGCGCGCCGATGTCGCGGTAGCGGCTGGAGTCCTTCAGGTAGTCGACGATGTCCTGCAGCGCGTGCTTGGCCTCGCCGGCGCCGATGACGTCGCCGAAGCCGATGCCGGCCGGCTTCTCGACGACCTTGGCGCCGCCGCCGATGCTGTCGCGCATGGCGTAGACGATCAATGCGAGCAGAAAGAAGGGTAAGAAGATGCCGGCCAGGTCGCGGGCGGTCGCAAGCGCGCGCTTGTCGTCGGCCGGTGCGCCCACGGTGCTGTCGGGCAGCACGAAGAGCTGGAAGGGATGCGCCCCGGCCGTCTTGGCTTCGGCCACCACCAGCGAGGCGAAGGAGCCGCGGCCATCGACCACGAAGTAGCGCTCGCCGCCGGCCGCCGACACCAGCAGGGCGTGGGGCGCCATGCCCACCGCTTCGATGCGGCCGTCGCGCAGGTCGCGCAACAGCGAGGAGCCGTCTTTTTCGACGCCGGTCCAGTCCTTGGGTGACTGCCGCATGTCGTGCGCGGCACCGCCCAGCGATGGCTCGGGAGCCGTGTCGCGCTGGTAGACGAAGAAGATGGCGATGAGCATTGCCACGCCAAGGGCCGTGGCAACGATGAGGCGACTGGTTTTCGACCGGATGAATCGATGGAATTGCTTCATGGGAATCAGGCAGGGCGGCGCGGATGCTAGGCCAAGAACGCCGTCGTTGTGCGCCTTGTCCTACACGACGCCAGGTAACTGCCCTCGACCGTGCATTACTGCGCGCCCGTGCCGACACCCCTTGGAACTCTTTGGTCGTCGAATCCCCCGCCCTTCGAGCCGGGCGGAATGCGGGTCACCCCGCCTTCTGTACCAGCTTGATCACGCTCGAGAAGTCCAGCGCACCATGCCCCGCCAGGCTGTGCGCTGCATAAAGGCTGCGCGCCAGCCCGCCCAGCGGCGTGGCCGCCCGCACGGACGCGGCGTTCTCTTGCGCCAGGCCCAGGTCCTTGAGCATCAGGTCGGTGCCGAAGCCGCCCGCATAGCCCTTGGAGGCCGGCGCGTTCTCCATGACGCCCGGCAGCGGGTTGTATTTTTCGAGCGCCCAGTTGCCGCCCGAACTGCGGCGCATGATCTCCGACAGCACCTTCGGGTCGAGGCCGTTGGCCACGCCCAGCGCGATCGCCTCGGAGGTGCCGATCATCAAGATGCCGAGCAGCATGTTGTTGCAGATCTTGGCGGTCTGGCCGGCACCCGCCTCGCCGGCATGGAAGATGTTGGCGCCCATCTTCTCGAGCACCGGACGCGCACGCTCCAGGTCGGCCGCGGCGCCGCCCACCATGAAGGTCAGCGTGCCGGCGATCGCGCCGCCGGTGCCGCCCGACACCGGCGCATCGATGACTGCCACGCCGCGCTTCGCACCGGCCTGCGCCACCTTGCGCGAAGTGGCGGCGGCGATGGTGCTGCTGTCGATGACGAGCGTGCCAGGCGTGATGCGATCCAGCAGGCCGGGCCGGCCTTCGCCTCCGAAGAAGAGCGATTCCACGTGCTGGCTGGCGGGCAGCATGCTGATCACCACCTCGGCGCCGTCGAGGGTGTCGGCGGCCGACGCGGCGATGGCCACGCCCTCGGCAGCCAGCCTGCCGCAGGCTTCGACCGAGAGGTCGAAGGCGCTGAGCGCGTGGCCGGCCTTGTGCAGGTTGAGCGCCATGGGGCCGCCCATGTTGCCCAGGCCGATGAAAGCGATCTTCATGTCGTTGTCTCCGTTGTTCGTTGATTGAATGAGTTCAGGCGAGGCGGGCCAGCTCGGCGGGCATCTCGCTGCGCGGGCGCAGGTGGTCCTCGACGAAGGCGGACGTGACCTCCTCCAGCGTGGCCGGGCTCCACTTCGGGTTGCGGTCTTTTTCGATGAGGAGCGCGCGGATGCCTTCGGCGAAGTCCTTGTTCGCGCAGAAGCCGAGCGAGGCCTGGTACTCCAGGCGAAACACCTCCGCGAGCGACATGCGCGTCACGCGCTGCCAGAGCGCGAAGGAAACGGCCGCCGTGCTGGGCGCGCCCTTCGCGAAAGTCTGGGCAGCGGTCTGCAGCCAGGGGTCGTCGGACGTCAGTGCGCGCAGGCGCCCGGCGATTTCCAGCAGGTCGTCGCCGGCCATCAGGGCGTTGATGGTGTCGAAGTGCTGGCGCAGCCTGGAAGCCGGCGGCTCCGCACCCTCGCCGGCCCGGGCCAGCAGGCGCGACAGCGTGGCGCGATCGGCTGCGCTGTCACCCCGCCACCGGGCAGCGGCGATCGCTTCGAGCACCTGCGCCTTGCGCTCATGCGGCACCAGGATGTCCGCAAGGCCGCAGAAGATGGTGTCTGCCGCGTTGAGAGGTGCCGCGGTGAACGCCAGGAAAAGCCCGACGCGCCCCGGCATGCGCCGCAGGAACCAGCTGCCGCCCACGTCGGGATATAGGCCGATGTTGATCTCGGGCATGGCGACGCGGCTCTGCAGCGTCACCACGCGGTGCGAGGCGCCGGCCATCAGGCCCACGCCGCCGCCCATCACGATGCCGTGCCCCCAGCACAGCACGGGCTTGGGAAAGGTGTGGATCAGGTGATCGAGCTCGTATTCTTCGCGAAAGAAGTCTTCCGCGTAGGTGTTGCGGGCCGGGCCGCAGTCCCGCAGCGTCTGGTAGAGCTGGCGCAGGTCGCCGCCGGCGCAGAAGGCCTTTTCACCCGAGGCTTGCAGCAGCACGCCTGCGACGGACGCGTCCTGGGCCCATTCGCGCAGCTTCGGCGTGAGCAGGCGAACCATGTCCATCGACAGCGAGTTGAGCGACGCAGGCGAGTTGAGGGTGGCCACGCCGAAGCGCTTGCCGTTGGCGGAGGGGATGGAGTCGAAGAGAACTACGGGGTCGGTCATACGGCAAAGATACAGGCTTGCAGGCTCGTGCTTCAGCGGATGTCGCTGTCGCCTTCGAGCAGTTTGCGCGAGACGATCACCCGCATGATCTCGTTGGTACCTTCGAGGATCTGGTGCACGCGCGTATCGCGCACCAGCCGCTCGAGCGGGAATTCGCCCAGGTAGCCGTAGCCGCCATGCAGTTGCAGCGCATCGTTGCAGACGTTGAAGCCGGCATCGGTGGCGAAGCGCTTGGCCATTGCGCAATAGGTGCTGGCATCGGCATGGCCGGCGTCGAGGCGGCTGGCCGCCAGTCGCACCATCTGGCGCGCTGCCACCAGCTCCGTCGCCATGTCGGCCAGCTTGAACTGCAGGGCCTGGAAGCTGGCGAGCGGCTTGCCGAACTGTTGGCGGTCGTGCAGGTAGCGGCGGGCCGCATCGAACGCGCCCTGCGCCGCGCCCACCGAGCAGGTCGCGATGTTGATGCGCCCGCCGTCCAGGCCCTTCATGGCGATGCGGAAGCCCTCGCCTTCGCTGCCCAGCAGGTTTTCGGCGGGCACGCGCACGTTGTCGAAGCTGATGGTACGGGTGGGCTGGCTGTTCCAGCCCATCTTGTGCTCTTTCTTGCCGTAAGCGATACCCGGCGCATCGGCCGGCACCGCGAAGGCCGAGATGCCCCCCGCCCCGCCGCCGCCCGTGCGCGCCATCAGCACCAGCACGTCGGTGGAGCCCGCGCCGGAAATGAAGGCCTTGTTGCCGTTGATGACGTACTCGCCGTCTTTCAGCTCGGCCCGCGTCTTGAGCGAGCCCGCGTCGGAACCCGCGCCCGGTTCGGTCAGGCAGTACGAGGCCAACTTGCGCCCGCTCGTGAGGTCGGCACCCCAGCGCTCGCACACCGCCGGCGTGCCCCAGGTGCCGAGCATCCAGGTCGCCATGTTGTGAATGGTGATGAAGGCGGTGGTCGACGGGTCGACGGCCGCCATCTCCTCGAACACCAGCGCGGCGTCGAGGCGCGGGAGCGCGAGGCCCTCGACGCGCTCGGGCGCATAGAGCCCGCAGAACCCCAGCTCGCCGGCCTTGGCGATCGCCTCCTTGGGAAAGATGGCTTCCGCATCCCAGCGGGCAGCGTGCGGCGCGAATTCGGCCAGTGCGAACTCGCGCGCCGTGTGGGCGAAGGCGCGCTGCTCTTCGGAAAGTTCGAAGTCCATGCAGCCGAGGTTATTTCAGGCTGATGGTGGTGTTGAGGCCGTGCGCCGTGTCGTCGTCGAACCAGCGCGCGGTGACGGTCTTGGTCTGCGTGTAGAACAGCACGACCTGCTTGCCGTAGGGCCCCAGATCGCCGAGCTTGGAGGCGCGCGAACCGGTGAAGGAGAACATCGGCACCGGCACCGGGATCGGCACGTTGATGCCGACCTGCCCCACGTCGATGTCTTCCTGGAAGCGGCGCGCCGCCGCACCGGACTGCGTGAAGATGGCCGTGCCGTTGCCGTTCGGGTTGGCGTTGATCATCTCGATTGCCTCGTCGATGCTGTCAGCGCCGGCCAGGCACAGCACGGGGCCGAAAATTTCCTGGTCGTAGATCGTCATGCCAGGCTTGACGCCCGAGAAGATCGTCGGGCCGACGAAGTTGCCCTTTTCGTACCCGGGCACGCTGTGCTTGCGCCCGTCCAGCTCCAGCTTGGCGCCTTCGGCCACGCCGCGGTCGATGAGGCCAGTGACGCGGTCGTGGGCTGCGCAGGAAACCAGCGGCCCCACGTCCACGCCCTTCTCGATGCCTGCGCCCACCTTGAGGCCCTTGGACTTCTCGACCAGGTCGGGGATCCACTTGCGGGCATCGCCCACCAGCACCGCGACCGACACGGCCATGCAGCGTTGGCCAGCCGCGCCGAAGCTCGCGCCCAGCAGCGCGTTCAGCGATTGCTCCTTGTGCGCGTCGGGCATCACGATGGCGTGGTTCTTCGCGCCCATCATGCATTGCACGCGCTTGCCGGCCAGCGTGGCACGGTTGTAGACGTGCGTGCCGACCTTGGTGGAGCCGACGAAGGAGATCGCCTTGATGTCCTGGTGGTCGCAGATGGCGTTGACCACCGCCTCGCCGCCGTGCACGACGTTGAGCACGCCCGGCGGGATGCCGGCTTCGAGCGCCAGCTCGCACAGGCGCATCGTCACCATCGGGTCCTGCTCGGAGGGCTTCAGAACGAAGGTGTTGCCGGTGACGATGGCCATCGGGAACATCCACAGCGGGATCATGGCCGGGAAGTTGAAGGGCGTGATGCCTGCGCACACGCCCAGCGGCTGCAGCAATGTGTACGTGTCGACGCCGTTGGCCACGTTGTTGGCCAGCTCGCCCAGCTGCAGGTTGCCGATGCCGGCGGCGTGCTCGACCACCTCGAGGCCGCGGAACACGTCGCCTTCGGCATCGGGCAGCGTCTTGCCCTGCTCGGCCGTGAGGATGGCGGCCAGCTCGCCCATGTGCTCGCGAATCAGCTGCTGGTACTTGAGGAAGATGCGTGCGCGGGCGCCGATGGCGGTCTTGCGCCAGGTCTTGAAGGCGTCCTTGGCCGAGGCGACGGCTGCATCGACCTCGGCCTGCGTCGCGAAGGGCACGCGCGCGAGCACCTCCTGCGTGGCGGGGTTGACGATGTCACGCCATTCGCTCGTCTTCGATTCGACGAACTGGCCGCCGATCAGCAGCTTGACGGTGGCGACCTGGGTGGCGGGCGTGGTGGTGGCGTCCATGAACTTGTCTCCTGTTGAAGGCCGGGTGCGGGATCCGATGAGGAATCGCTCTGGGAGCCATCCTAGCTTTGCACTTTTGCCGTAGCAATAGACAAATACGCATTCACGATCTGCATAATTGCAAAGCATGGACTGGGACAACCTGCGCTTCTTTCTCGAACTCGCGCGCACCGGCACGCTGGTGAGCGCGGCCCGTCGGCTGGCGGTGGACCACACGACCGTGGCACGGCGAATCCAGGCACTCGAAAAGGAGATGGGCACCACCCTCTTCGCGCGCGAAGCCGGCGGCCACCGGCTCACCGACGCGGGCCGTCGGCTGCAGCCGCAAGTGGAAGCGATGGAGAACGCATTCCTCGCGATAGAGAGCGCATCGCCGGGAGCGCACGAAGGGTTGTCGGGCTTGGTGCGCATCGGCGCCACCGAGGGCTTCGGCACGGTGGTGCTCGCGCCGCAGCTCGCGCGCTTCGCGCAGCAGCATCCGCGCCTGGTGATCGACCTGCTCGCGATGCCGAGGCTCGTGCATCTGTCGCGGCGCGAGGCCGACATCGTGATTTCCCTGGAGCGCCCCGCGCGCGGCCCGGTGGTGGTGAGCAAACTGACCGATTACGTGTTGCGCCTCTACGCCTCGGCCGACTACCTCGACTCCCACCCGCCCATCGCATCGCGCGAGGGGTTGCGCGGCCACGTGTTCATCAGCTACGTGGACGATCTGCTCTTCAGCAAGGAGCTGCAGTTCCTCGACGAGCTATACCGCCCCGACGCCTTCGCCCTTCGAAGCACCAGCATCCTGGCGCAACACCATGCGGCCGTGGCCGGCGCCGGGATCGCCGTGCTGCCGGCCTTCATCGCCGAGCGCGATCCGGCGCTGCGGCGCGTGCTGCCGAAGGAGGCGAACTTCACGCGCACCTTCTGGATGTCGATGCCCGCGGAAAGCAAGCACCTCGGGCGCATCCAGGCGGTATGGGGGTTTCTGCGCGCGACCGTCGAGGCGCAACGGGGCCTGCTGCTGCCGGACGAGGCTCGAAACTCAGCGCACGTTTGAGGCGGCGTACTTGGCAAACCAGGCGGATGCCTGGAGGCGCGACGACAGGTCCAGACCATCGAGGATTCGCGTGACGTGCCGCTTGACGGTGTGCGGACTGAGATTCAGCGCCCGGGCGATCAGCTTGTTGCTTTGGCCCTGGGCAATCAGACCGAGTACTTCGAGCTTGCGAGCCGTCAACGGCGCTGCGACCTGCACGCCAGGCGCCTGCGTCTGCTGCATCGCCTGTTCAGCACAAGTGCGCCAAGCGCGCGCCGTCGCGGCCCACGCGCGGACGGCCGCGATGTCTTCAGGCTGCGCTTGCGCCGGCGGGTCCAGCGCTCCGGTAAGCCATCGAGCATCAGCTGTGTGAGCTCGAAGACCCGGTGATCTGCGACTGCATGGACGTCGTCCAGCGCGATCACGCCATGCGTGAGCCCGATGGCCTCGATCGCGGCAAGCAGGATCGACGCCACCTCTGGCAGCGCCGAGCCAGCGGCGCGCTCCACCAACACTTCCGGTGCCATGCGCCAAGGCGGATCGAAGGGCTCCAACGCATCGATAAGGTAAGCCACCAGCCGCTGGAGGTCATCCCCGTCATCCAGCGTCACCCACGCACTGCAGGACTCCTCGCCTTCGAGCCCCTCCAACGCGCGGGCCAGCGCTATCGTCTTGCCATAGCCGGCCGGCGCGACTAGAAGAACCAATCGGCGCTTCCGCAAGGCTGCAGCAGTTTGTGGTTCCGGCCCACTTCGACGGATCAGACCGGAGCGAAAGCGTGGACGCCGGATTTTGACGAGGGCTCGGCTGACGATCGGCATGAAAAAATGGGTTCCTGCGCGCGAGGGCAGCAGCGGTATCGCAACGTTCAGGCGGTGGTAAGCAAGTTTGGACCCGCCAGCGACTTCGTGCTGGCAGGCACCTACTCGCGGCCGAAAGGCACTGCCCGCCGCCCAAGGCACCAACACGAACGTACGCATTTTTTTCGCGTAGACCGATGTGTTGGCCCGTCGTTGGCTCTTCGCTGCCCCCACAACGGGGACGCCACGGTGAACACTGGCGCGAGAACAACAACCCAACGCAGCGCCGCGCCAGGGGCTCTAGCGCAGGTCATCGCTCTCCGGAACCATGCACGTCATCGACCACACTACGCTTCCACGCCTTCACTCGGCCGGCCTGCAGCGCTTTGCCGCGGCACGCGCCAACCTCGGCTTTGCGCCGTTCGAGCTGTGGATGGAGATTCTGGAGATCGACGCGGCAGCGGATGTCCTTCCGGTCGAATGTCCGCGCGTCCTGCTGGTGCTCAGCGGCCACGGCAAGCTCCTCACCGACACCGGCTCCCAGCGCTTTCACGCGCCCTGCAGCCTGGTGCTGCCGGCCGGCGTCGACGCCCGCATCTCCAACATCGGTGCGGAGCCAATGCGTTTCGTGACGGGTTTCACGCCACCTGTCACGCCGTGACCTTGCCGACCTGAGGCGCCGGGTCCGCGTGGCCCATCGGCTTGGCCCATCGCCTGGCGCGGCGATGGCTCCTCTGGTCGATGCGTCGCCCGCCTTGAAATTGAAAAATTCTCTTAAGCGTACGGAGGAACAAATCGATTCCCGACGCGCTTTCAACGGAGAAATTGAACATGAGCCCGGTCGTCGCCGCACCTGCGCAAACCCACCCTTCGTCCCTCCAGCCGCTCGAAGCGCCTCCGTCCAACGAAACCGGGATCGCTGTGTTTTTCTCTCACGTCGCGGGCCAAGTCGCCTACTGGGCCATCCGGACTTGGTATCGCCGCTCGCGCCGCACTCAACTTCTGTTGACGGGCATGGCGATCATCTCCTGCAGCTTCTCCCTGTCGATGCTCGTTTCGGCAATCGCCTACCCCATCTAACAACGGGGCCCCGTCGGGGGCCCCGAGGCCGGGCCCACGCATGGACCTGCCTCGTGGGCTTGACCGCGCAAGGCGTTCAAGCCACCAGTTTGACCCCGGTCTTGGACTGCAGCTGCTCGAAGCTGACACCCTCCGCCAGTTCGACGACCTTCAAGCCCTCGGGCGTCACATCCATGACCGCGAGGTCGGTGATGATCCGGTCGACAACGCCCACGCCCGTCAGCGGCAAGGTGCATTGCTCCAGGATCTTGAGATCCTCCGTGCCGTCCTTCTTGCGCGCCACGTGTTCCATCAGAACGATCACGCGCTTGACGCCGGCCACGAGGTCCATGGCGCCGCCCATGCCCTTGACCATCTTGCCGGGGATCATCCAGTTCGCCAGGTCGCCCTTCTCGCTGACCTGCATGGCGCCCAGAATCGACAGATTGATCTTGCCGCCGCGGATCATGGCAAAGCTGTCGTGGCTTCCGAAGATGGCCGAGCCCGGCAGCGTGGTGACGGTCTGCTTGCCTGCATTGATCAGGTCGGCGTCAACTTGGTCTTCGGTGGGGAACGGGCCGATGCCGAGCATGCCGTTTTCGCTTTGCAACCACACCTCTTTGTCGCCCACGAAGTTGGCCACCAGCGTCGGGATGCCGATGCCGAGGTTCACGTAGAAGCCGTCTTCCAGCTCTTGAGCGGCGCGCGCCGCCATCTGGTCTTGGGTCCAGGGCATCTCAGGCTCCTTTGGTCTGGTTCTTGACGGGTGCCGGCACTTCGATGCCGGCAGCAGCCTGGGCGATCGCGGCCTGCGCCTCGACCTTGGCGGCCGCCACGTCGACCGGCGCAGCAGCGCTGACCGTGCGCTTCTCGATACGCTTTTCGGGCTTCGAATTCAGCACGATGCGGTGCACGTAGATGCCCGGCAGATGAATGTCGTCCGGAGCCAGTTCGCCCACTTCGACGATCTTCTCGACTTCGACGATGCAGATCTTTCCGGCCATGGCGGCGGCGGGGTTGAAGTTGCGGGCCGTCAGCCGAAAGCGCAGGTTGCCGGACTTGTCGGCCACGTCGGCCTTCACCAGCGCCACGTCGGGCACCAGCGAATGCTCCATCACGTAGGTTTCGCCGCCGAACTCGCGCAGTTCCTTGCCTTCGGCCACTTGCGTGCCCACACCGGTCTTGGTGAAAAACGCCGGAATGCCCGCGCCGCCCGCGCGCAGCTTTTCGGCCAGCGTGCCTTGCGGGGTGAATTCGAGCTCCAGTTCCTTCGCCAGGAACTGACGCTCGAACTCCTTGTTCTCGCCCACGTAGCTGGCGACCATCTTCTTGATCTGGCGCGTTTCCAGCAACTTGCCCAGGCCGAAGCCGTCGACGCCGGCGTTGTTGGAAATGCAAGTGAGGTTCTTGACGCCCGAATCGCGCAGCGCGTCGATCAGCGCTTCGGGAATGCCGCAGAGGCCGAAGCCGCCGACCGCGAGCGTCTGGCCATCGGCAACGACGCCTTTGAGCGCCGCGTCGGCAGAGGGATAGATCTTGTTCGCCATGGTTCCTCGTTCGGAGATGGTTGAAGTGAAGGGTGAAAGAAGAAAGATTAAGGGCCGCTCGGAAACCCCGACGATACTACGTATGCGCATACGTAGTATTTCGTAATGGACACACCGGACACCGCCAAAACACCAGGCATCGCTCGAGTCGACCTCGCGGCCATCGACTATCGCCTCGCCTTCGAGCAGGCCCCCGTGGGCATGGTGCTCTCACGCCACCGGATCATCGTGGATTGCAACGCACGCGTGTGCGAGATGTTCGGCACCGCGCGCGAGGTGCTGGTCGGCCAGTCGTTCCGCGTGCTGTACCCGAGCGTCGTCGAATTCGAGCGCATCGGCAAGCGGATGGAACCCATCCTCAACGCCAGCGGCCGCTATGCCGACAACCGGATGATGCGGCGCGTCGGCGACCTGCACGGCGCTTTCTCCGGCGAGACCTTCTGGTGCCACGTGAGCGGCCAGGCGCTCAACCGCGAAGCGCCGCACGAAGCCGGTATCTGGACCTTCGAGGACCTGGGCTCGCGCCGCGCGGTCAAGGCCGAGCTGACGCCGCGCGAGCGCGAAGTGGCGGCGCAGCTGATGAAAGGCCTGACGTCGAAGGAGATCGGCCGCGCACTCGGCATCAGCCACCGCACCGTCGAGATCCACCGCGCCCGGCTGATGCGCAAGTACACGGCGGCGACCACGGCGGAGCTGGCGCAGAAGCTGATCGCAGGATGAACATGCGAACGCTACGGCACCTGCATCGAACGCTGTCCGTGGCATTGGCACTTTTGGTGGTCGGATGCGCACAGCCCGAACGCCCGCCATCGGCGCATCGTGCGCCGTCCCCGCCCACCGATTGCCATGCGCGCGTGGGTGCCGATCGCAACATGGTCCTGCCCGGCTACCTGCTGCCGAGCGCCAGCGGCGCAACGACCTGCGTACCTCTGCTGCAGAGCGCCTACCGGGCGCCTGCGGGCTACGCCGGGGCCGACTTTCACGTCGAAGAGTTCACCGATGCCAAGCTCAAGGCCCGCTGGCGCGCCTGCAAGGCAGACGCCGCCTGCTTCCGCCGCATCGACGCCCAGATGCAGCGATGGCTGCCGCCCAACAAGGAGCGCGCGCGGCGCTCGACCGGACTCCTCGACCCCTCCAGCGCGATCGACCCTGAAGGCCAGGTCGACCTGCGGCAGATTCGCCGCCCGGCCTTCTTCGCCCGGCCGCCCTACCGCGAGGCCATTGCCGAAGCCGAGCCCCGCACCAGCACCGTCGAATTCAGCGCGCCACGCGACAGCTTCGAACGACTCGAACTCCGCATGACCGACACCATCCGCCTGCGCGGCTGGTACATCGAAGGCAGCGGCGTGGACGACGGCCACGGCCACAAGCGGCGCGCGCTGGTGATCATGGCCAACGGCGGCGGCGGCCAGATGACCGCGATCCAGCATCCCGACGAACAGGCCTATCGCATCGACCCCGCGAGCGGCCGCGCCATCGCCCTGCCGTTTCCCAATGCCACCACCGAGACCATGGGCCAGCGCTGGTGGCGGGACACACTGCACGTGCTGAACGCCGCCGGCTTCGACGTGCTGGCCTACGACCGCCGCGGCGAAGGCATCTCGGGCGGATTCAGCGACACGAACACGCTGGAACAAGGCGAAGACGTGTTTCGCATCCTCGAACACATGGAAAGCGGCGACGGCCTGCGGCTGCTCACACCCGATGGTCGCCTGCTCGAGGGCCGCGCGGCCGGCGGGCGCCTGTTGGCGGGCATGAAGGCCCGGCAGATCCCGCTGCTGCTGGCGGGCTACTCGCGTGGCTCGATGTCCATGGCCTGGGCGATGACGCGCAACTTCGTCGAGGCCTGCAGCCATGACCTGCCCACCGTGCGATGCGGGCCGCCCAAGGGCTACCGCAACATCAAAGGCGCGATCCTGCTCGCGTCGTTCGCCGCCGGTGCCGGCTATGTGCCCGATGCACCCGACCTGGCCGACCGCAACCTGTTCGCGGCAGGCATGGCAGCCGAGCACCACATCGTGTTCTATCCCAGCGCCGAGACGCTGGCCGGCATGGACCACTGGCCCGCCGCCTTCTTCGGCAAGGGCCTGTGGGACCGGGCGGAAAGCCTCGAAGGCACCGTCGCGGCCTACGACCGGATCCGGGGCCTGAAAGAGATCGTGGTCGCGCGCGGCCCGCATGCCATCGAAACCTGGGACCCGGCCGACATCCGGCACCTGCAGGCGCGCATCGCCGCGTTCGCCACGGCCGCCGTGAACGGCGCGCCCACCGTGCCAGGCGCCAGCACCTGGACCGACCTGCGAAGCCTGGTCGCGACCACGCCCGACCGCTGGGAAGCCACGTCCCGCCCTTGAAGCGTCACTCGCCGAACGGCTTCGACAGCGCCATCAACTGCTCGCGCAGCCAGACATGCGCCGGATCGTGCTCGTGCCGGCGGTGCCAGACGGCCCGCACCACCGCGTGCTGCGTCGCATAGGGCAGCGCCTTCGACAACAGCTCGCGCCGGGCGACGAATGACTGCGCCAGCGGCGCCGGCACGATGGACACCATGTCGCTGTTCGCCAGCAAATCGGGCACTGCCAGCGAATGCGGCACCGTCAGCCGGTAGCGCGGCTGCAGCCCGGCCGCCGCCAGCGCTTCCTCGAGCGCGGAGCGATCGAACATCTCGGACTGCCGCGCCAGCCCGCGCTCCAGGATGAAGCCGCTGACGGCGCCCTCCTCCTGCCCGCCGAGCGACACCGTCAGCAGCGGAAAGGCCGCGAGATCATCGATGCGCGGCTTGCGCCGTGCCAGCGGGTGGCCGCGCCGGAACACCAGCACGTCGTCCTGCTGCCAAAGGCGCGCGCTCTGGAAGCGCGCCGGCACCTCCGCGAAGATGCCCAGCGCGACGTCGATGCGGCCCACGTCGAGCTGCTCGGCCAGGTCCAGCCGCGTCGATGGCCGCACCACCAGGTCGGCGGCCGGCGCGTGCTGCGCCATGCACTCGCCCAGCCGCGCCAGCAGCACCGAGGTCATGTAGTCGTTGGCCGCGACGACGAAGCGCTGCGTCGTCGTCGCGGCATCGAAATCCTGCACGCCCAGCGTGTCGTGGATGCGGCGAAGTGCCTCGCGCAGCGGCGCCTCCATGGCGAGCGCGCGCGCCGTCGGCTCCATGCCCTTGGGCGTGCGCACGAACAGCTCGTCCTGCAGCGCCTCGCGCAGGCGCGCCAGCGCATGGCTGATGGCCGACTGGCTCAGGTGCAGGCGCTTGCCGGCTCGCAGCAGGTTGCGGTCTTCGAAGATGGCATCGAAGACGCGGAGCAGGTTCAGGTCGACGCGCCTCGCGTTCAGTGCGGCCTGCGCTTTGGTGGTCATGTTGCACCTCGTGCATGTGGCAGTTGCAGATTCGTCGCTTCCGGCGACGGCACGCCGCTGGCAATGTCCAGCCTCACACCGATCCATCCGATCACGAACCACCCCCTTACCGAAATCACATGGAGCCCGCGATGTCCGAAATCTCCCGGCGGCGATTCGCCGAGTATGTGGCCTGCCTGATGCCGGCCGCTTCCCTGATCGCCGCACCGGCGCGCGCGCAGACCGATGGCGCCCCCGGGCGAATCGTCGTCGGCTACCCCGCAGGCGGCACCATGGACCAGACCGCGCGTCGCCTGGCCGAGGCCTGGCGCGCCCAGAGCCGTGCCTACCTGGTCGACAACCGCCCCGGCGCGGCCGGCCGCATCGCCACGGCGCAGTTGAAACGCGAGCGCGCGGACGGCAGCGTGGTGCTGTGCACCCAGACCTCGGCGATGACCATCTATCCGCACGTCTACACGCGCCTTTCTTACGACCCTGAGCGCGACCTGCGGCCGGTGGCGGAAATCGCCGCGTCCACATGCGCGCTGGCCATCAGCAGCGCGGTGCCGGCCGAGGTGCGCACGCTGGCCGACTACGTGCGCTGGCTCAAGGCGAACGAAAGCGGCCGCAGTTATGCATCGCCGGCTGCAGGCTCGTTGGCGCAGTTCCTCGGCTTCCGCTTTTCCCAGGCGACCGGTGTGCCATTGGCGCACGTGCCCTACCGCGGCTCGGCCCCGGCGATGCAGGACCTGCTGGGCGGACAGGTGCCGGCCTATCTGGGCTTCGTCGGCGACTTCCTGCAGTACCTGGGCAACGGCAAGCTGCGGCTGCTGGCCGTCAGCAGCGCCCAACGCTCGCGCTTCCTCAAGGACGTGCCAACCTTCGCCGAGCAGGGCTTCGGCACGGTCGTCGGCGTGGAAGGCTACGGGCTGTTCGCGCCAGCCGGCACGCCCGATGCCGTCGTCGCCGCGCTCGCCGCAAACGCCCGCACGGCCGCCACAGACAAGGCACTGATCGCCGGACTGGAACAGGTGGGCCTCGAAGCCGCCTTCGTCGGTACGACCGAATACACGAAGACCATGGCTGCCGAACGCGAGAAGTGGAAGCCGGTGGTGGCGGCATCGGGCTTCAAGGCCGACGACTGACTCGGTGCATCCGGTGCATCCGGTGCACCTGGCACCTCCGCTTCAGCCCGCCTTGCGAAAGGTCAGGTTGATGCGGCACGCACCCGTCATCGGATGCACGCCGTCCTTCACCGGCAGCACGCCGTGGTAGTGCAGCCGCGACGGCCCGCCCCACACCACCACGTCGCCATGCACCAAAGGCACGCGCTGCGCCTTGTCGGAGCGCCGGCCCCCGCCGAACAGAAATACGGCGGGCAAGCCCAGCGACACCGAGACGATGGGCCAGTCGTAGTGCCCCTCGTCACGGTCCTGGTGCAGCGACAGCCGCGTGCCGGGCTCGTAGCGGTTGATCAGGCAGGCGTCGGGCGCGAAGCCGTCGAACCCACCGGCCCGCGCCGCGCTGTCGGCCAACTCGGCGAACACCTCCGGCATCGCGGGCCACGGCCGGCCGCTGTCGGGGTCGTTCGCGTCGTATCGGTAGCCGCTGCGATCCGACACCCAGCCGAGCGGGCCGCAGTTGCTCATCGCCACCGACATGCGAAAGCCGCCGGGCGTGACCAGATGACGCAGCGGCGCTTGCGCCAACACTTTCGACACGCCGTCCAGCAAGGCCCCGGCCCGCGCCCGTGCGAAGCCGCGCAACAGCACCGCGCCGGACGCGAGCGCCTGCGTCGCCGGCAGGGCATCGTCTTCCAGGTCGTCGAAGAGGCCGGGCGTCGTCATGGGTCAGCTCGCATCATGAAAGATGATGCCCGCCGTGTGCCGCCGCCCCGTGCGCACCCGGCTCACCCCATGCCGCAGGTTCACGCGGTACACGCCCCGCGTGCCTTGCACCGGCCGGTGGTGCACCGCGATCACTGCGGCGTCGCCCTGCCGCAGCGGCAGCACCATCGGCCGCGACTGCATGCGCGGCCGCTGCTCGGTCATGACGAATTCGCCACCCGTGAAATCGCGGCCGGGCTCCGACAGCAGGATCACCAGTTGCAGCGGGAACACGTGCTCGCCGTACAGGTCTTGATGCAGGCAGTTGTAGTCGCCCTCGCCGTATTGCAGCAGCAGCGGCGTGGGGCGCGCCTGCCCGGCCGCGTGGCAGCGCGCCAGAAAGTCGGCATGCTCCGGCGGGTAGCGCACCTCGATGCCCATGATCTCGTTCCATCGGTTCGCGATCGGCGCGAGCTCCGCGTACATCTGCTCGCGCAACCCGGCCAGCCGCTCGGGCAGCGGGTAGTCGAAGTACTTGTACTCGCCGCGGCCGAAGCCGTGGCGCTCCATCAGCACCCGGCTGCGGAAGAACGGGTCGCGCGGGTACAGCGATGCAAGGGCTTCGCATTCCGCACGGGTCAGCAGACCCTCGATGAGTGCGCTGCCCTCCGCATCGAGATCCTGCGCCATGCGGTCCCGGTCGATGATCATGCGCGCCGGGCCTCGCGCGTCAGCAGATCGCTCTTGCGCTCCACGCCCCAGCGATAGCCCGACAGGCCACCGTCGCTGCGCACCACGCGATGGCAAGGTATCGCCACCGCCAGCGTGTTGGCGCCGCAGGCCTGGGCCACGGCGCGCACCGACTTCGGACTGCCGATGCGCTGCGCGATCTCGGCATAGCTCGCCGTGCTGCCCGACGGGATGTCGCGCAGCGCCTGCCATACGCGCTGCTGGAACGCCGTGCCGCGCACGTCCAGCGGCAGATCGAGCCCCACGCCGGGCGCTTCGACGAAGCCGACCACCTGCGCCACCAGTCGCGCGAAGTCGGGGTCGTCGCCCATCAGCCGCGCACGCGGAAAGCGGTCTTGCAGCTCGCGCGCAAGCACATCGGGATCGTCGCCCAGGGCGATCGCGCAGACGCCGCGATCACTGCGCGCCACCAGGATCGCGCCGAGCGCGCACTGGCCGATGGCGAAGCGGATCTCCGTTTCGGCGCCGCCTTCGCGGAAGCGGGTCGGCGTCATGCCCAGCACGTCGTTCGAGCCTTCGTAGAAGCGGCCGTTCGAGTTGTAGCCCGCGTCGTAGATCGCATCGGTCACCGTGTCGCTGCGCGTCAGCGCCTCGCGCACGCGCTTCGCCCTATGCGCGGCCGCATAGGCCTTGGGCGTGAGCCCCGTGACCTCCTTGAAGACGCGGTGCAGGTGATAGCTGCTCATGCCTGCGCGCTCCGCCAGCGCATCGAGCGTTGGCGCTTCGTCCGCGTTTTCGATGTGGCGGCAGAGCTCGGCCACCTGCGCCGCCTGCTGCACTTGACGCGTCGGCTGGTCGGGCTTGCAGCGCTTGCACGGACGAAAGCCCGCGCGCTCCGCATCGGCTGCCGTCGCATGGAAGTCCACGTTCTCCGGCCGCGGCTGGCGCGCACCGCACGACGGCCTGCAATACACACCCGTGCTGCGCACCGAATAGAAGAACAGGCCATCGGCCGCGGCGTCGCGTGCCACCACGGCGGACCAGCGCGAATCGCCGGTCGTTTGCACGGCACGCATTTCGTGGGGGTTGCTCATCATGTTCATTGCCAATCCTTTCGGCCTTGCCGGCCCTTCGTGAATCGATGGGTCGACTGTAGGCATCGGGCCTTGCACTGGCACTCCGGCTCTTGCTTTCGAATTCGATCGTAGGACAAGCCGGACAACGACGTGCCGGCTCGCGCCATCGGCCTACGGGCCCCGGCCGCGGGCTTCGCTACCATCTTGGCCGATGATCGACCGACGCTCACTCCTGACCGCCGGCGGTGCCTCCATGGCGCTCGCCGCACTCGGATTCCCTGCAGATGCCATTGCGGCCGACGGAATCAAGCTCAGCCAGCCCCGACCTTTCTCTTTCGAACGTCTTGTTACCGAGGCCAAGACGCTGAGCTCACGGCCTTTCGTGGCCGACACCTCGCTGCCGGCCGACGTGCTGCAACGCATCGACTACGACGCGCACGGCAAGATCAAATACAACCCCCATCTGGCCGTGTTCAAGGACGGACCGGGCCAGTACCCCGTCACCTTCTTCCACCTGGGCCGCTACTTCCAGACACCGGTCCACATGTTCGTCACCGAGAGCGCGGGCGGCGATGGCTTCGCGCGCGAAATCCTCTACGACAGCGCCTACTTCAGCATGCCCGCCGACAGCCCCGGGCGGCAGCTGCGCGACGGTGCGGGCTTCGCCGGCTTCCGCCTGCAGGAAAGCCGCCTGGGCGACCAGAAGAAGCTGGCCTGGCAGACCAACGACTGGGTCGCTTTTCTCGGCGCCTCGTACTTCCGCGCCATCGGCGAGCTTTACCAGTACGGCCTGTCGGCCCGCGGCATCGCGCTCGACGCGGCCATGCCCGACCGCGCCGAGGAATTCCCCAACTTCACCCGCTTCTACTTCGAGCCGCCGGCCACGCCCGAGACCAACACCATGACGGTGTACGCCCTGCTCGAAGGCCCCAGCATCACGGGCGCCTTCAAGTTCGTCATGCAGCGCACCCGCGCTGTCGTGATGGACATCGAGGCGCGCCTCTTCCTGCGGCGCGACGTCGGCCGCTTCGGCCTGGTGCCGCTGACGTCGATGTATTGGTATTCGGAGAGCAAGCCCACCGGCATCGACTGGCGCCCCGAGGTGCACGATTCCGACGGCCTGGCCATCTGGACCGGTGGTGGCGAGCGCATCTGGCGCCCACTGAACAACCCCACACAGACACGCGCATCGGCCTTCAGCGACACCCGCCCGCGCGGCTTCGGCCTGCTGCAGCGCGACCGCAATTTCGACCACTACCAGGACGGCGTGTTCTACGAAAAGCGGCCGAGCTTGTGGGTCGAGCCGCTGGGCGACTGGGGCGAAGGCTCGGTGCAACTCGTCGAGATCCCGACCGACGACGAGATCCACGACAACATCCTGGCCTGCTGGGTGCCCAAGGCACCGGCGACTGCCGGCAGCAGCTATTCGCTGAAGTACCGCCTGCATTGGACCGACCAAGAGCCCTTTCCTTCGCCCCTCGCCCGCTGCATCGCCACCCGCCTGGGCCGCGGCGGCCAGCCCGGCACGCAACGGCCGCAGGGCGTGCGCAAGTTCATGGTCGAGTTCCTCGGCAAGCCGCTCGAGTCGATTCCCTTCGGCGTCAAACCCGAACTGGTGCTCACCGCCTCGCGCGGCAAGTTCTCCTATGTGTTCTCCGAGGCCGTGCCCAACGGCGTGCCGGGCCACTGGCGCGCGCAGTTCGACTTCACGGCCGAGGGCGCGGAGCCGGTGGACATGCGGCTCTACATGAAGAACGGGGACCAGACGTTGACGGAGACTTGGCTGTATCAGTATCAGCCGGGGTGAGCCGCGTCGGCGCTTGGCTATCGAGGTAGCTGCTGCGGGCCCGGTACGGGGCCTGTCGGCATCGTGAAGATTGGCTTCGGTGCAGCCGGCGGCGGATACTTCATGCGCGACTCGATCATTCTTGAATCGTCCGCCATGTCAGTGTTTGCTGGATGCTGACCGGCATAGTGCCGGACCAATCCGGCAAGATTTTGGACCTTCGATTCCGGCAGCACATTGGCCAGCATCGGCATCGGTGCCCACGCGATTGGACGAACTTATGCAGCTACCGCTTTTTTTCATCGAGTTGAATCATGGATGCTGTCCTGGCACCGTCCCGGGCGCCTGAAGTATCGGTTGCGGACCCGGAACTGGGCCGACGGGCATGGTGAACACCGGCTTCGGAATGACGGGCGGCGGCGTGTTCATGCGAGCCCTGATTTCCTGTGCAATCTCTTTCACATGGCCGTTGTTCGGGTGCTGGCCGGCGTAGCTTTCAGCGATGACCGCCAGTTGTTGAACTGGCGAGTCAGGCTTGGCAGAGGCGAGAAGGTGCACAGCCTCTGGAGAAGATAGGTACGCGACGACCTTTCGCGCATCCGTGCCTTGTTCGCTCAATCTGGCCAAAATGATGTCGTCTACGCTGCGCCCTGTTTTCTGACTTTCAATAGTGGCACTGGCTCGTATCCATGTTCTGTAGCGAAGAGCATCTGTCAAGCCGTACAAGCCAACGCTGGTCGAAAATTCAGGCTCAGTAGCGCGCAGCAATTCCGCCATATCTTCGGAAGACCTCAAAAATGATGCGGCATTGAATTCCTTGCCGGTGTTGAGCGCGTCTGCCAAGATGTCTGACGCGAGTCGATTGGACGCCGTCCTGATTTCTGCGAGAAACTCCTTTTGCTTCTCAGGCGGTGCACTAGTGACCAAATGAGCCAATGCGCGAAAATATGATTCGCTCTCCAAAGCGCCGCTTTTTAAAGCCTGCTTAAGTACAATTTCCGTTCCCGGCATATACTCCAAGCCTGCGTAAGCGACGGCCGCGTTATGTGCGATTTGCTTGTTTGAATCGGAAGCAAGAATTTTGAGTTCGAGTGCGATATCCTGATTGGCGCCCGTCGTATTCTCGCGGTTATACAAGCCATACAAAATGACGGCCATCGAAATTTTTTCATCAGGGCTCAAGCGCCCGCTCCGCAAAAGATCCAATGCCAAGGTAGCGGACTGAGGCGTAGCGGCTAATCCTTTTGCATAGATGTTGTCCAAGGCAAGACGACCCGCAACTCCCGGTGTCGGGACATAGGAGCGCAGCGGATTGCGCTCGTCTGCTATTGCTGCAGCCGCCGCCAATTTTTCCCGGTATTGCGCGGCGCCATCGGTGGCATGAGCAGCAAGCGATTGGGTGCTGAAATTCGCCTCCATCGTGTCCACGCCAGACGCGGGCACGGCTGACAAAGAGCCGTAGACCAAGGCTCCAATTACCAAGAAACCGATTAATCCAGAACACGCCCAATAAATTCTTTTCATTTTGATTCAACCTCTAAAATTCTTGAGCAACTGAAACGCGATCGTAGGTAGAACTTTCACTTTTAGTACGGTGTCTCTGAAGTTGATCCATCTGTCAACAGCGGGCGCTATGGATACATATTTGCCCGTCGCATCGGTGTAAACGGACCCGTAAAGATCATAGATGTCGAGCACGAATGTATCGCAGCGATAAGTCCCGACCCTCAGTGGATAGCTGTCTCGCTTGGGCAACGACGGGACCGACTTGTCCGACAGCGTGTAGAACGATCCCAATTGATATATCTGACGTGCGCGGGCGACCATCGCCTCGCGACTGCTAAGCACTTGATTTCTTGCGCCTTCACTGCAGTTCGTTTCATAACATCCGAGCAGGTAGAAAAACGGGATGCTCGGTGACGCGGTACCCCAATATGCCTGCGGGCCTTGCGCCGCCACCTTCTTCTTGAAGCTTGAGAGCGATGTGTACTGAACTACCAGCGGTTCATTCATGACCTCGTAAAGATTTAAGCCATCAGAAAAAGCAATGTGCCCAAGCGATTGAACAATACCATTCGAGGACACCAATTCCCTTCCAACAACGTCCCCTGGATTTTTCGGGTCAGGCTTGTTGAGGTCCGGATCTGGTCCCGTACCCCAAAGCGCGCGCCCATCCGCCGCGACCACAACGAGATTTCCATCGTCCTGCGATCTCATATAAGCGCCTGGATTACCTGCCGTCGCCGAGTACCACGTCGGGTAAGTCCGGAGTCCTTGCGGCTTCGCATATCCGCCCCCCTTCGTCGGTGGTACGTGCGGCGGAGTGAAGTAGGTCACCGCATTACCGTCACCCTGCATCGCAAGAATGGACCCAGGACTCCCCGCCGTGTTGCTGTGCCACCGCACCGCGCCATCGCTGACGCGGTAATGCACGAGGTTGCCGTCGCCTTGCATCACCAACAGGTACTGACCGTTGTCCGAGTAGATGCCCTGCCCTGGCGCCAGACCCTGGCCAGAAGGGAGGTTTGCGGCGCTGACCCATGCCGCATAGCACGCCAGCAAGCCCGCAAGAAGCGTCTTGACGAATGCACTTGGGAGTGTGCCCGCATCAACGCGGGTGCCGACGGGCGCCGCTCTGCCGGCAAATGCAAATAAATTAAGTTTCGCCATGAATTCCTCCTTTAAAGGCGTCGTTTTTGGAGGAAGCAAGGATATCGAGATCAATTACCTCAAATAGAAGACTTAAGTTACGCAGCTTCTTCGCAGTTCAGTCTGTTAAAGCCGAATTGATTAATTCTTTCTGTAGTTGCCGCCCGATTTCGCCTCAGAGCGGCGAATGTCACGGCCCCGTCACCCATTCGCGGCATCGTCGGGCGCTTTGTCACAACAACGCTTCGCACCATGCAGCGCATCGCTTCCTTCTCTCTTCTCGCCATCGCCGCAGCCGCCCTGGCCGGCAACCCTGCTGCAGCGCAGACGGCCTACACCGCCACGCTTGCAGGCCATGCGCTCCTGCCGGCACGCACCTTCATCCCCGCGCCAAAGGACGCGCCCGCCGACCTGCAGGTCAGTGGCAAGTTCACGACGGGCAAGCGCGTCGAAGCCATCGGCAGCGTCGAAGGCCAATCGGGCGGTCGTGGCACCGGCGTGTCGCTGCCCTTCAAGGGCCAGCCGATCCAGGGCCAGTCGGGCATCAAGAAGATGAGCGACGGCAGCTTCTGGGTGCTCACCGACAACGGAGCCGGCGCGAAGGCCAATTCGCCTGACTTCATGCTCTACCTGAACCACTACAAGGTGGACTTCAAGAGCGGCAAATACGACCGGCTGGGCACGGTGTTCCTGCACGACCCGGACAAGAAGGTGCCTTTCCGGATCGTCCAGGAAGGCACGAAGCAGCGTTACCTCACGGGGTCCGATTTCGACCCCGAGAGCTTTCAGTTCGCCGGCGGCGCGCTGTGGATCGGCGAGGAATTCGGGCCCTACCTGATAAAGGCCGACCTCAAGGGCAAGGTGTTGGCCGTCTTCGAGACACAGGTCGACGGCAAGACAGTGCGCTCGCCCGATCACCCGGCCGTGACCACGCCGGGCGCTCCCGGCGGCGCGGTGGACTTCCAGGTGAAACGCTCCAAGGGCTTCGAGGGCATGGCGTCGTCCAAGGACGGAAGCAAGCTCTACGCGCTGCTCGAAGGCCCGGTGTGGAACGCCGAAGCCCAGGACTACGAGCGCGTCGACGGCAAGGAGGCGCTGCGGGTGCTGGAGTTCGACGTCGCCAGCGAAAAATGGACCGGCCGCCACTGGAAGTACCCGCTCGAAGCCAAGGGCCACGCCATCGGCGACTTCAACATGATCGACGGCACCACCGGCCTGGTGATCGAACGCGACAACGGCGAAGGCACGCCCGATAAGGCCTGCCCCGAAGGCCAGAAGCGCGCCGACTGCTTCCATGACCTCGCGAAGTTCAAGCGCGTCTACAAGATCGAGATGAGCGACGCCAACGTGGGCCAGTCCGTACGCAAGGTCGGCTACATCGACCTGCTGCAGATCGCCGACCCGCAGAAGCTGTCACGCAAGCCGACGGTCGAGGGCGTGCTGAGCTTCCCCTTCTTCACGATCGAGAACGTCGACGTGGTGGACGCCACCCACATCGTGGTGGGCAACGACAACAACCTGCCCTTCTCGAGCAGCCGCGAGCCGAACCGGGCGGACGACAACGAACTGGTGTTGCTGGAAGTGGGGGAGCTTCTGCGGGCCAAGTAAGCCCATCGCCGGGGCCGGCGCACGGCCGGCCGCCGTTGCGCTCAAAGATGCGTTGGCGCGGCCAGCGCCTGGATTGTTAGCGAATCGCGAATTCTGGGATGCCCTGCAGCATCTTGGTCGATGTGGATGCGGTGCCCAAACTCCAGGGCATCGCAACTCACCACATCGGACCACAGCATGACCCAGAAACTCTCGGACAAGATCGCCCTCGTCACCGGCGGCAGCAGCGGCATCGGCCTGGCCACCGCGCAGCGCTTCGTCGCTGAAGGCGCACGCGTCTTCATCACCGGCCGGCGCCAGGCCGAGCTCGATGCCGCCGTCAAGGCGATCGGCCCGCAAGCCACAGGCATTCGCAGCGACGTCGCGAACCTGGCCGACCTCGATCGCGTCTACGACACCATCCGCCAGCAGGCCGGCAAGCTCGACGTGCTGTTCGCCAATGCGGGTGGCGGCAGCGTCGCACCGCTGGGCGACATCAGCGAAGAGCACTTCGACAAGATCTTCGACACCAACGTGCGCGGCCTGCTCTTCACCGTGCAGAAGGCGCTGCCGTTGATGGGCAAGGGCAGCACCATCGTGCTGAATGCCTCGATCACCTCGATCAAGGGCAACCCCGCATTCAGCGTGTACAGCGCCAGCAAGGCGGCAGTGCGCAGCTTCGCGCGCAGCTGGACGATCGACCTCAAGGAGCGAGGCATTCGCGTGAACGCAGTCAGCCCCGGCGTGGTGCCGACGCCGGCCTACGACCTGCTGGGCCTCGACAAGGAACAGCTCAAGGGCTTCGTGGACGCACAGGCCCAGACCATTCCACTGGGCCGCGTGGGCACGCCCGACGAAATTGCCAAGGCGGTGGTCTTCCTGGCCTCGGACGACAGCAGCTTCGTCAACGGTATCGAGCTGTTCGTCGACGGCGGCTCGGCCCAGATCTGATCCCTGATCCCTGATCTCTGATCCGGGCCAGCCAGGCCATCAGCGCTTGCCGACGGAGATCAGCTCGACCTCGAAGTTGAGCGTCGCGTTGGGCGGGATCACGCCGCCCGCGCCACGCGTGCCGTAGGCGATGGCCGGCGGGCAGGTCAGCTTGGCCTTGCCGCCGACCTTCATCTTCTGCACGCCTTCGGTCCAGCACGGGATCACGCCGTTCAGCGGAAACTCGGTCGGCTCATTGCGCTTGTAGGAGCTGTCGAACTCCTTGCCGCTGTCGGGGAAGGTGCCGCGGTAGTGCACCTTGACCACGTCGGTGGCGGCGGGCGATGCGCCGGTGCCTTCCTTGAGCGACTGGTAGATCAGGCCGCTGGGCGTGGTGATGGGCGCGCCCTGCGCCATGGCGGCGGGCAGCAGGCACAAAGTGGCGAGGGCAGCGGCTGTCGAACGAAAGAAGGAACGCACAAGGATCTCCCGGGTTGGTTGAAAACAGTCCATTATTGCGGCGCGTGCCACCATGGCATCGCTCTTGCTGAAGGACCAGCCCACCGACCAAGGAGCGCGTGCATGTCCACAGGCCTGAAGAAAGTACTCGGCCCCGTCCAGCTCTGGGGCATCGCCGTCGGGCTGGTGATCTCGGGCGAGTACTTCGGCTGGAGTTACGGCTGGAACACGGCCGGCACGCTGGGCTTCCTGGTCGCCACGGTGCTGGTGGCGGCCATGTACACCACCTTCATCTTCAGCTTCACCGAATTGTCGACCGCGATCCCGCATGCAGGCGGGCCCTTCGCCTATGCACGGCGCGCCTTCGGGCCCACGGGCGGCTTCGTCGCCGGCTTCGCGACGCTGGTGGAATTCGTGTTCGCGCCGCCGGCCATCTCGCTGGCGATCGGGGCTTACCTCAACGTGCAGTTTCCCGGCATCGACCCCAAGCATTTCGCACTCGGCGCCTACGTCGTCTTCATCGCGCTCAACTGGATCGGCGTCGGCATCGCGGCAGCCTTCGAGCTGTTCGTCACCGTGCTGGCCATCTTCGAGCTGCTCGTATTCATGGGCGTGGTCGCACCGGGCTGGTCGCTCGCGAACTTCATGGCCCATGGCTGGTCGGGCAGCAGCAGCTTCGGCAGCGCGGCCGTGCCAGGCATCTTCGCGTCGATCCCGTTCGCGATCTGGTTCTTCCTGGCGATCGAGGGCGCGGCCATGGCGGCCGAAGAGGCACGCGATCCGCAACGCACCATCCCGATCGCCTACACCACCGGCATCGTGACGCTGGTGGTGCTGGCCTTCGGCGTGATGATCTTCGCCGGCGGCGTGGGCGACTGGCGCCGGCTCGCCAACATCAACGACCCGCTGCCGCAGGCCATGAAGGCGGTGGTGGGCGCCGACAGCGGATGGCTGCACATGCTGGTGTGGATCGGCCTGTTCGGGCTGATCGCGTCCTTCCACGGAATCATCATGGGCTACTCGCGCCAGATCTTCGCGCTGGCGCGCGCCGGCTACCTGCCGCCCACCTTCGCCGCGCTGAGCCCGCGCTTCGGCACGCCGCACCGGGCGCTGCTGGCCGGCGGCGTGATCGGCATCGCGGCCATCTTCAGCGACGAGTGGGTGCAGTTCGGCGGGCAAACGCTCACGGCCAACATCGTCACCATGTCGGTGCTGGGCGCGATCACCATGTACCTGGTCTCGATGGCGGCGTTGTTCAAGCTGCGCCGCGACGAGCCAGGGCTGCGCCGGCCCTACCGCGCGCCCTTCTACCCCGTCTTCCCGGGCATCGCCTTCGGGCTCGGCCTGGTGTGCCTGGGCGCGATGGTCTGGTTCAATGGCCGGCTGACGCTGCTGTACCTGGTGCTGATGGCGCTGGCCTACGGCTACTTCCGCCTCACGGCGGCACAGCGCGAGGCGGCGCTGCCCGACAAGATGCTGTCCAACACGGGCTGACCGCCCTTCTGCCACGATGCGCTACCGCACCACCCTCGACGCGCAGGTCTTCGACTTCGATGGTCTGCGCCAGGTCATGGCCGTCGCCAGCCCCGCGCGTTCGGGCGACGAGCTGGCCGGCATCGCAGCGACCAGCGCGCAGCAGCGCATGGCGGCGCGCCACGTGCTGGCCGAGACACCACTCAAGCAGTTTCTGAACGAAGCGCTGATCCCGTACGAGGACGACGACATCACGCGCCTGATCGTCGACACCCACGACGCAGCCGCCTTCGCCCCCGTGGCCCACATGACGGTGGGCGACTTCCGCAACTGGTTGCTGTCTGACCTGGCCGATGCGGACGCGTTGAGCGCGCTCGCGCCGGGCCTCACGCCCGAAATGGTCGCCGCCGTCTCCAAGCTGATGCGCAACCAGGACCTGATCGCCGTCGCGCGCAAGTGCCGCGTGGTCACGCGCTTTCGCGACACCATCGGCCTGCCTGGCCACCTGGCCGTGCGGCTGCAGCCCAACCATCCGACCGACGACCCGCGCGGCATCGCGGCGTCGATGCTCGACGGCCTGCTGATGGGCGCCGGCGATGCGGTGATCGGCATCAACCCCGTGTCCGACAGCCTGCAGCACCTGGGCGACCTGCTGCGCATGCTCGACGAGGTGATCCAGCGTTTCGAGATCCCGACGCAGAGCTGCGTGCTGACCCACGTGACCCACGCGCTGAAGCTGATGGAGTCCGGCGTGCCGGTGGACCTGGTGTTCCAGTCGATCGGCGGCACCGAGAAGACCAACCGCTCCTTCGGCGTCACGCACGAACTGCTCGACGAAGCCCATGCGGCCGCGCAGTCGCTCGCGCGCGGCACGGTGGGCCGCAACGTCATGTATTTCGAAACGGGCCAAGGCTCGGCGCTGTCGGCCGATGCCAACTTCGGCGTCGACCAGCAGACCTGCGAAGTGCGCGCCTATGCACTGGCGCGGCGCTACCAGCCGCTCTTGATCAACACGGTAGTCGGCTTCATCGGCCCGGAGTACCTCTACGACGGCAAGCAGATCATCCGCGCCGGGCTCGAAGACCACTTCTGCGGCAAGCTCATGGGCCTGCCCCTGGGCTGCGACGTCTGCTACACCAACCATGCCGAGGCCGACCAGGACGACATGGACTCGCTACTCGTGCTGCTGGGCGCCGCGGGCATCAGCTTCGTGATGGGCGTGCCGGGTGCAGACGACGTCATGCTCAACTACCAGAGCACGTCCTTCCACGATGCGCTGTTCCTGCGCCAGACACTTGGCCTCGCGCGGGCGCCCGAGTTCGAAGCCTGGCTGCAGCGCATGCGCATCACCGATGGCGCCGGGCTGCTGCTGCCGCCCGAGGCCAACCGGCTGCTGACCGACATGTCTTCGCTGAAGGCCTTGGGAGCGCACCGATGAGCGACGCCGTCACGCCGAGCCCTTGGACCGATTGGCGCCAGGCCACGCCGGCGCGCCTCGCCCTGGGACGTGCGGGCGCCGGCATGCCGACCGACGAGGTGCTACGCTTCGGATGGGCGCATGCGATGGCGCGCGACGCTGTCCATGCGCAGCTCGATACGGCCACGCTCGCGTCGACGCTGCGCGAAGCTGGCTGGGACGTGCTGCAGACCCGCAGCCAGGCGCCTGAGCGCGCGACGTATCTGCGTCGCCCCGACCTCGGCCGCCGGCTCGAAGACGAAGGAGCCGGGAGGCTGCGCGAAGCGGCGACCGGCCCGCACGACCTGTGTATCGTGATCGGCGACGGCCTCTCCGCCCTAGCCACGAGTCGGCATGCCGCACCGCTGGTGAATGCGCTGCGTCCGCTGCTGCCGGCCTCCGTCACGCTGGCGCCGGTGGTCATCGCCACGCAGGCCCGCGTCGCGCTGGCGGACGAGATCGGCGAGGCCCTGGGCGCCCGCCTCGCCGTGATGCTGATCGGCGAACGCCCCGGCCTCAGCTCCCCCGACAGCCTGGGCATCTACCTGACCCACGATCCGCGGCGCGGCCGCAACGATTCGGAACGCAACTGCATCTCGAACGTCCGCCCCGAAGGCCTGCCGATCCAGGCCGCCGCCTTCCGGCTCGCCTGGTTCATTCGCGAGTCGCTGCGGCGCGGCGTGACGGGCGTCGCGCTCAAGGACGACAGCGCACAGGCCGTGCTGGACTCGGGCGACGCAGCGGCCATCCCCTAGAGCGACTTCGTGCCGGGCCGGCGGTGCCTATCATGGGCGGCCGCAGACAAGGAGACAAGGAGACCGCATGACCGCAGACCGCTACCCGCTCGTCGAACTCGACAACCTGCCCGACGACATCCGCGCCAAGGTGCTCGAAGTGCAGGAGAAGTCCGGCTTCGTCCCCAACGTCTTCCTCGCCCTGGCCCGCCGCCCGGCCGAATGGCGCGCCTTCTTCGCGTACCACGACGCGCTGATGCTCAAGGAAGAAGGCTCGCTGACCAAGGGTGACCGCGAGATGATCGTCACCACCACCAGCGCGGCCAACCGCTGCCTCTACTGCGTGGTGGCGCACGGCGCGCTGCTGCGCATCTACGAGAAGAAGCCGCTGGTGGCCGATCAGGTGGCGACCAACTGGCGCAAGGCGGATATCACGCCGCGCCAATACGCCATGCTCGAGTTCGCGATGAAGGTCTGCGAGCGGTCGCACGAGATCGACGATGCCGACTTTCCGCCGCTGCACGCACACGGCTTCAGCGACGAAGACATCTGGGACATCGCGGCCATCACCGCCTTCTTCGGCCTGTCGAACCGCATGGCGAGCTTCAGCGGAATGCAGCCCAATGCGGAGTTCTATCTTCTGGGCCGGGTGCCCAAGCCAAAGAAGTAGGCATCGGACACGCCTGCGCATGCGCTCGGGCTTGGTTGCGATAGTTCGTCTGTCTTCTCTCGTGCTCTGCGAGACGCGCAGTCCAGGCTGGGCGCGGCGCGATGCGGCGCGGCCGCGCCTTCCTGGCGGAACCAGGCGGGACATTCACGTTTGGTTCATCTCGCCAAGGCACCTTATCGCCTGTCGAAGCATTCACTCGCGCTTCGGCCGCCCGACGACTTTCCTGACCATCGATGAAGACCGCCACCAGCCGGCCGGAAGAAGCCTCCGTGCTCGCAATCGACTCCACCGACGGAAGGACTGCCGACACTTCTGCGGACGCCTTCACGTGGAAAGTCGTCTGCGCCGTGCTCGTGCTGGCCGTGATCTGGTTCGGCACACTCGGGACCCGCTCACTGGTGCATCCCGACGAAGGTCGCTACGCAAGCCTTGCGCTCGAGATGGCGCGCACGGGTGACTGGGTCACGCCTCGGCTCAACGGACTGCCCTACTTCGAAAAGCCGGCCCTGCAGGCCTGGATCGGTGCGCTGGCCTTTCTCGCCTTCGGCGTGTCCGAATTCTCGGCGCGCCTGTGGCCCGGGCTGGCCGGCTTCCTCACGGTGCTGATCGTCGGCTTCACCGCGACTCGGCTTTTCGGGCGCGCGACGGGTCTGCGCGCGCTGGCGATCGCGGCGTCGATGACGTGGATCGAGCTCAACAGCCACTTCCTCACGCTCGATGCCGGACTGACGCTGTTCCTCACGCTCGCCCTGTGCGCGGTGCTGTTGGCCAACGAAGCGCCTGCGCCGTCGCGGCGCCGCTGGATCCTGCTGGCATGGGCCGCGATGGCCGCCGGCGTCCTGAGCAAGGGCCTCGTGGGCATCGTGATCCCCGGGGCCGTACTGGTGCTGGTGAGTCTCTGGCGCCGCGACGCCACGCTCTGGCGCGGCATGCACTGGGTGCCTGGCATCGCCCTCTTCCTGGCCATCACGGCACCCTGGTTCGTACTGGTCTCGCTGCGCAACCCCGGCTTCGCGGAGTTCTTCTTCGTCCACGAGCACTTCGCCCGTTACCTGACGCCCTCGCACAACCGCGATGGCGCCTGGTGGTACTACCTGCCGCTGTTGCTGGCCGGCATGCTGCCGTGGACAGGCGCCCTGCCCTGGCTGTTCCGGCGGGAAGGAGACAGCGCGGCACCCGAGCCGATCGCGGTTCGCCACATCCTGTCGGTCTGGTGCGGGTTCGTGCTGATCTTCTTCAGCGCGTCGAGCTCCAAGCTGCCCTCGTACATCCTGCCGATGTTCCCGGCGCTGGCGCTGGGCGTCGCCATGGCAATGCGCACGGCCTCACCGACGAGGCTGCGGCAGCACCTGCTCTTGCCCGCCGGCCTCTGGACTGTCGCGGCCCTGGCCTCCACGCAGAGCGCACGCTTCATCTCGATCACGACGCCTGCCGAGGTGCTGGAGCCTCTGGCCGCCGCGCTGCGCAGCGGCGCTGCATTGGTGCTGGGGGGCTGCGCGCTGGCCTGGTGGTGCCTGGGGCGCAGGCGCGTCACCGCCGCCGTGCTGAGCCTGGCGATCTCGCACGCCATTGCCATCGCCTTGCTGCTGCAGGCCCACAACGGCTACGGCCAACTCAAGAGCGCCGCCACGCTGGCCACCGCGCTTCCGCCCTTCATCACGCCCGACACGCCCGTGTTCGCCGTGCGCGACTACGACCAGACCCTGCCGTTCTATCTGCGCCGCAACGTCGTGCTGGTCGACTATCAAGACGAGTTCGCGCTCGGCCAGCAACGCGAGCCGGGCCGGTGGATCCCGACCCTCGACGAATTCGTCGTGCGCTGGCAGGCCGCTCCGCAAGCGGCGGCCTACATGGGCGCCGCGACCTGGGTCGAACTGCACCGGCGCGGCCTTCCGATGCGCATCGTTTTCCAAGACCCCCGCCGCGTCATCGTCGTCAAGCCTTCTCCCCCATGACCTCCAACCCGTTCCTTCCTTTCACCCGGCCAGCGATCGACGAGCAAACGATCGCCGAGGTCGCAGAGGTGCTTCGCTCGGGCTGGATCACCACCGGACCCCGCTGCCAGGCCCTGGAATCCGCCCTGTCGCAGCGCTTCGATGGCCGGCCCGTACGGCTGGTCAATTCGGGCACCGCCGCGCTCGAGTTGGCCTTGCGCCTGTGCGGCATCGGCCCCGGCGACGAAGTGATCACGACCCCGCTGAGCTGGGTCGCGACCGCCAACGTGGTCCTGGCAGTCGGCGCCACGCCCGTCTTCGTCGACGTCGAGGCAGCTACCCGCAACATCGATCTCGGCCAGGTCGAGCGCGCGATCACGCCGCGCACGCGCGCGCTGATCCCGGTCGACCTGGCCGGCCTGCCGGTCGACCGTGAGCGGCTCGATGCCATCGCCCGCCGCCATGGGCTGCGCGTCATCGAAGACGCTGCGCAATCCTTCGGCGCGCGCTGGGGCGGCCGCATCATCGGCAGCTTCGGCGACCTCGTGGCGTTCAGCTTTCACGCCAACAAGAATCTCACGACCGCCGAAGGCGGCTGCCTCGTGCTCAACAACGAGGTCGAAGCCCAACGCTTCGAGAGGCTGCGGCTGCAAGGCGTGGCCCGCCTGCCGGACGGCACCATGGATGTCGAGGCCTGGGGCGACAAGGCCAACCTGACCGACGTGTCTGCGGCGATCGGCCTCGGGCAATTGCGATCGATCGACGCATTCACGGCCAGGCGCCGCGCACTGGCCGAGCGCTACTTCGCGCGCTGGGACCGGTCCCTGGGCTTCGAGCTGCCGCCCACCGATATCGCCGAACACTGCAACTGGCACATGTTCCAGCCGCTGCTGCCGCGCGGCATGGCGCCGCGACGCGGCGACTTCATCGCCGCCATGCGCGAACAGGGCATCGGCGTCGGCGTGCACTACCCGGCCATGCATCTGTTTTCGCTGTTCCGCCGGCACGGCCATGCGCCAGGCGATTTCCCAATGGCCGAGGACATCGGCTCACGCACCGTCACGTTGCCCCTCTTTCCCGCCATGGCCGATGCCGACGTGGACCGCGTGTGCCAGGCGGTGACGGACGCGACCCGATCGCTTCGACACGGGACATCGCTGTGAAGATGAACGAGCCCACCGACATCTCGGGCACGCTGCCGCTCGACCGGCAGCCGGGCCCGGTCCTCAGCGTCGTGATCCCCGTCTACAACGAGGAGCCCGGGTTGGCCGCGCTTTTCGAGCGGATCTATCCGGCACTCGACGCACTGGCACTCGACTACGAGATCGTGTTCATCGACGACGGAAGCCGAGACCGCTCGGCCGCGCTGCTGGCCGCGCAGTTCGAGCGCCGGCCGGACGTCACGCGCGTGATATTGCTGAACGGCAACTTCGGCCAGCACCGTGCGATCCTGGCCGGCTTCGAGCATTGCCGCGGCACACGCGTGGTCACGCTTGACGCCGATCTGCAGAACCCCCCCGAGGACATCGGCCTGCTGATCCAGGCCATGGACAGCGGCCACGACTACGTCGGCTCGATCCGCCGCGAACGGCAGGATGCGGCCTGGCGAGGATGGGCCTCGCGCGCGATGAACGGCCTGCGCCAGCGCATCACCGGCATCGTGATGACCGACCAGGGTTGCATGATGCGGGCCTACAGCCGGGACATCGTGCAGCTGATCAACCAGTGCAACGAGATGAACACCTTCATCCCCGCGCTGGCCTACCAGTTCGCCAAGAACCCGACCGAGGTGGTGGTCGGCCACGAGGCGCGCCATGCGGGCGAGTCGAAGTATTCGTTCTATCGGCTGGTCCGGTTGAATTTCGACCTGGTCACAGGTTTTTCGGTGATGCCGCTGCAGGCCTTCTCGATGCTGGGCATCGTGGTCTCGCTGCTCTCCGGCTCCCTGTTCGTGCTGCTGGCCGGGCGACGGCTGCTGTTCGGGCCCGAGGAAGGCGGCGTCTTCACGCTGTTCGCGCTGCTGTTCCTGCTGGTCGGACTCGCGCTGTTCGGCATCGGTCTGCTCGGCGAGTACATCGGGCGCATCTACGAAGAAGTTCGAGCACGGCCGCGCTACCAGGTCAGTGCGATCCTGGAGCGCGAGCGATGAGCGTCGACAACCGCCCCGCGCGCGCGATCGTCTTCGCCTACCACGACGTGGGCGTGCGCTGCCTGCGTGTACTGCTCGATGCAGGCGTCGAAGTCCCGCTGGTCGTCACCCACGCGGACGCCGCGGGCGAGACGATCTGGTTTCGCAGCGTCGCCGCCCTGGCGGCCGAGCACGGCCTGCGCTGCGTGCACCCCGCGGACCCGCACGACCCGGCCCTGCTGGCCGCCGCGCAGGCGGCCGAGCCGGATTTCCTGTTCTCCTTCTACTACCGGCAGATGCTCAAGCGGGACTGGCTGCAGTTGCCGCGACGCGGGGCCTACAACATGCACGGCTCGCTGCTGCCGCACTACCGCGGCCGCGCGCCTGTGAACTGGGCCGTGATCCACGGCGAGCGCGAGACCGGCGCCACGCTGCACCGGATGAACGAGAAGCCCGACAACGGCGCGATCGTCGACCAGTTCGCAGTGCCTATCCTGTCCGACGACACCGCGCACGAGGTGTTCGGCAAAGTGACGGTGGCGGCCGAGATCGTGCTCGCGCGCAGCCTGCCCGGGCTGCTCGACGGCAGCGCGCTCGAATGGACCCAGGACCTGTCGCAAGGGCGCTACTTCGGTGGACGCCGGCCCGAGGATGGCCGCATCCCGCCCGATGCGAATGCCCGGCAGATCCACGACTTGGTTCGCGCGCTGGCGCCGCCGTATCCATGCGCCTTTCTCCACATCGGCGGCAAGCGCTTCTTCATCGAGAGAACGCTCCCCGCCCCGCCGCGGGCCGATGCGCCCGGCAGCGGGCTGCGGCTGCTGAGCGATGGCTTCACCCTGTGGTTGATCGCTGCAGACGGTGGTGCGCTGCGCGTACTCGCCGCGCGACGCGATGGAGATTCCATCGCCCTGAATGCCCGAGGCTTCATCGCGCTGTTTCCCAGCCGCTGGATCGCGGCTGACGCCGATTGATTCTGCTTTCCCCTGAACGACCACGATCATGCTCAAAGTCCTCATCCTCGGCGTCAACGGCTTCATCGGCCACCACCTGACGCGCTACATCATGGAGCGCACGGACTGGGAAGTGCACGGCATGGACATGCTCTCGGATCGCGTAGCGCCATGGATGTCCAACCCGCGCTTCCACTTCTTCGAGGGTGACATCACGATCAACAAGGAATGGATCGAGTACCACGTGAAGAAGTGCGACGTGGTGCTGCCGCTGGTCGCCATCGCGACGCCAGCCGCCTACGTGCGTGAGCCGCTGCGCGTGTTCGAGCTCGACTTCGAGGCCAACCTGCCGATCGTGCGGCAGTGCCTGCGCTATCGCAAGCGCGTGGTCTTCCCCTCGACCAGCGAGGTGTACGGCATGTGCACCGACGAACAGTTCGACCCGGAAGCTTCGTCGCTCGTCTACGGACCGATCAACAAGCCGCGGTGGATCTATGCGTGCGCCAAGCAGCTGATGGACCGCGTGATACACGCCTACGGCCAGCAGGAAGGACTGCGGTATACGCTGTTCCGCCCCTTCAACTGGATCGGGCCGGGGCTCGACAGCATCCACGCCCCGAAAGAGGGCTCGAGCCGCGTGCTCACGCAGTTCCTTGGCCATATCGTGCGTGGCGAACCGATCTGCCTGGTCGACGGCGGCAGGCAGCAGCGCGCCTTCACCTACGTGGACGACGGCATCGCGGCGCTCGTGAAGATCATCGCGAACGAAGGCGGAGTCGCCGACGGCAAGATCTACAACATCGGAAACCCGGACAACAATCACTCGATCCGCTCGCTCGCACGCATGATGCTGGACCTCGCGAGCACGCTCCCCGAGTACCAGGAGGCCGCGGCCTCGGTTCAACTGGTCGACGTCGCCTCGGAGAACTACTACGGCAACGGCTACCAGGACGTCCTGCATCGCGTCCCCGACATCGAGCGGACCAAGGCCGACCTGGCATGGCAGCCACGTGTCGGAATGCAGGAAGCGCTGCGCGAAATGTTCGCCTACTACCGCGACCACGCTGCGGCAGCCGCCGACCTGGTGGCCTGAGCGCGATGGCGCGGATTGCCCTGAAGGTCGATGTCGACACCTGGCGCGGAACGCGCGAAGGCGTGCCGGCCCTGGCGCGCCTGTTGGCAGACCGGCGCTGCGGCGCGAGCTTTCTGTTCAGCCTGGGACCGGACCACACCGGCCGCGCCATCCTGCGCGTGCTGCGCCCCGGCTTCATCGGCAAGGTGGCGCGCACCTCGGTCGTCGAACATTACGGCGTGCGAACCCTGCTGCACGGCGTGCTGTTGCCCGGGCCCGACATCGGTCGGCGTGAAGCGGCCACCCTGCGCAGCGTGCGCGACGCCGGCTTCGAGGTGGGGGTGCACTGCTGGGACCACGTGCGTTGGCAGGACGGGCTGCTGAGCCACGATGCCGCCTGGGCCGAGCGCGAAATGCGACGCGCGCTCGATCGGCATGCCGAAGTCTTCGGCGCACCCGCACGGTTGCATGGCGCGGCTGGCTGGCAGTTCAACGCCGCGGCTGCACGCGCCCAGGTGGCGCTGGGCATCGCGTTTGCGTCCGACACACGCGGCACGCATCCCTTCGTGCCCGTGGCCGATGACGGCAGCACCTTGGGACCGCCGCAATATCCCACCACGCTTCCGACGCTCGACGAACTTCTCGGCGTGGACGGCTTGACCACCAACAACGTCCACCGCCACCTGCTGCGATTGACGGAGGGGACCACGCAGGACCAGGTCTACACCCTGCATGCCGAACTCGAAGGTCAGAAGCTGCGGCCGGTCTTCGAGCGCTTGCTCGCAGGCTGGCAGGCGCAGGGGCACGAACTCGTGGCGTTGGGGTCCCTGTACCGGGACGTGCCGACGCGGGCGCTGCCACAGCACCGGATCACACTGGGCACCGTGCCCGGTCGCTCCGGTCTCCTGGCGGTGCAAGGCGCAGCTTGCTGAATGCTGAACGGCACCGTCAGCTTTGGTTCACGCGGCTTCTCTAGCATCCGTGCCTAGATGACCCATCCCGATGTCGCACTTTTTCTCTGGATGTCGGCGGGTGCGCTGCCTCCTTCATGGTTGGTCGACATCGCCTCCGCGATCGCGCGAGGTGGCCCTTGGGTCACCGCGGCCATCATGGGCTGGGTGGCGTTTCGAATGCCACGCGAGCGCAGCTATCTGATGGCCTTGCTCGCGATGGCCGGCATCTCTTCGCTGACGTCGCATGCCATCGCCAGCATGATCGGACTGCAGCGCCCCTTTGTTCTCGGGCTCAGCCCGGCCTACATCGCACACGCACCGTCCGCTGCCCTGCCAAGCACGCACGCCACCGTCATGGGATTGATTGCGCTCGGCGCCCTCTGTCGACCTGGTTTGCGAGGCTGGTTTCCGGTGACGGCCATCGCGGCACTGGTGACCGGGTGGGCGCGTGTGTATGTCGGCGTGCATTTCCCCTCCGACATCCTGGCTGGCTTCGTGCTGTCGGGTGTGCTGCTGGTCGCATTTTTGGGCGCTCAATGGCTGACTCGGCGCCTCGTCATTCCGACTCTCGCACGGCTTGATTCCACGCCGGGCGAAGAAGGTCGACCTGCCGGCTAAGGTCAAGAGCCGCAGGGGTGTCTGCACCGGGCGGGAAGAGCCCTATCGACGAAACGCCTCGCCTTGGTCTATCCTTGGTCTTACCACGGTAAGGCAGGAATATGTCCAGAGACGAAGCACGCTCCCCGCACGCGCTCGAGGTTCCACGTTGGCCGGCCATCGGCCTGGCGAACGACCACGCCGGATTCCTGCTGAAGGCATTCGTCTTCGGTGTTCTCGCGCAGCACTGCGATCAGGTCATCGATGTCGGCGTGATGTCGGACGCGCCGGTCGACTTTCCGGACGTCACGCGAAAAGCCATTTCCCTCATCCAGGAAGGCACGGTCAAACGGGTCGTGCTCGTTTGCGGCACGGGCGCAGGCGCGTGCATCGCCGCGAACAAGATTCCCGGCATTCGCGCGGCGGTCTGTCACGACACCTTCGTGGCGCGCCAAGCCGTGGAACACGACGACGTCAATGTGCTGTGCATCGGTGCCTGGATCGTCGGGCCGCAGGTGGCGCGCGACGTGATCGAGACGTTTCTGGCCTCGGCTTTCAGCACGGAAGAGCACTTCCGCCGTCGCGTCGACAAGCTCGGCGACCTGGAGCGCGAAGCGGCACAGGCCCTGGTCGAAGGCCGGCGTTTCCCCTGACCACGCGCGGGATGAACAAGCCGATCAAGATCATCCAGCAGTCCGACGGCAGCGAAGACGGCTACGAACGCGTCGTGTCGTTCCTGCGCGAGCAACTGGTCACGGGTCAGCTCAAGACCGGCGATCGACTCCTGCCGGAACGTGACCTCGCGAGCGCGCTCGGCGTCAGCCGCCCGGTCATTCGCGAGGCGCTGCGCGCGTTGGCGACGCTAGGTGCGCTCGAGATCAAGCGCGGCTTCGGCACGGTGGTGCGCGAGCCCGACTTCACGGCGCTCTCCGACTACTTCAGCCTGGTCCTGGCCCAGCAGGCGGGCGCCGCGGACGACGTGATGCAGGCGCGCATCGCCATCGAGCGGCAGGCGATCCGCCTGGCGTGCACACGTGCGCTCGCGCAGGACCTGGACAGGCTCACGCAGGCCCTGCAGGCCATCAAGGAAACCATCGACGACCCGGTCAAGGGCGGTGCCGCGGACTTTCACTTCCACACGATGATCGTGGACGCGGCGCACTCGCCGGCGCTCTCCAGCGTCTACGCGGCCGTCGCCAAGCTGTTGCAGCACTCGCACATGGAGCGCAGGCGGGTCATCGCCAGCGTGCCCGGCGTCGACTCGTACCTCGTCGACCACCACGAGGCCATCATGCTGGCGATTCGACGCAAGAACGCATCTGAAGCAGATGCACTGCTCGCCGAGCATTTCGAGATCGGCGCGAACCTGCGCGAAGACGCTGCCCAGGTGGGCGTGGCCACACGGCGGCCCGGCAAGCAGCGCGCCACCCAGCGGGGGAACTGAATGGCCGCCTCCATCGTCGTCTTCGGCAGCCTGAACATGGACCTGATGGTCCGTGTGACGCGTGCGCCGCGGGCCGGCGAAACGATGCGCGGGCTCGGGTTCCTCACCAACCCGGGTGGCAAGGGCGCGAACCAGGCCGTCGCCTGCGCCCGGCAAGGCGCCAGCGTGGCGATGGTGGGTTGCGTCGGAGAAGACGACTTCGGCGAGGCATTGCGCCATGCGCTCGCCGCGGACGGGGTCGACGTCGCCAACGTCCGCTCCGTCGAAGGCAGCACGGGCGTGGCCGTGGTGATGGTGGACGCAGAGGGCGAGAACCGCATCACGCTCGTGCCCGGCGCCAACGAGTCGGTGAAGGCAGACGGCGAGACCCTTGCGGGCGAGTTCCTGCTTCTGCAGTGCGAAGTTCCGATGAGCGAGGTCGTGCTGGCCGCAGGGATCATGCATGCCCGGGGAGCGATCGTGGTGCTGAATCCGGCGCCCGTCTGCCAGCTCCCCGACGAACTCTGGTCGCTGGTCGACATCATCGTCATGAACGAAATCGAGGCTGCGGAACTCACTGGCCTGCCCGTGAGCGATCCTGCGAACGCCGCCATCGCGGCGTCTTCGGTTCGCCAGCGCGGACCTTCGACGGCGATCGTGACACTGGGCGGCCAGGGCGTGGTGCTCGCCGACGAGGACGGCTGCCGTCACTTCCCCGCGATGGACGTCCAGGTGGTCGACACCACGGCGGCCGGCGACACGTTCATCGGCGCGATGTGCGCGGCGCGCGCTGCGGGGCGATCGATGGACGCCGCCGTCATGCGGGGGATACAGGCCGCGACGATCTGCGTCACCCGGCCCGGAGCACAGGCCTCGATCCCCTATCTCCACGAAATGGCCGGGCCGTGAACTACAAGTTCGACTTCACCAGCGTACTGGCGCAATGGCCGCTGTTCATGCATGGCGCGTGGCTCACGATCAAGCTGTCGCTGGCCGCCACACTGCTCGGCATCGTGATCGGTACGCTGTGCGCCATCGGCCGTGGCAGCCACAACAGGTTGGTGGCGCGCGCGTGCGCGATCTACGTCGAGGCGATCCGGAATACGCCGCTGCTGGTGCAGATCTTCCTCGTGTACTTCGGGCTCGCGAGCATCGGCCTGAAGGTGCCCGCCTTCGTCGCCGCGGTATTGGCGATGGTCATCAACATCGGCGCCTACACCACCGAGATCATGCGCGCGGGCATCGAGTCGATCCACAAGAGCCAGATCGAGGCAGCGGAGTGCCTCGCGCTTTCGCGCGCGCAGGTCTACTGGCACGTGATCCTGCGTCCCGCGATGGAGCGCGTCTACCCGGCCCTTACCAGCCAATTCGTGCTGCTGATGCTGGCAACTTCCATCACCTCGCAGATCTCGGCCGAAGAGCTCACAGCCATCGCGAATCGGGTGCAGTCGGACACCTTCCGTTCGTTCGAAACCTATGCCGTGGTCGCGGTGTTCTACCTCCTGCTGTCGCTGCTGATGCGCGGCGCGTTCTGGGCCGCCGGGCAGGCGCTCTTCACCCGTCGCCGCAAGCTGGGAACGCCACTGTGAACAGCGCGTTCAACGCCAATCACCTCGTGTTCCTGCTGCAAGGCGCGGGGTGGACGCTGGTGCTCTCGCTGATCGCCTTCATCGGTGGCGGGCTCGTCGGGTTCATCGTGGCCTTGTCCCGCGTCTCGCCGATCCGCCCGGTGCGCTGGGCAGCGACCCTGTACGTGCAGTTGGTGCAAGGCACGCCACTTCTGATCCTGATGTTCCTCGCCTATTTCGGCCTGAGCATCATCGGCCTGAGCCTGCCTGCGCTGGTGGCGGCCGGCGTTTCGATGACGATCTACGTCAGCGCGTACATCGGCGAGATCTGGCGCGGCTGCATCCAGGCCGTGCCCCGCACGCAGTGGGAAGCCGCGGAGTGCCTCGCACTCTCTTCGACGCAGCGCATGGGCCTCGTGGTCTTGCCGCAGGCCTTGCGCATCGCGACGCCGCCCACGGTGGGCTTCATGGTGCAGATCGTCAAGAACACGTCGCTCGCCTCGGTTGTCGGCTTCGTCGAACTCGCCCGCGCCGGCCAAGTCGTCAACAACTCGCTGTTCGAACCGTTCGTGGTCTACATGCTCGTCGCGGGTCTCTACTTTCTGCTTTGCTTTCCGCTCTCGTGGTGGAGCCGGCAACTCGAACGCCGCCTGCTGGTGGCCCATCGCGTGGAGGTCGCCCCGGCATGAGCATCATCGTGCTCGACAACGTACACAAGAGCTTCGGCGCCCTGAAAGTGCTGGACGGCGTGAGCTTCAGCGTGAACAAAGGTGAAGTGTTCGCCATCATCGGCCGCAGCGGCTCGGGCAAGAGCACGGCGTTGCGCTGCATCGACCGGCTGGAGCGCATCGACCAGGGCCGTATCCAGGTGGCCGGGCACGAGGTGAGCGACCCCAAGCTCGACCTGCGCCAACTGCGCCGCGACGTGGGCATCGTCTTCCAGAGCTACAACCTGTTCCCGCACCTCACCGCCGCGGAAAACATCGCGCTCGCGCCGCGTCACAGCAAAGGCAAGACGCGCGCCGAGGCGAACGAGCTGACCGAGCGCGTGCTGGCGCAAGTGGGACTGTCCGACAAGGCGAAGAGCTACCCCGAGCAGCTTTCCGGCGGGCAGCAGCAGCGCGTGGCCATCGCCCGCTCGCTCGCGATGGAGCCCCAGGTCATGCTTTTCGACGAAGTGACTTCGGCGCTCGACCCTCAACTCACGGGCGAGGTGCTCAAGGTGATGGCCGACCTCGCCGCGGGCGGGATGACCATGGTCCTGGTCACTCATGAAATGGCCTTCGCGCACAACGTCGCCGACACCACCCTGTTCATGCACAAGGGCCGCGTCTGGGAACAAGGCGGGCCGGAGATGTTCGACCGGCCGCAGACGGAGGAACTGCAGAAGTTCCTCGGGATCGGCCTTTGAGAGTTCTTCCCCCACAACCACAGGAGACACCATGACCCTCAAGCACCTGATCCGCCGCGCACTGATGCTGGCTGCGCTGTCCACGGTCATCTTTGGCGCGCAAGCCGACACGCTGGACAAGATTCGTGCGGACAAGAAGATCCGTGTTTCGATCGACCTGGCCGTCCCGCCTTCCGGCATGACCGATGCGAGCATGAAGCCGACCGGCTCGGACTACGACGTGGCGGTGCTGCTGGCGAAGGACCTCGGCGTCGCTCTCGAAGTGGTGCCGACCGTCGGCGCCACGCGCATCCCCAACCTGCAGACCAACAAAGCGGACATCATCATCTCCACGCTGGCGTGGACGCCGGAGCGCGCCAAGGTGATCGACTACTCGGTTCCCTACGCGCCTCAGATCTCGCTGGTGGGTGGCATCAAAAGCATCGACGTGAAGAGCATGGCCGAGCTGGCCGGCAAGAGCGTTGCAGTCAACCGCAGCACCACACAAGACAACGACCTCACCCAGAATGCCAAAGGCGCCACCGTGGTGCGCTACGACGACGATGCCGGCGTGATCACGGCCGTGGTCACCGGCCAGGCCGACCTGGTGGGCACGTCGAACGCACTCTTCCAGACCATGAAGGAGAAGGCACCCAACCGGCAACTCGAGCAGAAGTTCGTGCTGCGCGTCAACGACCTCGGCATCGGCGTGCGCAAGGACGACCCGCAGCTGCTCGCGTGGGTCAACACCTGGGTGAAGGCCAATCACGCCAACGGCAAGCTCAACGAGATCTTCAAGAAGTACCACGGCACCGATATCCCGAAAGACGTCGTGGAGAAGTGGGTCAAGTGAGGCGGGCGCGACGCGGCGCGGCGCGATCTAGTCGACCTGTGCGCCGGACGCCACGACGGCCTCGCCCCACTTCTTGACCTCGAGCCTCAGGAAAGCGGCGAACTCGTCCGGGCTTCCGCCCCGGGCCTGCGATTCCGACTTGGCATAGTGCTCACGAACTTCCTTCGACCGCAGTGCGCGATTAGCGGCCGCGTTGAGCTGGTGCACGATGGGCGCCGGCGTTCCCGCGGGCACCATCAGCGCGGCCCAGGTCAAGGCTTCGAAGCCGGGCAGTCCTTGTTCGGCCACGGTGGGAATGTCGGGATGGGCCGCCAGGCGTTCGGCGCTGCTCACCCCGATGAGCCGGACGCGCCCTGCCCTGGCGTGCGGCAGGATAGACGTGGAGACGTCGAACGCGAACTGCACCCGCCCCGCGATGAGGTCCGTCACCATCGGCGGTGATCCCTTGTAGGGAACGTGCAGCATGTCGATGCCGGCTTCCTTCTTGAGCATCTCCATCGCGATGTGCTGGGTCGCGCCGTTGCCGCTCGACCCGTACGACACCTTGCCCGGATTCGCCTTGGCGAACGCGATCATCTGCTTGAGGTTGCGAACCGGCGTGTCGTTCGCGCTCACCAGGAACATCGGCGACGAGTTGAGCAGGATGACCGGCTGGAAGTCCTTGAGCGGATCGTAGGGGAGCTTGCGGTACAGCCCGCGGTTGATGGCGAGCGTGCCCGACGAGCCGTAGAGCAGCGTGTAGCCGTCGGGCGCCGCGCCCTTCACGAACTGGTGCGAAATGATGCCCATGGCACCGGCCTTGTTGTCGACGATGACGGTCTGCTTCAGCTCCTCGCCGAGCCGCGCGGCCACGACCCGGGCGCCGATGTCCGAAGCCTGCCCCGGCGGAAAGCCGACCAGTATCTGGATCGGTCGCTCCGGGTAGCCGGCGGCGTGCACCGACCGGTGTGCGACGAAGGGCGCTGCACAGAGTGCAGCAGCGAAATGGCGGCGGCGCATCACAGCACCGCCTGTGCGCCGCACAGCGCCATGATGCGGTCCAGCGAGGGTGCCGCCTGCAGCTGCAGCACCTGCGCCATCAGCTCGCGGGCCGCGGGCTCCGGGATGGCACGGGTCGCATTGGTCATGAACTTGGCCTGCACCGCCTCGCTCGAGAGCGGAACGTCCGGCGTGCCCAGGCTGGCGGCCTTGCGGCAGCGCAGCATGCGGCCGTCCTTGAGGTGCACGACGACTTCGCCAGGAAAGCGCTTGGGAAAGTCGCTGTCGTGGTCGGGAACGCAGAAGGTCTTGGCCGCGACCTGCAGCACGTCGGGCGAATCGAGCGGCTCGTCGTGAAAGGCAGCCAGGTCCACGCGTCCGCGTGCCAGTGCGAGCGCGACGACGTACTGCACGCTGAACAGCGCACGGTAGGGGATGGTCGGACGGATGCAGGCTTCGCGCGGCTCCGCCACCATCTTGTGGAGGTCGGGCGTGAGGGGGCAATCGATGCGCTCCACATCCTCCAGCGCGAACTGCCCGCGCAGCTCGAGCGCCGCATCCACGAACGCGTGGATGAAGTGGCAGCAGGGGTAAGGCTTCAGGGCGATGCCGCGGCTGAACCACTCGGCACCCAGGCCGAGGGTCGGCAGCTGGTCTGCCGCGGGCGTGCGCTGGATGTGCGTCTGGTAGAAGCCGCCCTTGGTCGCCTCGAAGACGGTGTTCGGGCCCAGGAAGCCCGCACGCCCCAGCGCGACCGCCGCGAGCGCGCTGTGCGCGGACCAGCCCGGATGCAGGCGTTTGAGCCACGAGTTGCCGCCGATCAGGATGCCCGAGGCCTGGCTGCCGCAGAGGCCCAGCGCCGACACCAGCGCCTGCGGCGAGCTTTGGTAGAGGCGGCCCGCGGCAGCCGCTGCCGCGAAGGTGCCACACAGCGCAGTCGGGTGAAAGCCCCGGTTGTGGAAATCGGGCGCGCCCACGGTCGCCAGGCGGCAGCCGATCTCGAGCGCCGCGACGAAAGCCAGCAGCACCTCTTCGCCCGTGGCCTGGTTGGCTTGCCCGGCCGCCACGGCTGCCGCCATGGCCTGGGCACTGGCGTGGTAGATGGCGCCGATGTGCGTGTCGTCGAAATCGAGCGCGTGCGCCAGCACACCGTTGACCAGCGCCGCCGACGCGGCAGGCAGGCGTTCGCCGCTGCCGATGGCGGTCGCGTCATGGCCCTGGCCCAGCGTCCTGGCGCCCTCGAGCACCGACGTGCCGATGTCGAACTTCGAGGACGCGAGCGCGATGCCGACCACGTCGAGGAAATGCTCCTTGGCGAGCACCAGCACGTCGGCGGGAACGTCGGCGAGCCGAAGGCGCAACGCGAAGTCGGTGATCTTTTCGCTCTCGGTGAGGGTAGGGGAAGTTGTCTCGGTCATGTTGATTGGGTCCTGATGGGGTGGCCGCCTTCGGCCTGCGGGATGTCGATGCTCATCAAGGGCGCGTGCTGCTGCGCGCCGAAGGTGTCGCGCTCGGCGATGCTGCCCTGTGCCCAGCCGCGCCGCAGTGTGAATTTGAAAGCAAGCGCGGGCTCGAAGAACAGGAAGGCCACGATGTCCTTGTCGTCGACGCCGTAGAGCCCGCAGATCAGCGTGCGCGTGAGCACGCCGCTGCGCTGCACGTGGCGGTAGCGGTCCGCGTCGTCGAACATCACGTCGAAGGTGATCTCGAAAGGCCCGGAGTTCTTGCTGCGGATGACCCGGGCCAGATCCTTGAGTGCGGTCATGCGCCCACCTCCTCGATGCGCGACGGAAACAGTTCGAGCGGCGACTCGACTTCCATCAGGTGATACAGCGAGAACCGGCACACGGGGCCGATCGGGTTCTCGGGCGGATTCAGTGGAATGGCGAAGTTGCCCGCGGTGGCCATCTGCTCCGGATAAGGCATGTGCAGCACGCCGATGCGCGCATGGCTGCAGATGGCGTTGGCCTGCTCCTGCGTCGGTGCCGTGGCCTCGCCGAGGATGCCGACCTCGAGCGGCACGAAGTCCTTCTGCGGCTCCAGCTCACCCATCACGCCGTTCTTGCCGTACACGTGGAAGTGCAGCTGCGCCTCGCCTGACGCCAGTTCCGGAAACACGCTGTTCAGACGCTTCTTCAGCGACGAGAGGAAACCGTCGATCTGGCCGACCAGGATCGGATCGCGGATGCCGCCGACGAAGATGGTCCGGTGCCCCACGATGGCCGCGGCTTCGAGTTTTACCAAGTAGCCGGGCGTCGGGCGGAACACGCTGCCGCTCACGCGCACGGTGCGTTCGTTCAGCGGCACGTAGCGGGCGCCGGTGAGGTCCAGCACGCCACCGGGCCCCGACAACAGATCGGGCCGGGTCTTCTCGTACAGCGTGTGCGCGGCCACCGACAGCGGCGTGCAGCGTTCTTGTGCGCTCATCGGCTCGAGGTCGAAGCTGTCTTGCCGGATCGTTGCGAGGATGACCTTGCCCTTCGGCTCGGCGCAGTTGGCGCCGCACTCCATGATCTTGCCCATGTGCCAGTAGATGCCGGGGTCCTCGATGCCGTGCAGCTGGCAGAAGGCGGCGTAAGGCGCCGGGTCGTACGCGCGGCCGGCCACCACCACGTCGACGTCCGGATGCTCGCGCAGCACCTTCAGGATCGGCTCGGCGCCCATCTGCGCGACGATGCGTTCGGAGGTCTCGATGTCTTCGCGCGTGGCCTCCGGTGCGGAGGCGCACGAAGACAGGCGGCCCGCCTCGAAGCGCTGCATGACCGTCTTCTTGTCGACGTCGGCGTAGATCGCTGCGACCTTGAGCCGGTAGCCGCCCTCCTCCGCGATACGGCCGATGACGGCAATCGTCTCGTCCACGTGCGCGCCAATGCCCGGGCCGCCGGCCGATCCGATCAGCAGCGGAATGCCGCGCACCCGGCAACCCTTGAGGATGGTGCGCAGGTCGCGCTCCAGGGCACTGGGCGAGACGATGGGCTTGGCCAGGCCGAGCTGATAGGGCCCGGGGTCGGTCGATCCCGCATCCACCACCACCGCGTCGGCACCGGCGTCGATGCCGCGCATGAAGTCGGCCTCGGGGATCCCGTAGCCCAGCATGCCGACCGGGGTGAGGATCTTGATTTCAGCGGCGTCGTTCATGCCGCCGCCCGCAGTTCGGGGAGCCGCCAGTCCTGCGGCTGCGGACGCTTCAGGCCCAGGTGCTCGCGCAGCGTGCTGCCTTCGTATTCCTTGCGGAAAAGACCGCGCCGTTGCAGCTCGGGCACCACCATGCGCACGAAGTCTTCGTAGCCGCCGGGCGTGTACAGCGCCTGGATCACGAAGCCGTCGCAGGCCGTCCCGAACCACGCTTCCATCTGGTCGGCGATCTGCGTCGGCGTGCCGACGAAGTTGGGGCCTTCCTTGACCGTGCCGCGGCCCGAGAAGTCCACGAAGTCCTTCACCGACGGGTTCTTCTTGCCGCTCGCAGCGATCACGCGGTCGCGCAGCCCGTGCCACGACGTCGCGGCCAACTCCTCGTCGGTGAAGGGCAGCTCGTACGGCCGGCTGGCGAAGTCGACGTTCAGCACTTCACACAGCAGCGCCAGGCTGTCGATGGGCCGCGCGGTGGACGTGATGAGCGCCAGCCGGTCCTGCGCCTGCGCCTCCGATTCGCCGACGACGAACTTGAGCGCCGGCGCGATCTTCACCTCGTCCGGGTTGCGGCCGGTTTCGGCCACGGCGTTCTTCAGCGCCGCGTACTGCTTCTTGCCGCCCTCGAGATTCGGGTAGGCGGCGAAGACCAGCTCGGCCCAGCGCCCGGCGAAACGCATGCCGCGCCCGCTCTGGCCGGCCTGCAGGATGACCGGGTGGCCTTGCGCCGAGCGCGGCACCGGCAGCGGCCCCTTCGACTTGAAGAAGCGGCCCTGGTGATCGAGGCGGTGCACTTTGTCCGGATCGGCGAAGCGGCCGCTGGCCTTGTCGACGATCAGCGCATCGTCTTCCCAGCTGTCCCAGTGGCCCATCACCACCTCGAGGAACTCGTCGGCGCGGTCGTAGCGCAGGTCGTGCTCCAGGTGCTCGTCGCGGCCGAAGTTGGCCGCCTCGGAATCGTTGAGCGACGTGACCACGTTCCAGCCCACGCGCCCCTTGGTCATGAGGTCCAAGGTCGCGAAGAGGCGCGCCACATGAAATGGCTCGTAGTAAGTGGTCGAGTAGGTGGCGCCGAGCCCCAGGCGGCTGGTGACACCGGCCATCGCCATGAGGATGGTGGCCGGGTCCATCTTCACGCAGCGCACGCCGTTGGCCACCGTCTCCCTGTGGCTGTCGCCGTAGATGTCGGGCATGGCCAAGCGGTCGTCGAAGAAGGCCATGTCGAACTTGCCGTCTTCCAGCGTGCGAGCGATGCGCTGGAAGTACTCTGGCGTGGTGAAGTCGCCCATGCTGGCGGGATGCCGCCACGAGCCGACGTAGTTGGTGCAGTTCTGGGCCTGAAGAAAGGCCACGAGTGCCATCTGGCGTTTGGGATGGGTCATCAGGGTTCCTGGTTGGAGTTGCGGTGCTCAGTCGACCTGCGCACCTGAAATGGCGACGGCCTTGCCCCAGAGCGCGTGCTCTTTCTGAAGGTAGGCCTGCAGCTCTTTCGCGGAGCCGCCCAACGCGTAGTTGCCGGTGGCGCCGAACTGCTCGAGCACGGCCGGGTCTTTCAATGCGACGTTGATTGCTTCGTTGAGGCGTTGGATCACTGGCGCCGGCGTGCCCTTGGGTGCGAGGATGGCGGACCACGGGACGGCCTCGAAGCCCGGCAGCCCTTGCTCGGCCAACGTCGGAATCTCGGGCGCCTGCGGCAGCCGCTTGAGCGCGGCCACGCCGATGATCTTGACCCGGCCGTTCTTGACCATGGGCAGCACGGAGCCGGCGGTGTCGAAGGCGACTTCCACCTGGCCGCCGATCACGTCGGTCATCATGGCCGGCGACCCCTTGTACGGCACGTGCAGCAGGTCGATGCCGGCATCCTTCCTGAGCATCTCCATCGCGATGTGCCCGGTGGTGCCGCTGCCGCTGGAGCCGTAGCCGACCTTGCCCGGCCGTGCCTTGGCGAGCGCCGTGAAATCCTTGAAGGTCTTCAACGCCGAACTCGCTGCAGTGAAGAGCACGAGCGGCGATGCGGAAACCAGCGCCACGGGCTCGAAGTCCTTCAGCGGGTCGTAGGGCATCTTCTTGTAGAGCGCCGGATTGATCGCCAGCGTGCCGGTCGAACCCAGCAGCAGCGTATAGCCATCGGGCGCCGCATTGCGCACGGCTTCGTGCGAGATGATGCCGGCCGCGCCTGGCCGGTTGTCGACGAAGACCGGCTGCCGGAGCGTTTCGGTCATGCTCTGCGCGATGCGCCGCGCACTGGTGTCGGAGCTCTGGCCGGCGGGAAATCCGACCACCAGCTTGATGGCGCGCTCCGGATAGTCCGCTGCATGCGACGGCGCACCCAGCGTGGCCAGCGAAACGGCGGCGAAGGCGGCGCGGCAAAGCGCTCTGCGTTGAAACATGGTGCTTGTCTCCTTGGTCTGTGGGCTGCGATGCACGGTCGTCGGCCTTGAATGAATTGTTCGCCTCGGGGTGCGTCCGGACAAATCGAGAAGCGCAATACACTTATTGGTTGGCTCTATAAATGGACCTCACCATGGCCGCTTCGCGTCCCCCTTCGTCTTCCGATTCCGCTTCCGATTCCGTTTCGGATTCCGCTTGGGATTCCCCTTCCGATCCGGCGGCCGACCTGCCGCAGATTCCGGCGACGCCGGGACTCGACCTGGTCGATCTGCAGACCTTCATCGCCGTGGCCCGCTCGCTGAGCTTCAGCGCGGCCGCGGCACAGCTTCACGTGACGCAGCCCACGGTGACCGGCCGCATCCACCGGCTCGAAGCGTTGCTCGGCGTGCAGCTGCTGCGCCGCACCACGCGCAAGGTCGAGCCCACGCCCGCCGGCGGGCTGCTGCTGCGCGAAGCGGTCAAGACGCTGGTGGGGCTCACGACGCTGGTCGATCGCTTTCGCAAGGAGGCGCGCCGTGCGCGGCAGCGCGTGATCGTCGCGGCCACCCCGACGATTGCCGCGCTGCGCCTTCCGCCCCTCATCCAGGCCTATTCCGAGCGCTATCCGGACGTCGAAGTGGAGTTGCTCGACCTCAAGTATTCAGGCGTGCTGGCCGCCATCGACACGGGCGAGGCCGACGTGGCCGTGCTGGCGCTCGATGCGGCCGACCGGCGCTATCGCTTCACCGCCCTGTGGAAGGACGACATGGTGCTGGTCGCGCCGAAGAAGCATCCGCTCGCCCGCAACACCAGCGTCGGGCCCGAAGACCTGGCCTCGGTGCCCCTGATCGTCGTCGATCAGTACCACCCGGTGCGAGAGAAGATCGCAGCCGCACTGCGCGAGCGCGGCTTGACCATGCCGCCATCGAAGGTGGTGGGCAACCTCAACACCCTGCTCGGCATGCTCGATGCGGGCATGGGTGTCACGCTGCTGCCGCGCTCCGTCTCGTGCCGCGGCAACGTGGGCAAGCATGCGCGCATCGAGATCAGGGACATCGACATGACGCGCAACTTCGGCATCATCACCGCGCGCGACAGCAAACCCAACAGCACGCTCCAGAGCTTCATCCGCTTCCTTCGGCAGGCCGACATCCACGCCGGCAGCAGCGACTGATTTATTGCGCCGGCGTATCAATCGATCGCAACACTCGAATTGTTGCAACAGGCTCGCGTTCCTAGACTCGGTCGCATCGCAAACACCGATGGAGACAAGCAATGCAAGCAACGACCGGCTTCGAGGCAAGACAACTCAGGGATGTTCTGGGCACCTTCGTGACGGGCGTCACCGTGGTCACCACGCGCGATGCGGCGGGCGTGTCGCACGGCGTGACGGCCAACTCGTTCAGCTCGGTGTCGCTCGACCCGCCGCTCGTGCTGTGGAGCCAGTCGATCACATCGCGCAGCCACCAGGCGTTCCAGCAAAGCGACCATTTCGCGATCAACATCCTGGCCGACGACCAGATCGCGCTGTCGAACCACTTCGCCAAGTCGCGCGACGACAAGTTCAACGGCATCGCGCACGTGCAGGGCATCGGCGGCGCCCCGGTGCTCGACGGCGTGGCGGCACATCTCGAGTGCACCAAGGTGGCGGCCTATCCCGGCGGCGACCACGTGGTCTTCATCGGGCGCGTCGACCAGCTCGGCCAATCCGCCCGACGCCCTCTGGCCTTCGGAAGCGGCAAGTACATGGTGCCCTACGCGCACGACCTGGGCCCGACCGCCCTGCGCCTCGGCACGTCGCGCCCGGCCGACCTGCACGCGATTCGCCTGGCCGTCGATGCCCTGCCACGCATCGCCACGCAGCTCGGCGAGCACACCTTGTGCCTTGCCGTGTGGGGTAACCACGGGCCCACCGCCGTGCACTGGGAGCCGTCGGGCCGACCCGTCAGCGACCAGCTGAGGCCAGGCCTGGTGATGAGCATCAGCCGGTCGGCAACGGGGCGTGCGTTCGCTGCGTTCCTGCCCGAAGAGATGACGCGCCCGTTGGTGGAAGAGGACCTGCGCGCGTGGACGGAAGGAAGCGAAACCGCGGCAGGGCGTCGCTCACGCTTCGACGAAACGCTCGCCGATGTTCGCCGGCATGGATTGGCGCGCGCGATCGGTGCAGCGCCCTCGCCCATCCACCAAGTGGCGGTCAATGCATTCAGCGCGCCGATCACCGATGCGCAAGGTCACATGGTGATGGCGCTGTCGTTGACATCGTGCGCGGACCGGCTGGATCCGCGTTGGGACGGCGATGTGCCGCAGGCACTGCTGGCGGCGGCGCGCGACATCTCTGGCCAGATCGAGCGCAAGTGCCAGCCAGGCGCCGGCGAGCCCACGATGGCTGCACTGAACGCTTAACGGCCCGTCGCCTCGGGAGTCTTGCCCTCTTATCCGGCTTTGCGGCAATCCGCCAATGCATCGAGCGGCGGTTTGTAGCTGGACGTCTGCACGTCCATCAGCCCCAGCACCGTGTGATACAGGTTGTCGTGCGTCAGCGGCGCATCCAGCCTGCCCTCCAGGCAGGGCCGCGACAGCCCCGCGCGCTCACCCATGCGCGGCCCCATCCACATCACCATGGGCACGTGCTTCTGCACCTCCGGCGCGAAGCTGTAGGGCACGCCGTGCAGGAACAGGCCGTATTCGCCGAGCGACTCGCCGTGGTCGCTCAGGTACAGCATCGCCGGGTCGTAGCGGCCCGACTGCGCCTGCAGCCAGTCGATGGCCTGGCCCAGGAATCGATCGGTGTACGCGATCGAGTTGTCGAAGGCATTGACCAGCTCGGCATGGCTGCACTCGGCCAGCGCGTTGGTCTTGCACTCGGGCACGAAGCGCTTCGCATCCGCCGACGAGCGCTTGTAGTAGGCCGGGCCATGGCTGCCCATCTGGTGCATCACCAGCACCACGCCCTTGGCACGGCGCTCGGCTGGCAGCGCGGCCAGGCGCTGGTCCAGGCCCTTGAGCATCGCGTCGTCCAGGCACTCGTCGCCGTCGCACAGCGCGCTCTTCATGGCAGGGTCGAGCTGGTCGACCGCAGAGGCATGCGGAATGCGGTCGCACACGCCCTTGCAACCGCCCGGCTGGTTGTCGAGCCAGAAGACGGCCAGGCCGGCGGCCTGCAGCACGTCCACGAGGTTTTCGTAGTCGTCCTTGCGCGCCTCGAAGGCCGCCTTGCCCAGCGGCGAGAACATGCAGGGCACCGAGGCCAGCGTGTTGGTGCCACAGGAATGCACGTTGCGCCACGACAGCACCTGGCGCGACGCCAAGGCCGGCGTGGTGTCGCGCGCGTAGCCGTTCAGCGCGAAATGATCGGCCCGCGCGGTTTCGCCGACGACCAGCAGGAAGAGCGGCGGCCTAGCCTGGGCCGCATAGCTCGCGCCCAAGGTCGCGCCGCCGGCCACGGGAATGAGCCGCTTGCTGCGCGCGAACATGGGCTTGAGCACGACGGCGCTCGCCGAGTAGATGCTGGCCAGCGGATTGATCATGTAGCGCAGGTGCACGTTGTTGCGCATCAGCGGCGCGAGCTGCCGATTCATCGCCAGCGCGCCACCGGCCGCCACCGCAACCGCAGCGACCAGCAGCAGCGCGTTGCGCCAGGCTTGCGACAACAGGCCCATCGGCGCAATGCGCACGCGCCACAGCGCCCAGGCCGGCAGGGCGGCGACGAGCAGCACGCGCAGCAACAGCGTCCAGCTCATGAGGTCGCGTGTCTCGTGCAGGTCGGTCTGCATGGCGTTGGCCAGCATGGTCGGGTCCATCACCGCGTGGTAGCTCAGCATGTAGTGCTGCGCCACGGCGGCGACGACGACTACCGCGAGCCAGAGCGGCTTCATCCATCGCGTCCATGCCGCCAGCGACAGCAGCGCGACGGTGCCGCAGACCATGAGCAGCGCCATCAGCGCGATGGAGGGCACGTACACGCTGGGCGCGCCGCCCAGGCGGGCCAGCTCGTGCCACAAGGGCCAGTTGGCAGCGAGCGCCAGGTACAGGCTCAGCCAGACCACCACGCTGCGCGCCGAGCGGGGCTGCGTCAGCCAGGCGTCGAGCCGCTGCCACGCCGCGGCAGCTGGAGCGAATTTCGATTCGAGGGCGGGAGGTTCGAGAGTTTCGGGAGCTTTGGCGACCAGGTCGTGCGCGAGCACGGGAGAACGAGCATTCAGCGAAGGCATGGCCCTAGTCTGGAAACCGGGCCTGAAAACTCGCTGAATGGCTCAGTCAGCTTTCGTTCAGGTTCGGAACGAGGGCGCCGGACGCGGAATCCGCACCGCGGCCTCGGCGCCGATGCAAGCCGAGATCGATCACGAGCCCGATCGACCAGCACAGCCAGGCGGTCCACAGCGTGTGGCTCATGTAGTGCGCGCCCCGCAGTTGCTGCCCGAGGCCCAGCAGCAAGCCGGCGGCCAAGGTGCAGATCAGCCATGCGCGCGCCGCGCGAGGCGCATGCCGCCGCAACACGAACCAGCCGCCCAGATAGGCGAAGGCCGCAGACGCATGCCCGGCCGGAAAGCAGCCACCCGGGCCGCCGTCGCGCACGCGCCAGGACCAATGCGACACGTAATGCGCCACGCCGCCGAACGCTTTCAGATCCCAGGGGCAGCTGGTGGTGCTCGACGTCTTGACGAGCGACACCAGCAGCACGCCGGCCAGCACACTGAACGCCAGCTGCACCCGCTCGCGCAGCGGCAGGCGCCGCAAAAAGCCGAAGGGCCAGCGGATCGCGAGCATCAGTACCGCCAGCAAGGCCCAGCTCAGGCTCTTGCCTCCCTCGTGCAGCACCTGCACCAGCCACCAGTCCTCGCGCAACGGAAAGCCGAACGGTGTGCCGGCCAGTCGGGCGAGCGGAAGGTCGAGGCCCGAGGCGTCCCAGGCCAGGATCAGCAGGAGCGCGAGGAAAGTCCAGGCAAGAAGAGGGGCGGAATCGGAACGGCGCATGAGCTGCGCGAGACTAGGTGCGCCGCATGAACGCAGCCTGAAGGGACCATCGATAGACTCGGGTACTTTGACGAGAGGACAGCCACCTTGCGCATATTGCTGGTCGAAGACGACGCCGCGCTCGCCGGCGCGGTCTGCAGCTACCTCGAGGCCAAGGCCTTCGTGGTGGACGTGGCGCCCGGCCTCGCGCAGGCGCGTGCCGCGCTGGCCGCGGTGCAATACGCGGCCGTGCTGCTGGACCTGCACCTGCCCGACGGCGAAGGCTTGTCGCTGCTGCCAGACGTGCGCGCCCTGCGCGACCGGCCCATCGTCATCGTGCTCACGGCCCGCGACCAGGTCACCGACCGCATCCGCGGCCTCGATGCCGGCGCCGACGACTACCTGATCAAGCCCTACGACCCGGCCGAGTTGCTCGCGCGCCTGCGCGCCGTGGAGCGCCGCCGCAGCAGTGCGAGCACGCCGGTGCTGCAGTTCGGCGGGCTCGAGATCGACCTGTCACGCGACATGGTGCGCAAGGACGGCCTGCCGGTCACGCTCACGCAGAAGGAATGGGCGTTGCTGCGCGTGATGGCCACGCGGCCCGAACGCATCCACACGCGCGACAACCTGGCCGACGCGCTCTACGGCTTCGGCGACGAGGCCGACAGCAACACGCTCGAAGTGTTCATCAGCCGCCTGCGCCGCAAGCTCGGACGCAATCACATCCAGACCCTGCGCGGCCTGGGCTACCGGCTGTCGTTCTCTGCCGAGGACGAGGACGAATGAAACTCGGCTTTCTGGCGCAGGGACGGGCCGAGTCCGAAGCCCGCGAATCGCTGGCCGGGCGGCTCACGCGCACGCTGATCGTTTGGGTCGGCGGTGTCTGGCTGCTGTGCGTGCTCGGCGTCGCCTGGTACGTGGACCGCGAGATCAACCACAACTTCGACAACGAACTCGCGGAGGTCGCGCACCGCATGTTCGACACCGCCGTGCACGAGCTCGGCACGTTGCGCGCCGAGCGCGAGCGGCGGGGCGAGCCCGCCGACCCGAACCAGCCGCTGATCGCGCCGCCGCAGCTCTTTCCCACCGACGCGGTGCTTTACCAGGTCGTCGACCTGCACGAGCGCGTGCTGCTGCGCTCGTCCGAGGCGCCCGTCAATGCCTTCGACGTGCCGCTGGCGCCGGGCTTCGCGGACTCCGCGGCCTGGCGCATCTTCACCGTGCGCCACCCGACGCTGCAGATGTTCATCCAGGTGGCCGACCCGCTGGACGAGCGGCGCGCCGCCCTCAATCGCACGCTGCTGGGGCTGATCATTCCGCTGATTGCGGTGCTGCCGCTGCTCGCGCTGGTGCTGCGCAAGGTGGCGCGCACCGAGTTGCGCGGCCTGCAGTCGCTGGCCGGGGAGATCGCGCTGCGCAGTGGCGCGGACCTGCGCGCCATTCCGCTGGTCGGCCTGCCGCGCGAGCTGCATTCGGTGGGTGAAGACGTCAACCGGCTCTTGCAGCGGCTGTCGCACGCCCTCGACGTCGAGCGGGCGCTGGCGGCGAACGCGGCCCACGAGCTGCGCTCCCCGCTCGCTGCCGCGCGGCTGCGCCTGCAGACCGCGCTGGAGCACGATTTGCGCCGCAACGACGTCGAAGCCGCGCTCGACGCATTGCAGACACTGGGCCACCGCGCCGAGAAGCTGCTGCAACTGTCGCGCGCCGAGTCCGGTGCGTCGCTGGCGCGCAGCCGGGTCAACCTGGTGCAATTGGCGGGCACGGTGGCCGAAGAGTTCTGGAAAGGCGCGAGCGCCAACGAACGCCTGTCGCTGAAGCTGCCCGACAGCGATTCGCCCGTGACGGTGCTCGGCGACGTCGATGCCCTGGCCATCGCGCTGCGCAACCTGGTGGAAAACGCCTTGCGCTACGGCCGCGGCCGCGTGGTCGTCGAAGTGATGCCGCCGGGCACGCTGGCCGTGCGCGACGCGGGGCCCGGTGTCGGTGCCGAACAGCTGCACACGCTGCAGCAACGCCACGTGCGCCACAGCTCCGACCGTGCAGGCTACGGGCTCGGGCTCTCGATCGTGAACACCATCGTCGAGAAGCACGGCGCGCGGCTCGAGCTGTATTCGCCGCCGCCGGGCGCGGCCACCGGCTTCGAGGCGCGGATCGTGTTGAACGTCAGCGCGTAGCCGGGGCGCCTCGCCTCATCGATGCGCCTTGATCGATGCCAGGATGCCCAGCACGAAGAGCAGCGCGGCCGCCCATTCGCTGGCGTGCGGAAAGCGTCCGTCCCACAGAAAAGAGTAGAGCAAGGCGAACAGGGTTTCGCTCACGATGAGCTGACCGCAGAGGCTGGCCGACAGGCGCTGGCTGGCGATGCTCCACAACACCGTGGCCAGCCATGACGAGCCGAGCCCACCCGCCAGCGCCAGCAGGACGAACAGGCCTCCATCGGGCTGCGCCCGCAGGGTGGCGACATCCGATCCCGCCACCAGCCACAGTGCGAGGGCCCCGAGGCCGGTCGCGATGCCCAGCCAGTTGGTCCAGTCCGCCGCATGCACGTCAGGATGCCGCTTCAGCCACGACGCATTGAGCAGGCCGAACGCGGTCCAGCTCACCATCGCGACCACGGCCAGCATCAGCCCCCAGCCGAAATGCGCACCTGACCCGGCGCCGATGCCGCCCTGTGGCCAGGCGGCCCAGACCATCACCCCGATGCCGGCGGCCGTGAGCGCCAGGCCCGGCAGCAGTGCGCCGAGCCGCAGCCCCGCGGGCCGGCCCAGCAGCATCATCCAGACTGGAATGGTGCCGATGATCAGGCTCGGCACCTCGGTGCCCGCCTCGACGATCGCGAAGGCCAGCAGCAGGTAGTAGCCGCTGAAGCCCAGGCCGCTGAGGCCCAGCACCGTGAGCGCCTGCCGCGCGCTCGGCCAGCGCTGCCCGGGCGGCCGCCAGAAGATGGCCAGGCCCGACACCGCGCCGAAGACGACGAAGCGCGCGGCCGTGATGTCGACCATGCCGAAGTGGCCCACCATGCGCGGTGCCACGAACACCAGGCCCCACAAGGCGCCCGCAGCCAAGCCGGCCGCGAGGCCGACAACTATGCCGGGTGCCATCAGAGCGCGTATCCGTCGTCGGCCGCGATCACGGCGCCGTTGACGAAGTGGCTCTGGCGGCTGGCCAGCAGCACGATCAAACCGTCCAGGTCTTCCGGCTTGCCCAGGCGCTTGCGCGGCAGGCCCGCGACCAGCTTCTGCCCGTCTTCCGAGCTCCAGTGCTCTTCGTTGATGTCGGTCGTGATGTAGCCGGGGCACAGCGCGTTGACGTTGATGCCGTAGCGGCCCCATTCGAGCGCCATGGCCTTGGTCATCTGCACCACTGCGGCCTTGCTCATGCAATAGACGCCGATCTTGGGCAGCACCTTGAGCGCCGCCGCCGAGGCGATGTTGACGATGCGCCCGCCGACGTAGGTGCCCGGTGCCGAGCCGCGCGCGCGCGCCAGCATGCGCTTGCCGACTTCCTGCGCGACGAAGAATGCGCTCTTGACGTTGGCGTCGAAGATGAAGTCGTAGTCGTCGGGCTTGACGTCTTCCAGGCGCTGCGTGGTGCTCACGCCCGCATGGTTGACCAGCACGTCGATCGGCCCGACCTCGGTCTCGGCACGCGCCACCGCGGCCTTGATGCTGTCGATGTTGCGTGCGTCGAGTTCGACCACGTGGGCGTCACCGCCCTCGCCTTCGATGCGTGCGCGCAGTTCCTTGAGGCGGTCGGTGTGGCGGCTGGCCAGCACCACGGCGGCGCCCGCGCGGGCCAGTGTTTTGGCGAACTGCGCGCCGAGCCCGCTCGACGCACCCGTGACGAAGGCCACGCGGCCCGAAAGATCGATGCTGTATGACATGGAAACCGTCCCTGTTGGCTTGGATAAGCGACATTCCGAACAGGCATAAGGCGCCGCATAAAATGGCCCGGCCCTGTGGACTGGCCCTTGCCCGGCACGAAGGCGGCGCCTCGCCCTCCCAAAATCATTATCGACGAGACCCCAGATGACTCACGACGAAATCCTCGCCCAGTACGGCCCCCGCGAAGCCATGGAATACGACGTGGTCGTGGTCGGTGCGGGCCCCGGCGGCCTGGCCACCGCCATCCACCTCAAACAGCTGGCCGCCTCGCACGGCAAGGACATCTCGGTGGTGGTGCTCGAGAAGGGCTCGGAGCCCGGCGCGCACATCCTGTCGGGCGCGATCATGGACCCGCGCGCGCTCTACGAGCTGCTGCCCGACTGGGAAGAGCAAGGCGCCCCGCTCAACCAGCCGGTGACGCAAGACACCTTCCTGATGCTCAGCGAAACCGGCGCCTACCGCACGCCCAATTTCATGCTGCCCGGCAACTTCCACAACGAGGGCAACTACATCGTCAGCCTCGGCAACGTGGTCAAGTGGCTGGCCCAGCAGGCCGAGGCCCTGGGCGTCGAGATCTTTGCCGGCTTCCCCGCGGCCGAGGTGCTCTATACCGACGACGGCAAGGTGCGCGGCGTCGCCACCGGCAACATGGGCATCGGCAAGGACGGCGAGCCCACCGACAGCTTCCAGCTCGGCATGGAGCTGCATGCCAAGTACACGATCTTCGCCGAGGGCGCGCGCGGCCACCTGGGGCGGCAGCTCATCGCCAAGTACAAGCTCGACGGCGGCAAGGACCCGCAGAGCTACGGCATCGGCATCAAGGAGCTGTGGGAAATCGACCCCGCCCGCCACGAGCCCGGCCTGGCCGTGCACACCGCCGGCTGGCCGCTGCCGGCAGACACCTACGGCGGTTCCTTCCTCTACCACGCCGAGAATAACCAGGTCATCGTCGGCTTCGTGGTCGGGCTGGACTACCAGAACCCGCACATGAGCCCCTTCGAGGAGTTCCAGCGCTTCAAGACGCACCCCAACATCCGCTGGTACTTCGAGGGACAGGACAAGGGCCTGAAGCCGGCCAAGCGCATCTCGTACGGCGCCCGCGCCATCACGGCCGGCGGCCTGCTGTCGCTGCCCAAGACCGTGTTCCCCGGCGGCGCGCTGGTCGGCTGCGAGGCCGGCTACCTGAACGCGAGCCGCATCAAGGGCAGCCATGCCGCCATCAAGACCGGCATGCTCGCCGCCGAAGCCGCCTACGACGCCGTGATGGCCGGCCGCCAGCACGACGAGTTGACGGCCTACCCGGCGGCCTTCGAAAAGAGCTGGCTGCACAAGGAACTCAACAAGGCCCGCAACTTCAAGCAGTGGTTCAAGAAGGGCCTGACGGTCGGCACCGTGATGACCGGCATCGAGCAGCTGGTGCTGCGCGGCCGCATCCCATGGACCATCCACCGCGACCAGCCCGACAACGAGCGCCTGAAGAAGGCCGCGGCCGCCAAGAAGATCGCCTACCCCAAGCCCGACGGCAAGCTCACCTTCGACCGTTTGTCCTCGGTGTTCATCAGCAACACCAACCACGAAGAGAACCAGCCCGCGCACCTGACGCTGAAGAATGCCGCGGTGCCCACGCAAATCAACCTGCCCGAGTACGCCGGCCCCGAAAGCCGCTACTGCCCGGCCGGCGTCTACGAATTCGTCGACGGCGAGGGCGGCAAGCCGCGCCTGCAGATCAACGCGCAGAACTGCGTGCACTGCAAGACCTGCGACATCAAAGATCCGACGCAGAACATCGTGTGGGTAACGCCCGAAGGGGGCGGTGGGCCGAACTACGTGGGGATGTAGGCCCCTGTTCAAGACACGAAATAAAGGCGCCGGTCGGCGCCTTTTTTTATGCCCGTCCCGACCCCCACCCCCCACCCCCAGGCGTCTCGATCACGAACACGTCGCCGCGACCCATCTGCACTTGCCCGATGTGGCCGAGTTCCTGCACCGTACCGTCGGCGCGCTCCACCCGGTTGATGCCCACAGCACCCGCCTCGCCGCCCGCGCCGCCGAAGGCGCCGTGCAGGCGGCCGTTGCTGAGGATCGACGCAGTCATCGGCGCCAGGAAGCGGATGCGGCGCACGCCACCATCACCGCCGCGCCAGCGCCCTGCCCCGCCCGAGCTGGCGCGGATTCCGTAGCTTTCGAGCCGCACCGGGTAGCGGAACTCCAGCACCTCCGGGTCGGTGAGGCGTGAGTTGGTCATGTGGGTCTGCACGACGCTCGTGCCATCGAAGGCGGGGCCGGCGCCCGAGCCGCCGGCGATGGTCTCGTAGTACTGGTGATCGCCGTCGCCGAAAGTGAAGTTGTTCATCGTGCACTGGCTCGCCGCCAGCACGCCCAGCGCGCCGTAGAGCGCATTGGTGACGCAGCTCGAGGTCTCGACGTTGCCCGCCACCACGGCAGCCGGCGCCACGGGGTTGAGCATGCAGCCCTCGGGCACGATCACGCGGATCGGCTTCAGGCAGCCGGCGTTGAGCGGGATGTCGTCGTCCACCAGGGTGCGGAACACGTAGAGCACCGCGGCCATGGTGATGGCCTTGGGCGCGTTGAAGTTGTTGGGCAGTTGCGCGCTGGTGCCGGTGAAGTCGACCGTGGCACTGCGCGCGGCCGCATCTACCTGCACGCGCACCCGGATCTGCGCGCCGTTGTCCAGCGGCAGCGTGTATTTGCCGTCCTTCAGCGCCGTGATGGCGCGGCGCACCGACTCCTCGGCGTTGTCCTGCACGTGGCCCATGTAGGCGGCCACGGTGTCGCGGCCGAACTGCGCCACCATGGCCTGCAGCTCCTGCACCCCCTTCTCGTTGGCAGCGACCTGCGCGCGCAGGTCGGCCAGGTTCTGATCGCCGTTGCGCGACGGATGCGGGCCGCTGGCCAGCATCGCACGCAGTTCGGATTCGCGCAGCCGGCCCTGCTCGACCAGCTTGAAGTTGTCGAACAACACGCCTTCTTCGTCGATGGTCTTCGAAAAAGGCGGCACCGAGCCGGGCGTGATGCCACCCACGTCCGCGTGGTGACCGCGCGAGGCGACGTAGAACGAGGGCTTCGCATCGCTGGGCTGAAGGTACACCGGCGTGACGACCGTGATGTCCGGCAGGTGCGTGCCGCCGTGGTACGGGTCGTTGAGCATGTAGACGTCGCCCGGCTTCATGCCCGGGTTGGCGTCGATCACGGTGCGGATCGATTCGCTCATCGAACCCAGGTGTACCGGCATGTGCGGCGCATTCGCGATCAGGCTGCCCTGCACGTCGAACAGCGCGCAGGAAAAGTCCAGCCGCTCCTTGATGTTCACCGAGTAGGCGGTGTTCTGCAGCCGCAGGCCCATCTGCTCGGCGATGTTCATGAAGAGGTTGTTGAAGACCTCCAGCATCACCGGATCGGCGCTGGTGCCCACGGCCTGGGCCGTGACGCGGGGACGCACACGCTGCAGCACCAGGCCCGTCGGACGCACGCGCGCCTGCCAGCCGGGTTCGATCACGGTGGTGGCGTTGCGGCCGGCCACGATGGCCGGGCCGTCGATGGCGGCGCCGGGGCGCAGCGCGTCTTCGAGGAACAGCGCGGCATCGCGCCAGCCGGCCGCCTGCTCGTCGGCTTCGCAGTAGACACGCACGGCGGCATCGGGCGACGGCACGTGATGCGCCGAATCGCCTGTCGCGGCACCGACGACGGGACGCTCGCCGGACGCCGTGGCCTCCACCGTCACGGCTTCGACGACCAGCGCACGATCGGGCATCAGGAAGGCGAAGCGGCGGCGGTACGCCGTTTCGAATTCGTCGCGCAGCGCCGCGATGGCTTCGTCCTGGCCTTGGGTCATGGGCAAGACGCAAGGCAGCGCGGTGTCGGTGCCTTCGTAGCGAAGCTGCACGCGCTGCACGGTGGCGATGCCGTCGCTGGGCGCTCCCTGCGCGTGAAGCTCGGTCACGGCTTCGTCCGCCAGCGCGCGGGCGGTGCTGCGCGCAGCGACGAGGCCCTCGGCATCGAGCCTGCGCTCGATCGCCCTTTCACGCATGGCCAGCTGATCCGCCAACCCCATGCCGAAGGCCGACAACACGCCTGCGAAAGGATGCAGGTACACGGTCTGCATGCCCAGCGCGTCGGCCACCAGGCAGGCGTGCTGCCCGCCCGCGCCGCCGAAGCACTGCAGCGTGTACTGCGTGACGTCGTAGCCGCGCGCCACCGAGATGCGCTTCACCGCGTTCGCCATGCTGGCGACGGCGATGCGCAACGCACCGCCGGCGACCTCTTCCGCGCTCACGCTGCGGCCGGTCGCCTGGCCCATGCGCCGTGCCATGTCCTCGAAGCCGCGGCGCGCGGCTTGCAGGTCCAGCGGCTGGTCGGCCGCGGGGCCGAACACCTTCGGAAAGTGATCCGGCTGGATCTTGCCCAGCAGCACATTGGCATCCGTGGTCGTCAGCGGCCCGCCGCGGCGGTAGCTGGCCGGCCCCGGGTTGGCGCCAGCCGACTCCGGCCCGACTCGCAGCCGCGCACCGTCGAAGGCGATCACCGAGCCGCCGCCGGCGGCCACCGTGTGGATGCTCATCATCGGCGCGCGCATGCGCACGCCGGCCACGTGTGTCTCGAAGGAGCGTTCGAACTCGCCGGCGTAGTGCGACACGTCGGTCGAGGTACCTCCCATGTCGAAGCCGATGACCTTCGGATGGCCGGCTTCCACCGCCGTGCGCACCATGCCGACGATGCCACCGGCCGGGCCGGAGAGGATCGCGTCCTTGCCCTGGAAGCGCTGCGCCTGCGTGAGGCCGCCCGAACTCTGCATGAAGAACAAGGGAACGCCGGGCATCTGCTGCGAGACCTGGTCCACGTAGCGGCGCAGGATGGGGCTCAGGTAGGCATCGACCACCGTCGTGTCGCCGCGCGGCACCAGCTTCATCAGCGGGCTCGTCTTGTGCGACACCGACACCTGCGTGAAGCCGACTTCGCGCGCCAGGCGCTCGGCGGCGAGTTCGTGCGCCGGATGCCGCCAGCCGTGCATGAAGACGATGGCGCAGGCACGCAGGCCGGCATCGAAGGCTTGCTGCAAGCCGTCGCGCAGCGCCGATGCTTCGAGCGGACGGACCAGGCTGCCGTCGGCATCCACACGCTCGTCGGCTTCGATCACGCGCTCGTACAGCAATTCGGGCAGCACGATGCGGCGATCGAAGAGCCGCGGCCGGGCCTGCGTGGCAATGCGCAGCGCATCGCGGAAGCCGCCCGTGGTGATCAGCACCGTGCGCTCGCCCTTGCGCTCCAGCAGCGCGTTGGTGGCGACCGTGGTGCCCATCTTCACGCACTCGACGCGCTCGGCCGTGATCAGCTCGCCGGCGCCCAGGCCCAGCAGGCGCCGGATGCCTTCGACCGCAGCGTCGCGGTATTGCTCGGGGTTCTCGGACAGCAGCTTGAGGGTGTGCAGGCCGCCTTCGGGGTCGCGGCCGACCAGGTCCGTGAACGTGCCGCCGCGATCGATCCAGAACTGCCAGCGTGAGAGAGGGTTCGAAACGGTATGGGGATTCATGGGAAAGTCCGAGAAGTTTTCGGGCATGGTCGGGGGACACCGCGGAACCGGCTTTGCCGGGCCGCTGGTGTCGCGGACCACACGAAGTGGGGGAGCCTGGGGGAGCAACTAGTTCTGGTGGAGATCGCGGCCGCGCGTCTCGGGCAAGCAGAGCGCAACCACGACCACGATGGCGTACGCCACCGCCGCACACACGCCGATCGCGGAGCCCAGCGACATGTTGAATCGATCGCTCAACACGCCCACCAGCGCCGGAAAGGTGGCGCCGATGCCGCGCCCGAAGTTGTAGCAAAACCCCTGCCCCGAGCCGCGCAGCTCGTTGGGGAACAGCTCGGCCAGGAAGGCGCCCGCACCGCTGAAGATGCCCGACATGAAGAAGCCCAGCGGGAAGCCCAGCACCAGCATCATCGCGTCGGTGATCGGCAGCAGCGTGTAGGCATAAACCAGCGTGCCGGCCCCGATCGCGAAGACGATGAAGGCGAGCCGGCGGCCGAGCCGGTCCGACAGGTAGGCGCCGCAGAGGTAGCCCAGGAAGGCGCCGACAATGAACATGAACTGGTAGCCGCCCGAGCCCAGCACGGTGAGATGCCGCTCGTTCTTCAGGAAGGTCGGCAGCCACACGCCGATGGCGTAGTAGCCGCCCTGCATGCCGGTGAAGAGCAGGCTGGCCAGCACCGTGGTGCCCAGGATGCCCGGCTTGAAGATGGCGAGGAAGTTGCCGCTGCGCTCGCCGCGCGCCACCGCTGCGCGGGTCTGCACGTAGATTTCCGGATCACGGATCGAACGGCGGATGAAGACGATGAGCACCGCCGGCAGCAGGCCCAGCAGGAACATCACGCGCCACGACACCTCCGGCGGCAGGAAGGAGAACAGCGCCATCGACACCAGCACCGCCGCGCCCCATCCGATGGCCCAGCTGCTTTGCACCAGGCCCACCGCCTTGCCCCGGTAGGCAGGGCGGATCATTTCGGCGATGAGCACCGAACCCACCGCCCATTCGCCGCCGAAGCCCAGGCCCTGCAACGTGCGCGCGACCAGCAATTGCCCCGGCGTCTGCGCCAGGCCGCAGGCGAAGGTGAAGATCGCGAACACCAGGATGGTGAGCTGCAGGATGCGCACGCGGCCGTAGCGGTCGGCCAGGATGCCCGCGAGCCAGCCGCCCAGCGCCGAGGCCACCAGCGTGGCGGTGCCGATGAAGCCGACCTCGGTCTTGCTCATGCCCCAAAGCGCCAGCAGGATCGGCGTGACCAGCGGCAGCGTGTAGTAGTCGAAGGCATCGACCGCGTAACCGCTGAAGGACGCGGCCAGCGTGCGCTTCTCGTTGCGGTTCAGCGTGCCGAGCCAGTTGCGGCCGGACGTGGCCTCGCCTCCCGAATGCACGGGATCCAGTGTGCTCATGTCTTGTCTCCTTGGTTCGTCTGTCTGGAATCGAAGCGGCCTAGAAGCAGGCCAGGTGGTGGTGCAGCAGGTCGGTGACGAGCATCGAGCCTGGTGCATGGGTGATCGCGAAAGGCAGCCGCGCCTGCGCCAGCGCGGCCTGGGGCGTGACGCCGCAAGCCCAGAACACGGGCAGCTCGTCGGGCATGACTTCCACCGCATCGCCGTAGTCCGGCTCACCGATCGCGCGGATGCCGATCAGCGCCGGGTCGCCCAGGTGCACGGGCGCGCCGTGCACGGCCGGAAAGCGTGAGCAGATCTGCACTGCGCGGATGGCATCGGCAGCGCGCAGCGGCCGCATCGACACCACCATGGGTCCGCTGAAGGGGCCGGCAGGCACGGTCTGGATGCCGGTGCGGTACATGGCCACGTTGCGGCCTTGCGTGACGTGGCGCAGCGAGATGCCCTCGGCCAGCAAGCCGTGTTCGAAGGTGAAGGAGCAGCCGATGACGAAGCTCACCAGGTCGTCGCGCCAGAGCGCGCGCACGTCGGTGGGCTCGTCGACCAGTTCGCCGTCGCGCCAGACGCGATAGCGCGGCAGGTCGCTGCGCAGGTCGATGTCGTCGCCCAGCGCCGGCAGCGACGGGTTGCCGGGCTCCGATACACCCAGCAGCGGGCAAGGCTTGGGGTTGGCCTGGCAATAGCGCAGGAAGTCCGCCGCATGAACTTGCGGAAGGATGACGAGGTTGGCCTGCACCTGCGCTGCCGCGAGGCCGCTGGTGTGCGAGTCGAGCTGCCCGCTGCGGGCGGCGAGGCGCACCGCGTGGGCGCTGCTGCTCGCGCCGGGGGTTTGAAAGGGTTGTTGAAGGCTGGACATGGGCGTTGACGTGTCGATGAAGCGGATTGTGGGAATCCGCCCGTTCGAGCGCCAACGCAAAGTTTCTTGCTCAGCTCATCGATTTTTTCGATGAACTGGAACCGTGCGACGCATGCACCACGGCGGAGCCCAGTGCCGCCTCGGGCAGCGGCGACGACGGATCGTCCCGGTAGCTCGCGTAGATGGGCAGCGGCTCCATCGTCTGGTCGCAGGGCAGCACCCGCAGCGGCAGGCGGCGCGCCAGCGGCTCGACCACCGCACGCGGCAGCGTCGCCACGCCGAACCCGGCCTCCACGAGCTGCGCCATCGCCGAGATCGACGATATGGCGTGCACGCGCGGCGCCGGGCTGCCCGCCTCGCGGAACAGCTCCAGCAGCGCCACGTGCGGCTGCGAGCCGCGCTGAAAGGTCAGCAGGTCCAGCGCCAGCAGGTCGGCGAGCTTGTAGCGCCGGCGCAAGTGCAGTTCGCGGTGCCCGACGAAGCACATCGGCATCGGAGGCACGGCCCGCGTGCGCACGCCGTCGCCGGTGGCCGGCAGCGCGGCGAACACTAGGTCTTGCTTGCCGCGCTGCAGCTGATCGACCAGCACGGGCGTGGTTTCCACCGTCAGCTCCAGCTCGAAGTCCGGATGCGTGGCCTGCATGTGCTTGAGCCATCCGGTCAGCCAGCTGTGCACCACCGATTCGATGGCACCCACGCGCAGCACCGTTTCGCGCACGGTGCCGGAACCCATCTCGGCCTTGATGTTCATCTGCATCTCGAGCAGCCGCTGGGCGAAGGCGTGGAAGCGCTGGCCGGCCACGGTCAGCCGGAACTGCTTGTCGCGACGGTCCAGCAGCAGCACGCCGAGCTCGCGTTCGAGGGCGGCGATGCGGCTGGACAAGGCCGATTGCGTCAGGTGCAGTTTTTCGGCTGCGCGCGTGACGCTCTTGAGGGCGACCGCCCAGTGGAAGGCTTCGACGAATCGCAGGTTCATGGCCAGAGGGTAAGGGAGAGCGAGCAAGGCAGATAGACTCCGGCGCACAAGGAGACATCATGCAAATCGTCATCACCGGCGGCGCCGGCTTCCTGGGCGCCCGACTCGCCCGCACGCTCCTGGCCAGTGGAAGTCTGTCCCTGGCAGGCGCCCCGGCGCAACCCATCGAACGCATCACGCTGGTCGACCGGGTCGCCCCACCCGACGACCTGGCCGGCGACACGCGCATCGCCGCCGCCGTGGGCGACCTCAACGACCAACTGGCCGCGCCCGATGCCAGCTACTGGGCCACCGCCGCCGCCGTGTTCCATCTGGCGGCCGCCGTCAGCGGCGAATGCGAGGCCGACTTCGACCTGGGCATGCGCAGCAACTTCGCCGCCACCCACGCCCTGCTCGAACGCCTGCGCGGCCTCGGCACGCGGCCGGTGCTGGTGTTCTCCAGTTCGCTGGCGGTGTTCGGCCACTCGCCCGAGCAGCCGGTGCCCGCGGTGATCGGCGACGAGACGCTGCCCACGCCGCAGTCCAGCTACGGCATCCAGAAGTTCATCGGCGAGCAACTGGTGGCCGACTACACGCGCAAGGGCTTCGTGCGCGGCCGCAGCGTGCGCCTGATGACGGTGAGCGTGCGTCCGGGCCGGCCCAACGGCGCGGCGTCGAGCTTCTTCAGCGGCATGATCCGCGAGCCGCTGGCCGGTGTTCGCGCCGCTTGCCCGGTGCCCGACGACACCCTCGTCGCCCTCGCCTCGCCCGCGCGCACCATCGAGGGGCTGGTCCGCGCCGCCGAAGTCGACGACACCCGATGGGGCCCGCGCACCGCGCTCAACCTGCCATCGATCAGCCTCACCGTGGGCGAGATGGCCGCGGCCCTCGAACGCGTGGCCGGCCCGACCGCCACCGCCCTGCTCGACCGCACGCCCGACCCGGCCATCCAGCGCATCGTCAAGACCTGGCCCGGCCGCTTCGAGGCGCCCCGCGCCGCCGCCCTGGGCCTGAAGACCGACGCCAGCTTCGAGCAGGTGATTCGCGACTACGTCCGTGAAAATCCCGACGCTGTGAAGCTGCCCGTCAATGCATAGTCATACGTTTGGAAAAACGTCCACAGGAGACCCTCTCATGAAGTTGCACCGACTGGCCGCCGGCCTGTCCCTCGGCCTCGGTCTGGCCTGCGCCGCCCACGCGCAGACCACCACCCTCAAGATCGGCTACGCCACCACCAAGGAGTCTCACTACGGCGTGGGCTCCACGGTGTTCTGCGACGAAATCGAGAAGGGCACCCAGGGGCGCTACAAGTGCCAGCACTTCCCCAACTCCGCCCTGGGCGGCGAGCGCGAGCAGATCGAGGCGGTGCAGTTGGGCACGCAGGACCTGGTCAACACGTCGACCGGGCCGGTCGGCAACTTCGTGCCCGAGGTCAAGATCGTCGACATCCCGTTCCTCTTTCGCGACTACGACCACGCGCGCAAGGTGATGGACGGCCCGATCGGCCAGGACATCCTCTCCAAGTTCCCGAGCAAGGGCATCATCGCCCTGGCCTGGACGGAGAACGGCTTCCGCCACATGACCAACAGCAAGCGCGACATCGTGAAGCCGGCCGATGCCGCCGGCCTGAAGATGCGCACCATGGAGAACAAGGTGCACATGGACGGCTACCGCACCTTCGGCATCCTGCCCACGCCCATGGCCTTTCCCGAGCTGTTCGGCGCGCTGCAGCAGGGCACGGTCGACGGGCAGGAGAACCCGATCCCCGTCATCCTGTCGTCGAAGTTCGCGCAGGTGCAAAAGCACCTGTCGCTGACCGGGCACGTCTACTCGCCGGCGCTGCTGCTCATGTCGCCGCGCGTGTGGAACAAGCTGTCGGACGCCGACAAGAAGGTCTTCGTCGACGCGGCGCGCAAGGGCGGCGAAGCCCAGCGCAAGAAGGTCAACGAGGACGAGAACAACGGCATCGCCCAGCTCGAGAAAGACGGCATGAAGGTCACCCGCACCGTCGACGGCGCCGCCTTCCGCGAAGCGCTGAAGCCGGCCTACGCGAGCTACGCGAAGGAATTCGGGGCCGACAACATCAAGAAGATCACCGACGTCAAGTAAGCGCAAGGCGGCCGACCCGGCCCCTCCCGCCCGGTGGACCCAGCGCGGCACCGGGCGTTCTTGTTTCGCAAAACTGCAAAACCCATAACAACAGACTGCAACTGACAACCGGCCAACGTCGTGAAGACCTTCGAACGCTACTTCCTCGCCGCCAACCGCTGGGTGCTGATCCTGCTCCTGGCTTCCATGTCCGTGATCATCTTCGTCAACGTGGCGATGCGCTACCTCACCAGCAACTCGCTCGAATGGGCCGAGGAGGTGTCGCGCCACATGATGATCTGGCTCACCTTCCTCGGCGCCGGGCCGGTGCTGCGCTACGGCGGCCACATCGCGGTCGAGAACCTGCAGGACGCATTGCCGCCCAAGGGCGGCATTGCATTGCGCGCGGTGGTCGCGGCCCTGCTCTTCGCCTTCTTCGGCTTCATGGTCTGGTACGGGTGGCTGTACATGGAACGCACCATGTTCCAGCTGACCGCCGTCACGCAGATTCCGTTCGCCTATATCTACAGCGCCATGCTCTTCGGCGGCGTGCTGCTGATCATCCACTGGCTGCTGATCGTGCGCGGCTATGTGCTGCGCCGCGAGTTCGCGTCCGACGGGCACTTCGACGCGACCGCGAGCGCATCGCTATGAGCGCCAGCATCGTCCTCATCGTCTCGACGTGCATCTTCCTGGCCATCGGCGTGCCGGTGGCGTTCGCGCTGGGCCTGGCCACCGCGGCCACGCTGATCCTGGCCGAGCAGTTTCCGTTGATGGTGCTGCTCAAGGAAACCTTCACCGGCATCGACAGCTTTCCGCTGATGGCCGTGCCCTTCTTCATCCTGGCCGCCGAGCTGATGAGCGGCGGCTCGCTCACCGAAGTGCTGCTGCGCTTCGCGGGCCAGTTCGTCGGCCACCGCCGCGGCGGGCTGGGCTACACCAACGTGGTGTCGCTGACCTTCTTCTCGGGCATCTCGGGCTCGGCGCTGGCCGATGCCGCCGGGCCGGGCTCGATGCTGATCAAGATGATGGACAAGGCCGGTTACGACCGCTCGTACGCAGCGGCGCTGACGGCCTCGACCGCGATCGTCGGACCGATCATTCCGCCGTCGATCATCATGATCATCTACGCGCTGCAGGACGACAACGTGTCGGTCGGCAGCCTGTTCGTCGCGGGCATCCTGCCCGGCATCGTGATCGCGGTCGCGATGTGCGTGGTCAATTTCTACGTCTCGAAAAAGCGCAACTACCGCGGCGACGGCGGCATGCCGCCCTGGCGCGAGGTGCTGCTGACCACCTGGAAGGCGCTGCCCGCCATCCTGCTGCCGGTGGTCATCCTGGGCGGCATGCGCGCGGGCTGGTTCACGCCGACCGAAGCCTCGGTGGTGGCCGTGTTCTACGCGCTGGTGTGCGGCAAGTTCGTCTACCGCACGCTCGAATGGAAGGCGCTGCCGGACATCCTGTCGCGCTCCGCGCTGCTGTCGGCCTCGGTGCTGATCATCATCGGCCTGTCGGCTTCCTTCGCGTGGATCCTCACGATCGAGGGCATTCCGCAGCAGATGGCCGAGTGGCTGGTCAGCATGAACCTGTCGCCGTGGATGTTCCTGGTCATGGTGAACATCTTCCTGCTGCTCTTCGGCATCTTCATCGAGCCGCTGCCCGGGGTGATGGTGCTGGCGCCCATCCTGGCACCCGTGGCGGTCAAGCTGGGGGTGGACCCGACGCACTTCGCGATGATCGTGATCTTCAACCTCACGCTCGGCATGATCACGCCGCCGGTCGGCGGGCTGCTGTTCGTGACCTGCAACGTCTCGAAGGTGCCGATGTCGCAACTGGTGCGCGAACTCGTGCCGTTTTTATGGGCGCATGGCGCGGTGCTGGTGCTGCTGACCTTCGTGCCGGCGTTGAGCACGTGGCTGCCGCACTTGTGGGGATTTAAGTAGTCGCGCGGCCCGGCTTCGCACGGCGTCTTGGCCGACACCCCGGGCCAGGCGAGCCACGAATAGTCGTTAGGATTGCGGCTGTTTCCGGCGGCCTGCGCCGCTGTTTCCGTATCCTAGGAGGCAACCGCGCTTCTTTCTCCCCCTTGTGCAATGACATGACGAGTTACGGATTTGTTCATCTGGAATTCGGTGATGGGCAGCGTGCCCGCTCCCTCCAGGTCCTGGAGCCGCTGAAAGCGAAGACAGTTGAAGCAGGCGACCGCGCCTCGCTCGTGATCGTCGACAACGCACCGAACGACACGAGCGCCGAATTGCGCCGGACGGCCTTCGACCAGGCCTTCGTCGTCAATGGCGACAACAGCAACCGCGAGTTCTCCGGCTGGGACAGCGGCGTCCAGGCATTGCTGGCGCGTGGTGAGACGCCCGATGTCTGGCTCTTCACGAACGACACTATCTCGCTCAACCACGCCTGGAGCGAGCCTCGGCTCGTGCGCTTCGGCGCGGAGGTGCGCAAGCTCGCGCTGCACACCGCTCCCTGGATGTTCGGCGAGATCAACGATTTCCCCCGCTCCACCATGACCCCGATCGGCCCGCTGCTCGAATGGGTGTCGACCTACTGTTTCGCGATGAACGAGGCCCTGCGCAGCAGGCTGGGCACGCTCTCGCCCGGCAACGAGCTGCTCGATTCGCTGGTGCACGATCGCTACGAAACCGGCCGCGGCGTGTTCCGCGACAAGGTCGATGCCGCGTATGTCGATTTCGTGTCGGCCTGGCTGATCAACGACGGTGACGATGGCCAGGACAAGAAGCGCCGCTTCAAGTGGGACCACGAATGGCACAAGGCCAGCGCGCTTGGGGTGGACAACTTCGACGATCTGCGGATGAAGGCGCGCTGCTGCCTGTCCGAAAGCATGCTCAGCGTGCGCGCCCGCCAATTGGGCGCCGACATCCGCTCGCCCTACGACGGCCGCAACGCACGCGAGCATGTCCGGCGCTCCATGCAGTTCCTGCAGGACAAGCTGTGGGAAAAATTCCTGCTCCGGCGCATGCGGACGGAGCGTTCCTGAAGCCTCGATCCCTTACACTCGCCCGGTCAGGAGAGAGCTTCGCTGCGCGCGAAGCCGCCGAAGGCGCAGGTCCCCAAACACGGGCCCGAACGCTCAGGCAAAAGGACTGACGAGGCGCCCGCTGACCCGGGCGTTTTCCTTGCTGGAGAGAGACGGCGCAGCCCTCGGGCGATGCCGTCCACCGAAGGAGCAAACCCCGATCGTGGGGCGAATCTCTCAGGTAAAGCGGACAGCAGGGGTGGCCCATGGCGTCACGGCCATGGATTCGGACTGCCCCTTGGAGAGTGCCTTGGCCTCTGCTTCCGACGACGATCTGCAAACGACCCCGCTGCACGCCCTGCACCTGGAACTCGGCGCCCGCATGGTGCCCTTCGCGGGCTACTCGATGCCGGTGCAGTACCCGGCCGGCCTGATGGCCGAGCACAAGCACACCCGCACCGCGGCCGGCCTGTTCGACATCTCGCACATGGGCCAGTTGCGCCTGTCCGGGCCCGACGCCGCTGCCGCCTTCGAAACCCTGATGCCGCAGGACGTGATCGGCCTCGCCCCGGGCAAGCAGCGCTACGGCCTGCTGCTCGACGACGAGGGCGGCATCCTCGACGACCTGATGTTCTTCAACGAGGGCGGCGACTCGATCTTCGTGATCGTCAACGGCGCGTGCAAGGCGAGCGACATCGCCCACATCCAGGCCCGAATCGGACAGCGCTGCACCGTGCAGCCCCTGCCCGACCACGCCCTGCTCGCGTTGCAGGGCCCGCAAGCCGCCGCGGTGATGGCGCGCCTGTCGCCCGGCAGCGAAAAGCTCGTTTTCATGACCGGCGGCCCGCTGCAGATCGGCGGCATCGCCGCCTTCGCCACGCGCAGCGGCTACACGGGCGAAGACGGTTTCGAGATCTCCGTCGCCGCGCAGGACGCCGAGGCCCTCGCCCGCCTGCTGCTCGCGCAGCCCGAGGTGCAGCCGATCGGCCTGGGCGCACGCAACTCGCTGCGGCTCGAAGCCGGGCTTTGCCTCTACGGCAACGACATCGACACCACCACCACGCCGGTCGAGGCCGCGCTGACCTGGGCCATCCAGAAGGTGCGCCGCAGCGGCGGCGCGCGCGAAGGCGGCTTTCCGGGGGCTGCCAAGGTGCTGGCCCAACTCACCGCGGCCGACGGCGCCGCCGGCCATCTCGACCACGACACGCTCACGCGCAAGCGCGTCGGCCTGGTGGCGCTCGAGCGCGTGCCGGTGCGCGACGGCACGCCGCTGCAATCCTTCGAAGGCCACGCTATCGGCCAGGTGACGAGCGGCCTGCTCGGGCCCACGGTGGATCGCCCCGTCGCGATGGGCTACGTGGCCCTCGCCTACGCCGAGCCCGGCACCCGCATCCAGGCCGTCGTGCGCGGCAAGGCCGTGCCGATGGAAGTGAGCACCATGCCTTTCGTGCCCGCGCACTACTACCGCGGCTAGCAGACTCTTTCCCCGATATCGTCTTCCGACATCTTCTCTCGATATCTTTCCCCGACATCCTTTTCCTGACCTCTCTTCCCCAAGGAGCTTTTCCATGAGCATCAAGTACACCAAGGACCACGAGTGGGTGAACGCCGAAGGCGACACCGCCACGGTGGGCATCACCCTGCATGCGCAGGACGCGCTGGGCGACGTGGTCTTCGTCGACCTGCCGCAGGTCGGCCAGGGCTACGCGCAGGGCGAAGTGGCCGGCGTGGTCGAGTCGGTCAAGGCCGCGGCCGACGTCTTCATGCCCATCGGCGGCGAGGTCACCGAGGTCAACGAAGCCTTGCGCGCCGACCCCTCGCTGGCCAACAGCGCGCCCGAAGGCGAAGGCTGGTTCTTCAAGATCAAGGTCGCCGAGCCCGCACAGCTCGACGCCCTGCTCGACAAGACCGCCTACGACAAGTTCGCCGACGAAGCCTGAAGCCCCTCGAAGTTTCCGCAGCCCCTGAACCGAGTTTCCATGCCGAAGTCCTCCCTGCCTTCCCTGCCCACCTTCGCCGACCTGGAGAACGCGGGCGAATTCATCGCCCGCCACATCGGCATCGAAGCCGAGGACGAAGCACGCATGCTCGCGGCGGTCGGTTCGAAGACGCGCGCCGAGCTCATCGACGGCATCGTGCCGCCGGCCATCCGCCGCAGCCATCCGATGCAGCTGCCGTCGCCGACGACCGAAGCCGACGCGCTGGCCGAGCTGCGTGCCATCGCCGCCAAGAACAAGGTCTCGCGCAACTTCATCGGCCAGGGCTACTACGGCACGCACACGCCGGGCGTGATCCTGCGCAACGTGCTCGAAAACCCGGCCTGGTACACGGCCTACACGCCCTACCAGGCCGAGATTTCTCAGGGCCGCATGGAGGCGCTGCTCAACTTCCAGACCATGGTCTGCGACCTGACCGGCATGGCGATCGCCAATGCGTCGATGCTCGACGAAGCCACCGCCGCCGCCGAGGCGATGACGCTGGCGCGCCGCAGCGTCAAGAGCAAGAGCCGCGTGTTCCTGGTCTCGGGCGACTGCCACCCGCAGACCATCGAGGTCATCAAGACCCGCGCCGCGCCCATGGGCATCGAGGTCAAGGTGAGCACGGTGTCCGAAACGCTGCCGCACCTGATGGCGAGCGGCGACTTCTTCGGCGCGCTGGCGCAATACCCGTCGACCACCGGCCACGTGCACGACCTGCGTCCGCTGGCCGGCCACGCGCACGCGTGCGACGCCGCCTTCTGCGTGGCGGCCGACCTGCTGGCCCTGACGCTGCTGGCGCCACCCGGCGAGTGGGATGCCGACATCGTCTGCGGCACCACCCAGCGCTTCGGCATGCCGCTGTGCAACGGCGGCCCGCACGCGGCCTACCTGGCCTGCCGTGACGACTACAAGCGCTCTCTGCCGGGCCGGCTGGTCGGCGTGAGCGTCGACACCCAGGGCCGCCCGGCCTACCGCCTCGCGCTGCAGACGCGCGAGCAGCACATCCGGCGCGAGAAGGCCACTTCGAACATCTGCACGGCGCAGGTGCTGCCGGCGGTGGTGGCCAGCATGTACGCGGTCTACCACGGGCCGCAAGGCCTCGAGCGCATCGCCCAGCGCGTGGCGGCGCTCACCGCCATCCTCGCCCAGGGCCTGGAGCAGATGGGCCGCGAGCTGGCCAACGCCACCGCCTTCGACACGCTGACCGTGATGACCGGCGACGACACGCCGAAGATCGTCGAGCGCGCCCAGGCCGGCGGCGTCAACCTGCGCCAGGGCCTGCAGCAGCACCTGGGCATCTCGCTCGACGAAACCACCACGCGCACCGACGTCGAAACGCTGTGGGCGCTCTTCGTGCCGGCCGGCACGCCGATGCCGCGCTTCGAGGAACTCTCGAGCACGGTCGGCTCGCGCATTCCGCTGGACCTGCGCCGCAGCAGCGACTTCCTGACGCACCCGGTGTTCAACACGCACAAGAGCGAGACCGCGATGCTGCGCTACATCCGCAGCCTGTCTGACAAGGACCTGGCGCTCGACCGCAGCATGATCCCGCTGGGCAGCTGCACCATGAAGCTCAACGCGACCAGCGAGATGATCCCCATCACCTGGCCCGAGTTCGCGAACATCCATCCCTTCGCGCCGGCCGAGCAGCTCAAGGGCTATGCCGAACTCGACGCGCAGCTGCGCGCCTGGCTGTGTGAAGCCACCGGCTATGCGGGCATCAGCCTGCAGCCCAATGCCGGCTCGCAAGGCGAATACGCCGGCCTGCTGGCCATCAAGGCCTTCCACGAAGCCAAGGGCCAGGGGCACCGCAACGTGTGCCTGATCCCCTCGTCCGCCCACGGCACCAATCCGGCCAGCGCGCAGATGGTCGGCATGAAGGTGGTGGTGACGGCCTGCGACGCGCAGGGCAACGTCGACATCGACGACCTGCGGCGTGAATGCGAGAAGCACCGCGACGACCTGGCCGCGGTGATGATCACCTACCCCAGCACCCACGGCGTGTTCGAAACCCGCGTGAAGGAGCTGTGCGAGATCGTGCATGCCCACGGCGGCCGCGTGTACGTCGATGGCGCCAACATGAACGCGCTGGTCGGCGTGGCCGCGCCCGGCGAGTTCGGCGGCGACGTGAGCCACCTGAACCTGCACAAGACCTTCTGCATTCCGCACGGCGGCGGCGGCCCCGGCGTCGGCCCCGTGTGCGTGGTGGAAGACCTGGTGCCCTATCTGCCGGGCCACGTGAGCGGCGGCATCCCGGGCAGCGGCGTGGGCGCCGTGTCGGCCGCGCCGCTCGGCAATGCCGCGGTGCTGCCGATCAGCTGGATGTACTGCCGCATGATGGGCGCGAGCGGGCTGCAGGCCGCGACCGAGGTCGCCATCCTCAGCGCCAACTACGTCAGCGCGCGGCTCAAGGACCACTACCCGACGCTCTACGCCAGCCCCAATGGCCACGTGGCGCACGAATGCATCCTGGACCTGCGCCCGCTCAAGGACACGAGCGGCGTCACGGCCGAGGACGTGGCCAAGCGCCTGATCGACTACGGCTTCCACGCGCCGACGCTGAGCTTCCCGGTGCCCGGCACGCTGATGGTCGAACCCACCGAGAGCGAACCGCTGGCCGAGCTCGACCGCTTCGTCGACGCCATGATCGCCATCCGCGGCGAAATCCGCCGCATCGAGGAAGGCATCTGGCCGCGCGAGGACAACCCGCTCAAGAACGCGCCGCACACGGCCGACAGCCTTCTCGGGTCCGAATGGACGCGGCCCTACTCGCGCGAGCTCGGCGCCTTTCCGATCGACGAGGTCAGGCTGACGAAGTACTGGCCGCCGGTCGGGCGCATCGACAACGTGTATGGCGACCGCAACCTGTTCTGCAGCTGCGTGCCGGTGAGCGACTACGCCTGATCACGGCCGGACCTCGCGTCCGGCCGGGCGCCTCCGAACTCACGCCGCCCGGCGATAGGTTCCGTACTCGATGCGGTTGAGCACCGCCGTGACCGTCGGGAAGGCCGGGTAGACCGTTCCGAACAGGTACTGCAGCGCGCTGCGGACGCAGTTTCCCTGGTCCAGGCTCGCGAACTCGAACATCCCGTAGTTCGGGTCCATGAACACGTGGTTGTTGTTCGCGGTCCAGTGCATGGCGACCGCATGGCCCGACGGGCCGGTGGTCGTCGTCATGTCGATGCCGATCACCATGGCCATGTTGTTGCCGTAGGTGTTGAGCGCAGGATCGGTGACCGAAGCGATCGCCGCCGCCAGCGTGTTGAACCCTGTCGTCGGGTCGAGGTGAACCAGATCGACATTGGCGAAGGTCCGCCCCTTGGGATACAGGTCGTCCATGCGAGCTGTGAAGCGATCCCAGGTCTGTCTGCCTTGAGCGGCCGCTCCCGTGCGCTGGGGCGCCTGCAGGGCGCCCTGCTTGGCCTGGAGTCCGTTGATCAGTTGCAGCAGCGTGCCGACTTGCACCGAGTTGGCGGAGCCTGTCCACGTGTAATAGCTGCGAAGCCGCGTGCTCAGCGAATCCGACAAAGGCAGTTCCCTGGAGTTGCCGAGTTGCCGGTTGGAGTTGTAGTAAGGCACCAGCACGGCCAGGAGGTCGCGAAGCTTGTTGAACTCGGCCTCATAGGCCGCGCGTGCCGTGTCGTAATTGCTGTCGTTGACTCTGCGCACATCGGTTCGAATCGCGTAGAACTGGTCCCAGGCATTCCCCTGGCGGTTCGCCTGGTCGTGCCGCCGCTGGGCGAAGTCGTAGCCTTCGTCGGCCTGCCGGGCAGGATTGGGCCCGTACGACGCCCGCCCGCCCTGCAGCACGCGCCTGACCCAGTCCAGGCAGATCCCGTGGCAATAGCCCTGGGCCATGGCGACCCCGGCCTGCCACGCCCGGCCCTCGCCGCTCTGGTTGAAGTTGTCGATCTGCCTCTGCGATAGATTTGTCAGGTGCTGGATGACTTGTGCGCGGTCGGGCATGGCGTGCTCCGTGTTCGAACTGCCCGGTGGCGGACCCACAGGCTGCGCGTCGGATTTTGGGCGCGCTCCACGGGGCGGAACAATTCGCCAGTTGGCATATTCCCCTGTCACCAGCACCGTAGGCGTTTCACATTTTTACAACCCGGCTGCGTCGTCCTGGTCGATTCGGGATGTGCTGCTTCGACGTTCAATCAGAGCCGCATTTCGCAGCTCACTCAACCACGGCAAACAAGCCAACCCAGCACAGGAGTACGACATGCGTTTCATGGTCATCGTCAAAGCAACCCCCGACACCGAAGCCGGCGTGATGCCCACCGAGAAGGAGCTCACCGACATGGGCCAGTACAACGAAGCACTGGTCAAGGCCGGCGTGATGTTGGCCGGCGAAGGCCTGCACCCCACGTCGAAGGGCGTGCGCGTGCGCTTCGAGGGCAAGCAGCGCACCGTCATCGACGGGCCTTTCAGCGAAACCAAGGAGCTGATCGCCGGCTACTGGCTGTGGCAGGTGCGCTCCCGCGACGAAGCCATCGAATGGCTCAAGCGGGCGCCCTTCGACGGCGGCACCGAGATCGAGCTGCGCCAGGTCTTCGAGATGGAAGACTTCGGCGCCGAACTCACGCCCGAGTTGCGGGAGCAGGAAAAGCGCCTGGCCGCCGAGATCGGGTCGCGCAAGGCCTGAACGGCCTCGCATCGAGGACACCGCCGTGCAAGCCACTGCCACCCTCCCCGCCGCCGCGCCCCGCGGCGGTGCGGCCCGCTGGACCGGCCGCGTGCTCAGCGCGCTGGTCGTTCTGTTCCTGCTCTTCGACGGCCTGATCAAGGTGCTGCGGCTCGACGTCGTTCGCGAAACCCTTGCGCAGCTCGGCTATCCGCCCGAAGTCGGCTTCGGCCTCGGTGTGCTGACCCTGGTCATCGGCGTGCTCTACGCGCTGCCGCGCACGGCCTTGCTCGGCGCCGTGCTGCTCACCGGACTGCTCGGTGGCGCCATCGCGACACATCTGCGCGTCGGCAGCCCGCTCTTCAGCCACATGCTGTTCGGCGTCTACATCGGGCTCATGGCCTGGGGCGGGCTCTGGCTGCGCGACGAGCGGCTGCGCGCACTGCTCCCGGTGCAGCGCTGATCGCGCGCTATCCTTGCGATCCTTGACGACAACGAGGACCGCAGCGGATGAGATTCGTGATCCTGCACGGCGCCGGCCCGCATGGCGCGGCCGGCCAGCTTCCCACACCCGACCCGCGCTTCGGAGCGGCCATTCACGAAAGCATCGCGCTGCAGCCGGCCGAAACCGGCGTGCGCATGGCCCGCATCGGCGACGATGACCAGGACGGGCTCCAGGTCGTCGACGGGCCCGTCACCGCTCCTCTCGCAGGCCTGAGCATCGTCGAGGCCGAGTCCCGCGAAGCCGCGGCGCAATGGCTGGGCCTTGCCGCCTCGCATGGCGGCGACACCACCTACGAGATCCGCGAGACCGGCTGTGCCGGCGGCCTGGGCGGCATCGATCCTCGCGATGGGGCCAGCCGACCGCGCTTTCTCGTGCTGGTCAAAGCCGATGCCGCCACCGAATCCGAGTCGCCCAGCAATTCCGCCCGGCTCGCGGCCATGGCCCGGCGCAACGACGAGGCCGTGCAATCCGGCCTGCTGCGCGCAGGAGACGGCCTGCGCTCGACCGCACGCGCCACGCGCGTGCGTGTCGGCAATGGTCGCCCCAGCGTGCTGGACGGACCCTTCGCCGAGACCAAGGAGTTGGTCGCCGGCTTCTGGCTGATCCAGGCCGATTCGATGGCCGAAGCCATCGACTGGGTCGGCCGCTATCCCTTCGCGCAGGATCGCCCCGAGGTCGAGATCCGTCCAGTCGCAGGCTGACGCGCCGACCGCGCATGCGCCGATGACCCAGAACGACATCCACCGCAGCATCAACGCCGTCTGGCGCATCGAGTCCGCGAAGATCATCGGCGCGCTCGCCCGCATGGTGCGCGACGTGGGCGTGGCCGAGGAACTGGCGCAAGACGCGCTGCTGGCCGCGCTCGAGCAGTGGCCCACCCAGGGCGTGCCCGACAACCCCGCCGCCTGGCTGATGCAGACGGCCAAGCACCGCGCACTCGACCTGCTGCGCCGGCGCAAACTGCATGCGAGCAAAGAACAAGAGATCGGCTACGAGATCGATGCGCAGCATGCCATCGCCGAGGCCGATTTCGCGGACGCGGTCGACGCCGCCCTGGACGACGACGTGGGCGACGACCTGCTGAGGCTCGTCTTCACAGCCTGCCATCCGGTGCTGTCGCCGGAGGCGCGTGTCGCGCTCACGTTGCGCCTGTTGGGCGGCCTGACCACCGACGAGATCGCGCGCTCCTTTCTCGTGCCGGAACCGACCATCGCGCAGCGCATCGTGCGCGCCAAGCGCACCCTGGCGGCGGCGAACGTGCCCTTCGAAGCGCCGCGTGCGGCCGAGTTGGGTGCGCGGCTGGGCTCGGTGCTCGAAGTGATCTACCTCGTCTTCAACGAAGGCTACTCCGCCACCGCGGGCGACGACTGGATGCGGCCGGCCTTGTGCGACGAGGCATTGCGCCTCGGCCGCATCCTGGCCGGCCTGATGCCGGACGAACCCGAGGTGCACGGGCTGGTCGCGCTGATGGAAATCCAGGCTTCGCGTTCGGCCGCACGCGTCGATGCGCAGGGCGAGCCGGTGCTGCTGCTCGAGCAGAACCGGGCGCGCTGGGATTCGATCTTGATCCGCCGCGGCTTGGCCGCACTCGGGCGCGCCCAATCGCTCGTCGATGCGCTCGACGATGCACTCGGCCCCTATGCGCTGCAGGCCGCCATCGCCGCCTGCCACGCACGCGCGCGCACCGCCCAGCAGACCGACTGGACGCGCATCGCCGCCCTCTACGAAGCGCTGGCGCAGCGGATGCCCTCGCCCATCGTCGAACTCAATCGCGCGGTCGCGCTGTCGATGGCCCTGGGGCCGGCGGCCGGGCTCGAGCTGGTCGATGCGCTGCGTGACGATCCGCAGCTCAAGAGCTACCACCTGCTGCCCAGCGTGCGCGGCGACCTGTTGGCCAAGCTGGGCCGCAAGGCGGAGGCCTACGACGAGTTCCAGCAGGCCGCATCACGCACACGCAACGCGCGCGAACGCAAGCTGTTGCTGATGCGCGCGCTTGCATGCGCGGGCAGCCCGCAGCCACCGGGCACCGGCGCCTGATCGCTGCGGCCGCTGCAGCCGGCCCGGTCAGGGCTTTTTCTTCGCCAGCGCGCCACCGGCGATCTGCGTCCGAAAATCGCGCAGCTTCGCCTTGAGCCGGCGCTCGTTGACCAGGCCGACGCGCACCATCATCTTCTGGCCGGCCGACAGCGACTGCAGTTGCGGATCGACGAACTCGTAGTGCACCCAGGGCCGCTCGGAAGGCACCTCGCCGCGTATCTCGACGAGCTTGACCGCCACCGGCCCGGCCGGCTCGGGCGCCTGCAGCAGATGGTCGATGACCGCGACCAGCCGGTCGTTGAAATGCTTGCCCGGGTAGCCCTGTTCCTCATAAGCCTGCTGGAACAGCGGATACAGCCGCTGGTACAGCGCCGCCGCCTTCGGTGCGCTCACCGATTCGGCCAGCAGCACCAGCGGCGTGTAGCGTGCGCCGTTGTCGGGGCCGATGGCCTGGCCGCCCGCTCCGGCGCGTGCGTCGAACCGGCCCGGCGTGCGCTGCACCGGCCACATGCGCGCGGCGGCCTGCTCGCGCGGCAGGTTGTCGACGGTGGCGACGAAACGGCGCACGAAGCCATCGGTTTGCAGCATGCTGGCCACGGCCTTGCTGCCCACCAGCTCGGCCAGTGCGGCACGCACCTGGGCGTCGGCATCGTCGAGCCGCGGCAGCGCCGCATCGGTGGGCGGCTCGACCGGGTTCTGCGGCCCGGTCGGCGCTGCGGCCACGGGCGGTGCAGCGGGCACGTCGGGCTGCGGCGCGGTGGCCGCGGGCGGGGGCTCGGGCGGCGCTTCCTGCCGGTGGGTCCAGCGCCACCAGACGGCACCGGCGCCCAGCGCCACCACCACCAACACGACCATGATCCACACCGAGGATTCGCGTGCCGGCCTGAAATCGTCGAACTCGCGTTCGCTCATGGGGCTGCTCTCCTTCTGACTGTCGCAAGCATGCCCTTGGCATTGGACGCCATTTCGGACGCCCCGGCCGAGGCGGCGCAGGTAACGTCCTGTGACGGCGACTCACGGCGCCGGTGCTTGCGTCAGGCTCGGATCGCATCCGCCTCCCGGGGTTCCGCGCCCGGCCAGCTTCTTCGCCGGCTTATTTGCCAGCTTCTTTCCCCTCTACAGCGGGAAGGCGTCCAGGCCCTGCTGCCCCTCGGCCGGCTTGGCCGGTGTGTGCGCGACGTTCATCACCCAGCACACCATCGCGAAGTAGCCCACCAGCGCGCTCAGGTCCACCAGCTGCTGCTTGCCGAAGCGCGCCTCGACGGCGGCATAGGTGGGCTCGCTCACGCCGTGGTGCAGCAGCAGCTCCTGCGCGAAATCGACCGCGAGTTGTTCGTCGTCGGCCAGCGGCGCGGGGCGTCGGCCCAGGCGCAGGGCTTCGATGGCATCGGCACTCACGCCGGCCTTGATGGCGTTCTGCGCATGCAGCAGCCATTCGAACTGGTTGCCCACGTGGCGCGACACCACGCAGATCACGAGTTCGCGCACGCGCGCGTCGAGCGGGCTGTCGAAGCGCAGGTACTCGCCCACGTTGCCGATGCGCTCCATCAGCGCCGGGCTTTGCAGCAACGGCAGGAAGGGCCCGAAGACCCCCTTGCGCGGGCCGTCGATGAGCGCCTGCGCGGCCTTCTGCTGCGCCTCGTTCATGGTGGCGGCCGCCGGCATCGGCAGGCGTTCGGTCCAGGGGCGGGAGTAGCCTTGTTCGATCATGCTGAAATTCCTTTCCGGGTACGTTCTTGGATGAGAGACGGCGCGATCATCGCCCACGCAGCAGCCATGCCGCACTGCCGGCCAACGCCAGCGCTCCGGCCACCAGTGCGACGAACAGGCCGCCGAAGCCTTGCGACCGCCCGCTCAGCGCCGACGACAGCATGGGCCCCGCCATTTGCCCGATGGCGAAGGCAGCCGTCATGCGGCCCAGCGCGCGGGTCGGGTCGCCGACGGCGCGGGCCCGCGCCTCCTGCATGCCGGCCATGGTCGCGACCATGAAGGTGCCGCCCACCAGCAGCGCGGCCAGCAGCACCGTCGTCGCCGACAGGTGCAGCACCGGCAGCACGCACCCCAGCGCCATCAGCAGATGGCTGCCGGCCAGCACGTGGCGGCGCGCCACCTTCGACAGGACCAGGCTGGCGACCAGCGTCGAAACGGCTGCCGCGGCGCCGAACACCGGCCACGCCGCGCCGAAGACCGCCGGGTCGTCCACCACCGCGCGTGCCAGCACCGGGAGAAAGGTGGCCGGCAAGATGTAGCCGAAGCCGAGCAGCCCGTAGCTGACGACCAGGCCCCAGGACACACCACCGCCTGCGTGCGTGCCGGCGGTGGCCGCGGCTGCCGGCGCCGGCAGCTCGCGCGGCATCAGCAGCGCCACCAGCACCAGTCCGGCCAGGGCAATCGCGCCCATCTGCAGCCACAGCGCGTCGGGCGCCACGCCGGCCGCGCCGGCGCGCCAGCAATGGAAGCCGGCCAGCGCGATGCCGATGCCCACGCCCGCATAGAGCAATCCCGGGCCGGCGGGCCGCTCGAAGCGCGCCAGCCAGGCCAGGCACCACACGCTGGTGCTCACCAGCGCCCAGGCACTGGCCACGCCGGCCACGAAACGCCACAGCAGCCAGCCCGCGAGCGAGTCCGACCAGCCCATCGCGGCCGTGGAAGCGGCGATCAGCGCCAGTGACAGCAGCCCGGTGCGCTGCGGCCCCAGGCCCAGCCGCGCCGTGGTCAGCGCGCCCAGCAGGTAGCCCGCGTAGTTGGCCGCGGCCAGCCATCCACCGGCGGCCACGTCGGCGCTGCCGGCCCGGATCATCAGCGGCAGCATCGGCGTGAAGGCGAAGCGCCCGATGCCCATGGCCATGGCCAGGGCGACCAGGCCAGCCAGGCAGACCGCTGCGAAGGAAGGCCGGTTCAGGCTGATCGATGCGTTCGACATAGGCCTCTATTGGACGCAGAATCTGCAGGAGCCACAAATGAATTATTCAGAACGATCATTCTTCTATGGAGAATGAAAGAAGGGCGATGAAAGTCGAGCGACCGTCGAGCGGAAAGAGAACGATGGAAGGAACGGGAGAAGCATGAAAGCAGGAACGATACGGGAACGAAAGAGAGTGCAGGCATGAGAACGATCGATCTCGATTCGCTGGAGATCTTCCGCACCGTCGTGTCCGAAGGCGGCGTGATCCGCGCGGCCGGCAAGCTCAACCGCGTGCAGTCGAACGTGACGACCCGCATCCGCCAGCTCGAGGAGCGGCTGGGCCAGCAGCTCTTCCAGCGCCAGGGCCGCTCGCTGGCGCTGGCACCGGCCGGGCACAAGCTGCTGCCGTATGCCGAGCGGCTGCTGCGGCTGGCCGACGAGGCCGAGAGCGAGATGCGCAGCGATCTGCCGCTGGGCACCTTCAGGCTGGGCTCGCTCGAAAGCACGGCAGGCAGCCGGCTCGCGCCTGTGCTTTCACGCTTTCACCGGCTGTATCCGGGGGTCGTCGTCGAGCTGGTCAGCGGCACCACCGGTGCCTTGATCAAGCGTGTGCAAGCCTTCGACATCGAGGCCGCCTTCGTTTCGCAGCCCTTCTCGACCGCAGGCCTCGAGATCCTGCCGGTGTTCGAGGAAGAGCTGGTGCTGATCACGGCGCGCAGCGTGGCCTCGGTCACGCGCCCGGGCGACCTGGCCGGCAGCACCCTGATCGCCTTCGCGGCGGGCTGCTCCTACCGCCAGCTGCTCGAGCAATGGCTCGGCAAGGGCGGCGTGGTGGCGGCGCGCTCGCTCGAGTTTTCGTCCTACCAGGCCATGATCGCCTGCGTGGCCGCGGGCACCGGCTTCGCCGTCGTGCCGCTGTCGGTGCTGAAGGCCCTGCGCGCGACCGCCGACGTGCGCCAGCATGCCTTGCCCGAACGCATCAGGCACAACCGCACGCACTTGGTGTGGCGTGGCACGCCATCGGTGGCGCTGGCGCGCCTGATTGAGATGGTGGGCAAGGGCTGAGCTGGCGCGCCTTCAATCGCGGCCGGGCGCCGGTAGGAGGATCGAAGGTGGCCGCCATCGCGCGAGGGTGTAATCAGGCCAGCGCAGTCGATGCCGGCGCCGCGCCCGCGATCTGGCGCAGCGCACGTTCGAACACCTCGACCGGCTGGCCGCCGGAGATCAGGTGCTGGTTGTCGATGACGACGGCCGGCACAGCATGGATGCCCGCGTTGGTATAGAAGCGCTCGCGCGCACGCGTCTCGGCTGCGAACTCGTTGCCGGCCAGGATCGCCCGTGCGCGCTGCGGATCGAGCCCGGCCTCGCCGGCCAGGCGAACGAGCACGTCGGGGTCGGAGGGATTTTCGTTGTCGGTGTGCACGGCCTTGAGCATCGCCTTCTTCAACGCGACCTGCTTCCCCGCATCTTCCAGCGCGGCCCAGTGAAGCAGGCGGTGCGCGTCGAAGGTGTTGTACAGGCGGGACCGGCCGTCGTGGCGAAACTCGAAGCCCACCGAGGCACCGCGCGCCCGGATGGCCTCGCGGTTGGCGGCCTGATGCTCGCGCGTGCTGCCGTACTTCTGGTTCAGGTGCTCGAAGGCATCCTGGCCTTCGGTCGGCATGTCGGGGTTGAGCTCGAAGGGCTGAAAGTGCAGCTCGGCCGAGATGTCGGGCGCTACCCGTTTCAGCGCAGCCTCGAGCGCGCCGAGGCCGACGGCGCACCAGGGGCAAGAGATGTCGGAGACGAAGTCGATGCGGAGGTGGGAGGGCATGGGGTGCGGATGGCGGCGGACGAATGAGCCGCATCATGCAACGAACCCATGCCGTGCTGCGTTACGGCACTCGAATAGCCCTAAGTGGTCTTCTTGGGTGACATTACCCAAACAGATTCTTGAAGCTGCTTGGTCACACCGGCCGGATCCGTCTGCGCAGACTGCGCCAGGCGGTACATCGAGATGTACGGACCTTGAGGGTCGAGCATCTTGATCGTGATTTCCTGCATCTCCTCGCCAAGGGTCCTTATCGCCGCTTGCGCGTCTGACGGAAACAAGGCGATGTAGTCCGGGTTCGTCAGCAATTCACCGACGTATTGGAGCCTATCAATCTGGGTGTTGAACGTGTCCAGGTATTCCTTGGTAGCGAGCTTGACGTTCTCGACTTTGACGGCCGGGTTCTTTCCGATTTCATCACGAGATTCGGCTTTGCAGCCCGCTCTCTCAAAGATGTTGCCGACTGCACTCGGCAACTTGATGAGCATGCCGGACGGTATCAGAGCGAATAGGACTTCAGGCGTCAAACCGCGTGGCCGGGGTCCTAGTGCGTCGGCTGTCCGGGGCGCGGCCAGGAAATCCTCGGTCATTTGCTTGAAGTCGCCAAACTTCCCCTCCGCCGTTTGTTTGTTGAGCACCCCCGACGCCCCCAAAGCCTCTACGAGCCGTCCAACAAATGGGTCTTCATTCTCGATGCCCTTTGAGTCAGCCAACCTCTTGTTCGAAGCAGCGGCGACTCGATCGAAATAGTTCGGCACGGCGTTGGCAAGATCGCCGCCATCGACGGCCACATAGCCTTGGACAGCCTGCTGCGCATTCGGCGGCTGCGCAGGGAGCTCGCTGAACTCTTTGAGTGCCAGTTTGACACGCCTTTCGCGCAGGTATGCGTCGTGCCGGCGTGTGCCCGCATCCGCCTTGAGAATTGTCAGGACGTCCTCGCGATAGGAACGCCAGACCTTGTCGACATCCTTTTGCGGGATCGCAAGTTTCGCACTCTCTGCCTTGCGATCACGGGGATCGATGTTCGATTCGCGAATCACTGCCTGCAGAGCGCGTTCGGCCTTTTCCCTCTGTCGGCCAACGATCCAACCAAAACGAGGGCTCTGCTTGACCGCGAAGTAGTAGGCGCGACCGTTGTACTCAACCTGCGGCCCGCTCCCTGACTTGCTCAAGGTCAAGTAGGTGTTGTGTTGCAAAAGCTCTTTGCTCAAGCTTTCGGAATCGAAACGCAATGCGCTCCGCATCGGCGGCGGAATGTCGCGCAGGGGCGATGGGTTCACACTGCTCGCCCGCGGTGGGATCACGGTATTCGGCGGGGGCGGTATGTCGTTCGGTGCCGGCTGGTCCTTGCCGCTCGGCAGCGTCGGCGGCACGTAGTTCGGAGGCGGTTGAACCACGGAGTTTGGCGGCGGTGGCACGTCGTTCGGTGCCGGTTGGTCCTTGCCGCTCGGCAGCGTCGGCGGCATGTAGTTCGACGGCGGCTGGGTCACGCCACTCGGCGGGTCAGGCGGCGGGTGGTTGGGCGGAGTGCTAACAGTCGAATCGGTTCGCAACTCGGCGAGTTGTTGCTCGACGTTGTCAGGCGAAAACCGCATGAATCGGGCCTTCTCCAATTCGCTGCTCACCCCGAGGTCGAGCCATAGCTGCTCGCGGCTCTCGTGATCGCTCCACTCTTGTTGATATGCCGTGGCCGAAGGAGAAAAGTCGGCGGAGGGGTAGTCCGTCCGCTGCTGCTCTTCCAGCTTCCAGCGAATGAAATGCTTGGGGTCCAGTCGGGATTGCCATTCCGTTGCTTCCATCGGATCCACATCGAACTCGGCCATCAACTTCTCGACGGCGGAAGGCGCAAACGCATTCCATGCGGCGCGCGGAACCAAGCGCTCGGCCTGCTGCGCCGGCTCGCGCGGCTGCACAAAATCGATATCGAACTCATCATCGTCCGGCTCCGGCCCGGGCGCCACGGCAACGGCTGTCGCGCGCGTTTGATCGGGCGCTGGCGCCGGGTTCGACGCCGACGGCCTACGCGGTGCCGCAACGACAGGTGCCTGATGTGGCCGCGCCACCTTCGCCGCGCGTCCGGGCGGCGCTGGAGCCGCCGCCTGCTTTTCCGTCAGTACCTGGGTCAATCGATTGCGTACTTCGGCAGGTGAGTGATACAGGCCCGAAGCCAATTTCTCCAACCTGTCCAACGGACCAGTTGCCAGATCGTCCAGAAGTTGCCCGGCGGCAACTCCGAGTCCTTCGAAGCGCTCTCGCTCGGCCGGATCCCGAATGGTCAGAAGAAAACTGTCACCGGTCAGAACCCTGTGTGCCAGCCGCAGAATCGACTTCTGTTCGGCAACATCAAGCGCCACGTCTTTCGCTGCGGCCTTGGTATCCGCAGGGAAGGCGAGCAACTCACGCACCCGGAGTTCGAGGCTGCCCGGCCAGTCCGCAAGCATGTCGATGATGCTTCGCGCGTCACGCGGGTTGACGGCATTCCCCGCAAGTGCCGCAGCCAGGGGCGAGCGCGCGAACCTAGGCTGAGCGGTCAAGCCTTTCAAGCTCGTGGCTGCAGCGTTCAGGGCCAGGATGTCGTTCGTTCGCTTGGCCAACGGCGAAGGATCCGCTCCGTCTGGAGTAGCGCCTGCCGCGCCGTTCTGCGCCTTCTTGACCAGGCTGAACAAATGAAGCGGTTCGGTGCCCTCGCATGTGACATCGGCGTCGACAAACGCCGCCGCCACCTGGCGATTCTTGGCCTGCGTCGCCGTCACGATGAAATTGATGTGCGGTTGAACGTCGGCGATCGCGACCTGGCCGCCCGATTTCCTGACAGCCTTGAGGATGGCTTCGGCGGCATCCAACCCGATGTTCTCTTTCTTGGCGCTCTCAGCCAGCAGCGTCAGAGCCTCGGCGGCATGACGGTACTGTGCTTTCCGGTCGTCGCCGGCGGACAAGGCGCGCCCGCTCTTCGCGCCGAACGTCCAGCCCGACTCCTCGAAGTTAAGAGGGCCATCATCGCGCTTTGCGATCAAGTACTTCTTATTCCCTTCGCCGTTCGTCAGCCACCTGCTATTGAACGCGTCGACGATGCTGTTGGGGCCCGCACTGGGGCGGGCGATGCTATTGAGGCTCGGTCTGGGGGCGGGGTTGCCAAGGTTGTTCATGGGGTAAGTTCAAGTCCAGGGGTCAAATTCGGGCCAGCAAATGCGCGACGCCAGGGTCGGCAGAGGTGGCCATTGCTTTTTCTTCTTCGGCACTGCTGCGCACAAAGCCTTCCCACCAGCGCGCGGTCTCGGCAAACTGGTTCAGCACGTCGGCGAATGCCTGGCCTTGCACGCAGTCCGCGTCGAGCTCGCGCAACAGCAGCAGGTCGCCTTGCGCTCCGCCCATGCCGATGCGGGCGCCGCCGGTTTCACGCCAGAGCAGGTTGTACGAAAGCGCGGTGTGGTGGACTTTGACGGCGCGCGCCGGGAGCGGCGTGCCGATGTCGGCGCTCAAGACCAGTCGCGCCGGCTCGTCTGCCCATTCGGCAAGAACGAGCACATCTGTGTCTTTGTTGAATGCGAGGGTCCAGGTGGACTCGTCGTCTTGAACGACGACAGCAAGGTCTTCAGTGGTGGCGCCGACCTCGCCGAGGCGCCGACTCACGTATTCGGGATCGAGATGAAAACTCAACGGGTTGACTCCGGCAGGAGGGACGAATCCGCGCTCCGTTCCCGGAGCACAGCCTGCCGTGAGTAACGGGGAACCCCTGGCGGTTCCCGATTGCGCTTAAAGACTGCGCCAGAAATCGATGAGCATTTGCGTGAACTCCACCGGCCGCTCCACCGCGCTCAGGTGCGCCGCATCGATGCGGGCCAGTTTCGCGCCGGGAATCGCCTCGACCATGGCCTCGGACATGGCCGGCGGCGTGGCCTCGTCCTGGTTGCCGGCGATGACCAGGGTGGGCGTGCAGATGGCTCGGTTGCTCTCGCGGAAGTCGATGGCCGCCACCGCGTCGCAGCTCGCCACGTAGGCGGCCGCATCGGTCGCGACCAGCGTGTCGTGCAGGCGGCGCGCCGCCTCGGCGCCCTCCGGGGTCGTCGCGTAGACCGGCGTGAGCCACCGGGCCACCGCACCGGGGGCGATGGCCGCCACGCCCTGTGCCTGCACCGTCTCGACGCGCGTGCGCCAAGGCGTGCGGTCGGGGTAGTGGGCCGAGGAGTTCGCGATGACAATGCTGCGCAGCAGCTGGGGGTGCTTCGCCGCGAGCGCCTGCGCGGTCATGCCGCCCATCGAAAGGCCGACGAAATGCACCGGCTCGCCATCGGTCTCGCGCGCGATCATCTCGGCGGCGTCGTCGGCCAGGTGCTCGATGGTGAGCGGGCCAGGCACTTTCTCGGAAGCACCATGGTTGCGATGGTCGTAGCGCAGGACGGTGTGGGCACGGGCCAGCACTTCGGCCACGCCGTCCCACATGTGCAGGTCGCAGCCCAGCGCATGGCTCAGCACGACGAAGGGGCCCTCGCCTTCGCGCAGCACATTCAGACGGGTCATGGCTTCGTCTCCTTGTTCAGCGCCCCCAGTTCTTCGAGCATGCCCTTCTCGCGCAGGATGCCCGTGGCGATGCCGAAAGCGTGGTTGGCGACCGGCACGCCGCAGTAGATGGCGGCCATCATGATCACTTCCTTGATCTCCTCGGGCGTGAGCCGCGATTCGGGCGGGCCGTCGAGCGCGGCGCGCGTGTGCATCGCGAACTCTTCGTAGGCGTGGATGCCCAGCATCATCGACAGGACCATGAAGCGGCGCGTCTTGTCGCCCAGGGCCGGGCGGCCCCAGATGTCGTTCCACGCATGGCGCGTGATGAGCGCCTGGAACTCGCTGTTGAAGGCGTTGCGGTTGGCCAGGGACTTGTCGACCCAGGCATCGCCGAGGATGCGGCGGCGGTTGACGAGGCCGGCTTCGTAATCGTCGGCCGGCGGGGTGGAAGGAGCAGTCATCGTGCAGGGTTCCGTGTGTCGAGTTGAAGCTGCAGGCCGTCGACCTGCGCCTGGACGATGGTAGCGGCCGCCGTGGCCAGGGCCGGGTCGAACCATTCGTCGGCCGCCTCGGCCGGCAGCTCGGCGCGCAAGCGATCGATATTGGCGCGCATGCGGGCGGCATCGACCTGCAGGCCCGGCAGCGCGGTCGCCAGCGCGCGCACGCTGCCGTGCGCGCTCATCAGCAGTTGCGGCCATTCGGCAAGCTCGGCCTGCCAGGGCCCCAGCGCGCGCTCGTGCTCCTGCGGCATGGCGGCCAGCAGCGCCGCCACGCGCTGCGGCGTGCGGCCGGCGGCCGCCAGGGCGACCATCGATGCGACCGGGTTGCGCTTGTGCGGCATGGCAGATGAGCCGCCGCGGCCCGGCTCGCTGGGCTCGGCCAGTTCGGCCACTTCGTACTGGCCCATCAGCGCGATGTCCTTGGCGATCTTGCCCAGGCTGCCGGTCATCAGGCCCAGCTCGCAGCCGAGCGCGATCCACTCGTCGCGCTGGGTGTGCCAGGTCTGGCCCGGGTCGCCCAGGCCGAGCTCCTGCGCCATGCGCCTGCGCACCGTGGGCCCCTGCCCTTTCATCTGCGCCAGCGTGCCCACGGCGCCGCCCAGCTGCACGTTGAGCGCGCGGCGCGCGGCCTCGGCCAGGCGCGCGCGGCTGCGCACCAGCGGCGCGGCCCAGTTGGCGCACTTGAGGCCGAAGCTCGTGACGGAGGCCGGCTGCATCAGCGTGCGCGCGAGGATGGGCGTGGCCGCGTGCTGCTTCGCATGCGCCAGCAGCGCCTGCGCCGCTTTGGCCAGGTCTGCTTCGACCAGCGCCACGGCCTCGCGCGTGACCAGCGACATCGCGCTGTCGATCACGTCCTGGCTGGTGCTGCCGAAATGCACGTAGGGCAATGCGTCGGCATTGAAGAGCCCCACCGACTCCTTCAGGCTCTTGACCAGCGGAATCGCGACGCTGCCCGCGCGGCCGCTGTCGCGCACGATCTTGGCGACGTCGAACAGCTCGACCTTGCAGCTGCCGACGATGGAGCGCGCGGCCGATTCGGGAATCAAGCCCTCGGCCGCCTGCGCGCCGGCCAGCGCGGCCTCGAAGCGCAGCATGGCCGCGACGAAGGCGTGGTCGCTGAAGGCGGCCAGTGTTTCGGAAGTGGAGAGGAAGCCCTCGAAGATGCTCATGGAGATGGAAGGTGGTCAGTACGCGATCTGCGCCACCGCCCGCAGTTCGTCCGGCGTGGCCGTGCCGTAGCCGAAGAACTCGAGGTAGGCGGGGATCATTTCGAACAGCATGTCGGTGCCGACCTGCACGGAGCAGCCCTTGTCGCGGGCCGCCTTGAGCAGCGGCGTGAATTCGGATTTCATCACGACCTCGCCGACGAAGGTGGAAGGCGCGATGCGGTCGATGTCGAAGGGCAGCGGGTCGTCCTTGTTCATGCCGAGCGGCGTGGCATTGACCACCAGGTCGTAGCCGGCCGGGTCGTTGGAGCCGGTGTCGACCTTGAGCTGCGCGTAGTGCGCCTTCAGCCGCCCGGCCAGCGCATCGGCCGACTCGGCGCGCGAATCGAAGAGCGACAGCTCCGCCACGCCGGCCGCCGCCAGCGACGCCGCGATGGCCGAGCCGACGCCGCCGCTGCCGGAGACCAGCACACGCGCACCTTCGAGCTTGCAGCCCTTGCGCTGCACGCCGCGCACGAAGCCGGCGCCGTCGAACTGGTCGCCGGTGAGGCGGCCGTCAGCCTCCTTGCGCACGGCGTTGCAGGCGCCCGCGATCTTCGCGGCGGGCGTGAGCTCGTCCATCAGCGCCATCGTCGTGACCTTGTGCGGCATCGTGACCAATGCGCCGCGGATGTTGCTCATGCGAAACACGAGCGGCAGGAAGGCCTCGTAGTTCTCGGGCTTCACGCCCATGGGCACGACGACGGCGTCGATGCCGCGCGCCTCGAACCAGGGGTTGTAGATCATGGGCGCCTTGAAGCTCTCGGTCGGAAAGCCGAGGTGGGCGATGAGGTTGGTCTTGCCTGAAATGGTGGTCATGATGAGAGGGGCGCCCGGGGGCGCCGTTGAAATGCCTAGACGCTATTTGCGAACCTTGGCCACTTCGGCCATCAGTTCCTTGACGGTGCCGTCGCCGACGGTCGCCGAATACTTGTCGATGACGGGCTTGACCTTGTCGCGCAGCTTGGCCAGCTCGGCCGGCGGCAGTTCGGTGACGGTCATGCCCGCCTTCTTGAGCTGGTCGAGCGCGCCGTCGGCCGCCGCGCGCGAGACTTCACGCTGGTACTTGGTCGCCTCGGTGGCCGAGTCCTCGATGATCTTCTTCTCTTCGGCGCTCATGCCGTCCCATGTCTTCTTGCTGATGATCAGCGCCTGCGGGTTGTAGATGTGGCGCGTCTGCGTGATGAACTTCTGCACCTCGGCGAACTTGGACGAGGCGATCACGGTGTTGGGGTTCTCCTGGCCGTCGACCGCCTTCTGGTCGAGCGCCGAATACAGCTCTGGGAAGGGCATCGGCGTCGCGTTGGCGCCCAGCGTGTTGAACAGGTCGATGTAGATCGGCGACTGGATCACGCGGATCTTGAGGCCCGCGATGTCCTCGGCCTTGGCCACCGCGCGCTTGCTGTTGGTGAGGTTGCGAAAGCCCAGGTCCCAGTAGCCCAGGCCCTTGAGGTTCTTTTCTTCGAGCTTGGTCAGCAGCTTCTTGCCGAAGGCACCGTCCGTCACCGCATCGGCTTCCTGCGGGCTGTTGAATAGAAACGGCAGGTCGTAGGCCGCGAACTCCTTGACCTGCGAGCCCAGGATGCCGGCATTGAGCACCGTGACTTCGACCGTGCCGCCCTGAAGCGCCGACACCGTCTGCAGGTCGCCGCCCAGCGTGCCGCCCGGGAAGAGCTTGACGGTGATCTTCTTGCCCGACTTCTCGGCCACGAGATCGGCGAACTTCTGCGCGCCTTGCGCCTGCGGATGGCCGGTCTGGTTTTGGAAGGCGAACTTGAGCGTGCGCTCCTTCACCTGCGCGACGGCGCCGCCGGCAAGGGCCATGGCGGCCAGGGCCACGAGCGAGGCGCGCAGAACGGGACGGAAAGGGGGGCGGAAGAATGCGTTCATGTTGAAAGTCTCCTTGGTTGAAATTCGAATGCCGGTCATCGATCGTTTGTAGTTCGTCGTTTTTCGTCAGCCGCCGAGCAGCCGCGCCGGCCAGATCACGAGCTGCGGGAACAGGACCATCAAGAACATCATGGCGAACTCGGCGATCGCGAACGGCAGCACGCCGCGCGTCACCTCGTCCATCTTCATTCGCGCGACCCCCGCCACCACGTTGAGCACCGTGCCCACCGGCGGCGTGATGAGGCCGATCGAGTTGTTGATGATGAACAGCACGCCGAAGTAGATCGGGTCGATGCCCGCGGCCTTGACCACCGGCATCAGCACCGGCGTGAGGATCAGGATGGTCGGCGTCATGTCCATGGCGGTCCCGACCGCCATCACCAGCACCATGATGACGACCATCAGCAGCATCGGCTTGTCGATCAGCGGCTGCAGCAGCGCGACGAGCTTCGACGGCAGGTCGGCCACGGTGATGAGCCAGGCCGACACCATGGCCGCGGCGACCAGGAACATCACGATCGCGCTGGTCTTGGCGGCCGACACGAACATGCCGTAGAACTGCGAGGGCTTGAGCTCGCGGTAGACCACCGTGGCCACGAAGATCGCGTACACCGCAGCGACCACCGCCGCCTCGGTGGGCGTGAAGATGCCGAAGCGCAGGCCGAACAGGATGATCAGCGGCAGCAGCAGCGCCCAGGTGGATTCGCGCAGCGCCTTCCACATCTCGCCGGCCGACTTGCGCGGCGGCGGGATCACCTTTTCCTTGCGCACCAGCCACCACCAGGTGAACCACAGCGACGCGCCGATCAGGATGCCAGGAAAGATGCCGGCCAGGAACAGCTTGGAGATCGACACGTTCGCCGCCACGCCGAAGATCACGAAGCCGATCGACGGCGGGATGATCGGGCCGATGACGCCCGACGCCGCGATGAGCCCGCCGGAGCGCGCCTTGTCGTGACCGGCCGCGACCATCATCGGAATCAGCAGCGCCGACAGCGCGGCCGCATCGGCCACCGCCGAACCCGAGAGCGCCGACAGGATGCAGGCCGCCACGATGGCGACGTAGCCCAGCCCGCCGCGCACGTGGCCCACCACCGCCAGCGCCAGATTGACGATGCGGCGCGACAGCCCGCCCTGGTTCATCGCCTCGCCGGCCAGCATGAAGAAGGGCACGGCCAGCAGCGGAAAGCTGTCGGCGCCGTTGATCACGTTCTGCGCGAGGATCTGCGCGTCGAACAGGTCGAGGTGCCACATCAGCGCGACGCCGCACAGCAGCAGCGAATAGGCGATCGGAACGCCGATGGCCATGGCGCCGAGCAGGGCTCCCAGAAAGATGGCGATGGTCATGTCAGCGCCCCGCCTTGTTGTTGCGTCTTTGTGCGGCTTCTTCGGCATCGCGCCGCGCCAGCTCGGCGTTGATCTTGTCGATGTCGCCCTGCTCTTCCGACTCGTGCACCATCACCAGCTCGGCATCGCTGAGCCTGCCGCTCACGATGCGCCACAGGTCGTACAGCAGGAAGACGATGGCCGATACGCCGAACACCACACCGACGAAATAGAAGATCGCGACCGATGCGCCGGTGGTGGGCGCGCTCACGTCCCAGTTGATCAGCGTCTGCTGCCAGCTGCCGGTGAGCAGCAGGTAGGAGGCGTACAGCATCAGCACGTGCGACAGCACCGCGCAGAGCTTCTTGCCCCAGGTGGGCAGCTTGGCGATGAGCATGTCGGTGCCCAGGTGACCGTGCTCGCGCACCGCGACGATGGCGCCCAGGAAGGTCATCCACACGAACAACCAGCGCGACACTTCCTCCGAGATGGTGATGCCGGAATTGAAGCCGTAGCGCAGTACGACGTTGCCGAACACCATGATGACCATGATGGCCAGCATCAAGGCCATCAGCCCCTCCAGCCCCCTGCAGTACCACGAGAAAATTCTTGTCATTGCCTCTGTCTCCTTCTTGGTTGGTCTTCTTCGCCTGTCTTCTTCGCGTGTCTTTTTCGTTCGTCGTCTTCGTTCGTCTTCTTCGTTCCGATCCGCTTCGCTCAGCTTGCCTTGCTGAGCACCGCCTCGCTGATCCAGCGCGCGCTCTTCATGCCGCGCTGGCCGACCACCATCGGGTCGGAATTCACGTAGTCGTCGTTGAACACCTCGAAGGTGTAGTGGCCGCGGTAGCCCTTGTCCTCCAGCAACTGCACCATGTCGCGCACGTCGTGCAGGCCCTCGCCGGGAAACAGGCGCTGGTGTCGCGCCAGCTCGATCATGTCGGCCTGCCGGTCGCTGTACTCGAAGAAGTAGTCGGCCAGCTGCACGAGGAAGATCTTGTCGACCGGCACCTCGGCCAGCTGCTTCAGCGTCTCGGGCGTGTCGTCGCCGTGCACCGACATGTGGAAGCTGTCGAGGTTCAGGCCCACGTTCTGGCGGTTGCAGCGCTTCACGATGTCCCAGGCCTGGTGCCAGCGGTTGACGTGGCGGCCCCAGGACAGCGCCTCGTAGCAGATGCGGATGCCCAGCGGCGTGGCCAGCGTGGCGAGCGTGCGCAGGTCTTCGGCCGCACGCTCGGGGTCGTCGATGGCCAGTGGCGAGGTGGTGGAGCACACCAGCAGCAGGTCGGCACCGACCAACGCCATCTGGCGCAGTTGCTCGCGGGCCATCTCCAGGCGGTGCGGGCGCATCGCGTCGGGTGCGCATTCGAAGTCGCGCAGCGGCTGGAAGTCCGTGACCTTGAGCCCACTGCCCTTCACCAGCTCGGCCGCCTTCTCCACCCCGGCCGGATGCGCGATCAGGTCGCGCGCCCACAGCTCCACGCCGGCGAAGCCCGCCGCCTTCATGCATTCGAGCTTGTGGCCGAGGTCGCCCCCCATGGTGACGGTGTTGAAGCCGAAGCGATTCAGGTCGATTGCCATGATGTTGTCTTCAGAACGTCAGCCTGCACAGTTGCGGCGGCCGGCGAAGCCCGGCCTGATCGGGAGACACCGCGGAACCGGCTTTGCCGGGCCGCTGGTGTCGCCCCCGGAGAGGGGGTTGGCGGACCACACGAAGTGGGGGAGCCTGGGGGTGAACATATTCAGGCCACGCTGTCGGAGTGGTAACGCAGGGGGGCGTCGATTTCGGCGGCCATCGCAGCGGGATAGATCAGCTCGCGCAAGAAGCGCGCGTCGTCGCGCACGCCTTGTGCCGCGGCGCCCTGGCCGAAGAAGTCCAGGTAGTACGGCATCTGCTGGATCAGCATCTCGAAGCCGGCCTGGGCGTTGAGCCCGCGCGCGCGGGCGGCACGCACCAGCGGCGTGGGCTGGTTGCGCAACAGGATGTCGAACAGCGCCGCGTGCGGCTCCATGCGCGACACGTCGACGGCCAGCGCGTCGCCGTCCTTCAGGCCGAGCGGCGTGGCGTTGACGACCAGGTCGTAGCCGGCCGGGTCGCCGCTGTCGGCCGCCACCACGGTCGCGTCGAAGAAGGCATTCAGCTTGGCCGCGACGCCCGCCGCCTTGCCCGCCGACACGTCGTGAAAGGCGATGTACTCGGCCCCGTTGACCGTGCCGCCTTCGGCCAGCGCCACTCCCGCGGCCGCGGCGCTGACGCCGGCGCCCAGGATCAGCACGCGCTTGCCGCGAAAGGGAATGTTGTAGTGGTCCAGCGCGCCCAGCAGGCCTTCGCCGTCGAACAGGTCGCCTTCGAGTTCGCCGTTGGCGATGCGCTTGACCACGTTGACAGAGCCGGCCACGCGGCCGAACAGTCCGGCGCCGTCGAGCAGGTCGACCGCCAGCGGCTTGTGCGGCGGCGCGATCACCATGCCGCGCACGTTGCGGGCGAGAAAGGCCGCCTTCACGAACACGGCGAAGTCGCGGCGCGACACGTGCACCGGCGCCATCACGGCGTCGATGCCGTGACGCTGGAAGACGGCGTTGAACATGCGCGGCAAGCGCACGTTGGTGACCGGATCGCCGGGGATCAGGTAGAGGTCGGTGCTGCCTGCGATGGAAGGGAACATGGTTCGGCGTCTCTCTGGCGGGTGGGTCGGTTGCGTGTTCTTGGTTGTTCGTATATCGCGCAACGTGCCGGGATTGGCGACAAATGTAGGCGGCTGGCTTGCGCGACCCAAGCGAAAGGTCACAGAATAGCGCGCTGATCGTTCTTCGACGATCGATGATCGAACGAATCCAGGGTTTGTCCTCAATGAACAGCGATGTTTCCCCCGCCCCGCCCGGCCTCGACAAGCGCGACTGGATCGCGGGGCTGGAGCGCGGCGTTTCCATCATCGAAGCCTTCGACGACGCGCATCCGCGCATGACGGCCAGCGAGGCGGGCCAGCGCACCGGCATGACCCGCACCGCCGCGCGCCGCTACCTGCTGACGCTGCAGCACATGGGCTACGTGGCGGGGGACGGCAAGCTGTTCTGGCTGACGCCGCGGGTGCTGCGCCTGGGGCAGTCGTACCTCGAATCGGCGCGGCTGCCGCGCATCGTGCAGCCCTTCCTGCAGCGGGTGGCGGCCGGCACGCACGAGATCGCGTACCTGAGCGTGATGGACGGCGACGAGGTGGTCTACATCGCGCGCAACGGGCCGAACCGCAGCATGAGCACCGGCTACGTGCTGGGCGCGCGGGTGCCGGCGCAGGTCACGGCGGCGGGCATGCTGATGCTGGCCATGCGCAGCGACGAGGATCGGGGCGTGTGGCTCGCGACGCACGAGCTGACCGTGTTCACGTCGCACACGATCTCGAGCAAGGAGCGCATGAAGCTCGAACTGGCGCGCATCCGCTCGCAAGGCTGGGCGCTGTCTGAGCAGCAGCTGGACCTGAACTCGCGCGGCATCGCGGTGCCGCTGCGCGACCGTCACGGCGAGCTGGTGGGTGCGCTCAACATCACCATGCCGATGGGCCATGAAAACAGCGAGGACGCGGTCTCCCGCGTCCTCCCTGTGCTGCGCGAAACCGCGCAGGCAATGCGAAACCTGATTTGACTCGGCTTCTTATGCGGCGGCCTTGGCCAGGCGAGCGTCGCTGATCGTCTTGTCGCGCAGCCGCTCGTATTCGGGCTTGGGCACCGGCACCGCGTCGGCATTGCCGAGGTCGTTCATGTGAACGCGGTAGGTCTCACGGGCACTCAGCGCCGCGATCGCCGCGATCACCGTGATGCCGAAGGCCAGCGAGCCCACGATCAGCGGGATGTTGGCCGCACCGGGAGGCGCCACGGTGGCGAACAGGGCCGGCAGCATGGCGGTGATGGCGGTGCCGATGTTCTGCGAGATGGCCATGGCCGAGACGCGGGTGCGGGTCGGGAACAGCTCGGGGTAGAAGCTCGGGAACACGGCGTTGTAGCCTTGGTAGACCACGCCCCACATCAGCAGCGACATGCAGATCGCCAGCGGCACGCTCTTGATGCTGATCGCATAGAGGTAGCCGAAGGCCAGCAGGCCCGAGGCCAGCGCGCCGAAGATGATCGGCGGCTTGCGGCCGATGCGGTCCGACAGGTTGCCCACGTAGGGGATCACGAGCACGGCGAGGATGTTGCCGAGCACCGGAATCCACAGGTAGATGTCTTTCGCGAAGCCGATGCCGTAGGCCGCCTGCACCGCGTAGGCCGCGCCGAAGATGGTGGCGACGACCGGAATCACGTTCATCAGGGCCATGCAGATGACGCGGATCATGTCCTTCCAGCTGTACTTGAAGGCGTCGACGATCGGCGAGCGCGCGCGCTGGGCCTGCTCCCCTTCCTGGGAGAAGGCGGGCGTCTCGTCGACCTCGCGGCGGATGATGTAGCCGGCCACGATCACGACGAAGCTCAGCAGGAAGGGAATGCGCCAGCCCCAGGTGTTGAACTGCTCGGTGGGCATGTAGTGCGCGAGCGGCAGGAACACGGCCGCGGCCAGGATCTGCCCGGCCTGCACGCCTTGCAGCGTGAAGCTCGCGAAGAAGCCGCGTCGTCCGAATGGCGCGTGCTCGAGGATCATCGAACTCGCGCCGGAGATTTCACCGGCCACCGCGAAGCCCTGGATCAGGCGGCAGACCACCAGCAGCACCGGTGCCAGCAGGCCGACCTGGTCGTAGGTGGGCAGCAGGCCGACGGCGATGGTCGAGAAGCCCATCAGGAACATGCACAGGATCAGCACCTGCTTGCGGCCGTGGGTGTCGCCCCAGTGGCCCAGGAAGAACGCGCCGATCGGCCGGGCCACGTAGCCCACGCCGTAGGTCGCCAGCGAGGCGACGATCGCGATCTTGGGATCGCCCTTGGGGAAGAAGATCTGCGGAAAGATCAGCGACGCGGCGGTCGCGTAGATGAAGAAGTCGTAGTACTCGAGTGCCGAGCCGATCCAGCCGCTGGCTGCGGCTTTCTTCGACTGGTGCCGGCCTGAGGGCTCGTGCGCCTGGGTGTTGCTCATGAAGTTGTCTCCGTTTGGGGGTTTGGCGGAGCGGACTTTAGGCGCCGGGCGAGGCGGTCGCAACGGCCTGCATTCGAGCAACGATCGATCATCGATCGAAATCGTTCGATATTCGCGCGATTCAGGGGTTTCCACTAGGTTTTGAAGGCCATCTCGGCCTATCCGGTATCGCGCTCTGCACAACGCTGCGCGTGGCCTCACGGAGCCGGCGCTCGATACGCAGATGCGTTCGACCAGGGTCGCGCATCCCGCACGGCGCCCTCTTTCCGTACTTTCTTGCAAATTCTCGGGTTTACCCCGGGTGACGCCGAAGCGCCAGACCCCTACCATTTATTCAACTTGAATTAATTAATAGACGCCAGGAGACAACCCGTGACAGCACCCGGCCCCGGTCGAGGCACCAACTCGGTCAATCTGCGCCTCTACAACGAACGCAACCTGCTGCAGCGCCTGCGGCGGGCCGGCGAAGCGTCGAAGGCCGACCTGGCGCGCTGGGCGCAGCTGACCAACACGGCCGTGGGCAGCATCGTGCAATCGCTCGAGGAATCGCGGCTCATCGAGCCCGCCGGCCGCCGCCAGGAAGGCCAGCGCGGCCAGCCGGCGGGCCTGTACCGCGTGAACCCAGAAGGCGCCTACGGCATCGGCGTGCGGCTCGACCGCACCATCATCGAAACCGTGCTGATCGACCTGGGCGGCCGCATCATGGCGCGCGAAACGCACGATCAACTGCTGCCCCACCCCGACCGCGCGCTGGCACTGGTGCAGCAGGACGTCCAACGCATGATCGACCGGCTCGACCCGCTGCAGCGCCGCCGCCTCACCGGCGTCGGGCTGGCGCAGCCCTACAACCTGGGCGCCTGGCTGCGCGAGCTCGACCTCGAGGCCGACTTCCGCATCTGGGACGAGGTGGACTTCGGCGAGATGCTCGCGGAGGCCACCCGCCAGCCGGTCTTCAAGGAAAACGACGGCAACGCGGCCGCCATTGCCGAACTGTTCTTCGGCATCGGCCGCGAAGAGAACGACTTCCTTTACGTCTTCATCGGCGCGGCACTGGGCGCCGGCGCGGTCATCGGCGGCGAGAGCATGCGCGGCAGCTCCGGCAACGCGGCCGACCTGGGCCTGATGCCGGTGCCGCCGAGCCAGCTGGCGTCGGCACCGGCACCCGAGCGGCGCTGGGACATCCTTCTGTCGCGCGCCTCGCTGAACGCCCTGACGCGCCACCTGCGCCACCACGGCATCGCGGTGGAGGGCCACGCCGACCTCGAAGCCCAGGTGCAGGCCGGGCGCCCCGAGGTGCGGGAATGGCTGGACGACTGCATCGACGCGCTGGTGCCTTCCACGCGCGCTTCGCTCGCCGTGCTCGACCTGCCGGTGGTGGTGATCGACTGCGACATCGACAGCGGCCTGATCGACCAGCTGATGCAGTCGCTCGACGCCGGCCTGCGCGCCATCGCACCCGAGGCGCGGCAGACCCCGCGCATCGTGCGCGGCAGCTTCCGCGCCGATGCCGGCGCCATCGGCGCGGCCAGCCTGCCGATGTTCTTCAGCTTCTCGCCGCGCGCCGACCTGCTGCGCGGCCGCTTCCACTCGCACCCCCACCTACAGGAGACGGCGAATGCATGACTCACCACCCGCGCTGCTCGAGCTGCGCAAGATCTCCAAGACCTTCCCCGGCGTGAAGGCGCTGCAGGACGTGCAGCTGCGCGCGAACGCCGGCCACGTGCATGCGCTGATGGGCGAGAACGGCGCTGGCAAGTCCACGCTGATGAAGGTGCTGTCGGGCGCCTACATGCCCGACCCCGGGGCCGAGATCCTGATCGACGGCAAGGCGGTGCACATCGACGGCCCGCTCGCGGCCAAGAACCTGGGCGTGTCGGTCATCTACCAGGAACTCAGCCTCGCGCCCAACCTCACGGCGGCCGAGAACATCTACATGGGCCGGCCATTGCGCCGCGGTGGCCTGGTCGACCGGGCGGGCATGGTCAAGGCTTGCGAGGCGACGCTCACGCGCCTGGGCGCGGACTTCGGCCCTTCGATCCGCGTGGCCGAGCTGTCGATCGCGCAGCGGCAGCTGGTGGAGATCGCACGCGCGGTGCATTTCGATTGCCGCATCCTCGTGATGGACGAGCCGACCACGCCGCTGTCGACGCACGAGACCGACCGCCTGTTCGTGCTGATCCGCCGCCTGCGCGACGAAGGCCTGGCCATCCTCTACATCAGCCACCGCATGGACGAGATCGACGAGCTGGCCGACGAAGTGACCGTGCTGCGCGACGGCAGCTACGTCGGCACGCTTTCCCGCGCCGAGCTGTCGCGCGACCGGCTGGTGAAGATGATGGTCGGCCGCGACCTCTCGGGCTTCTATCGCAAGGAACACCACGGCCAGCACACCGGCGACAAGGCGCTGACCGTGCGCGACCTGCGCGACGACCGGCGCGTGCACGGCTGCAGCTTCGAGCTGCATTCGGGCGAGGTGCTGGGCCTGGCCGGGCTGGTCGGTGCCGGCCGCACCGAGCTGGCGCGGCTGATCTTCGGCGCCGACGTGCGCACCGGCGGCCAGGTGTCGCTGAACGGCAGCGGCGCCGTGCTCGACATCCAGCGGCCGATCGACGCGATCCGCTCCGGCATCCTCTACCTGACCGAAGACCGCAAGGGCCAGGGCCTGTTCCTCGACCTCTCGGTGCGCGACAACATCAACGTGATGGTGAGCCCGCGCGACGCGCATGCCGGCGGCGTGATGGACGGCAAGCGCGCCGCCCAGCGAGCACGCGACGCGATCTCGCAGCTGTCGATCCGCGTGGCCTCGCCGCGCGTGAACGTGGGCTCGCTCTCGGGCGGCAACCAGCAGAAGGTGCTGCTCGCGCGGCTGCTGGAGCTCGCGCCGCGCGTGCTGATCCTCGACGAGCCCACGCGCGGCGTGGACATCGGCGCCAAGAGCGAGATCTACCGGCTCATCGACGAACTCGCGCGCCGCGGCGTCGCGGTGCTCGTCATTTCCAGCGAGCTGGCCGAGGTGGTGGGCATCTGCGACCGCGTGATCGTGATGCGCGAAGGCCACCTGGTCGGCGAAGTCGGCGGCGGGAGCGCCGTGCCCATCACCCAGGAAAACATCGTCGCGCTGGCCACCGGCGCTTCAGCCACCCATGCCCCCGTGCTGCATTGACGTTTCGCACGGACCCACAACACCCCAGGAGACATCATGAACAAGCAACCGATTCCCGCCTACGCGGCGGTCGCGCAGCCCGCCGTGCAAGGCGCCGCGCGTGGAGCAACCGGCAAGGAGATCATGCGCGCCCTCGGCATGCTGCCGGTGCTGGTGCTGCTGTGCATCGGCTTCAGTTTTTCGAGCGAGAACTTCTTCAGCCTGCAGAACCTGTCGATCATTTCGCAGCAGGCCTCCATCAATATCGTGCTGGCCGCAGGCATGACCTTCGTGATCCTCACCGCCGGCATCGATCTGTCGGTGGGGTCGATCCTCGCGGCATCGGCCGTGTCGGCGATGCTGGTGTCGACCATTCCGGGGCTCGGCATGCTGGGCATCGCGGCGGGCCTGGGCTGCGGCTTGCTGTTCGGCCTGCTCAACGGCGTGCTGATCGCCTTCCTGAAGCTGCCGCCCTTCATCGTCACGCTGGGCTCGCTGACTGCGGTGCGCGGCATCGCGCGGCTGGTGGGCAACGACACGACGGTGTTCAACCCGCAGCTGCCCTTCGCCTTCATCGGCAACGGCGAAGTGCTGGGCGTGCCCTGGCTCGTGATCATCGCCTTCGCGGTGGTGGCGCTGTCGTGGTTCATCCTGCGCCGCACGGTGCTCGGGCTCAACATCTACTCGGTCGGCGGCAACCCCGAGGCCGCGCGCCTGGCCGGCATCAAGGTCTGGGCGGTGCTGCTCTTCGTGTACTGCGCCTCGGGCCTGCTGTCGGGCCTGGGCGGCGTCATGGCCTCGGCCCGGCTCTATGCGGCCAACGGGCTGCAGCTCGGTGCGTCGTACGAACTCGACGCGATCGCGGCCGTCATTCTGGGCGGCACCAGTTTCGTCGGCGGCACCGGCTCCATCCTGGGCACGCTGGTCGGCGCACTGATCATCGCGGTGCTGACCAACGGCCTGATCCTGATGGGCGTGTCGGACATCTGGCAGTACATCGTCAAGGGCCTCGTGATCATCGGCGCCGTCGCGCTCGACCGCTACCGCCGCAAAGACTCGGCCCGGACATGAACGCCCTTCCCTATTTCCCTCTCGACAACCAACCACCTGGAGACTCCCTCATGCGCAAATCCATGCTCGCCCTGGCAGCCCTTGCCACCGCCGCCTCGCTGCTCGGCACCTCCGCCGTGCAGGCCCAGACCAAGCAGATCAAGAGCGTCGGGATCACGCTCGGCTCGATGGGCAACCCCTTCTTCGTCTCGCTCGCCAAGGGCGCGGAGGCGAAGGTCAAGCAGATCAACCCGGCCGCGAAGGTGAACGCGCTGTCGGCCGACTACGACCTGAACAAGCAGTTCTCGCAGATCGACGGCTTCATCGCCTCGGGCGTCGACATGATCCTGGTCAACGCCATCGATGCCAAGGCCATCGAGCCCGCGCTGCAGAAGGCCCGCAAGGCCGGCATCGTGGTGGTGGGCGTGGACGTGGCGGCCAACGGCGCCGACGCCACCGTGCAGACCAACAACGTGCAGGCCGGCGAGATCGCCTGCCAGTTCATCGTCGACAAGCTCGGCGGCAAGGGCAACGTGATCATCCAGAACGGACCGCAGGTGTCGGCCGTGATCGACCGCGTCAACGGCTGCAAGTCGGTGCTCAAGAAGAGCCCCGACATCAAGATCCTGTCGGACGACCAGGACGCCAAGGGCTCGCGCGAAGGCGGCCTCAACGTGATGCAGAACCACCTGACGCGCTTCCCCAAGGTCGATGCGGTATTCGCCATCAACGACCCGCAGGCCATCGGCGCGGACCTGGCGGCCAAGCAGCTCAACCGCAAGAACATCGTCATCACCTCGGTGGACGGTGCACCCGACGTCGAGACCGCGCTCAAGGCCGACACGCAAGTGCAGGCCTCCGCCAGTCAGGATCCGTACATGATCGCGCAGAAGGCGGTCGAGATCGGCCAGGACATCATGAACGGCAAGAAGCCTGCCAACCCGATGACGCTGCTGCCCTCGACGCTGATCACGCGCGCCAACGTCAAGGACTACAAGGGCTGGCAGGCGCCGCGCTGAGACCGGAGACATCGCATGTTCGTGGTCTGTGGCGAGGCGTTGATGGATGTGTACATGGGCGAGCCCACGGCGACCGGGCTTGCGCTCGATGCGCGCATCGGCGGATCGCCGCTCAACGTGGCGCAGGGGCTGGCCCGGCTCGAGCGGCCGGTGGCCTTCCTGACGGGCCTGTCGACCGACGCCTCCGGCGAGCGCCTGCTGGCTTCGCTGCGCGCCGAAGGCGTCGACACCTCGCTGGTGTTGCGCAACGACGCGCCGAGCACGCTGAGCGTGATCAGCCTCGACGCCGCCGGCGTGCCGCGCTACGCCTTCCACGGGCAGGACGCGGCCGATCGGCAGATCACCTTGGGCACCTTGCCCGCGTTGCCGCCGTCCACGCGCGTGCTGCAGCTGGGCTCTTACGCGCTGGCGGTGGAGCCGGTCGGCAGCGCCCTGCGCGCGCTGGCGGCGCGCGAGTCCGCGCAGCGCCTGATCGCCTACGACCTGAACGTGCGACTCAACGTCGAACCCGACCTGGCGCTCTGGCGCGAGGTGGTCGACTTCATGGCGCCCATCGCGCACCTGATGAAGACCAGCGACGAGGACCTGGCCCTGCTCTACCCCGAACAAGCGCCCGAGCAGGTGGCCGCGCGTTGGCTGGGACTGGGTGCGTCGCTCGTGGTGGTGACCCGCGGCCGCGAAGGCGCGACCGCATGGACGCGGGCACTACGCGCCGACGCGCTCTCGCCGCCTGTCGACGTGATCGACACCGTCGGCGCCGGCGACACCTTCCAGGCTGCGCTCCTGACGTGGCTGGACGAGAACGCAGCACTCACCCCCGAAGCACTCGCCGCACTCGACACCACGACCCTCGGCAACGCCCTGGCCTTCGCCGCCCGCGCCGCCGCCCTCACCTGCTCGCGCCGCGGTGCGGATCTGCCGAGGCGGGCGGAGTTGCGGTAGAAAGTGCGGCAGTCAGCGCGTTTCGAGCCGCTGCGTTCGCCACGCGCAAACGCTCCCCGCCAGCGCCAACAACGTCGCCACCCCGAACATCGCCACGTACCCGAACTCCTGCGCAATCGCGCCGCCCGCCAGCACGCCTAGCACGCCGCCGAAGCCGTACCCGATGACGGTGAAGAGCGCCTGCCCACGGCCGCGCAGGCGGCCCGGGAAGTGGCGCGAGACCATGGCCACGCAGGTGGTGTGATGGGCGGCGAAGGAGAGCGCGTGCAGCAGTTGCGCCACGACGAGCACCCAGAGCCAGTCGCCGCCGCCCGCGGTCAGGCCCAGTCGCAGCACCGCGGCGACGCCGCAGATCAGCAGCCACCGCGGCATCGCGAAGCCACCGAGCAGCCGGCCTTGCAGGAAGAACCAGCCCACCTCGGCCGCCACCGACAGCGCCCACAGCATGCCGATCGTGCCCTTGCCGTAGCCCAGCGAATCCAGGTACAGCGACAGGAACCCGTAGATCGCGAAATGCGCCATCACGTGAAAGAACAGCGAGGCGAAGAACCAGCGCACGGCCGGCTGGCGCAGCACCGGGCCGACCGGCTCCTGCTGCGCGGCGTGGGCCAGCGGTGGGTCGCGCATGTCGGGCAGGCGCAGCGTGGCGATGAGCACGATGGCCAGGGTGCCGCCGGCCCAGGCGGGAAAGTGGCCCATGCCGAAGCGCTCGAACCACGCACCGGCGACGAACACGGTCAGCAGGAAACCGGCAGAGCCCCAGAGCCGGATGCGCCCGTAGCGGCCCCAGTCGCCGGCGACCAGGTGGGCCATGGCGGCCTCGGTCAGCGACATCATCGAACTGGTATGGGTGAACATCACCAGCAGCACGAAGCCCACCCACCAGGGCCCGCCGTTCCACCACAGGCCCAGCGATGCCAGCAGCGCGATCGCGGCGCTGATGCGCAGCAGCAGCACGCGGTGGCCCGTGTGGTCGCTGAGCGCGCCCCAGGCATAGGGCGCGAAGACCCGGGTGATCGACTGCACCGAGGTCAGCAGGCTGATGACGAAGATCGGCAGCCCCAGGTCCTTGAGCCACAGAGGCAGGTAGGGATTGAAGAAGCCGATGTGCGCGAAGTAGCTCGCCGACAGGATCGCGAAGGCCAGCAGGTGGCCGCGATTGCCGGCGGGTGGCGCGGACACTAGAGGAAGGACGCCTGCGGCGACGTTCCTTCGGCCGCCGACTGGCCCGGATCGGGCGCACCGATCACGTCGCCGCACTGGGCCCGGTTGCGCAGCGCGTGTTCCATGACCACCAACGCCAGCATGGCCTCGGCGATGGGCGTCGCGCGGATGCCGACGCACGGGTCGTGACGGCCCTTGGTGACGACCTCGACCGGCTGGTTGTGGATGTCGATGGACTGGCGCGGGCTGATGATCGAGCTGGTGGGCTTGATCGCAATGCTCACCTCCAGGTCCTGCCCGGTCGAGATGCCGCCGAGCACGCCGCCGGCATTGTTGGTCTCGAAGCCGCCGGGCCGGATCGAATCGCCGTGCACGGTACCGCGCTGCGTCACGCTGCCGAAGCCGGCGCCGATTTCCACGCCCTTGACGGCGTTGATGCCCATCATGGCCCAGGCGATGTCGGCATCCATCTTGTCGAACAGCGGCTCGCCCAGGCCCACCGGCACCTTCGACGCAGTGACGCGGATGCGTGCGCCGCACGAGTCGCCGGCCTTGCGCAGCGCGTCCATGTAGGCCTCGAGCCGCGACACGTCGGCGACCGGCGCGAAGAAGGGGTTGTTCGGCACGTGCGCCCAGTCCTCGAAGGGGATCTCGATCTCGCCGATCTGCGACATGCAGCCGCGGAACACGGTGCCGTATTTCTCGAAGAGCCACTTCTTGGCCACGGCGCCGGCGGCCACCATCGGTGCCGTCATGCGCGCCGACGATCGCCCGCCGCCGCGCGGATCGCGAATGCCGTATTTCTTCCAGTAGGTGAAGTCGGCATGGCCGGGGCGGAACTGCTGCGCGATCTGCCCGTAGTCCTTGCTGCGCTGGTCGGTGTTGCGGATCAGCAGCGCGATGGGTGTGCCGGTGGTGCGGCCCTCGTACACGCCGGAAAGGATCTCGACCGCATCGGGCTCGTTGCGCTGGGTCACGTGCCGGCTGGTGCCGGGGCGCCGGCGGTCCAGGTCGCCCTGGATGTCGGCCTCGGCGAGTGCCATGCCGGGGGGGCACCCGTCGATGACGCAGCCGATCGCAGGACCATGGGATTCGCCGAAGTTGGTCACCGCGAACAGGGTGCCGAAGGTGTTGCCGCTCATGGGCGGCGATTATCCCAGCAAGGCGTCAGGTGCTGCCGGCGCACGGACTTGGCGCGGCCGCGGGCTGCGGCGGCCGGCCCACGCCGCGCAGCATGAACGCAGCCAGCAGCGCGGTGGCCAGCGCAATGACGGCGCTGATCGAGCAGGTCAGGCGGAAGGCCTGTGCGAAGGCATCGCGCGACGAATCCAGCAAGGCCGCGGCAGCCGGCGCAGGCAGGCTTGTGACGATGTCCGCCACCGCGCCCAGGCTGGCGCGCGCGGCCTCTTGCGCCGCGGCTGGCACGCCCGGCAGCACGGCGTCGGCCATCGCATGCCGATACACCGCGACGACCAGGCTGCCCAGCATCGCGATGCCCAGCGCGCCGCCCAGCTCCGAGCTGGTCTCGGAAATCGCCGATGCCGCGCCCGCACGCTCCGGCGGTGCGGTGCCGACCATCATGTCGACGGCCAGCGTGAACGCGAACGACAGCCCCAGCGACAGCAGCCCGTAGGCGCCGGCCAGCAGATGCAGGCCGTCGCGCCGGTCCACCTGGGCCAGCAGCGCGAAACCGATGGCCGCGATGGCCAGCCCGCCCGCCACCACGAAGCCCGGGCGCACGTGGCGCACCAGGCGCGGCACGATGTTGGAGCCGATGGCGAAGGCGGCCCCTGAGGGCACGCTCCACAGCCCGGCCTGCAGCGGCGACAAGCCCATCACCAGCTGCATGTACTGCACCACGAAGAGAAAGCTGCCGAATGCGATGAAAAAGGCCAGCGTGTTGATCAGCAAGGCCGCGCTGAAGGCCGGTGCACGAAAGAGCTTGAGCTCGATCAAGGGATCGGCCAGCCGGCCCTGGCGGCGGATGAAAGCCCAGCCGATCGCCAACCCCGCCAGCACGGCGGCGGCCGGCAGCACGCCCACGCCCTCTTCCGCGAATCGCTTGAGGCCGTAGATGACGGCCAGCACCGCCCCCAGCGACTGCGCTGCGCTGGTCACGTCGAGCCGGCCTGCCGACGGGTCGCGGTACTCGGGCAGCAGCCACGGCCCGATCGCGAGCAGCAGCAGCATCACCGGCACGCTGACCAGGAACACCGAGCCCCACCAGAAGTGCTCGAGCAGCGCACCGCCGATCAGCGGGCCGATGGTGCCGCCGAACGAGAAGCTCGCGATCCAGATGCCGATGGCGACGGTGCGCTCCTGAGGGTCGAGAAACATGTTGCGGATCAGCGAAAGCGTCGACGGCGCGAGCGTGGCGCCGGCCACGCCCAGCAGCGCGCGCGTGGCGATCAGCATCTCGGCGCTGGTCGACAGGGCCGCCAGCACCGAGGCGAGGCCGAAGAACGCAGCGCCGATCAGCAGCAGCCGGCGCCGCCCGATGCGGTCGCCCAGCGTGCCCATGGTGATGAGCGAGCCGGCCAGCATGAAGCCGTAGATGTCGACGATCCACAGCATCTGCGCGGGGCTGGGCTGCAAGGCGGCGCTCAGGTGCGGCACCGCGAGGTTGAGCACCGTGAGGTCCATCGCGTAGAGCATGCAGGGCAGCGCGATGACGGCCAGGCCGGTCCACTCGCGCGTGCCGGCCTTGCGGGCCGTGCCGGACGCCGTGCTCATGACGCACCGCCCTCGGGCCGTAGCAGCGAAAGCACCTGCCGCAGCTCGATGTGGCCGATGCGCGCGGACGGAATGCCGGCCGCGATGCGCACCGCCTCGTTTTCGCTGGCAGCCTCGACCAGGTAGAAGCCGCCGAGCTGCTCATTGGTTTCGATGAAGGGGCCGTCGGTCACCGACAGCCGCCCGTCGCGCACACGCACCACGGCCGCGGTGCTGGCCGCCTCCAGCCCCTCGGTGGCCACCAGCTGGCCGCTGTCACGCAGTGCGTCGTCATAGTCCAGATGCGCATCGACGAAGGCGGGCATGTCGGCGGACGGGATGGTGTTCATCTGCGCATCGGTGGCGAAGATCAGGCAGAGGTATTTCATGACGTGCTCCTCTCCACCTTGGCGATGGGCCGCACCTCGATGGCGCCGTATTTCGCGAGCGGAATCTTCGACGCCACCTGGATGGCCGCGTTGAGGTCCGGCACGTCGACCAGGATGAAGCCGCCGAGCTGCTCCTTGGTTTCGATGAAGGGGCCGTCGGTCTGCGAGAGCTTGCCTTCGCGGGTCTGCACCACCTTGGCGGTCTTCGGTGACTGCAGCGCCTCGGCCACCACCAGTTGGCCACGGGCCGCGAGCGTCTCGTCGTAGTCCATCGAGTCGTTGTCGAGCCGATCGCGTTCGTCGGGCGTCATCGACGTCAGCAGCGCCGGGTCGAAGTAGACGAGGCAAAGGTATTTCATGGACATCTCCTGTGAAAGGGTTGGGGATGCCACTGGTCGAACGGGCGCGGCCGGATTCGACATCGAGGGCCGGCCGCCACCGCATGAAAGTGTTTCAACTTGAATCCTCCGCCGGCAAGGCTGCCAGCCGCCGCAGAAGAAACTGCCGCTCGGGCGCCTGCTGTGCGAGGGCCAGCGCCCTTTCGTAGGCGGCGCGCGCCTCCGCCGTGCGGCCCAGGCGGCGGCACACGTCGGCACGGGCCGCATGCGCCAGGTGGTAGTCCGCAAGCTCGCCACGCGCCAGCAGTTCGTCGATGAGCACGACTCCCGTCGCCGGCCCGTCGCGCATCGCGACGGCCACCGCGCGGTTGAGCGCCACCACCGGCGAAGGCTCGGCGCGCAGCAGCACGTCGTACAGGCCGGCGATCTGCGCCCAGTCGGTCGCACCGGGCGTGGCAGCTTCGGCATGCACGGCCGCGATGGCGGCCTGCAGCGTGTACGGACCGAAGCGGCGCGACGACAGCGCGCGCTCGACCATCGCGCCGCCCTCGGCGATGAGTTCGGCGTTCCATTGCCCGCGGTCCTGCTCTTCGAGAAGCACCATCTCGCCGTCGGCCGTGCTGCGGGCCGCACGGCGCGACTCATGAAGCAGCATCAGCGCCAGCAGGCCGATCGCCTCGGGCTCGGGCAGAAGGTCGACCAGCAGCCGCATCAGCCGGATGGCCTCGCCCGACAAGTCCGGCCGCGTGAGCGTGGCTCCGGACGAGGCGGCATAGCCTTCGTTGAAGACGAGGTAGACCACGCGCAGCACCGCATCGAGCCGCGCCGGAAGCTCGGCCACGGCCGGCACCTGGTAAGGAATGCGCGCCTCGCGGATCTTCGCCTTGGCCCGCACGATGCGCTGCGCGATGGTGGGTGCCGGCACCAGGAACGCGGCGGCGATCGCCTCGGTCGCGAGCCCGCAGACCTCGCGCAGGGTCAGCGCCACCTGCGCATCGGGCGGCAGCGCGGGATGACAGCAGGTGAAGACCAGGCGCAGTCGATCGTCCTCCAGCGCTTCGGCGTCGGGGTCGTGTGCATCCCAGGCCACCGCGGTGTCGGCGACGGAATCGATGCCTTCGTCCCAGGTCTCGAAGCGGGCCTGGCGACGCAGGCCATCGATGGCCTTGAAACGGCCTGCCGACACCAGCCAAGCCCGCGGGTTGGCCGGCAGGCCCTGTGCGGGCCATTGCACGAGTGCGGCTCCGAAGGCATCGTGCAGCGCCTCTTCGGCCAGGTCGAAGTCGCCCAGCAGGCGCACCAGCGTGGCGAAGATGCGGCGCGACTCGGTGCGGTAGATCGCATCGGCGGCATCGCGAACGCGCTGCCGTGCGACGTCGTCCGGCGGCGGCGCGGTCGTGTCAGTGTTCGCCATTCGCCGTCGGACGCAGGAGGTGGTCGTGATCCATCAGCAGGATAGGCATGCAGGGAGGTTGCAAGGAGGTCGACCCCCAATTTCTGGCAGTGCGACGACCCTTGTCAAGGCGAATCGGTCGAGGTGCAGGAATGCTTTATGCATGCTGCGACGCAGCATCCCCACCCTGCAAGGAGCATTCATGCTGGACCGCACCGACACGAAGTTCTCCCACGTCAAGCCAGGCGACACCGACTACGTGTCGGGCGGCCTGCGCGACTTCTTCCTCTACCGCGACCTGGGCATCGCCGAGGCGACGCATGGCAAGGTGATCGCGCATCTGGTCAAGGCCAACATGGCACCGGAAACGGGCACCGGCTGGCACCGCCACGAGGCGGACTTCCAGATCGTGATCATGGTCAAGGGCTGGGCCCGCTTCATGTACGAGGACAAGGAAACGCTGGTCCAGGCCGGCGACGTGGTGCACCAGCGGCCGGGCATCCGCCACTACCTGTTCGATTACTCGCCCGACATGGAATACCTGGAGATCGTGTCGCCGGCCGACTTCAAGAGCGTCGACGTCGAGCCGGCATGCGAGGTGCCGGCGCCGACACCCTGGGCTTAGCCACCGCTCGGCCCCTTGTCGGCGTGCAGTAATTTCAGTCTTTCTTCAAGCTACAGCAATTCGGCCCCAGAATCGGCCGATGCCCACCGACAGCCTTCCCCCGCTCAGCCGCCAGTTCATCGCCCACTTCGGGGAGATGGGCAGCAAGTGGGGCATCAACCGCACCGTGGGCCAGATCTACGCCCTGCTCTACATCTCCGAGCGCGCGCTCAACGCCGACGAAATTGCCGAATCGCTGGAGTTCTCGCGCTCGAACGTGAGCATGGGGCTCAAGGAACTGCAGGGCTGGCGCCTGGTGCGGCTGCGCCACCAGCCCGGCGACCGCCGCGAGTACTTCGAAGCGCCCGCCGACGTGTGGGAGATCTTCCGCGTGCTGGCCGAGGAACGCCGCCGCCGCGAGATCGAGCCGACGCTGTCGATGCTGCGCATGGCGCTGCTCGAGAAGCCCGGCAGCGACGAGGAAGTGCACGCGCAGCAGCGCATGCGCGAGATGCACGACCTGATCGACCGGCTCATGAAATGGTTCGACGACGTGCAGCGCCTCGCGCCCGAAACCGCGATGCAGCTGATGGGCATGGGCTCCACCGTGACCAAAGTGCTGGAGTTCAAGGACCGCCTGACCGGCAGCCGCGCCAAGAAGGCCGGCTGAAAGGCCGGCTGAGCGCCGCCTCTAGACGCCGAAGCGCCCGAGCAGGTCTTCGAAGGCCGCCACCGCGCCGCGTTGGGCCTGCTGCACGGCCGCCTTGTCCGCGACGGCGCCGCGCAGGCGCTGGGTGAATTCGCGCCAGCGTGCGGCCACGCCGGGGTCTTCGCCCGCGCCCAGGTAGCGCAGCGCATGCGGCGCCAAGCGCTCGCGCAGGCGCTTGTGCAGCACCACGCCGCCGAGTTGCGAGCCCTCCACGACGTAGGCCAGGCCCCATGCATAGGCCGATGTGCCGGGCCCGTGTTCTGCCGGGCCGCCCCGCGCTGGCGCATCGGCATCGGCTGGCGCGCCTGCCTGCGCGAGGTCGAGATCAAGATCGGCCAGCTTGGCGTCCATGTGCCGCGTCACGGCGTCGAGTTCGGCGCCCTGCCCGGCCAACGCCTGCCGAAGGTCGATGAGCCAGGGCCGGAGCACGCGCAGGTGCTTCACGTAATCCTGCAGCGACGCATCGTCGCGCGCCAGCGGCAGCCGCGAATCGAGCCGTTCGTGCAGTTCGGACGTGGCGGTGCGAAGTGCCTGCAGCACATCCGTGCCCGGCGCCGCCGGGGACTGCGCCGCGGGATTGGGCGTATCGCTCACTCGTTCATTCCTCATGACTCCTGATCATTCTCGTCGCGCGTCGATACATGATTCGCGCTGACCCGCTCATTCACTCTCGATCAATTCCTTCACCCGCCGCGCCAGCACCTCCAACTCGAAAGGCTTGCTCATCACATGCATGCCCGGGTCGAGGTGGCCATGGCTCAGCACGGCATTTTCGGCGTAGCCGGTGATGAACAGCACCTTCAGGCCGGGCCGCGCCGTGCGCGCGGCATCGGCGACCTGTCGGCCGTTCATGCCGCCCGGCAGGCCGACGTCGCTCACCAGCAGGTCGATGCGTTCGCCGGACTGCAGCACGCGCAACGCCTCGGCGCCGTCGCCCGCTTCCAGCGTGGTGTAGCCCAAGCCCTGCATGACCTCGACGATCAGCATGCGCAGGGCCGCCTCGTCGTCGACGACGAGCACTGTGTCGCCCTGGTGGGCGCGCGGGCTGGGCGGCTGCAGCGTGCGGCGCTCTTCCGGCTCCACGTCGCGCAGGTCGCGCGGCAGGTAGATGCTGACCATGGTGCCCTGCCCCGGCTCGGAATAGATGCGCACCTGCCCGCCCGATTGCTTGGCGAAGCCGTAGACCATCGACAGGCCCAGGCCGGTGCCCATGCCGATCGGCTTGGTGGTGTAGAAGGGGTCGAAGGCGCGCGCCACCACGTTGGGCGACATGCCCACACCGGTGTCGCTGACGCTCACCGACACGTACTGGCCCGGCGCCAGGTCGCGCCCGGCCGCCGTGCGTTCGTCGACCCAGCGGTTGGCCGTCTCGATGGTGAGCCGGCCGCCTTCGGGCATGGCGTCGCGCGCGTTGATGCACAGGTTGAGCAACGCGCTTTCGAGCTGGCTCGGGTCGGCATGCACGTTCCACACGCCCACGGCGGCGACCACCTCGAGTTCGATCTGCGGGCCCATGGTGCGGCGAACCAGCTCTTCCATGCCGCCAACCAGCCGGTTGGCATTGATCGGCTTGGGCTCCAGCGTCTGACGTCGCGAGAAAGCCAGCAGCCGGTGCGTGAGCGACGAGGCCCGTTTGACCGCGCCCTGTGCCACACCGACATAGCGATCGAGCTCGGTCGCGCGCCCTTCGAAGCCCTTGCGGCGCATCAGCTCCAGGCTGCCGGAGATGGCGGCCAACAGGTTGTTGAAGTCGTGCGCCAGGCCGCCCGTGAGCTGGCCGACCGCCTCGAGCTTCTGGCTCTGGCGCAACTGCTCGCGCGCCGACTCGAGTTCGGCGGCGCGCTCCTTCTGCTGCGTGATGTCGCGAGCGACGGTGTAGAGCAGCCCGTCGTCGGGCACCGCGCTCCACGACAGCCACCGGTAGCTGCCGTCGCGCGTGCGGTAGCGGTTCTCGAAGCCGCCGGTGCGCCCACCTTCGGCGAGGCGCCGCAGTTCGACGTCGGTCGCGGCCAGGTCGTCCGGATGCACCAGCTCGCGAAAGGGCGTGCCCCGGATCTCTTCACGCGTCCAGCCGAGCACGGTTTCCCACGCGGGGTTGACGCTCTCGAAAAAGCCGTCGCGGTTGGCCACGCCCAGCAGATCCTGGCTGAGCGCCCAGGTCCGGTCGCGTTCGCGCGTGCGTTCCTCCACCTGCCGTTCGAGCGAGGCGGCCAAAGCCTGCAGCTCCATCTGCGCCTCGCGCCGTGCGATGGCGGTGCGAATGCGCTCGCCGACCTCGCGCACGTAGTCGAGCTCGTCGGCCGACCACGGCCGCACCGCGCCATGGTTGAGATAAAGCAGCCCCACCAGGCCCTCGCGCTCGGTCAGCGGCATGTTGACGACGGCGCGCGCATTGATGGCCTCGAGCGCAGACGCGTTGTCGCGCGTGCGCAGGTCGTCGCGGGCATCGGCAAAGGCCACGGTGATGCCGCGCCGAAGATCGTCGATGTACGAACCGTAGTCCCTGAAATTGAGCCGTCCCGCGAGGCTCGCCACGCCAGGCGCGCACCAGTCGCGCTCGATGGTGATGGTCTCCGCCGACTTGTCGACCAGGCCGTAGCCGGCGCGATCGACCTCCAGCATGCCCCCGAGCATCTCGGAGGCGATGAAGGCGATCTCGCTCGGCTCGTCCAGGTCGCGGATACGGTCGCCCAGTTCGATGAGCGCCACGCGCCGCCGCTCTGCTTGGTCGAACGCCACGTTGGCAGCAGCCAGCCTGCGCTGCGCCGTGTCGCGCGCCCGGCGGTCGCCGGCCTCGGCCAGCGCCCGCTCCATGACGAGCGGCAGGCGCGCCAGGCGGCCCTTGCTGACGTAGTCGGTGGCACCGCGCTTGAGCAGCTCGACCGCGTTGTCTTCGCCGATGACGCCGGACACGAAAATGAAGGGAACGCCCGGCGCCGTGCGCCTGGCCAGGTCGAGCGCGTGGCCTCCGGAGAAGCCTGGCAGCTCGAAGTCGGACAGGATCAGCTGCGGCCGGTCGCGCGCCAGCGCGCCGAGGAAGTCGGCCTCGGTGTTGACCACCGTCGCCCGCGCCTCCGGTTGCGCCAAGTGCACGGCCTCGAGCAGCAGCTCGGCATCGAAACGCGAATCCTCGAGGATCAGGATGCGCAAAGGTGCGCCCGCATCGACCTCGGCCTCGACCACATCATCATTCATGGCGCCTTGCCTTGAGCGAGCCTGGCGGCGGCTCGTTCAGCACTGCCCAGAAAACGCCCAGGTCCGCGATCGCGGAGACGAACTGCTCGAAGATCACAGGCTTGACGACGTAGGCATTGACGCCCTGCTCGTAGCTCTTGACCACGTCCGATTCTTCCTGCGACGACGTCAGCATGACGATCGGAATGCTGCGCAGCACCGGGTCGGCGCGCACGGCCATCAACACCTCCAGCCCCGTCACCTTCGGCAGCTTCAGGTCGAGCAGAATGACGGCGGGGTTGCCGACGCCGCGCTCGGCGTGTTCGCCCTCGCGCCGCAGGTAGTCGAGCGCCTGCGCGCCGTCGCGCAGCACCACCACCTCGTTGGCGAGCTGGCTGCGTTCCAGCGCGATGAGGGTGAGTTCCAGGTCTCGCTTGTCGTCTTCGACAAGCAGGATCGGCTTAAGCATCGTCTTCCTCTCCAGAATCAACATCGGTGGCAGTGGCCGGGGCGTCGGCGCGCGGCAGCACGAAGCCGAAGGTGGCGCCCGCCTCGACCTCCGAGCGCGCCCAGACGCTGCCCCCATGCCGCTCGACGATGCGCTTGACATTCGCCAAGCCGATGCCCGTACCTTCGAACTCTTCGGCCGCATGCAGGCGCTGAAAAACACCGAATAACTTGTCGGCATATTTCATCTGGAAGCCGACGCCGTTGTCCTCCACCTCGAGTCCGTCGCCGTCCGGCAGGCGCACGCCGCGCACCGCGATGCGGGTCGTTTCTCGGGATCGCGCGTACTTGAGCGCGTTCGACAGCAGGTTGCGCACCGCCACCTGGAGCAGCAGCGCGTCGGCGTACAGGGCCGGCAGTTCGGGGTCGACGCTCCATTCGATGCGCCGACCGCGCTCCGCCCGCGACAGCTCCTTGATCAGGTCCGACACCATCATGTGCGTGTCGACGTTGCGGCGCTTCAGCGAGGCGCGGCCCATGCGCGAGAAATCGAGCAGCGCATCGACCAGTTGGCCGGCGAAGGCGGATGCCTCCCGCACGTGCGTGAGGTAGCGCAGCGAGCGCTCCGACAGCTTCTCGCCCTCCTGCCCCACCACCAGGTCGACGTAGCCCGAGATGTGGCGCATGGGTGCGCGCAGGTCGTGCGACACCGTGTACGAAAAGGCTTCGAGTTCCTTGTTGACCCGGCCCAGTTCGGTGGCCACGGCGGCCATTTCCTCGGCACGGCGCAGCACGATCCCGATCAGCGCCTGGCGCAGCTCGGCAGCCACGCCCTGCTCGGCTTCGGACCAGGGCTGCGAGCGCCCGCGGATGTGTTCCACCCAGCTCTCGAAACTCAGGCGCGGGTGGATGCGGCCGTCCGCCGAGGGCGTCGCGGCCTTGCGCGGCTCGCCGGCCCAGGTCACGGTCTGCACGATCTCGGGCCTGAACCACAGGATGAGGTGCCGGTGCACCTGCGAAATCGAGATCGCCATCACGCCGGCCGCCTTCGCCACGTAGGCGGCGGCTGGCGCGAAGTGCGCGGCCAGCGCGTCGCTCTGGTACACCTCGTCGCCCATGCCGGCGATCCATTCGGCGAGCTGCAGCACCTCGGCCTTGGCCGGCGTGTCGCCGACGCTCCAGACCTCGTCGTCGAGCACCAC
>NZ_LYVO01000005.1 GCF_001984055.1 Variovorax sp. KK3
CCAGTCGCTCGGCCGCGATCTCGGGCGGCAGGTCGAACCACAGCGTCAGGTCGGGTTGCAGCAGTGTGCCGTCGCGCGACTGCGCCCACCGCTCCAGCGTGGAAAGAACGGCCGGGTCGAAGCCACGCCCTCCGCCTTGGTACGCGAACGTGGCATCGGTGAAGCGGTCGCACAGCACCACGTCGCCACGCGCGAGTGCCGGCTCGATCACCTGCACGATGTGGTCGCGCCGCGCCGCGAAGACCAGCAGCGACTCGGTCAGCGCGTCCATCGCTTCGTTGAGGATCATCGTGCGCAACGCTTCGGCCAGCGGCGTGCCGCCGGGCTCGCGCGTGCGCGTGACCTGCCGGCGCGCGCCCTCGAACAGTGATTGCAGGGCATCGATGTGGCTGGACTTGCCGGCCCCGTCGATGCCTTCGAGCGTCACGAACAAGCCCCGGCCGCTCATCGCTGATCGCCCTTCGGTGTCGTCGTGTCGATGCCGCGCTGGTAGCGGTTGACCGCCCGGTTGTGCTCGTCGAGCGAGCTGCTGAACTGGCTCGATCCGTCGCCGCGCGAGACGAAGTACAGCGACTTGCTCTGCGAGGGCTGCACCGCGGCCAGCAGCGCGGCCTTGCCGGGCATCGAGATCGGCGTGGGCGGCAGGCCGGGCCGCATGTAGGTGTTCCACGGCGTATCGGTCTGCAGGTCTTTCTTGCGCAGGTTGCCGTCGAAGCGGGTGCCCATGCCGTAGATGACGGTCGGGTCGGTCTGCAGCGGCATGCCGACCCGAAGCCGGTTGACGAAGACGGCCGAGATCTCGGCACGGTCCTTGGCGACGCCGGTTTCCTTCTCGACGATGCTGGCGAGGATCAGCGCCTCGTCGGGCGACTTGAGAGGCAGGTCGGACGCACGTGCGGCCCAGGCCGCGTCGAGCTTCTTGTCCATGGCGCGCAGGGCGCGCTGCAGCACGGCGACGTCGGTCGAACCCTTGGAATAGGTGTAGGTGTCGGGGAAGAAGCGGCCTTCGGGGTGCACGCCGGGCCGGCCGAGGCGTGTCATCAAATCGGCGTCGCTCTGGCCCAGGCTGTCGGGCTTCAGTTGCTCGGCCTTGGCCAGCGCGGCACGCACCTGGCGGAAGTTCCAGCCCTCCACGATCACGATGCTGCGGGTGGCCTCTTCGCCGCGCACCAGCATGTTGAGCAGCAGCCGGGGCGTGACGCCGCGCTCCAGCTCGTAGCTGCCGGCGCGGATCTGTCGGTCTTGCCCCGAGAAGCGGAACCAGCCGTAGAGCAGCTGCCAGGGCACCGCGACGCCCGCGGACTCGATCGATTGCGCGACGCCCTTCGGCGTAGTACCGGGCTCGACCGACAGGTCGACCGTGGGCGCCGGCAGCCTGAGCGGCTGCTGCACCCACCACAGCCCGGCCGCGCCGGTGCCGAGCACGACGAAGGCGACGAGCAGGAAAAGCGTGAGGAAGAAACGGCGCACGGATCCGGGGGAGCAACGACGGGGGTGGGAACGCGGTAGCCCTGCGGGCCGAACGGAACGGATCGGCCCATGATAATTCAGCGATGACCCCAGTCGTTCTGAATGGCGTAACAGCCTTGTCCCATCTCGGCGTGATCCGCGCCGAGGGCCCCGATGCCGCCCATTTCCTCAATGGCCAGCTGACCCAGGATTTCGCCCTGCTCGGCCCCGCCGAGGCCCGGCTCGCCGCCTTGTGCACGGCCAAAGGCCGCGTCATCGCAAGCTTCATCGGCATCAAGCCGCGGCCCGACCTGGTGCTGCTGGTGATCGGCCGCGACATCCTGCCGGCCACGCTCAAGCGCTTGTCGATGTACGTGATGAGGGCCAAGCTCAAGCTCAGCGATGCGACCGACGAGTTCATGCTGCACGGCCTGGCCGGCACGGCGCTCGCCGCCAATGGCGCAGACCCCGCCGCGGCGCCCGGCCGTTGCACGCAGGCCGGCGACGCCAGTGTGGTGTCGCTCTACCCTGCCGACGCCATTCCGCGCGCCCTGCGCATCGCGCCCGCCGGCGGCCCCGCGCCCGAAGGTCCGGCGCTAGACCCCGCGCTCTGGGCCTGGAGCGAGGTGCGCAGCGGCATCGTCACCGTCAGCACGCCCATCGTCGAAGCCTTCGTGCCGCAGATGCTCAACTACGAGTCGGTCGGCGGCGTGAACTTCAAGAAGGGCTGCTATCCGGGCCAGGAAGTGGTGGCGCGCAGCCAGTTCCGCGGCACCCTCAAGCGGCGGACCTACCTGGTGCAGTCGGATGCGGCGCTCGATTCGGGCCAGGAAGTCTTCGCAGCGGCCGATGCCGATCAGCCCGTCGGCCTGGTCGCACAGGCCGCGCCGGCACCGGACGGCGGCTGGGCCGCGCTGGTGTCGATCCAGATCGCGGCACTCGAGTCCGGAGGGCTGCGCGCCGGCACGGCCGACGGCGCAGCCCTCAGGGTCGAGCCCCTCCCCTACCCCCTGTTGGAAGACATCTGAATCGCATCGGCAAGGCGCGGCGCCCGCATCAGCAGCACCGCCCTTTGCCCCCGCCGTAGCGCGCTTCCAAGCGCTCGCGGAAGAAGGCCTCGTAGCTCATCGGCGCCTGGTCCGGGTGCGTGCGTTCCATGTGGCTCAGGTACGCGTCGTAGTCCGGCAGGCCCACCATGAGGCGCAGCGACTGCGCCAGCGACCGGGTCAGGTAGCGCCCGGCCTCGGGCAAGGCGGCCAGGGAGCGCATCAGGCGGTCTGTGTCGGAATCGGTTCGAAGGGGGTCTCGTGCGCAGTCGGCTTGTTGGACGCACGAGCCGCGAGCACGCTCTTCACGGTGTAGACCAGCACGCTCAGCACCACGCAGATGAAGAGCGCGCAGAGCGCCGCGTCGAGACGGTCGTTGAAGATGATGCGCGACATCGCCTCGGGCGTCTTGGCCGGTGCGAGCAGCACGCCCTTCTCCAGCGCTTCGGCGTACTTCGACGCGTGCGAGAGGAAACCCACCTTCGGGTCGTCCGAGAAGATCTTCTGCCAGCCCGCCGTGAGCGTACACACCAGCAGCCAGGCGGCCGGCGCGATGGCGACCCAGGCATAGCGCTCGCGCTTCATGCGGTAGAGCACCACCACGCCGAGCAGCAGCGCCACCGCGGCCAGCATCTGGTTGGAGATGCCGAACAGCGGCCACAGCGTGTTGATGCCGCCCAGCGGATCGACCACGCCCTGGTACAGGAAGTACCCCCAGGCCGCGACGCACAGGAAGGTGGCGAGCATGTTGGCCACGAAGGAATCGGTGCGCTTGAGGGCCGGCACGAAGCTGCCCAGCAGATCCTGCAGCATGAAGCGCCCGGCGCGGGTGCCGGCGTCGACCGCGGTCAGGATGAACAGCGCCTCGAACAAGATCGCGAAGTGGTACCAGAAGGCCATCATGGCCTGCCCGCCCAGGGCCTGGTGCAGGATGTGCGCCATGCCGACGGCCAGCGTCGGTGCGCCGCCGGTGCGGCCGAGGATGGTGGTTTCGCCCACGTCCTTGGCGGTCTGCACCAGCATCTCGGGGGTGACCACGAAGCCCCAGCTCGAGATGGTCTGCGCCACCGCGGCCGGCGTGTTGCCCACCAGCGCGGCCGGGCTGTTCATCGCGAAGTACACGCCCGGCTCGATGCAGGCTGCGGCTACCAGCGCCATCACGGCGACGAAGGACTCGGCCAGCATGCCGCCGTAGCCGATGAAACGCGCGTGGCGCTCGTTGTCCAGCATCTTCGGCGTGGTGCCCGACGAGATCAGCGCATGGAAGCCCGACACCGCGCCGCAGGCGATGGTGATGAAGAGGAAGGGGAACAGGCTGCCCGACCACACCGGCCCGTTGCCTTGCGCGAATTGCGTGACGGCCGGCATCTGCAGCGTCGGCGCGACGAACACGATGCCGATCGCCAGCGCGACGATGGTGCCGATCTTCAGGAAGGTCGACAGGTAGTCGCGCGGCGCCAGCAGCAGCCACACCGGCAGGCTGGCGGCGACGAAGCCGTAGCCCACGAGCATCCACGTCAGCGCCTTGCCGTCGAAGGTGAAAAGCGGCGCCCAGTCGGGGTTGTTCGCCACGGCCTGCCCGCCGAAGATGGCCAGCATCAGCAGCACGAAGCCGATCACCGAGATCTCGCCGATGCGGCCCGGGCGGATGTAGCGCAGGTACACGCCCATGAAGATCGCCACCGGAATCGTCGCCGCCACCGTGAACGCGCCCCAGGGCGATTCGGCGAGCGCCTTCACCACGATCAGCGCCAGCACGGCCAGGATGATGATCATGATCATGAAGGTGCCGAAGAGCGCGATCAGGCCCGGCACCGTGCCCATCTCCTGCTTGATCAGGTCGCCCAGCGATCGGCCGTCGCGACGCGTGGAGATGAAGAGCACGATGAAGTCCTGCACCGCCCCCGCGAACACCACGCCGGCCAGGATCCACAGCAACCCGGGCAGGTAGCCCATCTGCGCCGCCAGCACCGGACCCACCAGCGGCCCCGCCCCCGCGATGGCCGCGAAGTGGTGGCCGAAGAGCACGTTCTTGTCCGTCGGCACGTAGTCCAGCCCGTCGTTGTGCCGATGGGCCGGCGTCATGCGATTGGCGTCGAGCCCGAGCACGCGTTCGGCGATGAACAGGCTGTAGTAGCGGTACGCGATCAGGTAGACGCAGATGGCCGCGGCCACCACCCACAGGGCGCTGATCGCCTCGCCCCGCGACAGGGCGACCGTGCCGAGCGCGAAGGCGCCGACGATCGCCACGAGAAACCACACGATGTGGCGGCGGATGTTTTGCATGCGGATGTCTCCTTGGAACGCTGACCCCGGGCAGTGTGGCGAGCCCGGGGCGCGTCTGCATCCGTCACACCGCGCAGGTGGTGCGCGCGGCTTCACTTAAGGGATAACCCTGGAGCAACCTCCGATCAGCCTTGCCCGAACTGCCGCGCGTGCTCCACCGCGTACTTGATCAACTCCGCCTGCCCGTCGATCCCCAGCCTGCGCTTGATGCTCTGGCGGTGGGCCTCCACCGTTCGCACGCTCAGGCCCAGCTCGCGTGCGATCTGCTTGCTCGACTCGCCGCGGCCCAGGGCCGAGAGGATCTCGCTTTCGCGCGGCGTGAGCAGCGGGCGCGGCGCCTGGTTGCGGAAGAGGCGTTGCGACACGGCCGGGCTCAGGAAGGTGCCGCCCGCCGCAGCCGCTTCGATGGCGGCGACGATCTCCGCGGCCGGTGCGTCTTTCAGCACGTAGCCACGCGCGCCGGCCGCCAGGGCCTGCTGCACGTACTCGGGGTTGTCGTACATGCTGAGCATGACCACGCGCACGTCCGGGTGCCGCTCCTGCAGCGCCGCTGCGAGCTCGATTCCGTTCATGTCCTTCATGCCGACGTCGGCCAGCACCAGCTGCGGCTGCAGGCGGGCGATGGCTTCGAGCGCCTCGGCCGCGCTGCCGGCCTCGCCCACGATCTCGATGTTGGGCAGCGGGTCGAGCCGCGCATGCAGGCCGTCGCGCACCAAGGGGTGGTCGTCGACCAGGAACAGGCGAATGGGCGCGCTCACGGCGTGCCTCCGTTCTGCACTGCAATGCTCGCCTTGGCTGCGGCCCTGCGCCTCATGTCGCCTCCAGACTCTTCGCCGGCACGAACGCCACGATGGCCGTGCCGCTCGCAGCCGAACGCACGTCGAGGCGCCCGCCGATGGCGGCGATGCGCTCGCGCATGTTGCGCAGGCCGATGCCGCGCCGTGGGTCGAGCTGGGTCGCTTCGACGTCGAAGCCGACGCCGTCGTCGCTGAGCTCCAGGCGCAGGCCGCGCTCTTCGAAGTCGAGCGCGATACGCACCTGGCGCGCCCGCGCGTGCTTGCGCACGTTGGTCAAGGCCTCCTGGGCGACGCGGAACAGGGCCGTCTTCACCTCTTCAGGCAGCTCTTGCGCCGTGCCCTGCACCGCCACGGATGCAGCGACGCTGCCTTCGTCGCCGAACTCCGCGCCCAAGCGCTCCAGCGCGGCCGGCAGGCCCAGCTGGTCGAGCAGCGCCGGGCGCAGCCGGTGCGAGATGCGCCGCACTTCCGACAAGGTCTCGTTAAGCCGCGCCACAGCCTTGGCCAGCACCGCCGGCGCGGTCTGATGCGCACGCTCGAGCGTGTCGACCGCCGATTCGACCAGCAGCTTGGTGGACACCAGCGTCTGGCTGGTGCCGTCGTGCAGTTCACGTGCGAGGCGGCCGCGCTCTTCTTCCTGCGACTGCACGACTTGGCGCGCCAGCAGGCGCAGCTTGGCCTCGGCAACGCGATGCTCGCTGAGGTTGAGCAGCAGCCCGCCGGCGCTCACGGCAGAAAGGCACAGCGCCGCGATGCCGGCGATCCACAGCATGGTGGTCGTGACGTTGGTGTTCATCTGCCGGTCCAGCGTCTGCATGGCCGACTGGATGTCGTCGAGGTACAGGCCGGTGCCCACCATCCAGTTCCAGCGCGGCAGCGCCGTCACATAACCGAGCTTGGGCGCGAGCTGCGCGCTCGACGGCTTGCGCCATTCGTACTCGACGAAGCCGCCGCCGTCGCGGGCCCGCGCGATCAGCTCCTGGATGGTGAAGCGGCCCTGCGAGTCCTTCAGCTCCCACAGGTTCTGGCCGACCAGATCCGGCTGGCGCGAATGCATGAGCGATCGCCCCTGCAGGTCGTACACGAAGAAATAGCCGTCGTTGCCGTAGTCGAGCGCGGCCAGGCGATGCAGGGCTTCGGTCCGCGTGGCTTCGTCGTCCAGGCCCGCGTCGTAGAGCGGCTTGACCACGCTCACGGCCAGGGCCACGTAGCTGCTCAGCTCGTTGCGCCGCTGGTTCATGTAGGTCTGCTCGATCAGCGCGCGCTCGCGCTCGGCCAGGTCGCGCTCCTGGTGGCGCACGGCCAGCGTCACCAGCACCAAGGCGACGATCAACGGCGCGACAGCCAGCGCGACGATCTTGAGGCGGAGGTTCATGGGGCGAGCCGGGCCTGGTGTACTAGCGGCCGCCGTTCGCGTTCAAAGCGCGCGCCGCATCTCGATGTGGGCGATGCCGGCTTCCTCGAAAGGTTCGCCGTGCAGGCCGTAGCCGAGCCGCGCGTAGAAGGCCTCGGCGCTGCGCTGGGCATGCAGCGTCACTTCACGGTCGCCGCGCGCCTTGGCGGCGTGCTCCAGCGCCTGCAGCACGGCCGCGCCGTGGCCGCCGCCGCGCAGCGCGCGGTGCACCGCCATGCGGCCGATGCGGCCCTGGCCGGGCTCGCCGGGCACCAGCCGCCCTGTGGCGATGACCTGGCCCAGGCGGTTGCGCGCGACGGCGTGGACGGCGCTCTCGTCGTGCTCGTCCCATTCGAGTTCCTTGGGAATGCGCTGCTCCTCGATGAAGACGCTGCGCCGCACCGCACCTGCGCCCTCGCCCAGCTCGGCCCAGCTGCCGGTCTGCACGCTGCGCATGCTTTCGCCGGCCTCGTAGGCGGCCAGCGTTTCGCGCAACAACGGCGGCACCGGCTTCGAGGTCTGCGTGGCAGGGTCGGCGAACACGTAGACCAGCTCGCAACCCACCAGAAAGTCATCGCCTCGGAACAGCCCGCCATGAAAAATGATCGACGAGTTGCCCACGCGCACGCACTTCATGCCGACGTCGAGCATGTCGTCCGCACGCGCGGACGCGTGGAAGTCGACGGTCGCCTTCCGCACGTACAGGTCGCCTTGGAGCACATGCATCGCCTCTTCATAGGGCAACGCCATCGCGCGCCAGTAGTCGGCGATGGCGGTGTCGAAGTACATCAGGTAGTGGGCGTTGAAGACGATCTTCTGCATGTCCACCTCGGCCCAGCGCACGCGCAGGCGGTGGAAGAAGCGGTAGTCGGTCTTGCGGGTGGTCTCGGTCATGGTTGCAGGGCTTCCTGAAGGGCGCGCGCCGCGTCGGCCTGGGCCTGCAGCGCTTCGGGGATGGCCCGGCCCATTTTGACGAATTCGTGGATCACGCCGCGGTAGATATCGAGCGCCACCGGCACGCCCGCGGCGCGCAGCTTGTCGGCGTAGGCGATGCCCTCGTCGACGACCGGGTCGCATTCGGCCAGGCCGATCCAGGCGGGTGCGACGCCGTCGACGTCGTCGGCATTGAGCGGGGCGAAGCGCCAGTCGTCGCGGTCGGCCGGGGTGTTGACGTACTGGGCGAAGAACCAGCTGATCAGCGGCTCGTCGAGCAGCGGGCCTTTCTCGAAGACGCGGTGCGAGGCCGTGTCCTGGTGCGCGGTCGTGCCCGGGTAGAAGAGCATCTGCAGCGCCACCGGCAACCCGGCGTCGCGCGCGAAGATGGCACAGGTCGCAGCCAGCGTGCCGCCAGCGCTGTCGCCGCCCAGCGCGATGCGCGTGCCGTCGAGGCCGAGCCCGCCGGCCTCTTTCGCGATGAACTGCAGGGCATCCCAGGCATCGTCGGACGCCGTCGGAAACTTGTGTTCGGGTGCCAGGCGGTAGTCGAGCGACACCACCGCGCAGCCGCTCTTGTGGCTCAGCACGCGGCACAGCGTGTCGTGGGTGGCGATGCTGCCGACGGTGAAGCCGCCGCCGTGGAAGAACAGCAGCAGCGGCAGCCTGTCGTTCGACGGCGCGTAGAGCCGGGCCGGCACCGCGTGGCCATCGCGCGCCGGGATGGTGAAGTCGTCGATGCGGGCCAGCGCAGGCTTGGGCACCTCGAGCACGCCGGCGCCCTTCTCGTAGGCCGCCCTGGCCTCGGCGGCGCTCAGCGTGTAGTAAGGCGCCTGGTGCGCGCGTGCCATGCGGTCGACCACGCCGGCCATTTTGGAAGTCAGTGGCGGCATGGGGATCGGGCTCATGGGCAAGTCGGGCGCTGCTTGTTAAATTGGAAGGCCCCGCATCGTAGCGCCCCACTTCAAACGTCCCATGGCCCTCATCCAGTACCTGACCCAGATCCAGTTCGACTTCGGCGCGGTGCGCCTGCTGCGCAGCGAATGCGAGCGCATCGGCATCACGCGGCCGCTGATCGTCACCGACGCCGGTGTGCGCGCGGCCGGCATCCTGCAGAAGGCGCTCGATGCGCTCGAAGGCTTGCCGCACGCGGTGTTCGACCAGACGCCCTCGAACCCGACCGAGGCCGCGGTGCGTGCCGCGGCAGCCCTCTACCGCGAGCAAGGCTGCGACGGACTCGTGGCGGTCGGCGGCGGCTCGGCGATCGACTGCGCCAAGGGCGTGGCCATCGCCGCCACGCACGAAGGCCCGCTCAAGACCTACGCGACCATCGAAGGCGGCTCGCCGAAGATCACCGAGCGCGTGGCGCCGCTGATCGCGATTCCCACCACCAGCGGCACCGGCAGCGAGGTCGCGCGCGGCGCCATCGTCATCGTCGACGACCACCGCAAGCTCGGTTTTCACAGCTGGTTCCTGATGCCCAAGGCGGCCATCTGCGACCCCGAACTCACGCTCGGCCTGCCCCCGCGCCTGACCGCCGCGACGGGCATGGACGCCATCGCGCACTGCATGGAGACCTTCATGTCGGCCGCTTTCAATCCGCCGGCCGACGGCATCGGGCTCGACGGACTGCAGCGTGCCTGGCGCTACATCGAGCGCGCCACCAACGACGGCAGCGACCGCGAGGCGCGGCTCAACCTCATGAGCGCGTCGATGCAGGGCGCCATGGCGTTCCAGAAGGGCCTGGGCTGCGTGCATTCGCTGAGCCACAGCCTGGGCGGCATCGATCCGCGCCTGCACCACGGCACGCTCAACGCCCTCTTCCTGCCGGCCGTGATCGCGTTCAACGCAGGTGCGGAATCGGTGCAGAAGGACCAGCGGCTGCAACGCATGGCGCAGGCCATGAACCTCGACTCCGCCGGCGACCTGGGCGCGGCGGTCCGCGACATGAACGCGCGCCTGGCCTTGCCCAAGGGCCTGGCCGAGGTCGGCGTGACGGCCGCGATGTTCGAGCCCGTGATCGACGGCGCGATGGCCGACCACTGCCACAAGACCAATCCGCGTCTGGCCACGCGCGAGGACTACCGCGAGATGCTCGAAGCGTCGATGTAGGGCATGCAGGCCGCGGCGCGAATCAGCCTTGGCGCTTGACGATGCGCCGGTCGAACCAGTCGTCGAGCATCGCCTTCTCGTAGCGCAGGCGGTCGCTGGTCGAATAGCGGTTCACCGTCAGCAGGTAGTTCTGGTCGGCGATGCGCTCCTCGCCGCTCGCCACCACCTGGCCGCCCTGCGTCAGCGTGTAGCGCAGTTGCATGCGCGGCCAGGTGACACCGCGCATCACGCGCAGGTCGGCAGCCGACGGGGCGCGCCAGGGTTCGAAATGGCCGGCCAGGTCGACGTCGAGCACCTCGATGCGCAAGGCGTCGCCGGGCGGCAGCGTGCGGCTGGCCAACGATTGAAGGTGGCGCTCGATGTCGCGCATGACTTCGGCGCGGTCTTTCTCGGACGGGAAGGATCGCGAGTACGCCGCATCCGTGTAGCTCTCGGGGTGGATGAAGCTGACCGTCAGGCCGGCCGGTTGCGCCACGGCCGAGGCCGACAGGACGAACAGGCAGGCGGCAGCGATGAAGTTCCGGTCGGGCATGGCGCGCTCCTCGAGTACTGGGTGCGAGGCTGCTTGGACGACCACGGCGAACCGGCGGTTCCCGCACCGGGGCAGCAGGCGGGCCAGAACGATCAGACCGATACCAGCGTATCGAAGCCGCCCCAGAACATGCGCTTGCCGTCGAAGGGCGAGTTCTTGGGGTCCATCATGTCGGCCAGGCGCGGGTCGGCCATCACCTTGGCATTGACCTCGTCGCGGTGGGCGCGCGATTCGAACACGATGTACGAGAAGACCACCAGTTCGTCGTCCTTCAGGATCACGGCCTGCGGGAAGGACGTGACTTCGCCGGACTTGACGTCGTCGGCCACGCACTCGCGGTATTCCAGCGCGCCGTGCTCGCGCCAGATCTTGCCGGCCTTGGTGGCCATCTCGCGGTACTGCTCGAGGTTGCGCTTGGGGACTGGAAGAACATATCCGTCGACGTAGGCCATGCAGATCTCCTTTGGTCTGGCTGGGTGGGAAAGAAGCGGAACCTGCCGAGGTTAGGCGCTCCCCGACCGGCGCCTCGTCAAGCCCCCGTCAACGCCCGGGGCAAGTCGGCGAGGATGCATCGACAGGTCAGGACGCGCTGTCACAGTCTCGCGCAAATGCGTATGCGCGGCGACGTTGGACATGTCCCCGCCGAGGGTGGAAAAGCTTGTGGAAAACTCCATGAGCAAGTCTGGGAACCCTTGTCCCGCAAGGCTTTGCGCCGGATTGCCTGTTGAAGAAGCAGTGGGTTACATCCGAATGCAACAGATACAACGAAGGACTTAATTCTCTTGAAGCCAGCTGTCGGCGCAGGCTTCGAACAACGGAATCGCCTGGTCGATCTCGTCGCGCAGGAAGCGGCGTGCACCATCCCGCGCATGGCCGTCGAGGGCGAGCCAGGCTTCCCAAAGGCGGCTGTCCTTCGGCGGCGCCGTGGCGTCCCAGACCATCGCGACGATGGGCAAGGTTTCCGCCGGCGGCAGGTCGGACCAGATGATGCCCAGCCTCGACAAGGGGCTGGGCACGCCGCCCACGTCGATGCCGGTGCGCACACGGCCATCGTCTTCCTCGATCACCGGCGAGAAGCCGCCGCACAGCAACACGTGCAGCAGGTCGGCAGGGCTCGCATTGCGCACCCATTCGTCGGCGCGGCGCGCGAGCTGCGCGCCGAGGTCGTGCTTGGTCAGATGCGCGCGCACCGGGCCGTGTGCGCGATCGATGGGGGCAGGCATGGCGTAGGCGGACTGCAGCATCGCGCCAGTGTCGCCAAATCAGCTCAGCTGTCTGCCAGCGGCGGCCTACGTGGCTGCCCTCCCGACGCCGACACGGACGTATCGCCGCCTTCCGGCCGCGATCAATCCGCCCGAAGCTGGGCGCGAAGCTTTTCGCCGATCTCGGGCCGCTCCAGGAACGGGTCGGCCGGATTCGTGAGGGCCACGATGTTCTCCATGCGGCTCTTCACGTTGCCCAGCGCCTTGGGGTGGCTGAACACGTAGAACTGGTTGGCGCTGATGGCTTCGAACACCTTGTGCGCGACCTCCGCGGCCGTGATCTTGCCGCTGCTGACCGCCTTGTTGCTCATCGCCTGGCCGATCAGCTGGCTCTTGGTCGGCTTGTCTGCGGCCAGCGCGCCGGGCCGGTTACGCTCGCTGCTGGTGATGCCGGTGGGCACGAAGTACGGGCACAGCAGGCTGGCACCCACCTGGTCGGTGATGAGCTTCAGGTCCTGGTAAAGCGTCTCGGTGAGGCTCACGACCGCGGCCTTCGCGGTGTTGTAGATGCCCATGTTGGGCGGCGTCAGCAAGCCGGCCATGCTGGCGGTGTTGACGATGTGGCCGCGGTAGGCCGGGTCTTTGGCGGCGGCCTCGAGCATCATCGGCGTGAACAGGCGCACGCCGTGCACCACGCCCCACAGGTCGACACCGAGCACCCATTCCCAGTCGGCGACCGTGTTCTCCCACACCAGCCCGCCGGCGCCCACGCCCGCGTTGTTGAACACGAAGTGCGGTGCGCCGAAGCGCTCTTTTACCGCGGCGGCAAGGGCTTCCATCTGCGCGGCGTCCGACACGTCGACCTTGCGCGCCAACACCTGGGCACCGGTCGCTTCCATCTCGGCGGCCGCACGGTCCAGCGCGTCCTGCTGCACGTCGACCAGCACCAGATTCATGCCGCGCTGCGCACCGATGCGGGCGCATTCGAGGCCGAAGCCGGAGCCGGCGCCTGTGAGAACGGCCGTGGTGCCCGTGAAATCCTGAATCATTGCGCAAGTCCTTTTGTCTCTGGTTCGTCGATGGATGGAGGCGCTATTGAAATACGGAATGCGCTGCGCCGCAGTCGCCAAGGTGCCGCATGCGCCAGCGTGGAGCTTCAGCACGGGGCGCAACTATCCGCACTGAGGGTAGCCGCCGGCTCGTCAAGAGATTGATGGACGATTTTTGGCGCATCGTGCAGGAGGCTCTCAAGTTTTGCGCATTAGCGAAGAAAGCTGCGCTTGGCAAGAAGCGTCGAGGACGCCGATCGGGCTCCCTACTGAAGGTGCCAGTCGCCGCGGTCCTTTTAGATCGCCATCGTGGAGCGCGGCGCGCCCCCAACATAGAGTAGGCCTAAAGGCATATTTACGGCTGATGGCGACTGCACGATTCTCTGAACCGGCCACCGTCGTTGGCGAAGTAGCCGGTTGGCAACCTCTCGGCGCTAACGCCGTAACTGCCATTAATGCGTACCGCGCATGTAGATACGCACAACTTGGAGAGAACAGATGACTCACACATCGCGTTTTTGTCGAAGTTGGCCGTATAAACCAGCTAGGCGATGGCGGACTTACGTAAGCTCAATATCTTTTCGGCGTGGAGCTTTTGGTACATCGTTTTGAATGCGCGCTCAGCCTTTTTATGTTAATGCATTATTGAACTTATCGGCTTGTTTCTTCGAAAAGATGTGATATTGAGCGACGTTGCGTTCTTCAAAATGCCGGGCTCTATCAAAACGGAGGCGCCATTATTTTGATCTCTTCTGCAAACGACTCCGTCAAGCTACTGACATTTTACGCAGTACACGCCCTAGGTATATTTGCAGCGTTCATTAGTTTCTTTTATCTTTTTCATCCGGAATTTTTGGACGTATCCCAATGGGCCGGCGCCTTAGGTGTGGCGACATGGACATTTCTTAATAACCCCAAATTCTCGCAAGCCCTTGGCTTTAGAACCGTTCAAGCATACCGACGAAAATGCTTGAGGCATTTTCGAAAGTTTATATGCCTGTCAATTATTATCGCGACTTGCATTGCTTTGATTAGTAGTCTGATGCTTAAAGATTTATTCTCTCGTTGGAGCTATGTTGCACTGATCAAGGACATGACGTTGTCAGAGGCCACCGAGGCAGTTCCCTTTGCAACGGCACCCGATCTGGCAAGAGCATATATGCTGTACCCTCACCGCAAGGAAGTGCCATTTATACTTGCGCGCATGAGCCGACTTCTAGCTTTTGACGATGAAATAACCAATTTCAACATATTTGTTAACGCATTTATAAAGAACTTGGATGTCGAGCTTATTTTGACAAAATATGGTGATAAATCCAAACTGGATGACATGGTCGGTTCTTTGGATCCAGTCATCTTTGTTACCCGGGCCATTGTGGAGGGCTCACCGAACGAAAATGGTTTTCGCAGAGCGATAGGGATTCTAGAGCACCATCGGGCAACTGATGAGCTCGCCGAATTTCACAAAATAATCTACGAACATGAACTAATATCGATAGTAAAACCGCAAGATAGCAGAATTAAATTACTCGCTTTGCGATCTAAAATTGAAGAGCTAATGAAGAAATCTCAGGATCAAATTTCGCCTAGATCTCATCTGAAGTTCGTCACTCACCACATCTTCCAAGAAGTCCTTGACCATTACGCACAGATCGAAATCGAAGTGGCAACGCCAACCGATGCTGATGATGCTGAGCGCGTTCGAAGACAGGTTCCGCGCCTCTACTCAAGAGTCCTAACTGTCAGACAACAAATCGCTCGAGCGTCCGATGTCCCATGGCTTGAGGGTCCAGGAAAATTTTCTCTATATTATTACTTTCAACATCATCTGGGCCGCGAGTCTGAAACATCGCAAACCATTGTTGATTTTTTTTCGCGGATTCCGGGTCTACAGGAAGATTTGAACAAACGGCTGTTTGAAGCCGAAGCGTTTCGCGACTATCGCACACTCAAGACCTGGGACGTGGGGACTCCGCTCAGCGCGGAGTACGCTGGCACAGCGATGCATACAAAAATGCTTGAATGGTTAAAGTCAGGGTGGTAATTTTCCAACGAAGGAATATATTATGAGCATTCCGCTTTCGACTGCGAATCAGCGTATTGTTGCAGGGCATACCGCCGGACACCGCCCGCGCACAAATAAGCAAATCATGCATACGTTTTCGCCGATGGAATTAGCTTGGGCTTCAGATCAGCGTGGTTGTCAGATCATCATTCACCACGGTGCGGAAGATCCAGGCTCCTCTTATATCAAGGTTCATTCGCACATTGAAATACTTCTGCTGTATGCGCGAAAAGAAATAGCACGAGAGGGCTTGAGCGCAGTTGACGTTTTAGCAGCTCTGACCGCGCGTAGACCACTCGATGTTGACATTTTATATCACGCCGGCACACTATACGACAGAGCCTTGCAATATATAATTGATTTGAGCGGCGAAGGAGGTCATGTATCTGATAAGATTACCAGATCCCCCTCTTACATATCGATGGCAAAAGAATCGTTATACAATCGATCAGCTATATTAGTTGGCCTTCGGAGTGCAGCTGTAGGTCAAACTGATTTTGAACCGTGCCTCGTGAATGGAATAAGCCCATTGGAGTCTTGCGTAGACAGATACCCCTTCAAATCCGAGATTAACGTATATATGGCCGACGGCGAAAACTCAATGGTCGCAAAAGATTATTTGAGGCAAATCATTGCTAGGGTGCTTGACGACCAGCGATGCATTTTTACCCATGAGGCACCGTTGATTCTGGCTTAAAGTGAGTGACGGCATCGCGCGGGCGCCGTTCCTAGCGCTGGTGCATGGTTGTGATTGCTTCGGCCATAACGCGTCGCGTGTCCTTACACGCCTTTTTCTCTTCGCTTTGAGGCGTCGAGCTTGCACAGCGTGTAGCCCACGCGTGGGAAGTGCACGTGGATCGTGCCCGCGCGTGGGTCGTCGCGGCGCAGCGTGTAGTGGGTGCGCGTGGCTGCGATCAGTTCGCCTTCGGTGGGCTCGGGGCCGAAGCTTTCGGCAGCGATGGTGACGCGCGTGCCCAGCGGAATGCCGTGCTCGTCCTGGAAGGTGCTGTCCGACAGCAGCGTGTTCGGCGTCGATGCGGCCGCGACCGCGATCGCCTGCGCCGCATCGAAGCTTTCCATCGTGCCGTGGCCGATGGCGGCCATGCGGTCCAGCCAGTCGCTCACCGCCGGCGTGAACTGCAGGATGCCCGCCATCGACGGCGTGCGCTTGCGCGTGAACCACAACGGGTGGTAGCAGGCGAAGTCGGCCACGGTGGGGTACGCGCCGAGCAGGAAGTCGGTGTCGTCGAGCATGTCGGACAGGCGCCGCAGGTACGACTTGTAGGCCGACGCGGCATCGCCCGGGCGGTGGCGGACCATGTTGAAGGTCATCGCCTTGCGGTCTTCGGCGAAGGCACGCGCGGTTTCGGGCGGCGTGTTCGCGAAGATGTCGGCCAGGCCCTTGCCGCTGAGGTTGTAGCCCATCGCGGCCCAGAAGAGCGTGCTGTCGCCCCACTGCGCCACCACGCGCTCGAGGCCCTTGCCCGGCTCGGGGTAGATCGACGGCATGGGCGCCACGTGCTCCAGCACGTCGCAGATGAGCGACGTGTCGCAGTAGATGTCGGCGCCGATCTGCAGCACCGGCGTGCGGCGGTAGCCGCCGCTGAGCGCCACCAGTTCGGGCTTGGGCGCGATCTGCGGAATGATCACCGACTTCCAGGCCAGCTTCTTGTAGCCCAGGATCAGCCTCAGCTTCTCGGAAAAGGGCGAGGTGGCGTAGTGATGGAGGATCAGGTCGGCCATGGAACTCCTTGTGGCTTCGTGCGTTGTGGGGCTACGGCGTGGGGCGCGCGCGGGCGACGATCGAATCGAAATCGCTGCCCGCGCCCAGCGTACCAAAGGCATGCCCCCAGTCGCCGCCCAGCCGTGACGCGCAGAAGGCGTCGGACACCGCCGACGGTGCGGTCTGCACGAGCAGCGCGGCCTGCACCGCAAGCGCGATGTCCTGCGCCAGGCGGCGCGCCTCGACCTCGGTGGCCATGGCCTCGATGCGCGCGGGCAGCGCGTCGGCCAGCCGATCGAGCGCGGCATGGCCGCCACGCGCCGGCGCGAGTTCCTGTGCCAGCGCGGCGACGGCATCGCCCTTGCGCGTCGCGCGCAGCAGGTCGAGCGCCATGATGTTGCCCGCGCCTTCCCAGATCGAATTGAGCGGCATCTCGCGGTACACGCGCGCCATCATGCCTTCGCCGCCCTCCTCCACGTAGCCGTTGCCGCCCAGGCACTCCATCGCCTCCTGGGCCAGGTGGCTGCCGCGCTTGCAGATCCAGAACTTGGCGACCGGCGTGAGCAGGCGCGCCATCAGGCGCTCGTGCGCGTCCTGCGGCCGGTCGAAGGCGCGGGCCAGGCGAATGGCCAAGGCGGTGGCGGCCTCGCTTTCGAGCGCGAGGTCGGCCAGCACGTTCTTCATGAGCGGCTGCTCGGCCAGCGGCTTGCCGAAGGCGCGGCGCTGGTGGGTGTGGTGCAGTGCCAGGCTCACGGCCTGGCGCATCAGCCCGCTGGTGCCCAGGGCGCAGTCGAGGCGGGTCATCGTGCCCATCTCGAGGATCTGCGGAATGCCGCGGCCTTCCTCGCCCACCAGCCAGGCACTGGCGCCGTGGAACTCGACTTCGCTGCTGGCGTTGGCCTTGTTGCCGAGCTTGTCCTTCAGGCGCTGGATGCGGATCGCGTTGCGGCTGCCGTCATCGAGCACGCGCGGCAGGAAGAAGCAGCTGAGGCCGGCCGGCGCCTGGGCCAGCACCAGGAAGGCATCGCACATGGGCGCGGAGAAGAACCACTTGTGGCCGGTGATCTCGTAGCGCTCGCCCCAGGCGTCGCTGCCGGTGCGCACGGCGCGCGTGGTGTTGGCCCGCACGTCCGACCCACCCTGCTTCTCGGTCATGCCCATGCCCATGGTCAGGCCGGGCTTGTCGCGCCAGGGCTTCAGCGCGGGGTCGTACCAAAGGCTGGCGAGCTTGGGGCCCCAGTCGGCGAAGACGGCCGCGTTGCCGCGCAAGGCGGGCGTGACGGCGTAGCTCATCGAGATGGGGCACAGGATCGACGGCTCGAGCTCGGTGAAGAGCATGAAGCCGGCGGCGCGCTCGACATGAGGCGATGCGGACTCGCCGCTCCATGGGGTGCCATGCAATCCGGCGCCCACCGCCGCCTTCATCAACGCGTGATAACTCGGATGAAACTCCACCTCGTCGACACGCCGCCCGAACCGGTCATGCGTGTGCAGCACGGGAGGGTTCGTGTTGGCCAGGCGCGCATGCGTCTGCATGTCGGCCGTGCCGAGTTCGCCGCCCAGATGCGCGAGCGGCGCCAGGTGCAACTGCGGCGCGTTGAACTTCAGCGCATCGCGCAAGGCGCTGTTCGTCTCGAACAGGTTGTAGCCCGCCAATGCCTCGGGCTGGTTGAAGACCTCGTGCGTGGCGTCCATCGCGGCCTCCTTGCGCTGCAGAAGCGGCGCGGCTAGATCAGCTTGACCAGTTGCTTGCCGAAGTTGCGCCCCTTGAGCAGGCCCAGAAAAGCCTCGGGCGCCGCCTCGATGCCCTGCGCGACCGATTCGCGCGGCTTGAGCTTGCCGGTGCCCACCAACTGGCCCAGCTCGGCCAGGGCCTCGGGCCACACTTCCATATGCTCGCTGACGATGAAGCCTTCGAGCTTGATGCGGTTGGTCAGCAGCAGTGCCGGGTTGGCCAGCGGCACCGGCTGGCCGTCGTAGCCGGCGATCATGCCGCACAGCGCGATGCGCGCGAAGGCGTTGGCGCGCAGCAGCACGGCATCGAAGATGTAGCCGCCGACGTTCTCGAAATAGCCGTCGATGCCCTTGGGGCAGGCTTCCTTCAGCGCGGCGCTCATGCTCTTGGCGTCGGGATGCTGCCGATAGTCGATGCAGGCGTCGAAGCCCAGTTCTTCCGTGACGTAGCGGCACTTGTCCGCGCCGCCCGCGATGCCGACCACGCGGCAGCCGCGCGCCTTGGCCAGCGCACCGAAGGCGCTGCCGACCGCGCCGCTCGCGGCCGTGACCACCATCGTCTCGCCGGCCTTGGGCTGGATGATCTTGACCAGGCCGTACCAGGCCGTCACGCCCGGCATGCCGACGGCGCCGAGATAGTGCGACAGCGGCACGTGGGTGGTGTCGACCTTGCGCAGCGTGCCGGGCTGCGAGGCGTCGACCACGCTGTATTCCTGCCAGCCGCCGAAGCCGACGACCTTGTCGCCGACTGCGAACTTGGGATGGCGGCTCTCGACGATTTCACCCGCCGTGCCGCCCTGCATCACCTGGCCCAGCGGCTGTGGCTGCGCATAGCTCTTCGCATCGTTCATGCGGCCGCGCATGTACGGGTCGAGGCTCATGAAGTGGTGGCGCACGAGGACCTGGTTGTCCTGCAGCGCCGGCGTCTCGGCGGTGACCAGCTTGAAGTTGGAGGCGACGGCCTCGCCCTCGGGGCGATTGTCGAGGTGTTGCTGGCGGTTGGTGGGCATGGGAGTCTCCTAGTCTGTCGAGGGCGGGCGCATCGCGTTGGCACTGGCGGGGCCGATGGGCAGGCGATGCTTCACGTACTTGAAAGTGCCGGTGGCGTGCGCGCAGGCCTGGCCTTTCTCATCGTAGATCGTGGCCTCGGTGAAGGCGAGCGTGGCGGTGCGGTCCATCAGCCGGCCGCGGGCATGAAGCGGTCCGACCGAAGGACGCATGAAGCTGGTCTTCATCTCGATGGTGACCACGCCGATCTCTGGCGTCAGGCTGCGCGCGGCTGCCGCCATGGTGATGTCGAGCAGCGTCATGCAGGCACCGCCATGGGTCACGTCGAAGGTGTTGAGGTGCTCGGGCTTGGGGGTGTACTCGATCTCCGATTCACCGCCTTCGAACTTGGTGATCTGGAAGCCGAGATGGCGCGCGAACGGAATCCGGCTGGTGAAGGCGCGGAGGTCGATGTCGGTGGAGTCTGGGGGCATGAACGAGAGTGTCGCTCAGGCGGCGCCGAGAACCACGCTCACGCCGCCGTCGACCGCCATCCACTGGCCGGTGATGTGCTTGCCGGCATCGCTGGCGTAAAGCAGCGTCAGGCCCTTCAGATCTTCTTCGTCGCCCAGCCGGCCCAGCGGCGCGGCCGCGGCCATCTTCTCTTCGCCCAGCGACTTGATCAGGCCGGCCGCCATCTTGGTCATGAAGAAGCCCGGGCAGATCGCGTTGACGTTGATGTTGTAGCGGCCCCATTCGGCTGCCAGCGTCTGGGTGAAGCCGATCACCGCGGTCTTGGACGTGTTGTAGGCCAGCGTACGCATCTCGGGCGGATTGCCGTTCAGGCCCGCGATGGATGCGATGTTGATGATGCGCCCGGCCTTCTTCGGGATCATGTAGCCGCGTGCGATCTGCTGCGCCAGGATGAAGTAGCCGCGGACGTTGAGGTTCATCACCTTGTCCCAGGCCTCAACCGGGTGCTCCTCCGCGGCCGCGCCCCAGCTGGCGCCGGCGTTGTTGACCAGGATGTCGACCGCGCCCATGCGCTCCAGCGTTTCGTCGGCCAGGCGGCGTGTGTCTTCTTCCTTCGAGCAGTCGGCCGCGATCCAGCGGGCGTCGATGCCGGCCGCCTGCAGCTCGGCGGCGGCCTGCTCCAGGTCGTCTGCCTTGCGCGAGCTCAGCATGATCTTCGCGCCGGCCTCGCCCAGCGCATGCGCCATCTGCAGGCCCAGGCCGCGGGAGCCACCGGTGACCAGCGCGGTCTTGCCGCTCAGGTCGAACAACTTCTGGATGCTTCTTGCGCTCATGGGCTTCTCCGTAGGGTCAAGGGGTTGTGGTGCGGTCTCGCTTCAGGGCTTGAGCCGCGAGCGAACGTAGATCAGCACGACGCCGACGGCCGCCATGGCGGCACCCGGCACGCCGACCGACCAGCCCATCACTTCGTTGGCGCGCCCGGTCGCGAGGCCGAGGATCAGCAGGAACAGGCCGACGTAGATCAGGATCCAGGTCCATTTCTCGAGCGCGGCATGGGGCTTGGTTTCGTTCGTCGTCATCAGAAAGCGTCCTCGGGCAGGGCTGCGCAGGTCGGATCGCGGCGCTCCACCACCTGGAGCCAGGCGTCGATCTTGGGCAGTTCGTAGTGAAAGAAGTAGTCGGTCGCGCCGAGCCGCCCCAACGTGGCCGGCAGGGCCTTGGACGTGTCGGCGCGCAAGGCATGCTCGGCGACGTCGAGCCAGATCCAGGCCAGCACGACGTGGCCGAAGGCCTGCATGTAGGGCACCGCGTTGGCCAGCGCCTCTTGCGGGTTGCCGGTCGACCAGGCCGCGCGCGTGGCGCTGCCGATGCGTTGCAGGGCACGGGTCAGCGCCTCGGCATGTGCGGACAGCGCGGGTAGCTCCGAGGCGCGGCTTGCCGTGCCGGTGATGCGTGCGGCCAGCAGCTGCAATCCGCGCCCATCTTCCATCAGCACCTTGCGGCCCAGCAGGTCGGTGGCCTGGATGCCATGCGTGCCCTCATGGATCATGTTCAGGCGGTTGTCACGCCAGTACTGCTCCACCGGAAAGTCGCGCGTGTAGCCGTAGCCGCCGTGCACCTGGATCGCGAGCGAGTTGGCCTCCAGGCACCATTCGCTGGGCCAGCTCTTGGCGATGGGCGTGAGCACTTCCAGCAGCAGCCGCGCGTCGTCGGCGGCCTGGGGCTCGCCGGTCTTCTGCTCGTCGACGAGGCGCGCGCAGTACAGCTCGAGCGCCAGTGCGCCTTCGCAGTACGACTTCTGCGCCAGCAGCATCCGGCGCACGTCGGCGTGTTCGATGATGCGCACCTGCGGACGGGCCGCGTCCTTGCCGGCGGGTCCGACAGGCCGGCCCTGCGGCCGGTTCTTCGCATAGTCGAGCGAGGCATGGTAGCCGGCCATGCCGAGCATGGTGGCCGCGGTGCCGACGCCGATGCGGGCCTCGTTCATCATGTGGAACATGCAGTGCAGGCCCTTGCCCGGCGCGCCGACCAGGTAGCCCACTGCGCCCGCTTTGCCATCGACCGGGAACCGGCCTTCGCCGAAGTTCAGCAGCGTGTTGGTCGTGCCGCGCCAGCCGAGCTTGTGGTTGAGGCCCGCCAGTGCGATATCGTTGCGCTCGCCGGTCAGGCGCCCATCTGTGTCGACCAGCTTCTTGGGCACGATGAAGAGCGAGATGCCGCGCGTCCCCGGCACCAGCTTGCCGTTCTCGTCCGGAATCTTGGCCAGCACGATATGAACGATGTTCTCGGTCAGCTCATGGTCGCCGGCCGAAATCCACATCTTGTTGCCGGTGAGCCGGTAGCGCGGCCCCAGCGGATCGCTCTGGTAGTCGGGCCCGTCCGGCACGGCGCGCGTGGCCACGTCGCTGAGGCTGGAGCCGGCCTGCGGTTCCGACAGGCACATGGTGCCCGCCCAGCGCCCCGAAAATTCGTTCTTCGCGAACACGTCCTGCTGCATCGGCGTGCCGTGCACCATCAGCAGGTTGGCGTTGCCGCTGGTCAGCATGTTCGACCCGATGCTGACCGAGGCCATCGCGAAGAAGCTGTTCGCCGCCGCCTGCAGCGTGTAGGGCAGCTGCATGCCGCCGATGTCGTAGTCCTGCGCCGCGCTCAGCATGCCCGAGTCGACGAAGGCCTTGTGGGCGTCGTGCGTGGCCTGCGGCAGCACCACCTTGTCGCCGTCGAAATGCGGCTCCTGCGTGTCGACCGTGCGGTTGTGCGGCGCGTACTTCTCGCGCGCGATCCGCTCGCAGGTGTCGAGCACCGCATCGAAGGTCTCGCGGGAATGGTCGGCGAAACGGGTGCGCTGGTTGAGCGACTCGGCTTTCAGCCAGTCGTAGAGGAGGAAGTCGAGGGTGGGGCGAAGGCTCATGGCAAGACTTTCAAGATCGGCCTTCGACGGTCGCTCAAAGCACCTCGAACACCCCAGCCGCGCCCATCCCCCCACCGATGCACATCGTCACCACGACCTTCTTCGCCCCGCGCCGCTTGCCTTCGATCAGCGCATGCCCGGTCAGCCGCTGGCCGCTCACGCCGTAGGGGTGGCCGACCGCGATGGCGCCGCCGTTGACGTTGAGGCGGTCGCCCGGAATACCCAGCTTGTCGCGGCAGTAGATCACCTGCACTGCGAAGGCTTCGTTGAGTTCCCAGAGGTCGATGTCGCTGATCTTCAGGCCCAGGCGCTTCAGTACCTTGGGGATGGCGAAGACCGGGCCGATGCCCATCTCGTCGGGCTCGCAGCCCGCCACCGCGAAGCCGAGGAATCGGCCCAGGGGCTTCAGGCCTTTCTTCTCGGCGTAGGACTCATCGACCACCACGCAGGCACCGCCGCCATCGGAGAACTGGCTGGCATTGCCGGCCGAGATCAGGCCGCCCGGAATGGCGGAGCGGATGCCGCTGATGCCTTCCTTGGTCGTGCCGGCGCGGATGCCTTCGTCGTTCTCGACCGTCACTTCCTTCGTGCGCAGGCCCATGACCGGATCGGCCACGCCGGCCAGCACGGTGATCGGCGCGATCTCGTCCTTGAACAGCCCTTTTTCAAGCGCCGCGGTCGCCTTCTGCTGGCTGGCCGCGCCGTATTCGTCCATGGCGTCGCGGCCGATGTCGTAGCGCTTGGCCACCTGCTCGGCGGTCTGCAGCATGTTCCAGTAGATCTCGGGCTTGTGCTTCGCCAGCCAGGGGTCTGCCAGCATGTGCGTGTTCATCTCGTTCTGCACGCACGAGATGCTTTCCACGCCACCGGCAACATAGACCTCGCCCTCGCCCGCGATGATGCGCTGCGACGCCGTCGCGATGGTCTGCAGGCCCGAAGAACAGAAGCGGTTGATGGTCATGCCCGACGTGGTGATCGGCAGGCCGGCGCGCAGCGCGATCTGGCGCGCGATGTTGGCGCCTGTCGCGCCTTCGGGGTTCGCGCAGCCCATGATCACGTCGTCGACCTCGGCCGGCTCGATGCCGGCGCGCGACACCGCATGCTGCACCGCGTGGCCGCCCAGCGTGGCGCCATGCGTCATGTTGAAGGCGCCCTTCCAGCTCTTGGCGAGCGGCGTGCGGGCGGTGGAGACGATGACGGCGCGGGTCATGGTGAAGTCCTTTGCAACAAGAAAGATGGAAAAAGCTACTGGGGCTGCGCGGTGTTGCGCAGCAGCTGGTGATAGAACTGGATCATCTCGATGTAGTTGGCGATCGAAATGCGCTCGTTGGTACCGTGAAAGCGAGGCAGCTCCTCGGGCTTGGCGCGCACTGGCGAGAAGCGGTAGACGGCATCGCTGACGATCGAGAAGTGGCGCGAGTCGGTGGCCGCAATCATCAGGCCCGGTGCCACCACGGCTTCTGGGAACACCTGGCGCACCGACTGCGCGATGGCGCGGTAGCCGAGCCCATCCGTCGGCGACACCGGCGAAGGCTCGGAATTGCCGGGGTAGGCCTTGATCGCGATCGCATCGTTGCCGAGGGCCTTGCGCAGATGCGCTTCGACCGAGGCCAGGCTGTCGCCCGGCAGCACGCGGAAATTGACGGCTGCCTCGGCTCGGCCCGGCAGCACGTTGTCCTTGTTGCCGGCGCGCACGATGGTCAGCGCAGTGGTGGTGCGCAGCATGGCGTTGCTGCTGCTGCCTTTTTCGAGCTGGCCCTGCACCACGGGCCCGAAGAGCCACAGGTTCGACAACGCCACGCGATTGAAGCCGCTCATCTCGGGCGCCAGCGTGCCGAACATCTCGCCGGCCACGCCGCTGATGGCGGCCGGCATCGGGTCGGCCTCGAGCCGGGCCAGTGCGGCGCTCATGCTGCCGATGGCCGTGCGCGACGGTGGCATCGACGAATGGCCCGGCGGCATGTCCAGCGACAGGAAGAAGGTGGCGTAGCCTTTCTCTGCCAGGCCGATGAGCGCGGCCGGCTTGTCGAGGCCCGGCAGCACGCCCTCGGTGACCAGCAGGCCTTCGTCGAGCACCCATTCGAGCCTGACGCCGCGCGACTTCAGCAGCTCGGCGATGGGCCTGGCGCCCCGCAGGCCGCTGACTTCCTCATCGTCGCCCGCCACCAGGTAGATGGTCTGCCGCGGCTGGAAGCCCTGGGCCAGCAGCAGTTCGACGGCTTCCATCTGAGCGAGCAGGTTGCCCTTGTTGTCCCAGGTGCCCCGGCCCCAGACGAAGCCGTCCTTGATCTCGCCGCTGAACGGGTCGACTTCCCAGGCCTTTTCGGTGCCGGGCGCGATCGGCACCACGTCCTGGTGTGCCATCAGCGCGATCGGCCTGGCCGACGGGTCGCTGCCGGACCAGGTGTAGAGCAGCGCGTTGTCGCCGATCACTTCTTTTTTCAGCGCGGCGTGCAGCTTGGGAAAATGTTGCGCCAGGTAGGTGTGGAGCTTCTTGAACTCCTCGCCGTTCTGCTGAAGGCCCTCGAAGCTCGACACGGTACGGATCGGAATCGCGCCGGCCAGCCGCTGGGCGGCCGCGCGTTCGTCCACGGCCACCTTCTGCGCAGGCGGCACCTGCAGCTGCAGCGAAGGCCGGCGCCAGGTGTTGCACGCCACCACCAGCGCCAGCAGCACCAGCGCCGCCAGCAGCGTGAGCAATACCTTCCTGATCACCACCGGGCCCCGCGCGCCTTCAGCCGAACTGCTTGCCGTCGGCCACCAGCTTCTGGATCAGCGGCGCGGGCTGCCAGAACGACGCGTCGTCGCGCGGGTTCTTGGCGAAGCGCTTCATGGCCTCGGCCACGTTGTACAGGCCGACCTGGTTGGCGTAATGCATGGGGCCGCCGCGCCAGATCGGGAAACCGTAGCCGGTGAGGTACACCATGTCGATGTCGCCCGACTTCGAGGCGATGCCGTCCTCGAGGATGTGCGCACCTTCGTTGACCAGCGCATAGACCAGGCGCTGCACGATCTCGTCGTCGGAGATCTTGCGCGGCGTGATGCCCAGTTCCTTGCGGTGCTCCTCGATCATCTTGTCGACCAGCGCCGACGGAATCGCGTCGCGCTTGCCGGCCTTGTAGTCGTACCACCCTGCCCCGGTCTTCTGGCCGAAGCGGCCCAGCTCGCAGAGCTTGTCGGCCGTGCGGCTGTACTTCATGTCGGGGAAGTCGACCGAGCGGCGCTTGCGAATCGCCCAGCCGATGTCGTTGCCGGCCAGGTCGCCCATGCGGAACGGGCCCATGGCGAAGCCGAACTTCTCGACGGCCTTGTCGACCTGCTGCGGCGTGGCGCCTTCGTCCAGCAGAAAGCCGGCCTGGCGCGAGTACTGCTCGATCATGCGGTTGCCGATGAAGCCGTCGCACACGCCCGAGACCACGGCCGTCTTCTTGATCTTCTTGGCCACGCTCATCACGGTGGCCAGCACGTCCTTGCCGGTCTTGGCGCCGCGCACCACTTCGAGCAGCTTCATCACGTTGGCCGGGCTGAAGAAGTGCATGCCGATCACGTCTTGCGGACGCTTGGTGAAGGCTGCGATCTTGTCGACGTCGAGCGTGGACGTGTTGGAGGCCAGGATGGCGCCGGGCTTGGCGACACGGTCCAGCTCGCCGAACACCTTTTCCTTGACGCCCAGCTCTTCGAAGACGGCCTCGATGATCAGGTCGGCATCCTTCAGGTCGTCGTAGGACAGCGTCGTCTTCAGCAGCGACATGCGCTGGTCGTACTTGTCGGCCTTGAGCTTGCCCTTCTTGACCTGCGCCTCGTAGTTCTTGCGGATGGTCGCCACACCGCGGTCGAGCGCTTCCTGCTTCGTCTCGAGGATGGTGACCGGGATGCCTGCGTTCAGGAAGTTCATGCTGATGCCGCCACCCATGGTGCCGGCGCCGATCACGCCCACCGTCTTGATGGTGCGCTGGGGCGTGTCGTCGGCCACGTCGGGAATGCGCGAGGCGGCGCGCTCGGCCATGAACAGGTGGCGCAGCGCGACCGATTCGGGCGTGAACATCAGGTTGGTGAAGTGGCGGCGCTCCTCGGCCATGCCGTCGTCGAACTTGCGCTTGGTCGCGGCCTCGGCCGCGTCGACGCACTTGAGGGGCGCCGGGTAGTTCTTCGACATGGCGCCGACGGTGTTGCGCGCGAACTGGAAGTAGGCGTCGCCTTGCGGATGCTTGCACGGCAGGTTGCGCACCAGCGGCAGGTCGCCGCCCTTGGCGGCCACCGACTTGGCGAACTCCACGGCCTCGTCGAACAGCGACTCGGGCGATGCCGCGAGCTTGTCGAACAGCTTCTGGCCCGGCAGCGAGGCGAGCAGTTCGCTCTTGACCGGCTCGCCGCTCACGATCATGTTGAGCGCGGTTTCGACGCCCAGCACGCGCGGCAGTCGCTGCGTGCCGCCGGCGCCGGGAATGAGGCCCAGCTTGACTTCGGGCAGCGCGACGCTGGTGCCGGGTGCGGCCACGCGGTAGTGGCAGCCCAGGGCCAGTTCGAGGCCGCCGCCCATGCAGACCGAATGAATGGCCGCGACGATCGGCTTGGTGGAATGCTCGAGCGCCAGGATCACGCTCAGCAGGTTCGGGTCTTGAATGGCCTTGGGTGTGCCGAACTCCTTGATGTCGGCACCGCCCGAAAACGCCTTGCCGGCGCCGGTGAGCACGATAGCCTTGACGGCGGCATCGTCCAGCGCCTTCGACAGGCCTTCCGTGATGCCGACGCGGGTCGCGTATCCGAGTCCGTTGACCGGGGGATTCGCCAGGGTGATCACGGCGACATCGCCGAGCACTTTGTATTCAGCCGTCATGCTGCGTTCCTTTGGGATGGGAGAGGATCGAAAAGCGGATTCGGGGGTTCGAGTCGGAGCATGCACCTTGCGCTGCTGCACCGCATCTAAAAAGCACGGACGTTCTTTTTTCGGAAGATTCTAGGCCTTTGAAGCGACCTCGCAATGAAGCCCAGTCGCTGGCGAGACATTCACCGCGCGAGCGGTCAGACCTCGAGCCACTCCTTGCGGGTGGTGGCGTCGGCGCGCAGGCTGTCGGGCGTGCCGTCGAACACGATGCTGCCGTGGCCCATGACGAGCGCGCGGTCGGAGATCTGCATGGCGATGGTGAGCTTCTGCTCGATCAGCAGCACCGAGATGCCCTTGTCCTTGAGCGTGCGCAGGTACTGCCCCACCAGCTCGACGATCTTCGGCGCCAGGCCTTCGGTCGGCTCGTCGATGATGATCAGGTCGGGGTCGCCCATGAGCGTGCGGCACAGCGTCAGCATCTGCTGTTCACCGCCCGAGAGCACGCCGGCTTCGGTGTGCTGGCGCTCCTTGAGGCGCGGGAACATGCCGTACATGTCGTCGAAGGACCAGCGGCTGCCTTTGCCGCTGCCCTTCTGCCCGAGGAGCAGGTTCTGGTGCACGGTGAGCTTGGGGAAGATGTCGCGGTTCTCGGGCACGTAGCCGATGCCCAGGTGCGCGATCTCGTAGGCCTTGCGGCGCAGGATGTCCTGGCCCTTCCAGTGCAGGCCTCCCTCGGCATGCACCAGGCCCATGATGGCCTTGGCAGTGGTGGAGCGGCCCGAGCCGTTGCGGCCCAGCAGCGCGACGATTTCGCCGGCGTTGACGCCGAACGAAACGCCGTGCAGCACGTGGCTCTTGCCGTAATAGGCGTGAATGTCTTCGAGCTTCAGCATGTGTGTCTACCTGCTCCTGCCTCAGTGACCAGCGCCCTGTGCGTCGGCGACCGACGAGCCGAGGTACGCCTCCTGCACGCGCGCGTTGGCGCGCACCGCGGCCGGCGTGTCGAAGGCGATGACCTCGCCGTACACCACCACCGCGATCTTGTCGGCCAGGCCGAAGACCACGCCCATGTCGTGCTCGACGGTCAGCAGGGTCTTGCCGATGGTGACGTGCTTGATCAGTGCGATGAAGTGCGAGGTCTCGGTCTTGCTCATGCCGGCCGTTGGCTCGTCGAGCAGGATGACGCTGGCACCGCCGGCGATGGTGATGCCGATCTCCAGCGCGCGCTGCTCGGCGTAGGTCAGATTGACGGCCAGCACGTCGCGCTTCTTCTCCAGGCCCACCTGGCGCACCAGTTCTTCGGCGCGCTCGTTGGCATCGTCGAGCTTCGACAGGAAGCGCAGGAAGCTGTAGCGGTAGCCCAGGCTCCACAGGACCCCGCAGCGCAGGTTCTCGAAGACGCTGAGCTTGGGGAAGATGTTGGTGATCTGGAAGCTGCGCGACAGGCCCAGCCGGTTGACCTCGTACGGCTTCATGCCGTCGATGCGCTGGCCGTGCAGCCGCACTTCGCCGCTGGTGGGTGTGAGGCGGCCGCTGATCAGGTTGAACAGCGTGGACTTGCCCGCGCCGTTCGGGCCGATGATGGCGACACGGTCGCCCGCCGCCACCGCGAGGTCGACGCCGCGGATGATTTCGGTCTTGCCGAAGTTCTTGCGGAGATCCTTGAGCTCCAGGGCATACGTCGTCATGCCATCTCCCTCCGCTTGATCTCGGCTTCGATCTCTTCCTGTGCCTTGCCCCAGACCTTGACGAAGCGCCGGCGGATGACCTCGACGGCGGCCAGGCCGATCAGCAGCAAGGCGGCCGCGCCGGCCCAGCTCGCGACGGTGGAGGTGTCGAGCGCCACGCCGAAGAAGTTGAGCCTGGGCCCGAGCGCCGAGTTGAGCTGGATGTGATAGATCATCTCGATCACGGCCGCCGCACCGACAATCAACGGAATCGCAGCCAGCGCGAAGGCGCCATACAGGCCCCAGAAGCGGTTGAACTTGCCGAACTTCGCCACCCGCAGGTTCATCATGATCAGGCTGGCGATGCCGCCGGGCGCGAACATCACCATGAACACGAAGACCAGGCCGAAGTAGAGCTGCCAGGCCTTCGACAGCTCCGACAGCAGCACCGACGCGAACACCAGCAGCACCGCGCCGATGATCGGCCCGAAGAAGAAGGTGGCGCCGCCCAAGAAGGTGAAGAGCAGGTAGCCGCCCGAGCGGATCGCGTTCAGGCTGTCGGCCGCGTTGACGATCTCGAAGTTGATCGCCGCCAGGCCGCCGCCCACGCCGGCGAAGAAGCCCGCGATGATGAAGGCGAAGTAGCGCACCCGCTGCGTGTTGTAGCCGATGAACTCCACGCGCTCGGGGTTGTCGCGCACCGCGTTGAGGATGCGGCCCAGCGGCGTGCCGGTGAAGGCGTACATCAGCGCCGTGCAGACGAAGCAGTAGACCGCGATCAGGTAGTACACCTGCAGCTGCGAGCCGAAGTTGAAGCCCAGGAAGCTGCCGTACACGCGGTCGGTGGTCACCCCGCCCTCGCCGCCGAAGAAGGTCGGGAACATCAGCGACATGGCCGCCACCAGCTCGCCGATGCCCAGCGTGATCATCGCGAAGGTGGTGCCCGACTTCTTGGTCGTGACGAAGCCGAACAGGATGGCGAAGAACATGCCCGCCAGGCCGCCCACCACGGGAATGAGCACCAGCGGGATTGGCCAGCCGCCCTTGCCCGCCAGGTTCATCGCATGAATGGCGAGGAACGAGCCCAGTCCGGTGTAGACCGCGTGACCGAAGCTCAGCATGCCGCCCTGGCCGAGCAGGATGTTGTAGCTCAGGCAGATGATGATCAGGTAGCCGATCTGCGAGGCCATGGTCAGCGCCAGGCTGCTGCGGAAGATGTGCGGCGCCAGGATCAGCGCCAGTGCGAACAGCGTCCAGATCAGGTAGCGGCCGATGTTCCAGGGCTTGAAGCGGTAGTACTGCTTCGGGCCCGAGGTGGCTGCATGCTCGGCGCCGGTCGCGGTTGGCGCCTGCGTCAGGCTGTCGTGGGTCGTGCTCATGTTCTCAATCCTCCCGTGTGCCGAGCAGGCCCTTGGGTCTGAAGATCAGGATCAGCACCAGGAACAGATAAGGCAGGATGGGCGCCACCTGCGAAATGGTGAGCCGCAACAGCTCCCAGCCGAAGGTCTGCTCGCTCACGGCCACGCCGATCGCCTGCAGGCCCGATGCCAGCGAATGGTCCATGGCCACCGCGAAGGTCTGGATGATCCCGATCAGCAGCGACGCCAGGAAGGCGCCCGCCAGCGAGCCCATGCCGCCGACCACCACCACCACGAAAATGATGGAGCCGACCGAGGCTGCCATGGCCGGTTCGGTGACGTAGGTGTTGCCGCCCACCACGCCGGCCAACCCGGCCAGGGCCGCACCGCCGCCGAACACCAGCATGAAGACGCGCGGCACGTTGTGGCCCAGCGACTCCACCATCTCGGGGTGCTTGAGCGCCGCCTGGATGACCAGCCCGATGCGGGTGCGCGTGAGCACCAGCCAGACCGACAGCAGCATCAGCAGCGCCACCAGCATGATGAAGGAGCGCGACTTCGGGAACTGCGTGCCGTAAAGCGTGAAGAGCGGCCCCTGCAACTGTGGCGGCAAGCCGTAGGGCACGGTCGACCGGCCCCATACGAGCTGCACCAGTTCGAGGATGAGGTACGAAAGCCCGAAGGTCACCAGCAATTCCGGCACGTGGCCGAACTTGTGCACGCGCCGAAGGCTGAAGCGTTCGAAGCAGGCGCCCAGCGCACCCACCAGCAGCGGCGCGAGAAACAGGGCCGGCCAGAAGCCGACGATGCCCGAGAGCGTGTAGGCCACGTAGGCCCCGAGCATGTAGAAGCTGGCATGCGCGAAGTTGAGCACGCCCATCATGCTGAAGATCAGCGTCAGGCCCGAGCTCAGCATGAACAGCAGCAGGCCGTAACTCACGCCGTTGAGCAGTGAGATGACGAAGAATTCGAGGTTCATCGTTCCTGGAGGGTTCGTGCGGAAATGAAAAAGGCCCGAGTGTTGAAGTCGGGCCTCGACCGGTTTGGCTGTCGCGGTCCTAAGCCATCAGGGGCTGGGCCGCTTCATCTGGCACGAGGTCGGCGTGCTGGCCACATAGGGCTCGTAGTACTTGACCGGCACGAAGGTGTAGCCGGTCTTCTCTGCATCGACCTTGTTCTTGCCTTCGGCCTTGGCCCACTGCGCGATGTACAGGCCTTGTTGCAACTGGTGGTCGGTCTTGCGCATTTCGACCTCGCCGTTGAAGCTCTTGAACTTCATGCCTTCGAGCGTCGCGGCCACCTTCACCGGGTCGGTCGACTTGGCCCTGACGAAGGCTTCGCTGAGCATCGCGAACGCGGTGTAGGCCGAGTTGGTGTACAGGTCTTCGTTGAACTTCTTGTTGAACTCTTCGGCCAGGCGCTGCATGTCGCCGCCCATGTTGTAGTGGCCGTAGCCCACCTGGTACACCTTGCCTGCCGAGGCCGCGCCCATGGCGGTCGGCGTGCCGCTCACGGTGCCGTAGTAGGTGTAGAACTTGACGTTGTTCAGGCCCGCGTCGTTGGCGGCCTTGATCATCAGGGCCAGGTCGGAACCCCAGTTGCCGGTGATGACGGTGTCGGCGCCGGAGGCCTTGATCTTCGCGACGTAGGGTGCGAAGTCGCGCACCTGGGCCAGCGGGTGCAGGTCTTCGCCCACGATCTGCACGTCGGGCCGCTTGCGCGCGAGGTTTTCCTTGGCGAACTTCGCGACCTGCTGGCCGTGCGAGTAGTTCTGGTTGAGCAGGTACACCTTCTTGACGTCGGGCTGGTCCTTCATGAAGGTGGTCAGCGCTTCCATCTTCATCGAAGTGTCGGCGTCGAGGCGGAAGTGCCAGTAGCTGCACTTGCTGTTGGTCAGGTCGGGGTCGACCGCGGCGTAGTTGAGGTACAGCACTTCCTTGCCCGGGTTGCGCGCGTTGTTCTTCTCGAGCGCATCGATGATGGCCAATGCGGCGCCGGAGCCGTTGCCCTGCAGCACGTAGCGGGCGCCCTGGTCTTGTGCGGAGCGCAGCGCGTTGGTGGTTTCCTGCGGGCTCAACTTGTTGTCGATGCCGATGATCTCGAACTTCACGCCGGCCGCGTTCTTCTTGTTGAATTCCTCGGCCAGGAACTGGTAGGTCTTGAGCTGGTTCGTGCCCACCGCGGCCATCAGGCCCGACAGCGGATCGAGCCATGCGATCTTGACCGTCTCGCCTTTCTGGGCCATGGCACCGGTGGCGACGGCGGCGAGGATTGCCGCGCTGGCGAGTTTGAGAGCGAACTTCATTTGTGTCTCCTGGTCATGCTGCAATGCGAGATGAGGTTACTGTTGTTTGCACCCCTGCCCGTCAGGGAATGCCCGTAAGACGCCCGACTCAACGGGCCTTTCTATCACTCAGGCGACAGGCGGCACCGGGGTGGTGCTACCCGCCGGTAGGATCGGCGCGCGTCGAAGTGCTTCAGCACTCCGGCAGCTTGTAGTCGCGCAGCTGCTCCCGCAGCCGCGTCTTGAGGATCTTGCCGGTCGCGCCCAGCGGAATCGCCTCGACGAAGACCACGTCGTCGGGCACCTGCCACTTGGCCACCGTCTTGTTGCCGTAGAAGGCCAGCAGCTCGTCGCGGGTGACCTCGGCGCCGGGCTTCTTCACCACGATCACGATCGGCCGCTCGTCCCATTTTGGATGCGCCACGCCGATGCAGGCGGCCATGGCCACCGCCGGGTGCGCTACCGCGATGTTCTCGATGTCGATCGAGCTGATCCATTCGCCGCCGGACTTGATCACGTCCTTGCTGCGGTCGGTGATCTGCAGGAAGCCGTCGGCGTCGATGGTGGCGACGTCGCCTGTGGGGAACCAGCCGCGGCCCTGGGCGTCGGGCACCAGCGGATCGCCGCCCTCGCCCTTGAAGTATTCGGCGACCACCCACGGGCCCTTGACCAGCAGGTCGCCCGAGGCCTGGCCGTTCCAGGGCAGTTCGTGGCCGTCACCGTCGACGATCTTCATGTCGACGCCGAAGATGGCACGGCCCTGCTTCAGGCGCAGCGCGGTCTGCTGCGCCGGCGGCAGCGCCAGGTGCTTGTTCTTGAGCGTGCAGAGCGTGCCCAGCGGCGACATCTCGGTCATGCCCCAGGCATGCAGCACGTCGACTTTGTACTTCTGCTGGAAGGCGTCGATCATGGCCGGCGGGCAGGCCGAGCCGCCGATGACGGTGCGGTTCAGCGTCGAGAACTTGAGATCCTGAGACTGCATGTGGCCCAGCAGCATCTGCCAGACCGTCGGCACGCCAGCGGCGAAGGTGACGTGCTCGCTTTCGATCAGGTCGTACACCGACTTGCCGTCGAGCGCGGGGCCGGGAAAGACCAGCTTGCAACCGGTGAGCGCGGCCGAGTACGGAATGCCCCAGGCGTTGACGTGGAACATCGGCACCACCGGCAGCACCGAGTCGCGTGCCGACAGGTCCATCACGTCGGGCAGCGCCGCAGCGTAGGCGTGCAGCAGCGTGGAGCGATGGCTGTAGAGCGCGGCCTTGGGGTTGCCCGTGGTGCCGCTCGTGTAGCACATGCTCGAGGCCGAGTTCTCGTCGAAGCGCGGCCAGTCGTAGCGGTCGGACAGCTTGCCCATCCAGGTCTCGTAGCTGACCAGGTTCGGGATGCCGCTGTCGGCGGGCAGCTTGTCGGCGTCGCACAGCGCGATCCACTTGCGTACCGTCGGGCACTTGGCATGCACCGCCTGCACCAGCGGCAGGAAGCTCAGGTCGAAGCAGAGGATCTGGTCTTCGGCATGGTTGGCGATCCAGGCGATCTGGTCGGGGTGCAGCCGTGGGTTGATGGTGTGCAGCACGCGGCCGCTGCCGCTCACGCCGTAGTAGAGCTCGAGGTGGCGGTAGCCGTTCCAGGCCAGCGTGGCGATCCGGTCGCTGAAGAGCAACTGCTCGTTGTCCAGCGCGTTGGCCACCTGTCGCGCACGTGACGCGATGGTGCGCCAGTCGCTGCGGTGAATGTCGCCCTCGACGCGCCGCGACACGATCTCGCCGTCGCCGTTGTGGCGCTCGGCGAACTCGATCAGCGACGAGATCAACAACGGCTGGTCCTGCATCAAACCCAACATCAATCGACTCCTTGTTCAGGTGGATGGGCCGCGGCGTTCGCGCGGCCCGTACAACCGAGATTCACTCAAGCTTCAACGGGTTTCACAATGACGCAAACCCGCAGTCCGCCGCGTTCAGCCCGCCGGCGTGTGTGCGGCGATGCGCGCGGCGTCGGGCGTGGCGTCGAACACCATGCGCGCCGGCCAGGGCGGCCATGGGATTCCGAGCGCCGTATCGTTCGGATCGCCGTTGCGAAGAAAGGCGGCGATGCCGGCCATCATGGCGGCCGACAGCGCCAGCCGACCGGGCTCGTTGGCCCGGCTGTTGGCGGCGTTGGCGAACACCGAGGGGCCGAAGTTTCCGAAGACGAAAGGCAGGTCGAAGGCATGCGCGGCGCCGTAGACCTCGTTCCACGGGGGCGGCTCCTGCGACCAGTCGAACTGGTAGTGCCACAGGTTCGGCTGCTGCGATTTCAGGGTGTCGAGCAGGTTGTCGCGGCTTGCGGCCATGAAGCGCTGGGTGAGCAGATCGGTCCGCGCGTCGTATCCCGTGTCTGGCGTGCCTACCGGCAGGTAGGAGGCGTCGAGGATGTCGGCCGTCGCAAGCGAGGCCGGCGCATCGGGGTCGAAACCTTGCATCAGCGTGAAGCGCGTGGCGTCGTCGATGCGGATGCCCGGCTTGCCGCCCAAGAGCGTGAGGAAGGGTGCGAACAGCTTGCCTTCGTCGCGTGTCATGCCCGTGAGCGTCGGCACCCTGGCGTAACGACCGGCCGCGATGGCGGCGATCGGGTCCTGCGGCACCACGGTGCCGTCCGGGATCGGGCCGGAGCCGGTCAGGCCCTTGGCCAGCACGGTCGACAAGATCGTGCGGGCGTCCTGGGCGCGAAGGTAGTCGCCCACCTGGGCATCGGACTGGGCCGCCACGTGGCGCTCGGCGGCCGGCAGGTCGGCCGCGGTGCCGTCGGCCACCAGCAGATGCAGCAGCAGCGCCTTGCCCTGCGCCTGGTAGGCCGAGGCCGGCAGCAGCGTCGGCAGGCTGCCGGCCGGCAGGTTGCTGGCCAGCGAAATGCCGCCGCTCAGCGGCACGGCCTTGTGGAAGAGCCCCTGCGCCAGCGGCGAGACCAGCAACGCCAGCAGGTTGATGGCGCCGGCGGACTGGCCCATGAGCGTGACGTTGCCGGCATCGCCGCCGAAGGCTTCGATGTCGTTCTTCACCCAGCGCAGCGCCGCCAGGATGTCCAGCAGCGCGAAGTTGCCGGAGTCCTCGCCCGAGGCGGCGCCGGTGCGGAGCTGCGGCATGTCGAGAAAGCCGAGAACGCCCAGCCGATAGTTGGCCGTGACCACCACCGCGTTGGCCGCACGGGCCAGGTGTGCGCCGTCGTAGACCGGGTCGGCCGTGTAGCCCGAGATGTTGCTGCCGCCGTGGATGAAGAACAGCACCGGCAAGCCCTGCTCCGTGGATGCGGGACGCCAGACGTTGAGCGTCAGGCAGTCCTCGCTGCCCACCGGGGTGTTGAGCGTGCTGGCGATGGTGGCGTCGTAGCGGTTGTTGGCGCCGGGGCCGTAGAGGCGGCCGATCTGCAGGCAGGCGTGCCCGAAGGCCGTGGCCTGCCGAACGCCGGACCAGGGCTCGGGCGGCATCGGTGCGCGCCAGCGCAGCGGGCCGACCGGCGGCTTCGCGAAGGGAACGCCCTTCCAGCTCCAGGTGTGCGCGCCGGCGCCGTCGTCCGCGCCGGCAAGGCTGCCGGCCGAGGTCCGGCGGACCAGGGCGCCATCGGCCGGGCCGTGCGCGTTCGCGTCGTCTGCTGGCATTGCCTGTCTCCACGCCGGGTTAATCGGAATTCCTGCATCGGCGCAACCTGTCCATACTGCAAGGCGCCGACACCGCCGGAATTCTAGAAACCCCTGTCCGTTTTCAGTTATCGCAAGCGTGCCAAATCAATGACTTCAGGAGCCATCGCCACCATTTCAGCGCGTCAACCTTCGGGCCGGACCGACGCAGCCTGCCCGCCGGCCAGGCGCAGCAGCTCCGCCGCCTGGATGGAAGGCGTGATGGCGATGTTCGAGGCGGAAGGGCTGAACGTGCCCGCGCTGTTGCGCGATGCGGGGCTCGATCCCGCATCGCTGCATCGGCAGCATGCCCGCTTTGCGGTGGACGAGGTCACGCTGTTGTGGCAGTTGGCCGTGGCACGCGCGGGCCGGCCCACGCTGGGCCTGAACCGCGACCTGGCGGCCACGTGCAGCCGGCTGGGCACGGTCGGCCACGCCTTGAGCTGCAGCCCGGACTTGCGCACCGGCCTGGGCAGCCTGACGCGCTACATGCCGGTCATTTCCGATGCCACGGCCTTCTCGATGACGGCCGACCCGCGCGGCAGTTGGGTGGCACTGGCCTATGTGGGCGGCAGCCTGCCGGTGCCGCGCCAGCGCGTCGAATTCGCGATGCTGACCATCTTCACCCTCTGCCAGTGGCTCACGCGCCGCGATTTCAATCCGCTGGGCGTGGAGTTCGTCCATCCCGCGCCGGTCGACGTGCACCTGTACCGCGAGGCCTTCGGTTGCGAGGTTCGCTTCGGCGCAATCGCCAATCGCATGCTGCTATCGAAGGCCGACCTGGACACGCGCATCCCCACCCGCCACGAGGCGCTGGGCGCGATGCACACGCGGATGCTGGAAGACGAGCTCGACCTGCTGGGCCAGACCTCCGTCAGCCACCAGGTCTGCGCCGAGATCGCGCGCCGGCTTCAGCAGGGCGAACCCAGGCGGCAGGACGTGGCCGCCGGCCTGGGCCTTGCCGAGCGGACCCTGCAGCGCAGGCTGCAGGAAGAGTCGGTGTCGTACCAGGCCCTGCTCGACCGCACCCGCAGCGAGCTGGCCCGCCAGTACCTGGCCGAGCCGCGCCTCTCGCTGCAGGACGTGGCCGACCTGCTGGGCTTCGTCGATGCGAGCAATTTCTTCCGCGCCTGCAAGCGCTGGTTCGGCCTGCCGCCCGCGCAGTACCGGGCGCAGTTGTCGCGCGACTTGGAAACGCCGGCGATGCTGGCAAGCTGAGCGCCCCGGGGCTTTCCTACTCTTCCTGTGTCCACTCCACGCGCACGCCCAGGCTGCGCAGGTTTTCCACGAAGCGCGGGTGGGCGCGCCGGATCGGCGCCGCATTGCGGATTTCCGAGCGTCCCTCGATGCTGGCCGCCACCATGAAGAGCGCGATCGCGACGCGGATGATGTAGGGACTCTCGACCACGGCCGGCGCCAGCGGGCCGCCGCCGAAGGTGATGAGCCGGTGCGGGTCGGACGAGAACACGTGGGCGCCGAACTTCGACAACTCGCCCGTCCAGCCCAGCGCGCCGTCGTACACCTTGTTCCAGAACATCGCGTTGCCCTCGGCCCGCACGCCGAGCGCGATGAAGATCGGCAGCAGGTCCACCGGCACGTAGGGCCAGGGTGCGGCCTCGACCTTGGTCAGCACGTTGCTCGTGAAAGGGGCCTGCACCTTGAGCGGGCCGCCGCGGCGGGCCTGCGACCAGCCGTCGCTGTGGACGATCTGCACGCCGAACTTGGCGAAGGTGCGGTCGATCAGCGGAAACTGCTCGGGCGCGCTGTTGCGCACCAGCACGTCGCCGCCGGTGATGGCGCCGAGCGCCAGGAAGGTGGCGATCTCGTGGAAGTCTTCGTCGAAGCGGAATTCGCCGCCCTTGAGCGGGCCGCCGCCATGCACCGTGAGCCTGGACGTGCCCATGCCTTCGATGCCGACGCCCATCATCGCCATGAAGCGGCAGAACTCCTGCACGTGCGGCTCGGAGGCCGCATTGGTCAGCGTCGAAGTGCCCGGCGCCGCGGCGGCGCAGAGCACGAAGTTCTCGGTGGTGGTGACGGAGGCGTAGTCGAGCCAATGGTCGACCGGGCGAAGCTTGTCCGCGAGGCGAACCAGCAGCGAGCCCGCGGTGCGCTCGACCTGGCCGCCGAAATGGCGAAGCACCTCGACGTGCGGATCGATCTCGCGCACGCCCAGGGTGCAGCCCTTGACGTTGTCTTCGAGCCGCGCCACGCCGAAGCGCGCCAGGAGCGGCGGCACCAGCATGATCGACGAGCGCATCTCTTCCGGCAGTCGGTGGCGTGCGGCGTCGAACACGGTGTCGCGGTGGTGCAGGTCGAGCGTGCCGCTCTCGCGGTCGAGCCGTACTTCGCTGCCCAGGGCCTGGAAGATCTCGAGGATCTTGCGCACGTCGGTGATGTCGGGCACGCCGTGCAGCCGAAGCGGCTCGCGGGTCAGCAGGGTGGCGCACAGCACGGGCAGCACCGCGTTCTTGTTCGCCGAAGGGGTGACGCGGCCGCGCAGCGGGGTACCGCCGTGGACGATGAGACTGGACATGGGGGAAGAGAAAGACTGGAGACGGAACCGGACGAACGAACGTGCGAGCGGGCGGAGACGGAGCGCGAGGGTCGCACTCTACAGCCTTGCAAGGCCCCGAAGTCGGCCTCAACAAATCGAAACAGAACACGCAGGCCGTTGCGCATGGCCCCGCCGGTCGTGGGTTTCGCGGTCTGCCGGACAATCGCGCCATGAGTTTGCTGGCAGAAGACAACACGAAACTGGCCGATCTGGGTGTGCGATGGGTGCCCGGGTTCTCGGCGCTGGGCCCGGCCTTCCATACCTCGCTGCGCCCCACGCCGCTGCGCTCGCCGCCTTATTGGGTCGGTTGGAGCGACAGCGCGGCGCGCGACATGGGCCTTCGCGCCGACTGGCGCAACGACGAGATCCTGGCCGCCCTGACCGGCCAGACGCTGCTCGAAGGCAGTGCACCGCTAGCCACCGTCTACAGCGGACACCAGTTCGGCGTGTGGGCCGGGCAACTGGGGGACGGGCGCGCCATCCTGCTGGGCGAAACCGACACCGGGTGGGAACTGCAGCTCAAGGGGGCCGGGCGCACGCCCTACTCGCGCATGGGCGACGGCCGCGCGGTGCTGCGCTCCAGCATCCGCGAGTTCCTGTGCAGCGAGGCGATGCATGGCCTGGGTATCCCGACGACGCGGGCCTTGTCGGTCACCGGCTCGGATGCGCCCGTGGTCCGGGAAGAGATCGAAACCGCTTCTGTCGTCGCGCGTGCGGCGCCGAGCTTCGTTCGCTTCGGGCATTTCGAGCATTTCGCAGCCGCCAACCGGGTGGACGAGCTGCGCACCTTGGCCGATTTCGTGATCGATCGCTTCTACCCGGCCTGTCGCAACAGCGATCGCTTCGGCGGCAACGCCTATGCGGCTTTCCTGGAAGCGGTGAGCGAACGCACGGCAACGTTGATGGCGCAATGGCAGTCGGTCGGCTTCTGCCACGGCGTGATGAACACCGACAACATGAGCATCCTGGGGCTCACCATCGACTACGGGCCCTTCCAGTTCCTCGACGGCTTCGACCCACGGCACATCTGCAACCACAGCGACACGGGCGGCCGCTACGCCTACAACCAGCAGCCCAACGTCGCCTACTGGAACCTGTTCTGCCTGGCCCAGGCGCTGCTGCCGCTGATCGGCGAGCAGGAGGTCGCGGTGGCCGCGCTCGAGTCGTACAAGACGGTGTTTCCGGATGCGTTCGAGGCCCGGATGCGCGCCAAGCTGGGCCTGCCGGACGCGGCGCCGGACGACCGGGCGCTGATCGAGGGCGTGCTCAAGCTGCTGGCGCAGGAGAAGGTGGACTACACCATCTTCTGGCGCCGCCTGGCCGACCGGCAGGCCGGTGGCGATCCGGACCTGGTGCGCGACCTGTTCGTCGACCGCGCCGGCATCGACGCCTGGCTCGCGAGCTTCGCGCAACGCCATGCGCAGGTGCCGGCAGAACAGTCGGCGCGATCCATGCGCGGCGCCAACCCCAAGTTCGTGCTGCGGAACCACCTGGGTCAGCAGGCGATCGAAGCAGCGCAGCGCAGGGACTTCTCCGGTGTCGCCGACTTGCTGAAGCTGCTCCAATCCCCATTTGAAGACCACGCCGGCTACGAGGCCTATGCCGGCTTCCCGCCCGACTGGGCGTCCACCATCGAAATCAGCTGCTCATCATGACCGCTCCCATCCAGAAAACCGATGCCGAATGGAAGGCCGTGCTGGCCGAGAAAGGCGCCGAGCCCGGCGCCTTCGAGATCACGCGGCACGCCGCCACCGAGCGCCCCTACACCGGCAAGTACGAAGCCCACTGGGACGATGGCACCTACCACTGCATCAGCTGCGGCGCCAAGCTGTTCGAATCGGCCACCAAGTTCGATGCCGGCTGCGGCTGGCCCAGCTTTTCGCAGGAGGCCGTGCCCGGCGCCATTCGCAACATCGTCGACCGCTCGCACGGCATGGTGCGCACCGAGAACGTCTGCGCCAACTGCGGCGCCCACCTGGGCCACGTGTTCCCCGACGGCCCGACCGAGACCGGCCTGCGCTACTGCATGAATTCGGCCTCGCTCGAATTCCAGAAGAAGCCCTGAATCCACGATGAAGATCCTTCTCGACTTCTTCCCGATCCTGCTGTTCTTCGGGGCCTTCAAGCTGTACGACATCTACACCGCCACCGGCGTCCTGATGGCGGCGACGGTGGTGCAGATGGGGATCATCTGGTTCAACGAGCGCAAGCTGGCGCCGATGCAGAAGGCGACGCTGGTGTTGATCCTGCTCTTCGGTTCGCTCACGCTGCTGCTGCACGACGATCGCTTCATCAAGTGGAAGCCGACCGCGCTTTACGGCGCGATGGCCGTGGCGCTGGCCGTGGCGCTGTGGGGGTTCAAGAAGAACTTCCTCAAGATGCTGCTGGGTGCGCAGCTCGACCTGCCGCAGCAGATCTGGGGCCGCCTCAACGTCGCGTGGATCGCCTATTGCGTGTTCATGGCCGCCATCAACGGCTACGTCGCGGCCTACTTCAGCACCGAGGCCTGGGTCAACTTCAAGCTCTGGGGCTATGCGTTCCCGATCGTGTTCCTGGTGGCACAGGGGCTGTACATTTCGCCGCATCTGAAGTCGGACAAGCCCGTTGCGTAAGCGCCGCACGAGTGTTGCATGAGCCTCCCCACTACTGCCGATCTCGAAGCCCGCCTGCGTGCGACGCTGTCCCCGACCACGCTCGAAGTGATCGACGAAAGCGCCTCGCACGCCGGCCATGCCGGCGCCAATGCCGAGGGCTACGGCACCCATTTCCGGGTGCGCATCGCCTCCCCCTTGTTCGAAGGAAAGCCCCGCGTGGCGCGACATCGCCTTGTGTATGATGCGCTGCAACTTTTCATCGCACAGGGCCTTCACGCCATCGCCATCGAGACGCTTTGAAGCGCTTTGTTTCCCGCCCGGTCGGGCGGTAGAAAGTACCCTCCCCCTATGAAGAAACACCTCCTGCAGGCCGCAGCAGCCGCCACCCTTCTCGCTGCCATTCCCGCCTTTGCGCAGAACGCCGCCATCGTCAACGGCAAGCCGGTGCCCAAGGCGCGCATGGACGTGCTGGCCCAGCAGCTGGCCGCCTCCGGCCGGCCCGTCACGCCCGAGATGCAGGGGCAGCTGCGCGAGGAAGTGGTCGCCCGCGAGATCTTCATGCAAGAGGCGCAGAAGCAGGGGCTCGACGCCACCGACGATTACAGGAACCAGCTCGAACTCGCCCGCCAGGCCATCCTGATCCGCCAGCTCTTCGAGAACTACCGCAAGACCAATGCGGTGTCCGACGCCGATGCCCAGGCCGAATACGACAAGTTCGTCGCGGCCAACGGCGGCAAGGAATACAAGGCCCGCCACATCCTGGTCGAGAAGGAAGACCAGGCCCAGAAGATCCTGGCCGACCTCAAGAAGGGTGCCAAGTTCGAAGACCTCGCCAAGAAGCAGAGCAAGGACCCGGGCTCCGGCGCCAACGGCGGCGACCTCGACTGGGCCGCACCGGCCAGCTTCGTGCCCGAGTTCTCCGAGGCGATGATCAAGCTCAAGAAGGGCGAAACCACGCCGGCACCTGTGAAGTCGCAGTTCGGCTACCACATCATCCGTGTCGACGACATCCGTCAGGCCCAGTTGCCGAAGCTCGAAGAGGTCAAGCCGCAGATCGTGCAGCAGTTGCAGCAGCAGAAGCTGCAGAAGTACCAGGAAGACCTTCGAGCCAAGGCGAAGGTCGAGTAAAAGAGCGCTCCCTGAGGTGCTCCCAAGCAAGAAAAAGCGGCCGAGGCCGCTTTTTCTGTTTAGCGTCGTTGAATCAACCGACCCACTTGCGCGCATTGCGCCAGATGCGCATCCACGGGCTGAACGCGCTGTTGTCGCCCGAGGTCCAGCTCATCTGGATGTTGCGGAACACGCGCTCCGGGTGCGGCATCAACGCGGTGAAGCGGCCATCGGCGGTGGTCACCGAGGTCAGGCCGCCGGCGCTGCCGTTGGGGTTGAAGGGGTAACGCTCGGTGGCTGCGCCGTGGTTGTCGATGAAGCGCATCGCGGCGATGGCTTTCGAGGCGTCGCCGCGGTGCTTGAAGTTGGCGTAGCCCTCGCCGTGCGCCACCGCGATGGGCAGGCGGCTGCCGGCCATGCCGGCGAAGAAAAGGCTCGGTGAATCGAGCACCTCGACCATCGACAGGCGTGCCTCGAAGCGCTCGCTCTGATTGGTGGTGAAGCGCGGCCAGGCCTCGGCGCCAGGGATGATGTCGGCCAGCTCGGCGAACATCTGGCAGCCGTTGCACACGCCGAGCCCGAAGGTGTCGCCGCGGCCGAAGAAGGCCTTGAACTGCTCCGACAGGCGCGGGTTGAAGGTGATGCTGCGTGCCCAGCCGATGCCGGCCCCCAGCGTGTCGCCGTAGCTGAAGCCGCCGCAGGCCACCACGCCCTTGAAATCGGCCAGGTTCGCCCTGCCCGTCTGCAGGTCGGTCATGTGGACGTCGAAGGATTCGAAGCCCGCCTCGTGGAAGGTGTAGGCCATTTCCACGTGCGAGTTGACGCCCTGCTCCCGCAGGATCGCCACGCGGGGCCGTGCGAGGTTGAGGAAGGGCGCGGCCACGTTGTCCTCGGCACCCGGTGCCAGGTGTACCTGTGCGCCCGGGTCCTGCGGATCGCCCGCCGCGGCGTGTTCGGCATCGGCGCAGTCGGGGTTGTCGCGCTCGCGGCAGATCTTCCAGCTGACGGCGTCCCACACCTGGTGCAGGTCGTGCAGGTCGGCGCTGAACACGGCCTTGGCATCGCGCCAGACCTCGACCTTGCCCTTGCCGGCATCGATGGCCGATGAAGCGGGCCGGGTCTTGCCGACGAAATGGCTGTGGGCGCTGAGGCCGTGGGTGCGCAGGGTCTGCATCACCTCGTTGCGTTCGGCCGTGCGCACCTGAAGCAGCATGCCCAGCTCTTCGTTGAAAAGCGCCTGGAGCGTGAGTTCCTCGCGCCGGGCGCTGACCTGGCCGGCCCAGTTCTTGGCATCGCCATACTCGGCACGGCTGTCGCTGATGCCGTCGCCTTCCGTCACCAGCAGGTCGACGTTGAGCGCGATGCCCACGTGGCCGGCGAAGGCCATCTCGCAGGCGGCAGCGAACAGGCCGCCGTCGCTGCGGTCGTGCATGGCGAGGATGCGGCCTTCGGCGCGCAGCGCGTTGACCGCCGCGACCAGCTTCACCAGGTCTTGCGGATCGTCGAGGTCGGGCACTTGGTCGCCCGATTGATCGAGCGTCTGGGCCAGGATGCTGCCGGCCATGCGGCGTCGCCCGCGGCCCAGGTCGACCAGGACCAGCGTGGTGTCGGGTTCCGCTGCGTCGAGCTGCGGCGTGAGCGTGCCCCTCACGTCGGCAAGGGTGGCGAATGCAGTGACGATCAGGCTGACGGGCGAGCTGACTTTCTTCTGCGTTTCGCCATCGCGCCATTGGGTGCGCATCGACAGCGAATCCTTGCCGACGGGAATCGAGATGCCGAGCGCCGGGCACAGCTCCATGCCGACAGCTTTGACGGTGTCATAGAGCGCGGCGTCTTCGCCGGGCTCGCCGCAGGCGGCCATCCAGTTGGCCGAGAGCTTGACGCGCGACAGGTCGATGGGCGCGGCCAGCAGGTTGGTGATGGCCTCCGCCACCGCCATGCGGCCCGATGCGGGCGCGTCGAGCGCAGCCAACGGCGTGCGCTCGCCCATGCTCATGGCCTCGCCGGCGAAGCCCTGGTAGTCGGCCAGCGTGACGGCGCAGTCGGCCACCGGCACTTGCCAGGGGCCGACCATCTGGTCGCGGTGGCTCAGGCCGCCGACGGTGCGGTCGCCGATGGTGACGAGGAAACGCTTGGAAGCGACCGTGGGGTGGGAGAGGACGTCGATCGCGGCTTTTTGCAAGTCGATGCCGGTGAGGTCCAGCGGCTTGAATTGGCGGGTGATCGTGGCGACGTCGCGGAGCATTTTCGGAGGCTTGCCCAGCAGGACGTCCATGGGCATGTCGACGGGCGGGGTGAGGGGCGCCCCGTCCGCCACCACCAACTGCCGTTCCTCCGTCGCCACCCCCACCACCGCGAACGGGCACCGTTCCCGCTCGCAGAACGCCTGGAACTGCGCCAGCGATTCCGGCGCGATGGCCAGCACATAGCGCTCCTGGCTCTCGTTGCACCAGATTTCCTTCGGCGCCAGGCCCGATTCCTCCAGCGGCACGGCGCCCAGGTCGAAGCGCGCGCCACGTCCGGCGTCGTTGGTCAGTTCAGGGAACGCATTGCTCAGCCCACCCGCGCCCACGTCGTGGATCGCCAGGATCGGATTCGCATCGCCCTGCTGCCAGCAATGGTTGATGACTTCCTGCGCACGCCGCTCGATCTCGGGATTGCCACGCTGCACCGAATCGAAATCGAGCTCCGCGGCATTGGCGCCCGTGGCCATGGAACTGGCCGCGCTGCCGCCCATGCCGATGCGCATGCCCGGCCCGCCGAGTTGGATCAGCAAGGTGCCTGCGGGAAAGCGGATCTTCTTCGTCTGACCCGCGTCGATGCTGCCCAGGCCGCCCGCGATCATGATCGGCTTGTGGTAGCCGCGCTGCAGCGTGTCGCGGTCGCTCGCCACCGACTGCTCGTATTCGCGAAAGTAGCCCAGCAGGTTAGGCCGGCCGAACTCGTTGTTGAAGGCGGCGCCGCCCAACGGGCCCTCGGTCATGATCTGCAAAGGGCTGGCAATGTGCTCGGGCTTGCCGTAGCTGCCGGCGTCGGGCCAGAGCTTCGACACGGTGAAGCCGGTGAGGCCGGCTTTCGGCTTGGAGCCGCGGCCGGTGGCGCCCTCGTCGCGGATTTCGCCGCCTGCGCCGGTCGACGCACCCGGAAAGGGCGAGATCGCGGTCGGGTGGTTGTGCGTCTCGACCTTCATCAGCACATGGCCGAGCGCGTCGCGCTTTTCGTAGCGGTTGGCATCCATGGCGGGCACGAAGCGCTCGATCTGCGTCCCTTCCATGATCGACGCGTTGTCGGCATAGGCCACCACCGTGTGCTGCGGGTTCTGCCTCTCGGTATTGCGGATCATCGAGAACAGGCTCTGCGGCTGCGGCTGCCCGTCGATCACGAAGTCGGCGTTGAAGATCTTGTGCCGGCAGTGTTCGCTGTTGGCCTGCGCGAACATCATGAGTTCGACGTCGCTGGGGTCGCGGCCGAGACGCGTGAAGGCGTCGACCAGGTAATCGATCTCGTCCTCGGCCAGGGCCAGGCCGAACTGGGTGTTGGCCTCCACGAGCGCGGCGCGCCCGCCACCCTGCACGTCGACATGGGCCATCGCCTGGCTCGGCAGTTCGGCGAACAAGGCGGCGGCCTGGTCCACGCCGGGCAGCACCGATTCGGTCATGCGGTCGTGCAGCAGCGCGGCCACGGCCACCAACCGGTCGCCGTCGAGCACCGGCGCCTTGCCCAGCAAGGGCGCCTTCATCGCGACGTGGTACTGCGTCACTCGCTCGACGCGGCGCAGCGCCAGGCCGCAGTTGTGGGCGATGTCGGTGGCCTTCGACGCCCAGGGCGAGACCGTGCCCAGGCGCGGCGTGACGACCAGCGCGGCCGTGGCCTTGGCAGGCGCCTCGAAGGGCTCCCCGTACGTCAGCAGCGCCGCGAAGCGCTCGCGCTCGGCGCCTTCCAGCGTGTGGTCGGTGGCCACCAGGTGAACGAAGCGGGCCGAGATGGCCTCGATGCGCGGCTCGATCGCCTGCAGGCGGGGCAACAGTTGCCGGGCCCGGAAGCCGCCGAGTGCGCTGCCGCCCTCGAAGAAGGTCACCACCGGGGCGACGGGATGGGAAGGCGCATTGAGGGGCAACGTCACGGTCGGAATCGGCCTGCGGGCCGGGTTGGGAATCCAGATCAGATGAGGCGGCGGCCGCTGACTGGGGCCATCCGCGTGAACCGGGCATTTTAGCGAGGGCGATGGGATAATTCCGGCCCTATGAGCATCACCTACAAAGACGCCGAGGGCGTGGCCGGCATGCGCAATGCGTGCCGCCTCGCATCCGAAGTGCTGGACTACCTGACTCCGCACGTGAAACCCGGTGTGACCACCAACGAGATCGACAAGCTCGCCCACGACTACATCACGCAGGTCCAGGGCGGGATTCCCGCACCACTCAACTACATGGGCGCCTCCAGCGTGCCCTACCCCAAGTCCATCTGCACCTCGGTCAACCACGTGGTGTGCCACGGCATCCCCAACGACAAGCCGCTCAAGAAGGGCGACGTGGTCAACATCGACGTCACGGTCATCAAGGACGGCTGGCACGGCGACACCAGCCGCATGTTCGTGGTGGGCGACGCCTCCATCGCAGCCAAGCGCCTGTGCACGCTGACCTACGAGGCCATGTGGCACGGCATCGTCAAGGTGAAGCCCGGCGCCCACCTGGGCGACATCGGCTTCGCGATCCAGCGCTTCGCCGAAAGCAACGGCTTTTCGGTGGTGCGCGAGTTCTGCGGCCACGGCATCGGCCGCGGCTTTCACGAAGAGCCGCAGGTACTGCACTACGGCAAGCCCGGCACGCTCGACGAACTGAAGCCCGGCATGACCTTCACCATCGAGCCGATGATCAACGCCGGCAAGCGCGACATCAAAGAAGATGCCAAGGGCGGCCAGTACGACGGCTGGACCATCGTCACGCGCGACCACTCGCTGTCGGCCCAATGGGAGCACACGGTGCTGGTCACCGAAACCGGCTACGAAGTGCTCACGCTGTCCGCCGGCAGCCCGCCGCCGCCCGCCTTCGCCAGCGCGTCGGCTTGAAGCCGCAGTTCGGCCTCCGGAAGGCTGCCATGGTCGACCTCCCGTCGTTGCGCGATGCCTACCGCACGCACAAGCTGGCGCTGTACGACCAGGCACGCAGCGCCCGTGCGCCCACGCGCAGCGTCCACACGGTGCTGCGCCAGCTGGCCGCGCTGGCCGACGAAGCGCTCAATGCGCTGTGGGAAGACGCAGGCTTCGGCAACCGGCTCGCGCTGGTGGCGGTCGGCGGCTTCGGTCGCGGCGAGCTGTTTCCGTATTCCGACGTCGACGTGCTGCTGCTCCTGCCGCCCGACCATGCCGAAGACGTGGACCCGGCGCGCATCGAGTCGTTCATCGGCCAGTGCTGGGACGCGGGCCTGGAAATCGGCTCGAGCGTACGCACGCTGGACGAATGCCTGGCCGAGGCCGCCAAGGACGTCACGGTGCAGACCTCGCTTCTCGAGTCCCGCCTGGTCGCTGGCGACAAGAAGCTGTACACCAACTTCCGCAAGAGCTTCTGCGCCGCCATCGACCCGCGCGCCTTCTTCGAGGCCAAGTCGCAGGAGATGCGCCACCGGCACCAGAAGTTCGAGAACACACCCTACGCGCTCGAGCCCAACTGCAAGGAATCGCCCGGCGGCTTGCGCGACCTGCAGACCATCCTCTGGGTCGCCAAGGCGGCAGGCTTCGGCAAGCGATGGGACGACCTCGCGAAGAACGGCCTGGCCACTGCCTTCGAAGTGCAGCAGATCAAGCGTAACGAAGCGCTGCTGGGCCTGATTCGCGCCCGCCTGCACGTGATCGCCGGTCGGCGCGAAGATCGCCTGGTGTTCGACCTGCAGGTGGCGGTGGCCGCCACCTTCGGCTACGTGAGCGAGTCGCAGCGCAAGGCCAGCGAGGCGCTGATGCGCCGCTACTACTGGGCGGCCAAGGCAGTGACCCAGCTCAACCAGATCCTGATGCTCAACATCGCCGAGCGCCTTTACCCGCAGGAAGACCAGGCGACGCGCATCAACGACCGCTTCTTCGAGAAGGGCGGCCTGATCGAGGTGGCGAGCGACGACCTGTACCTGCAGGACCCGCACGCCATCCTGGAGACCTTTCTGCTCTTCCAGAAGACCATCGGCGTCACCGGCCTGTCGGCGCGCACGCTGCGGGCGCTCTACAACGCGCGCCACGTGATGGACAGCAAGTTCCGCAACGACCGCGTGAACCATGCGACCTTCATGCGCATCCTGCTGGAGCCGCGGGGCATCACGCATGCCTTCAGGCTGATGAACCAGACGTCGGTGCTGGGCCGCTACCTGCGCGTGTTCCGCAGCATCGTCGGGCAGATGCAGCACGACCTGTTCCACGTGTACACGGTCGACCAGCACATCCTGATGGTGCTGCGCAACGTGCGTCGCTTCTTCATCGTCGAACACGCGCATGAGTACCCGTTCCTGTCGCAGCTGGCGGGCGGATGGGACAAGCCGTGGATCCTGTACATCGCCGCGCTCTTCCACGACATCGCCAAGGGCCGCGGCGGCGACCACTCCGAGCTGGGCTCGCGCGACGTGCGCCGCTTCTGCCGCCAGCACGAGATTCCGCGCGAAGACACCAAGTTGATCGAGTTCCTGGTGTCGGCGCACCTGGTGATGAGCCAGGTCGCGCAGAAGCAGGACCTGAGCGATCCGGAGGTCATCGCGGCCTTCGCGCAGCGCGTGGGCAACGAGCGCTACTTGACCGCCCTGTACCTGCTGACCGTGGCCGACATCCGCGGCACCTCGCCCCGCGTGTGGAACGCCTGGAAGGGCAAGCTGCTGGAAGACCTGTACCGATACACGCTGCGCGCCCTCGGCGGCCGCATGCCCGACCCCGGCGCGGAAGTCGAGGCACGAAAGCGCGAAGCGCTGGTGCAGCTCGCGCTGCACGCGCAGCCCTTCGAGGCCAACAAGGCGCTGTGGGAGACGCTGGACGTGGGCTATTTCGTGCGCCACGACGCCTCGGAGATCGCCTGGCACACCAAGCAGCTGTCGCGCCACGTGCCGCCGCGCAACGTGCCCGTCGACCCGCAGACGCCGGCGGTCGTGCGTGCCCGCATCTCGCCGGTGGGCGAAGGGCTGCAGGTGGTCGTCTACACGCCCGACCAGCCCGACCTGTTCGCGCGCATCTGCGGCTACTTCGACCAGTCTTCGTTCAGCATCCTCGATGCCAAGGTCCACACCACCTCCAACGGCTATGCGCTCGACACCTTCCAGGTGGTCGCCACCTTCATCCCCGAGCACTACCGCGACCTGATCAACATGGTCGAGAGCGGCCTGGCCAAGACGCTCGACGACGCCGGCCCCCTGCCCTCGCCGAGCAAGGGCCGCGTGTCGCGCCGGGTGCGCAGTTTTCCGATCAAGCCGCGGGTCAGCCTGCTGCCCGACGACAAGGCGCAGCGCTGGCTTCTCAACATTTCGGCGAGCGACCGCGCAGGGCTGCTGTATTCGGTGGCACGCGTGCTGGCGCGGCACCACCTGAACCTGCAGCTCGCCAAGGTGACGACCCTGGGCGAGCGGGTGGAAGACACCTTCCTGATCAGCGGCCCCGAACTGCAGGGCCAGCGTGCGCAGGCCAGCATCGAGACCGAGCTGCTCGAAGCCCTGGCCGCCTGAGCCTGACCCGGCTTCTGCGGGTGCATCGCGTCGTGCCGGCGCGGAATCGAACACAATCGCCCCTGTTTTTAACAACAGAAAGGCTTTCGACATGATCCGTTCCGACGACACCGGCAAGTTCATCCTGCGGGTGGCCCTGGGTATCCTGATCCTGATGCACGGCGTCGCCAAGATCAGCAGTGGCGTGGGCTTCGTGTCCAACATGCTGGCATCACACGGCCTGCCGGGTGTGCTGGCCTACGGGGTCTACGTCGGTGAGATCGTGGCACCCGTGCTGCTGATCATCGGGCTCTACACCCGGCCGGCCGCGTGGATCGTGGTCATCAACATGCTGGTCGCGGTCTGGCTCGTCCACATGAAGCAGATCGGCATGATCAACAAGAACGGCGGCTGGGAGCTGGAGCTCCAGGGCATGTACTTCTTCAGCGCGCTCGCCGTCGCCTTCCTGGGCGCCGGCCGCTTCAGCGTCGGCGGCACCGGCGGCAAGTACAACTGAACTTCGACGACCGACCCGACAGAGGGTCAGTCGTCCTCGGCTGCATCGAGGCCCGGAAACAGGATCTCGGTGTAGCCGAAGCGGGAGAAGTCCCGCACGCGCATGGGGTAGAGCTTGCCCAGCAGGTGGTCCACCTCGTGCTGCACCACCCTCGCGTGGAAGCCACTCACGGTTCGGTCGATCGGGTCGCCGTACAGGTCGAAGCCGGTGTAGCGGATGTTGGCGAAGCGCGGCACTACGCCGCGCAGGCCTGGCACCGACAGGCAGCCTTCCCAGCCCTCTTCTTCCTCTTCGCCGATCGGCGTGATGATCGGGTTGAGCAGCACCGTGCGCGGCACGATGGGCGCATCGGGGTAGCGCGGATTCACGGTGTCGGTGCCGAAGATGACGAGCTGCTGATCGACGCCGATCTGCGGCGCCGCAAGTCCGGCGCCGTTGACGGCATGCATCGTCTCGAACATGTCGCGCACCAGCAGGTGCAGCTCGTCGGTGTCGAAGGCGGCGACCGGCTGCGCGATGCGCAGCAGCCGGGGGTCGCCCATCTTGAGGATCTCGCGTACCGTCATGCGGCGATTATCACCAGGGTCGGTGATGCCGCGCCCTTGCCGGGGGCGATCAGGGAGGCGTCTGGTTGCGCGAGTCGGGCGAGCTCAGCATGCGGTTGATTTCCTGCCTGCTGCGGCCCGGCGGCACTGGCACGATGTTGCCTGCGACGCCCGTGCGCGGCCCGGCGCCAGGTGGTGGCGGAGGAGACGGGAGGGCGACACCAGGACCTGGGCGCCCATTCCAGCCAGGACGATAGCCTGGATGCGGGTACTGGCCGGGCCGGCCGTAGTAATAGGGGGCGGGATAGCGCGGCCGCGAGTAGTAGCCACCGCTGTATCCACCATCGATATACACATTGGGCTGAACCACGGCCGGACCCGGGTCCACGTAGTACGGGTCGGAATACCCATAGGAGCCCGGTACCGCCACGCAGCCGCCCAGCAAGACCGCACCACCGAGTACAGCGGAGATTCCCCAAAGACGACGAGACTTGATCATGTTGGACTCCTGGTCGGCATTGCCGAATTCGAACACCTGACGTCACCTGACGTGGGACTGCGTTTCGACCACTGTCGTTCAACGCCCGTCTTCAACGCACCTTGTAGACCCTGTTGACTTCTCCTGCATGAAGCTGCGTAACGGCCGGTAAAGCTGTTCCGCCGACAGGGTCAGAGGCCCTTGTCGAGGATCGCCAGCATCCGCTCTTCGTCGATCACAGCGACACCGAGCGCCTGGGCCTTGTCGAGCTTGCTCCCTGCTTCGGCGCCCGCGACCACGAAGTCGGTCTTCTTGCTGACGGAGCCGGCCACCTTCGCGCCGGCCGCCTCCAGTTTGTCCTTCGCTTCGTCACGGCTGAGCGTAGGAAGAGTGCCGGTGATCACGAAGGTCTTGCCCGCCAGCGGCTTGGGCGCACGGGCGGCAGGCTCGCCCTCTTCCCACGTCACGCCGCTGGCACGCAGCTGCTCGACCACCTCGCGGTTGTGCGGCTGGTCGAAGAAGGTGCGCAGGCTCGTGGCGACCACCGGGCCGACGTCGTCGACCTCGAGCAGTTGCTCCTCGGTCGCGTCCATGATCGCGTCGAGCTTGCCGAAGTGCTTCGCCAGGTCCTTCGCGGTGCTTTCGCCGATGTGCCGGATGCCCAGCCCGAACAGGAAGCGCGGCAGCGTGGTCTTCTTCGACGCTTCGAGCGCCGCGACCAGGTTGTTCGCCGATTTCTCCGCCATGCGGTCGAGGCCCGCCAGCGTCGTCAGGCCGAGCTTGTACAAGTCCGGCAGCGTGCGGATCAACTGCGCGTCGACCAGTTGCTCGACGAGCTTGTCGCCGAGGCCTTCGATGTCGAGCGCGCGCCGCTGCGCAAAGTGCAGCATCGCCTCCTTGCGCTGCGCGCCGCAGAAGAGCCCGCCGGTGCAGCGGTAGTCGACCTCGCCCTCTTCGCGCAGCGCATCGGAGCCGCAGACGGGGCACTTGTGCGGCATGGTGAACACCGGCCCGCGCTGCTCTGACGGCTTGGTCGCGCTCTCGGGCACCACGCCCACCACCTCGGGAATCACGTCACCTGCGCGCCGCACGATCACGGTGTCGCCCACGCGCACGTCCTTGCGGCGGGCTTCGTCCTCGTTGTGCAGCGTGGCATTGGTGACGGTGACGCCGCCCACGAACACCGGCGCCAGCTTGGCCACCGGCGTGAGCTTGCCGGTGCGCCCGACCTGCACCTCGATGCCGAGCACCTCGGTGAGCTGCTCCTGCGCCGGAAACTTGTGGGCCACGGCCCAGCGCGGCTCGCGCGACACGAATCCGAGCTGCCGCTGCAGTTCCAGGCTGTCGACCTTGTAGACCACCCCGTCGATGTCGTAGGGCAGCGCATCGCGCTGGCGGGCGATGGTTTCGTGGAAGGCGATCAGCTCGATCGCACCGCGCGCGCGCTGGCTCTGCGCGCCGATCGGGAAGCCCCAGGCATGGAATTGCTGAAGCCAGTCGAACTGGGTGGCATGCGCCGGCCCGCCCTGGTCGGCCGGCGTGACTTCGCCCAAGCCGTAGGCGAAGAAGCTGAGCGGCCGGTCGGCGGCGATCGCCGGGTCGAGCTGCCGCACGGCGCCGGCCGCGGCATTGCGCGGATTGACGAACACCTTCTCGTGCTTCTGGCCGGCTGCGATCTTCTGCCGCTGCCGCTCGTTGAGCGTCTCGAAGTCGTCGCGCCGCATGTAGACCTCGCCGCGCACTTCCACCACGGGCGGCATGGCTGCGGCTTCGCCCCGCAGGCGCAACGGAATCTGCTGCACCGTGCGGATGTTCTGCGTGACCTCTTCGCCGATCTCGCCGTCGCCCCGCGTAGCGGCCTGCACCAGCACGCCATTTTCGTAGCGCAGGTTGAGGGCCAGGCCATCGAACTTGAGTTCGCACACGTACTCGACCTGCGGGCCGTCTTCGGCCAGGCCCAGTTCGCGGCGCATGCGCGCATCGAAGGCGCTGGCGCCGCCGGCCGTGATGTCGGTCTCGGTGCGAATCGACAACATCGGCACCCGATGGCGCACCTTGGCGAAACCGTCGAGCACCTTGCCGCCGACGCGCTGCGTGGGCGAATCGGGCGTGCGCAGTTCGGGGTGTTCGTCTTCGAGCGCCTGCAGCCGCTGGAACAGCCGGTCGTATTCGGCATCGGGCAGCTCGGGCGCGTCGAGCACGTAGTACTGGTGCGCATGGTGGCGAAGCTGCTCGCCCAGTGCGGCGGCTTCGCGAGCCGCTTCTTCGCGTGTGGTCATGGGTTCTCCGGGATCAGGATGCCGGCTCAGCTGAAGAGCCGCCGAGCCAGGGGCGAGCCGGCCGAAAGCTCGCGCGAATCCAGCGTGTCGTAGAGCTGTTCGAGGTCGGCGCCGATGGCGTCCATGGTTTCCTCGCGCAGCAGTTGGCCGTCGCTGTCGGTCACCACGCCGTCCATCTCCTTTGCCAGCGTCGCGGCGGTTTCGCGCATGCGCTGGAAGGGCCGCTCGCCGCGGTCGACCTGTGGCACGTCGAGGCTCAGCGTCAGCTCGCGGATGGCGGATTGGGCCGGGTCGTCGGCCAGGGCGGCCTGCGTGTCGAACGCGAGGCCCAGGATCGGCGGCAGGCCCAGCTCGCTGGCCGGCAGCACCATGCGGCCCGGGATGATGCCGGCCACGAAGCCCAGGCGTGCGGCGTTCTGCTGCACGTAGCCGGGACTCCAGGCCGCATGCAGCGCGCGCAGCACGAAGCCCAGCTGGGCGTCGTGCTCGCTCGCGAACTGGTCGAGTTCGCGCGCACGCGCCACCTCGTCGAGCATCTCCGGGAATTCGGGGGCGCCGTTGACGGCATCGGCGAAGGCCTGGGCCTTGACGACGAATTCGGAGTATTCGATCTCGTTGAGCGCGCCGGTGCGGTTGGCCAGTTGCACCCCGGCCTGAAACGCACCGTAGCGCTGGCCCGGCGCCGCAGGTTCCCATTCGCGCGTGAGCTCGTTGAGGCCCTCGATCGCCACCGGCTTGCTGCCGGCTCGTCGCGTGGCGGGCATGGACGCGAGCGCGGCGTCGCCGGAGACGCGGCTGTCGAGCGTGATGGGCGCGATCACGTCGATCAGCGGGTCGAGCCCGCCGCGCCGATCGGCAGTCGGAATGGGGAGCGCGCTGGGCGCCGGCAGCGCCGGGTCGAACAGCGGCTCGTGCCGGTCGGCCGCGCCACCGGGCTCTTCCGATGCGTGCAGCACGGGGTCTTCATCACGGCTCAGGGGTGCCGGCACGGTGCCGAGCACCTCGCCGTCCTCGCCGAGCTCGGGCTGGCGGGGCGCATTGCGGCGCGACATCCAGGCGTTGTAGCCGACGACCGCGGCAAGCACCAGACCACCGACGATGGCGAGGGCGACAGTGAGGCTGCTCATCACCGCGGGCTATGCGGCTTCGGCCATCGACACGGCGGACTCCATGTCCACCGCCACGATGCGCGAGACACCCTGCTCCTGCATGGTCACGCCGATGAGCTGCTGGGCCATCTCCATCGCGATCTTGTTGTGGCTGATGAAGAGGAACTGGGTTTCGCGGCTCATGGCGGTCACGAGTTTGGCATAGCGTTCGGTGTTGGCGTCGTCCAGCGGCGCATCCACTTCGTCGAGCAGACAGAAAGGTGCCGGGTTCAGCTGGAAGATGGCGAACACCAGCGCGATCGCGGTGAGCGCCTTCTCGCCACCCGACAACAGGTGGATGGTCTGGTTCTTCTTGCCCGGCGGCTGCGCCATCACCTGCACGCCGGAGTCGAGGATCTCGTCGCCCGTCATCATCAGCTTGGCGTTGCCGCCGCCGAAGAGTTCGGGGAACATGCGGCTGAAGTGCTCGTTGACGATCTTGAAGGTGCCGCCGAGCAGCTCGCGCGTTTCGGCGTCGATCTTGCGGATGGCGTCTTCCAGCGTGTTGATGGCCTCGTTGAGGTCGGCCGATTGGGCATCGAGAAAGGTCTTGCGTTCGCGTGCCGTGGCCAGCTCGTCGAGGGCGGCCAGGTTAACGGCGCCGAGCGCGGCCACCTCGCGGTGGAGCCGGTCGATCTCGGACTGCAGGCCGGTCAGCCGCACCCTGTCGTCCTCGATGGACCGGGCGATGGCTTCCATGTCGGCCTGGGCATCGGCCAGCAGCTGCTGATATTGCTCGAAGCCCAGCCGCGCCGCCTGTTCCTTGAGCTGTAGCTCGGTGATGCGCTGGCGCAGCGGGTCGAGTTCGCGCTCGAGTTGCAGGCGGCGCTCGTCGCTGGCGCGCAGCTTGAGGGTGAGGTCGTCGTACTGGCTGCGTGCGGCGCCCAATGAGCTTTCGCGCTCGAGCTTGAGGGACAGCGCATCTTGCAACCCGGCCTGCGCCGCGGCATCGGACAGGCGCCCGAGTTCGGCGCGTGCGCGTTCGTCCTCGTCAGCCAGCGATGCGGCCTGCTGGTTGGCCGTTTCGATCGCACGATTGAGTTCGGCGCGACGCGCTTCGAGAGTGCGCTGCGAGAACACCGCCTCCTGCGCCTGGCGCTCCAGGCTGCGGTGCTGCTCGCGGCTGGCGGTCAGGGCGCGGCCGGCTTCGATCACGCGTTCGTCGAGCTGTGCGTGGCGCTCCTGGCTGTCGGCCAGCTGCATGTCCAGCTCTTCGAAGCGCGCCTCGGCGGCCACACGCTTTTCTTGCAGCTCCTCGAGCTGGGCTTCGACTTCGCCGAGGTCGGCCGACAACTGCTCGCTGCGCGCGCGGGTCTGTTCGGCCAACTGGGTCAGGCGCAATGTCTCGACCTGGATTTCGTGTGCGCGCGACTGCGTGTCTGCCGCCTCGCGCCGGGCCGTGACCAGGCGCTGGGCGGCATCGCCATAAGCCGACTCGGCGCGGGCCAATGCGGTGCGGGCTTCTTCGTTGATGAGCGTCTGGGCGCGCAGCTGGCGTTCCAGGTTTTCCATCTCCTGCTGGCGCGCCAAGAGGCCGGCCTGTTCGGAGTCCTGGGCATAGAAGCTCACGCTGTGGGCCGTGACGGCGTGGCCGCTCTGCACGTAGATGGCCTCGCCGGGCTGCAACCCGCCGCGCTGGCCGAGCGCTTCTTCCAGCGTCGGCGCGGTGTAGCAGCCGTGCAGCCAGTCGGCCAGCAGCGCCTGCTGGCCGGCATCGCCGAGGCGCAGCAGGTCCGACAGGCGCGGCAGCGTGCCGGCAGGCTGGGGCGCAGCGGCGCTCGGTGGGCTGTAGAAGGCCAGCTTGGCCGGCGGTGCATCGCTGCCGAAAGCGCGGACCATGTCGAGCCGGCTGACTTCGAGCGCGCCCATGCGCTCGCGCAGTGCCGCTTCGAGCGCGTCTTCCCAGCCTTGCTCGATGTGAATGCGGCTCCACAGGCCTTGCAGGCTTTCGAGGCCATGCTTGGCCAGCCACGGGGCGAGCTTGCCGTCCGTCTTGACCTTTTCCTGCAGCGCCTTGAGCGCCTCCAGCCGGGCGGACAGCTCGGCATGGCGCGCGCCTTCCGTGTTCACCGCCTGCTGCTTCGCCCGGCGGTCCTCGTCGAGCTGGGGCACGGCTTCCTGCAGCTCGTGCAGGCGCGCATCGGCTTCGCTCGCGCTTTCCTGGGCTGCGGCAAGTTGTTCCTGCATGTCATGAAGGCGAGCCTCGTCGGGCGCGGCCAGTGCCTTCTGGTCGCCTTGCAGGCGCTCGGCGCGTTGCGTGAGTTGACGCACCTGGTCGTCGATGTTGCGCTGGTCCGCCGCCAGCACCTGAATCTGCTGCTGCACCTGCGTGACGCTCGCGCGCTGGGCATTGGCTTCGTCCTGCGCACGCTGCTGCGCTTCTTCGAGGGCGGGCATGCGGGCGTCGTGCTCTTCGAGTTGCGCGGCCAGCAGTTCGGCCTGCTCCTCGGCGTTGACGCCCTGCCCGGCCAGCGTCTCGATCTCGGCCTCGGCGTCGTCGCGCCGGGTGTTCCACTGGCCCGCCTGCTCGGTGAGCTGCACCAGCCGTTGCTCGACGCGCTGCCGGCCTTCGACCACGAAGCGGATCTCGCCTTCGAGCCGGCCGACCTCGGCACTGGCTTCATAGAGCCGGCCCTGGGCCTGGTTGACCTGGTCGCCGGCGGCGTAATGCGCCTGGCGCACCGTCTCGAGGTCGGCCTCGACGTGGCGCAGGTCGGCCGTGCGCGACTCGAGGTCGTTGATGGCCTTTTCGCCGTCGGCCTTGACCTTGGCCTGGTCGCCTTCGCTCTCGCTGCGCTTGAGGAACCACAGTTGATGCTGCTTGCGCGTGGCGTCCGCCTGCAGCGTGTTGTAGCGCGTGGCCACCTCGGCCTGCATCTCCAGCCGCTCGAGGTTGCTGTTGAGTTCGCGCAGGATGTCTTCGACGCGGGTGAGGTTCTCGCGCGTGTCTCCGAGGCGGTTTTCGGTTTCGCGGCGGCGCTCTTTGTACTTGGAGACGCCGGCTGCTTCCTCGAGGAACAGGCGCAGTTCCTCGGGCTTGGACTCGATGATCCGGCTGATGGTGCCCTGGCCGATGATGGCGTAGGCGCGAGGGCCGAGGCCGGTGCCCAGGAACACGTCCTGCACGTCGCGCCGGCGTACGGGCTGGTTGTTGATGTAGTAGCTGGAATTGCCGTCGCGCGTGAGCACGCGCTTGACCGCGATCTCGGTGAACTGCGACCACTGGCCGCCGGCACGATGGTCGGCGTTGTCGAACACCAGTTCGACGCTGGAGCGGCTGGCCTGCTTGCGGGTGGTCGTGCCATTGAAGATCACGTCCTGCATCGATTCGCCGCGCAGCTCGGACGCGCGCGATTCGCCCAGCACCCAGCGCACCGCATCCATGATGTTCGACTTGCCGCAGCCATTGGGACCGACCACGCCCACCAGTTGGCCGGGCAGCAGGAAGTTGGTGGGTTCCGCGAAAGACTTGAAGCCGGAGAGCTTGATGGAGTTGAGACGCACGGCTGATGTGGGCCTGAGGTGAGCCCAAGGTGTTGATTTGTAAGGAAATACTCGCCGGCCAGAAGCTCCGTCGCCGGCTGTCACCCGAGGCCGGGATGATAACGTGCGGGCCATGAGCGATATCCCTCGGCCCTCCCGTCTTGCTGCCTCTTTCGAACGCCGAACGGTCCTCTTCGGCGGCTTGGCTGCGGCGCTCGGCCTGGGCGCCTGCAGCAGCACCGACCGCGCCGAGCCTTACGGCAGCAACGAGTGGCTGCAAAGCGGCGCCAACCGAATCGCCAACCTCGCGCTGCGCGACAACCTGCAGTCGATACGACGGGTGCAGTTGTCGCTGTACCGGCGCAATCCGCGGGAGTGGCGAAAGTGGTCGGCCAGTGCCGAAGATGCGACGCAGCGCACGTGGGACGCGATCACACAGGGCGCGCCACTGCCCCAATTGCGCGGCGCCACGGGCATCGAGTCGATCCGGCTCGCGTTCGAGACCCAGCCCAAGCCATACGACGGCGACCGAATCGCGGCCCTCGTCGTCGGATGGGCAGCCCTGCTCAAACAGGCCAACGGCGACACCTGGGAGCAGACCATGCTCGACGGCGTAAACGCCGACGCCGATTAACTAAGGTTGCTGAGATTTTTGACTAAGCGCCCTAGTCAATTGCCGATACTTTGGCCACACCTTGGCGAACACCCGGCAAGCCCACTGCTGACGGGACCAAGTGGAGCAGCCGTTTCCGAGGAGCCGTAGCACGTCTATTGGGCATCCCGGAGGGTATCCCTGGGAGTCAACGCGTTTAGATCGAGGGAAGAGATCGCTGAGGCTCTGTCACGGGCCACGCAGCAGGCACCCACTACGCCTCTTCAGTGATCCCGTCCTGGCCGCCACGCCAGCCTGTCGTGTCGAGCGCCGCATGGCGCTGCCTACGTGCCTACGAACTCGCCAATGCGATTCACCTTAGGCTCAGAAAGCCACTGCCGAGCAGTTCGTCCGATCGAACCGGACGACTCATCTGTTCTAGCAAGTTCCGATGGCTCTTCGAATCACAACCCATGAGGCCGTTTTGAGCCGCCGCTCGCATCCCTCAGCGAGATCCTCCAACGGCTGTTGAGAACTTACCTCGCCAGTCGCATCGCGGAGTCGTGACCGCATCGCCGGCGGCCAACAGCAATGATCGACGTCACCGAGACGATCACGCCGAGCACCAAGGCTGTCAGGGCTACTAGCGCGTGCTGCTCACTTTGCAGAAAGCACATTTAACGGTAGATACTGTCCGTAAGAGCCGCGATCGAACCAAGTTCGACACAAAAGACGGCTTGAATCTTGCGCTCCGCCCGACTAGGCTAAACCATAGATGACCCTCCCGAAGCGCGCCACCCATCGCTTCGGTTCCCTGCCGGCAATTGCTAATAGGTTGCTACGTGGACTGGCCACACGACCCCTCCCTCTATCCGACGTATCTGCGCCCCCGGGTTAGACGGGGGTTCGGACTGGGCGAGGGCGCCGCCTACCAGCCATGGATCAGAGTAAGGGACTTCGGCTCCAAGGGAACCTGCTCCAACTTCAAAGGCGTCAAGATTCGACGTCCCTTCCACTTCCTCTCTTCTCTGGAGGCGACGAACTACCTGCTGCTAGAACGAGATCCAGATGTACTTGACATTCGAGAGCAGTATCCAATCCTGGATCTGAAGAGCACCCTGCAGCTCTGCGCGCAGCACAAGATCAAGCATGGCAAGCGATCCGGCTTTCCGGAGCCATTCACCATTGACTTTATGGTGACTAGGCGCGAGGCATACGGAACATCCATCCAAGCGCAAAGCATCAAATCGGCCGCGGACCGCAGACTTCCGAAGGTCCAGGAGCGCCTGAACATTGAGTATCAATGGTGCAAGGAAGTTGGAGTTCCGTGGGCTTGCGTTGAGACCGAAGATTTCACCAAACAGCTCCTGCGCAACCTTCGATTCATTAGGCGCTGGTTCGTAGACCGGTACGACCCCAATGAGGAGTCCGCGCAGCGCTTTGCTGATGCCTTCGCGAGGAGCTATCAACTCGGGACACCACTGACTGAACTCATCCGCATGGCGGGCTCGCGGTGTTGTTACCGGCATACGGCGGAGAACCTCTTTCAGTACTGCGCTTGGACAAATCTGCTCAAAGTTGATCTTCGTCGGCCGATCTCACTAAACCACAGCGTAGTCCTTCATCTATGACGACTGAGTCCTATCCACCCGCAGAAACCACCCAGGTGGCAATCGGACTGCTTCTGCGATTCGCAGACTCCAAAACCAAGAATCCGATGCGCATAACGCACGTCTTCAGAAGCACTGTCTACGTCACGGAGTATTCAACCCCGTCTGCAGCGGCTTCAGCTCGGAAGCCTCATCGCCTCTCCAAGCACGAGGTGACGAGAGATCTCGAGTCGGGTAGAGCTGAACTCTGCAAGGCCGCACTGCCAGAGGAGCTTTTTCGAAGGCATCCCGCTCCGCGGACTGAAGAGAATTGCATGCCAAACGCACTCAGGGACAAACAAACCTGCGACATCGCGCTGTCTTGGATAGCGCCACTCATAGAGACCTTCGATGTCGAGGCGAACCTGGCGCGCAAGCGCTTCAAGTCAGAGATCCAGAATCGAGCCGATGAACTTGACATGAGATTTCTCACGCTCTGGCGCCTGATACTTCGCTACTACTACTTCGGACGCATTAAAGAAGGCCTCACACCGTTGGTTCCAGGCCCGGAGCCTGGAACGAACAAGGTAGTCTCAACGTCGGAAGGGCAACGCGATCAGAACTCAGTTAGGCATCGGCGAGGCCGCCAACCACTGTTGACAGGACGTCGCGTGACAAACACCTTCGTCGTCGACGAGGAGGATGTTCTTGAAATGGTCAGCGCCACCAAGCGATGCACCCACGGCCCAACCACGCTCGTAGCCGCACACGACGATTACATGACGACTGAATTCGCGAAGCGGTATCCGGAAATCTATGCAGACTATATGAGTGGTCTTCGCGTCTTGCCTGTGACGTATGCCCAGTTCCGGAGATACATGAAGGCTCACATCGAGTTCGACGAAGACATTGCCCGCAATCTCCCCGCACTCGCCGGAAATGACCCCGGACATCCATCGGACACAAGTGGGCCAGGCGACATCTATGAGGTCGACGCGACAGGCGGAAGGATCGCATTGGTGACAATAGACGAGTACGGCAATGCGATCTTGGTGGGCAGCCCATGGATCTATATCGTCGTCGATAGATGGAGCCGTTACATCGTCAGCATATATGTGACCTTGGGCTCTCCGTCATGGGAGGAAGTCAAATACGCCCTCCTTGTCGCCTTTACGTCAAGGGTGTCTCGATTCAGATTTCTCGGCATCGAGATAAGCGACGAGGTCTGGCCAGTTGGTCGCGTCTGTTCCGTAATGGCGCATGACCGTGGAAGCGAGTTCATTGGCGGCTGCTACCTTGAAGCAGCCGTACAGGATCTAAGAATCGAGTCGCACACCATGCCCCCATTTAAACCGGATTGCAGAGCGGTGATCGAGCGACTTAATCTTGCTCTCAAAAAAAGGATGGCGAGCTCTCGCTTGCCTGGCGTCTATGCCGATCGCCCTCTCGATCCCCCTTCAAGGCGACACACCAAGAACGCCCAGAATATTGCAGCGACCAGCCTACGAGACATTTATAGCTCCCTCATCAATATCGTTATTGACCACAACAACGCGCCACACAAAATGCTAGAGAGTGACGAAAGAATGATCCAAGCAGGGGTTCCCCCGACTCCGCAGGCCGCATACCTCTGGGGTTGCCGTGAACTGACAGGTGCAAGGGTATCGCCATTGACCGAACAGGATCTAATGCATCGACTTTATTCGGTCGGAACAGGATCAATTGCCAAGGAGCGACTGAAGTTCGAGAAGCGTCTTTACGAGCCTAGTGACGAGAAGGCGATTCCGCTGGCGCGGTCATCGACGAGCAATCCACGATCAGTCAAAGTGCGATTCGACAAAACCTTCCCCGAGGAGGCCTTTGTGGTCAGCAAGACCGGCGCATGGTCCTCGTGGAAGATGATTGAGACAGATCGCCAACAAATCCGGGGAGTAACGATAGACGAGGAGAAGGCGCTCGAGACGCCAGGCAAACTGCTCAAGGCAGAAGCAGAAGACCGGAGCAGGAGACGTCGGTACTCGCAACGAAAAAGCATTGCACCTGCTCGGCAACCCCCGATACATGCCAACAAGGCAGAGACTGCGGTCCTTCGCCACGACGATACCTCTGAGATGAAACAAGGACTGACCGGCAGGAACAGCGAGCCGACCATCAACACCACGGCACATAGCGCTGCCGCTACTCCGAGTTGGAAGCAGTTGGAGGACGCCGAGCGTGTTGCGATCATCAGTAGGACGATTGAACGTAGAGCAGCAGCAGGCGGCGATGAAGGTGCAGCATCATGAAGCACTACGAATCAATCCCAGCCATCTACACCCAAACCGGCGTTAGTAGATTTGATGGCAACCCATTGATCGAGGCACTCCCTCCCTTAGAAGTCTCCAAAGAAAAAATCTTGGAGAGAATTGAATTCAACCCTCCGAAGTTTACGGGTGCAGACAGAACAAAGGGGGATCTAGTCCGCATTGCTGAGTTATCACGCATCGCGTCGGTGATCTACCCATTTGCAGAGTACAGCCGCACGGCTGCAAACGCAACAATGAACCTTCGCGAAGCGTATGTAGCTCGCAATCCCTTGACCCCGCTTGGACAAAGACGCCGAACATTGATAGGGACAATGACCGATGAGCAGAGCCTATCTGCCTCGCAGTTGAGGTCAACAGCACTTGGGCAGACGATCTTGGGCGTCACTGGAAGCGGAAAGACCACCTTCGGTAGGCGCTTCCTCGAGCCATACTGTGTCGTCATTGAGCATACGGAGTATCGGGGTAGACCTTTCATGTGCCGTCAGATTCCCGTGATTCACATGAACGTGATGCACGACGCCACCATGCTTAGCTTTTGCATCCAGTTTTTTGATGCCATCGACCGCATACTCGGGAATACACACTATGCCCGTGAAGCGAAGAGTATTCGGCGCATCGCTTTGATGGCATTGCTCGCGCAAAAGGTTGCGACGGCTGTCTCGCTAGGCGGAGTATTCATCGATGACCTTCAGCACTTGCGGGCCGCAAGAAGTGGCCAGGCGGAAATTGTCCTTAACTTCTTCAGCCAATTCATTGAACTCGCTGGCGTCTCAATTATCTTTGCTGGAACACCTGCGCTCGGACCTGTGATTGAGAAGAGTGTAAGGAACGTCCGGAAGATGACATCAGGCGGGGCGACGAGCTTTCCGTTGATGGGGCGAAACGATCCCCAGTGGAGCGCGTTCTGCGACGCGCTTTGGGGTTACAGAATCGTAAGGAATCTTGGACCGCTTGACAAATCAACGCGCGCCGCTTGGCACAACTGCTCGGGTGGAAATCCCGCCTTCACCGCTATGAGTTTCTTGCTTGCACAGAGACAGGAGATTGGCAGCCGAGAGGTCGTCGATAGCACAGCTTTTGAGAGAGTCGCGGCGACGGAAATGAGCTTCCTTCGGCCCGCCATCAATGCTGTTCTTTCAAAAAGACAGAACCACCTTGAGAGGTTCGATGATCTTGTCTTCAAGGGCGATCTTGACGATCTGAGGGAGTGGGTTGGACGAGAGGAATCGAGGACGGAGGGATCCAAAATCGATCCTGAGTTTGAACAAGTTCAGCATGCTGAAGAACTAAGCAAGCCGCGCAAGCCTCGAGTCAAAGCACGATCGAAATCAGGCACTGGCAAGGCCCACTCAAAGACTCGACGTCCGGCGCCGGAGCCTCTGCCTACCATAGCGCCCAGAATCTGAGCGGCGACCACCATGTCAACGAACGGCCCCCTTCCCTATGCGCCTCCTCATCTGGAAGACGAGACTCTCTACAGCTATCTAGGCCGGCTGAACGCGTACAACTGTTTGGGTCTAGGCCGACGATTTTTGCACTCGGTCTTCGGCTCTGGCAAGGAAATCTCCAGCGCAGATCTTCCCACCACTCTCGCCGCGATGATTCGGCAATGGCCTGAGGTAAGCCCCTATCCAACGATCATGGAGGTTATTGAGAGGAGCACCAACTATCCGTACCATCGTCCGTTCATGCCATGCGCACGTTGGGAAGAACTTGTCGAGCGCGCTTCTCACGGCCCCGGCGGAACGCTGAAGATCTGGCTTGGTCTCGTCGCCCAGCGGTTCTCTGCTACCGCTACGTTTCGCTCCTGCATTGAATGCGACAGATTTTCTTGGGATATGAACGGAACGCTCTATTGGCGCCGGTCCCATCTGCTCCCCGGTGTTGTCATCTGCCCGATTCATCAGATTCCGCTTGTAGAGCATTTTGCGCAGAGTAAGGACACAGTACGGACCGCGTTACGCTTGCCTCCATTGCTTGGAGCACCCATCCATGTGAGTCGAGTCTCCCTTGAGCCTCTTACACGCTTTGCCCTTACTTCCAGCGACGTCCTAAGGGCAACTCCGTCTGGTCTGACCGGCGACCTTTGCAGTGAGACGTATTTGAATAGGCTGAGGGAGATGGGGCTTTGTAGTGCCTCGGGACGCATTAGGTGGCAACAGCTCTCGTCCCTCATCCTTCAAGAGAATCGATTCTTTGACGATTGGAGGGTCGGGAGCCGTATCGCACAGCATTCTGGATGCGCGCTCGTCTGGCTCCGCGGCTTACTCAACGGTCACGGGAAGCTTTCTCATCCGCTCACTCACGTAGTACTCATCAATTGTCTGTTCGGCTCATTTTCCGGCTATGTGGCGATCGTCAAACAGAATCGCACTGAGTGCGACAACTGCCTACCGGCGGTAGCGGCGCCCCCGTTCGCATTAGATACCAGGTCCGATGCAGGGGTGTGTTCGGTTAGAAGTCTCATGCTCATTGAGGTCGATAGTTGTGCCTCAATCGCTGCACGGCGACGAGAGGATCTCCCCCTTCCAATCGCCGGCCGATCCACGCCCATAACGACGCATCGCATCGCCAAGGTCGAGACAATGCTCAGATCGGGTACGACGCCCGTCAACGTCGCCAAACTTGCGCGGCTCTCATTGAGCTCTGTGTACCGGATTCGCAGGGCGATGCTAGCTAGGGCCATAGCCCGCCCCGACGCAGCAATGTTGGAGAATTTTCGCCAGAGATGGCTTCAGACTCAACTGGCTGGACACTCTGTGCGCCAGCGCCGAGTCCTCGACGGAGAGGCATATGCATGGCTCTATCGCCATGATCGTCAGTGGCTGACGAGCGGTTCTGGCCTATCAGATCCGCCGATCAGCCAATCGATTCATCGAGCCAGAGTCGATTGGGAGAGCCGCGATAAGCAATATGCGGAGCGCATCGCGGCCATCGCCTTGGCACTGAAATCTCGGTTGCCGCGACCTCGGGTGTCCACTGCGGCCTTGATGCGCATGATCGCGCCGCTGAGTTCGATCCGCTCTCATCTGCATCGCCTTCCCCTTTCCCAGGGGGCCTTGATTGGGTATTCGGAGAGCATCAGCGAGTATCAGAGGGAGCGATATGCCTTTGCCTCTCGCGCATTGTCTAGTTCTGGTGGGATCTTTCCGGAATGGAAAGCCCTTCGACTCGCTGGACTACGGCGACGTCCCGATGGTGAACTGTCATCTCCATAGGGGAAACGCGTGCGACCCTTTCCACAAATGCCTGAGCGGTATCCGGATGAGCTAGTAGGCAGTTTTCTGACTCGCTTCATCGACGCGAACGCGTTGGGTTCCAAATACGCGCTCTTGAAGTGGCTTGACCTACCGTCGATCTCGTACGGCTGGCAGTTCATGGACATCAGCGTCCTTACGCCCATCTGGATCTCTTTGGCCGAGCGACTCGAGATCGGCTTGTCAGACTTGATTTGCGAGCTCAGCACCAAGCCCTACTGGGCATGCTTCCAAGCAAAGCGACGACGAGCACCATCCGTCGAATCGGCCCTTGGGAACCTCGAGGGTAAGCTTCCATTCTCCCCGGACTTTCTCCGCTCTCCGTCGCACACTCGATTGGAACTTCAGTTCTGTGCTCAGTGCGCCCGCCAGGACCTTCGATCTATCGGCGTCCCGAGCCTGCGTCGGAGTCATCAGCTCCCGGGAACCTTCGTATGTCACGAACATGCCCTGCAACTTATTCACCGGTGTCCGAACTGTGCAACGGTTCTCGCACCTAGATCCGACTTGGTTCGGATCTCATTGACATGCCCGGTGTGCGGATGTGACCTTGGGGACCCCACAGCGGATGTAGTTGGAAGATCCACGCCCATCTTCCGGCTTGCCGTATTCGAACACGACTGCCTCCATTCGGCCGAAGCGCCGCGTCAAGCCAGCGAAGTGGCCGGCTTCGTTAGGAATTTCTGTCGCGAATCGAATATCAACATGAACGCAGTGACGATGGAAGCCTTCGGAAGCGCTTTTAATTCCTGGCGCCGAGAGTCATTTGGAGGTACGGCCCACGCAACGAGGATTGACCTTCAAGGCATGCCTACACTTTGTGCTTGCCTAGTTGCTCTAGGGTTCACGCACCACAGTCTTCACGCAGCAATCGCGAACTCTGCACCTACCGTCGAACCGACTACGCGCCGGGTGATTCGACCGAAAAGCGCTTCGGAAGCCCGCAAGGAACTGTTGGCGTTGGTTACTGGAGGCCAGAAACTCAACTGGTGCATTCTCCGGACGCGTCATTCTTCCATCTATTGGTGTCTAGTACTCAACGACTTCGCATGGCTCGAAAAGCAACTGGGATTTTGCCGCGTAGGGTTGACAATTCCCCCGGTCCGTCAAGATCGCCGCGCAGCGTTCTACGCCAAAAAGCAGAAACAATCTGACGCACGTACAAGACTTCTTTATCGAGATCCTGGGTGGTTGGCCGAGGCGCTCAAGAGCTCTAGCAATGAACGGTTGGCCAACCGCGACGACCACCTTGTCTGCCTGATTCAGAAGGCGAAGGCTAACTGGTTCGCTCGATCGGGGCGTCCCGAGAGATTCTCTCAGGAACGCGCTGCCGAGGTGGTTGGATTGAAACTGCATAGGCTTCGTCTCCTAAATCAACGACTACCTTTGGGTCCAGAGTCGCCTCTTTGGGAGTCGTCGACACACTACCGGTTGCGGGTTCTGCGATGGACATTCGAAAGATTCTCCAACTGCGGAACCCTGCTGAGTTCAAGTCAGTTATTGCGAGAGGCAAATCTTCGCAATACGCCCGATCTCCGGTCCCTGGCCGCAAGAATTATGCACCCTTAACACAGCTGAGTAAGTTTGAAACATTGCGTTTAGAGCGAGGTTAGTCGTGGAGCGATCAGGGAGCTTCCCATTCGATTGACAATCGCCACACGCTCTCGAGCCCCTCCTCTGCCTGCTCATTCATTTGGTCCGGGCAATGCCGCGAACACAACGGGAGCTCCTGACCAAAATACCGCGCGCGTGTGCATCGCGCGCCACATACGAGACAGGCTTCTGATGCTAGCCTTTCTGCCTCACAGACAATCGCGTCGATGCGTCTCGTTAGCGTCGTCGGCACCTCGCTGTTGACATGAACAAGCGCCCGACGCGAACTACCCCCGATGTCGACTAGGAAGCGAGAGCGATCGTTCAACGAATAGAAGAACCACCCCGTCCCATTCTCCTCTCGCAAGCAAACCCAGTGGAACTTCAGACCCCGTAGGACGACGATTTGGTCGATCTTCTCGCATGCGCGGACCAGGATTGGCACCCAACCACGATACAGCACGAGACCGACGTGCGGACCGTCGAACATATAGGGGAAACGTGCGCGTGGATCACCGAGCTTCGCGTCTCTATCGCTCAAACGCGCTGAGGTGACATCGACTGCTTGTTGGAACGTCTTCGGTCGCGGCTTTGCTCGCCGCCAGAAGGCTGGCTTGCGCTTCAGGACGGGCTGCACCGTACCACCCGACTGGCTTTCCAGTTCCGCCCAACCAGACTGATGACGAGGCACACCCGCTTGATGCTGATCGCTCATGACAGTAGCTCCACTTTCGAAGCGCTGCTAAGGCGCGCTGAATTGGATCGGCCGTGCAGAATCTCGAAGGGAGGTTGGCTACGAACCACCCCCACAGCATTGCCGTGCCTCTCCATGCCAGTACCTCCGCCACGTCGAAGACGTGATTGCGCTCCATGCCAGGGTGACTCACCAACACGCACCGGCTCCGCGAAGGAAGATCACACAGGCAACTTGACAAACTGACGCATGTAGCATAGATGCTGGGGCATAAATGTACAAATCGGCATTGTGACAGTTGGTCTCAACGGATCTCGTCAAAGCATGAGCCGTATGCCGGCTGGTTCCCCTTCTCGCTTGTGTACAGGCCAACCTTCTTGCGGCATAGCGCTAGGCAACAACCAGCCAAGAAGAGGGATTTCTTCTGGACAGCACATCCTCACTTTGTAGCAACTATGCGAGTGCATAAATGCGACGCAGCGGCGAGATTCGCTGCATGCGTAGCCCCCCCGATCCGGCGTTACTCCGGGCGGTCGCAGCGGAGCTCAAGGCGCGCCGCGCAGCGCTTGGTCTGAATCAGGAAGCGCTCGCATTTGCAGCCGGCGTTGACAGGACATTCGTAGCCCGTCTGGAGACCTGTTCGACCTCGCCTTCGCTGGGAACCCTTTTTCGCCTCTCAACCGGGCTGGAGACAGACCCCGGCGAACTGGTGAGCGCGATTGCCAAGCGGTATAGGAAGGAGCACCGGGCTGCGGTCGTTCTGGACTCACTTCAGGATGCGCCCAAAAAGACAACGCTCGGCTCCAAGAAGCCGAGCGGGTGATCTCCGGCTCCTGAGAGCACAACGAAACAATCCCTCCCGACCTGGCGTCAGACATGGGTGTGACGAAACAGGAATGCTCCGTTGGCTTGGGTATGCGTCGCCGCCAGAGCCAAGACATGTGCATCCAGATTTGCACCTCCCTGTGCCGCAAAGCGCGCGGTTGCTTGCACTGCTCCGGTTCGTTGGAAGCGTGGAAAGGATGCTGAGGAATCGGGCCATATCACGCCCACAACTTGGATCGCCTCCTGGCTGAAGGCTCCCCGCCCTGACTTGGGCGGTCGGCGTCCTGAGGACTACCTGGACACCGATAAGGGTCGAACTCTTCTATTCGACCTTCTCGGCCGCATGCAGAGCGGCGCGTTCGTTTGCCCCGCTGTCGTCTGCGGAGACCTCTTCAGCAAGTCGTGAACGCCCGTTCAACGGCTCAGGTCCTCTACGGAGAACTTGGGCTGATCCGACCGGGTAAGAATTCCTGCAAGGTCAGCCAGCTTCCTGCGTTTGACGCGCATGACGACCGTACCATCGCTGAGTTGCGAAAAGGCCAGCTTTGTGCCGGGCGTGAGCCCCAGGCTTGTGCGCAGCGCCTTGGGTAACGTGATCCGGCCTCTCGACATCAGGGTCGTTTCCACGACCATGATTCTCCTCAGGTTCAACGAAGCGCGCAAGTGCCATCCCGCCTGCGTGCCGAAAAGCGTGCCAACGAAGCGAGCAATCGAAATCGACCGGCCGAATTCGATCCTGACTACGTGAGTTCGCGGAAATTCACATCGAGTACGTCACTGACATTCGCCAGTGGATACGGGCCTCTCCCCGAGGCCGCCCTACGGGGATTGGCTATGACGGCTTTTGAACATCCATCATCGTTCATCAAGTCAGCTCGCAACCCGGCATCGACCAACCGAACCGAGATTGTCAGCGCGAATGGCTACTCGGAATTCCCTCGCGCGTGGGTCGTGAGGCCGCCGCGCGGGCGGCAGTGGCAACCGCCAGCTGGCCAAAGACTGCAATGGTGAGTGATTCCACATTTGCCTATTGAGCCACATTTGCTGAACAGCAATGTGGCGATAAGCCATAACTTAGCTGATTGATAAGGAACTGAACAGCTAATTCCAGTTTCCGCCCTAGCTGCTGTGCAACAGGCACCTGATCTTCAACAACTGCGACGAAGACAAGGGCCAGCGCAACGGCATCACGTCCATGAAGATGCTACTCGCGCACGAACGGCCCCGCCCCTAGATTTCGAAATCGGAGAGCGTCTTGCCCTGCGCAAGTGCTGCGCTGAGCCAGCTCGGCTTGCGCCCGCGCGTCCCCCCCACCCAGGTCTCCCCATTCGGGCCGCGATAGGTTGGGCCGGTCGGGGCCGCAGCGGCGCGGCGGCTCGGCACCGCAGACTTGCCGGTCAAGCCGAGTTCCTTCGCGGAAATCCCGTACTCCGCGATCTTCCGTCGCAGGTCCTGCAGGACCTCGCTGATTTCCTCCTGGCGCTGCTTCGCGGCGACGGCCCTCAGGTGCGCGATTTGCTCTTCGCGCTCCTTGATCTGCGCTTCGATGTCGGCGATTGAAAGGGTTGCCATTGCTCTGTAGGTCTTGTGGATGCGCCAGATCATAAGGGTGACGGCGGTGCGCGCGGCTGGGAGATACCCAGGCGACTTCGCGAGCGACGCCCTACCCTCCTGTACCCGGGCCATTCATCAGGAGGACGTGCGTGCATCTGAGACAGAGCGCGGTGCGGGAGCGCGTGGAGTTGGGCAAGAGCCAAGAGTGAATCCGGCGTCGTCTTAGCCCGTGTGCAGCCTTCGCGGCATAGCGCGCCCGAAAAAGGGCCTCCAGTTGGAGGCCGGTCGTTTGTCAGGAGGTGCGGATGCCTCAATGCGGCATTCGAGGCTCGCCTCGCATGAGGTGGCTCTGAAGCTCTTGCGCCGCCTGTCGTGGCAAGCAGATGACGTACTTGGGCGGCTTCTGCTTAGCCAAGTCCTCCTCGATATAGCGGATGACCCGAATCCAAGCACCGATTTCGGCGCGGAAACGCTCACGAACGATTTCGACATCGGCCCCGTCCAATCGAGCGATCCCGGCTTCGTCATCGACGGCGAGGCAAATCGAAATCCTAAGGGTGGCGTTCGTTGCCATATCCTGCACAACTTGCGGCCGCTCGAGCGTCTGCCCAGGGAAGAGCCGCGCCGTACCGGTCACGTAGTCGACTTCGAACCTGCCACCTTGCTCAAGCATCGTGGTCCAACTCTTGGCTCCCAGACCCTCGAAGAGGCAGGTAAATAGCGAGGCAAGCTGTTCATCGTCGAATTTCATCGTTCAGTTCCTAGTGGTGAGGCCGGCTCCTCGCCCCGACGTGGAGCGATGACGAAGCGGCCATCAATCCATGTAGTGCTGCGAGGGCCGCATGAGCGCAACTTTTTTGGGGTCGAGGGAAAACACCCCGTAAACAGGGGAGTTTTTTGAACGAAGATTTTTTGCGAATGGCCTGGCGCACCGCCCCGTGTCTCGCCCACCGCCCTCCGCCCGCAGGGCCGAGGTACTTGGTCGGCCGGCAATCGCGCAAGATGATCCGAACCTTTCAGACGCTGCGACGGAGCAAACGTTTCCAACTGCCCCCCGAAGAAGGCGGCCTCATGAAACGTTATCGCTGGTTTCGGGCCGAGTGGCCAATGGGAATGCGCGCCTTGGCCAAGCGGTTAAAGTCGAAGGCGTTCGACGAGGACAGCGCGGATGGCTTCGTTCTAGATCGCGTCCGCGACGACTGCATCGAGGGCCGATTCATCGAGCGTTTCGAGTACGACGACATCATCACCGACCCGTTTGGGAAGGAACTTACGTTTCATCGAGTTGACTACAACCAGTGCGAGTTCCGAACCTTCGACGCGTCGCCTGGGCTAGAGCTTGTCGACGCCCCACGAAGTGTCCAAGCGATGGTGAGCCGGATGTTGGAAGCCACAGACTTTGCTTTGGCGATCAGTCCTCTCTCCGTGAATGTACTTGACTGGGCTGATACTTTTCAACGCGCGGCGAAGGTATCGGGACTCGTGGATTCGATGCAGCTTGGGGCGCTGGAGTTGGCCTCTGGAATCTCCGCCAAGGCTGTGATTCGTGGTGACACGGATGTTCGAGAGGTAGGTGCGACCTTAATCGAGGGCCGACGACACACATTAGAAAAGCTTCAGCTTCGGCTGCCAGGTCTACAGCGGACAAAAGTCGTCTTGACGAATGTTGGCTCGGTCAAGCTTGAATCTGAAGTCGCAGACGAGTTGCTGCCCGCACTGCGGGCGTCCCTGACGAGCGTGTTGAGTAAGGAACACTAAGACTGCCCGGCTCAGGCAGAGCAACCTCACAACGTGACATGCCCCTTCACTCCCAATCTCACTCTGGTGCCGGCGGCAAGTGCCGGCACAACCGATCATGCCTTTCACGCGCAAACGCCGGACTGCATGCGCCTTAGCAGCGTCGCCAGCAGTGCGCGGGCGTCGGCGACGTCAAGGTACTCGTTTGGCTGAAGTCCACCGAGGCTGGATTAGGGCTGCACCAGCCATTGGGCCATCCATGCGGCGACATCAAAGTCGGGGTGGTCAGATGATTCCAGCATGATTTGCTCGGCTTCACCAATGAGCCGCGCCAAGCCCAGCAGCCGTTCGCCTTCCAGTCGTCCGAGGGGCCGTCCCAGCCGGGCTTTTCGTGCGAGCCTACTCGGCGAAAAGGTCCAACCAGCTGCACAGCTGCGACCGGGAAACATCGAGGTTCCTGGCGCCTTCGGTGCAATTCCAGAGGTAACCCGCGTGTGACAAGGTTGTTCCGGTCGACGGGCTCCATCGCCCAATAGTCGCGATAACCCGCGGGCCGATCAAGCAGGCTGCCGTGGTCCATGAACATGAGCATAGGGAGCCCTCTGCTGAAGTTTAACCTGCGTCGAAATGCCCTTGCACGCGCTTTATTGCTCAGGGGCGCCGATGAGCTTGGCGGCAGTGGACGGCGCACTGTTTGCGCCCTCCCTTGCGTCTGCGTCGTGCTAGGGATGGTCTGCAGAACACGATCTGCAATCACGACTGAATGAGCAAGGTGATGCCGACGCAATCAGATGACTCGATCGAGCAAGCTCGGCAACGATTTGCTGTGCAGGGCAGCCACTGCGGCCGCCTCGCAAGCCCGCTTCGGGCCTCGCAGACGCACTCATCCCCCGACCTCCATCAACTTTCGCCGTGCCATCCACAGGTTCGACAACGCGAACAGCGTGACGATCTGGGCCGTGTTCTTCGCCAAGCCGCGATAGCGCACCTTCGTGAACCCGAACTGCTGCTTGATCACCCGGAACGGGTGCTCGACCTTCGCTCGGATGCTGGCCTTCATCTTCTCCACACGCTCGGCCACGAACTCCGGCTCGATGAACGGGTTGAGCAGCCTGCGCTTGCCCGGGCGCATCGCCACATGCCACGTCGGCCCTGCGGCCTCCGCTCGCTTGTGCACGCCCTGGTAGCCCGAGTCCCCGAAGGCCGCGTGCTCCTCGCCGTGCAGCAGCGCTCCGGCGACGTTGATGTCGCTCACATTGGCCGACGTACCCACCACCGTGTGCACCAGCCCCGACGCAGTGTCCACGCCGATGTGGGCCTTCATTCCGAAGTACCACTGGTTGCCCTTCTGGGTCTGACGCATCTCCGGGTCGCGCTCGCCTTCGGCGTTCTTGGTCGAACTGGGCGCGGCGATCAGCGTGGCATCCACCGCAGTGCCGGTGCGCAGCAGCAGGCCCTTGGCTTGAAGGATGTCATTGACCACGCGCAGCATGTCAGCGGCCAGGTTGTGGTCCTCCAGCAGATGGCGGAAGCGCAGGATGGTGGTCTCGTCGGGCAAGCGGCTCACGCCGTCACCCAGGCCTGCAAACTCCCGGTACAGCGGCACGTCGTGCAGCGCCTCTTCCATGGCTGGGTCGCTCAGACCGAACCACTGCTGAAGATAGTGAATGCGCAGCATCGTCTCGATCGCAAAAGGCGGCCGACCAGTCTTGGCCCGGGGGGTGTGCGGTTCGACGATCTGGACCAGCGCGCTCCAGGGCACCACCCGATCCATCTCGTCGAGAAACTCGCGCTTGCGCGTCTTCTTCGTCGACAGATTCAGGCCCAGACCGAGCTGATTCGGGGGAGTCATGCGGTTGGAAATCATGGGGTCAGATCAAGCAAGGCTCGGGCCTGTTTTGCAGACCTTCCCTAGAAACGATCGAGAGCATCGAGAGGCGAATCGTGAATGTGACACGGAAGAAGATGCGCAACTGCTCGAACTCTTCTCATTCGGTTCCATGCTTTGTCATTCTGACCCTGCGAACATCGAAAGGAATGGTGGCGTCTGGTGTGGGCGGGGCGCCTTCCCAAGCCGCGTTCTGGAAGTGAGAGCAGCGAGACGATCAACAGATCATCGACTGGTATGTGGTCCTCGCTCTTCGAGATGTCGACCTGAGCGCTGGTGTGGGCAGGCGGGCGCGGGTGTTCTGGGCGATCACCAGCGCTACATGCTGCATCTTCAATAGGCGGCCTTGCCCATGGTACGTGTTGCGATGAGCCATCTTCTTGACCATTGGCTCAGTCTGCGCCTTGACGATCGCATGGTGCGACACGATTAACCGCATAGCTCTTTGCAGTCCTGCATTTCGATTGTCGCTTAGTAGCATTGCTTTCTCCCGTCAGAGAAGTTTCCTGCGGCAACATCGATGTTCTGTTATCTGAACTTGGCACAATGAATCATTGCGGCATCGGGCTTTGATCCTTTCCCGATGTATTTGTGCTCTATCAGGACGCGCCGATTCCCAGGTCAATCTGTTTAATATTCCGTATGAGCTCTGGAGCCTGATGCTCTTTCCACCCAACGCTGGAGCATTTGGTATGGACCATTTCGGTTCTGAATCTCACTTTGCATGACGCATGACGAGAGTTGCCATGGAACTACGCCACCTTCGCTGTTTCCTGGCTGTCGCTGAAGAACTCCACTTCGCGCGCGCGGCGGAACGACTGCACATCGAGCAGTCGCCGCTGTCGCGGGCCATCAAGGAACTCGAAGAGGACCTGGGCGTGCAGCTGTTCGTTCGGACCACGCGCAGCACGCGGATCACGCGGGCCGGCAAGCTGCTGTTGGAGCATGTGCCCCGCATCTTTGCCGCGTTGCAGCAGGCTCGCGATAGTGCGAAGGCCGCACCCGCGCCGCGCTTCCGACCCGCAGGGACGCGACAATTGGAAAGTGACCCGGTGAAGAAGGTAGGACCACGCCCACTCTTGCGCCCGTACGCCACTGTAACGGTCCGTTGAACGACCGCTTTTTGGAAGTGACATCGCCCAACTGAAAGTCTGCAGCGGGCCCATAGCGGCTGTACAGTTTCCCAGGAAGCGGACCTTGAGTACGACCATAGCGTCGCGGGACTACTCGTGGCAGCTAAGTTTGCTTCGGCTTGGCCATGGTCAAAGGCAGGCGGACGCGGAACGCGGTGCCTTCTTCCGCTGATGAGGTGACAACGATGGTTCCTCGATGGCCACCTACGATTTCTCGGGCGATGTAGAGGCCAAGACCCAGGCTAGTGGCCGGGCGCTCGTGCGGCTCGGACGCTTCTGCAGGCACCTGCACCAAGGGGTTGAAAATGACCTGCATCGCATCGGGCGGTATAGGCTTGCCCCGGTTCATGACGACCATCGTCACCTGCTCCAAGTCGCTGGTCACAATGAGAGCCGCTGGGAAGGCAGCATCTCCGTGATGAACTGCGTTGCTCAGCAGGTTGCTCAAGACCTGCCGCATCCTCGGCGCATCGAAGTCGCAGAGCAACTGCTCGGGAATCTCTGCTCGCAGGACCCGTTCGGGGTAGGCGGCGCAGACCTCATCAAAAGCCTCGTGGCACAAGGCGGCGAGGTCCCCTGGGTTGGGCTGCACATCAATGCCACGGCCCAGCCTCGAGCGGGTGTACTCGAGGAGGTCGGTGACCATCTCGCTGATGGAAGTGATGCTGCGCTTGGCGATACTGAGGGCCCGCTCCTTTTTGCCCATCTCGCTCGTCAACTCCAGCATCCGAACGCACGCGCTGAGCGCGCTCAGGGGGTTGCGCAGGTCGTGACCCAAAACCGCCAGGAACGTGTCCCTGGAGTTCGCGACATTTTCGGAGTAGGTGACCATGGCCTCGGCAAGCCCTTGGTCGATGCCCTCGTTGAACCGGGCTACCTCTTCGAGAACTGTCCTGTCAACGACCTTGACATTTTGCATCCACTGGCGAAGCACTGTCGCGCGCAGGGCACGGTACTCCGCGCCCAACTGTGTGAGGTCGAACCCGACGCGCTGACGCAGCCCTCCATGCTCGGCGGCGAAACTAGCAGCTACTTCGCGGGGAGCCAACCCTTTCGACTTTGCCTCGCGTTGGTCCTCGGTCTGCAAGGTCTCCATCTCGTCCGCGATGGCCAACAAGATTCCGTGCGCATGGTCTCTTAGTTCGACCACAGACATGGTTTCTGCGGGCGGAATCATCGTTCTTGCGAACGCCTCCCATTCGACCAAGATGGGCTCGATATTTTCTTTGATGAACTTGCTGAGACGCATGCCGCAGTATGCGCTTGCAGGACGTGGCCGACATTGCGGCCGAGCCCGCCTGCGAGAGGAAGCTGTGCATCGAAGGTCCGCTCGTGGCCGACAGCGGCCGTCGCAAGCATGCCACAGGCGTGCAGTTTCACCCCGGGCCGCTTGGCTTGGTCAAGACCTATGACCAATGCGCAGGAAATTTGCCTGTGCATCCCACCCAATCCTAGGGGTAAGTAAAAATCACCTTTACGTATGTATCCCTACCCATAAATATCGAAAACGCTGTTGCCGTCTTGCTTCCTACAACATAAGGCATCTTCACCTGAATCTTTCCTGAACTCATTGGCGCAACTTCGGTGGAGGACCAATTTTCAATATCGAGCTCCGAGCCTGTTGACCGTTTCTCTTTTTTGTCCGCGGAGACCTTCAAGGGGAGTGCGGTTTTATTGTGAATTGCAAACGTCGCGCGCAGCAAATTGCCATCAATCTTTTGAGATTCGAGCCGCAGCGGAAACTCTTGGTCTGTATAGCTGTCTCTTAAGTCGGAGGTTACGTAAGACTCAAGCCCCGTCCAGCCACCATCCATAAGCTTCGCTAGTTTGTATTTCGTGTATGCACCTCGTCCGTTTTCCCATAGAGTTGGAAGTGAGAAGAGGCCTCCCATCAGGCAGAAAATGACTACTACACCGAGAAAAACTGCGGCGTAGTTCGGAGGAATGTTGTCATCCGACTTTACGACCCTTCCGGTAATGTGTTTGGAGTTAATACTTAGTTTGCCCACGTCTAGAATGCCGTTCTCCACTAGCAGCAACATCGATGCGCTTTGCCACTTGTGAAGGCGTTCAATCTTGAGGGCGGATTCCTTGCATGAGATATTTGGAGAGCTAGCCGCTATAAGTTCACATTTCAATTCCGGCGGCAAGTCGACTCTTATATCCTCTTCAACTTGATTCCCCCGGTTATAGACCAGAACTTCACACATTGAGCCGTCACGGCTTATCGACGCATGACGGTAGAGTTTGGGAGAGGTGGCATATAGCTGCCGCATCCGGAAAAGATAGGCAGTAATTGAGGTAATGATAAACAATAAAATGCCGATTCCAATTTTTCCCAACTCTTCCATAGTTCCCTCCCAAGTTAAAATTAAGACACGAGTGTCGAGGCCGCCATCCAAGGACCGTTATTGTCCGGCTGCAGCGGGCCGCGGCAGGCAACTACTCTGCACATCGCGGTCAGGCGTCATGACGCGCTCGGTGAGCTACCTGTTCACGAGGGGCGCCGTCACCAAAGCGCGGGCGTGGGAAGGTGCGAGCATCATCAAGCCGAGGTCTGCGCGGTTGACTGGGACCCTCACCGGAGCACATCCGCTGAAAGACCTTGCTGGGCGGCGCACCAAGGAGGATGTCGCCAGAATCCGCGCTCAGACTCAGTGGCCGTTCGTTCATAGGGATGTTGGATGGGTATTCGCTGTCCGCATTCTGAGGAACGGCCGAACGTCCGCAGTTGGCCGCGAGCCGCGGTACACCCGCTACTGAAGCCAACGCAGATTAGCCCAGAAGCTGTCACCCAAGTAGGCGGCGCCGACGCCGCAGGCGGCAGTGGTGATTCCCACGAGCATGCACGCGCCCAGGATGCTCAGCGGCGAGAGACCAACGCACATGCCGAGGCCAACGACCGGGCCCAGCAGTGCCCCGCAACCAAATCGCACCTTCATCTCGAAAGCATCGGGTGTTCTACCCGCGAGAGTGGGTCCTGATTCAATCTTCATGCTCGTTCTGGCCTTGTAGTTTGGGGGACGGCGTCGACCGTCCGCTGCTGGCCGAATTCTGCCCGTCGTCGTTCTAGCGCAAATGGGCTGACTGGGCGAGCGAAACTCGGAGCAAAGCATCGTTCATGCAGCAGCCACATCCCGGGCACTTGTCCCAATTGGTCATCACCTGTCGGGGCGGGGAAGTTCTACTCTCACCGATTTCCCACTCCAAGCCGCACGAAGGGCAGGCAGCTCTAGATGCGCTCGCCGGCCCTCCACGTCGAAACAAAAGGCCAAATCCTGCGAGGGCGCCGAACCCCACACCCAACAAGAATTTAGCGGCTGGCGACGGTGCTTGGGTGGGCCAAAGCAACAGCCAGAAGCCTGCCCCAAGCACGCCGAGGAGGACGCCCGCAAAGACGTGGAGATTGCGTGCGCTTTGGTTCCGGCGAGCCAACGCCTTCTATTCGAGAATCCGCGAGGCGAGTTCCGGTGGAACTAGGTCTAAGGGCATTGCATGCGAAGGTCTGGTTCCGGCCGACTGTAGCGAGCTCGCGAGCCGTTCGGACACAGAGTTGGAGGAATACTGGCAAGCCGTGACGAACTGCCGCTGTTGGCCGCATACCGCGTTCGAGCTGCCCCCGCAGCTACCCACTCCAAGGTAGCTGATTTGCTAGCAGTTGCTCAATGCAAATCTCGCCGGGCCCGCGCGAGGGCTCGAGGCCCACTCTTGTCGCTCTATCGTCTAAATGCCCAATAGTCGTTGCCGCCAAGCGAGGTGGCTGGGTCTAGTCCGGGTCGCTCTGAAGCACCCATGTGCCGGCCAAACACTAGGGAAATATCCGTCAAGAGCGCTCGGGCATCACCGTAATAGGAATGCGCCAAGAAATCGGTATCGATGCGTGAGGCGTCAACGGTATCTATGCCGGCCATAACAACCAGCGTGGGTCCAGCGTCGCCCGCGCGCGGGCTTCCGTGGACTTTGTGCGAAGCAGCCAGAGCTTCGTCCCTTGCTGACACGTACAAGGTGAGCTGTGGCCCCTCCCGCTTGCCTCTTTTGCGCTCCTCGTCGTTTGCAGTAATTCGCGGTGCGATATCTCGCAAAAATACCTCCGCGTCGATATCTGGCGCGGCCAAGACGATTTCTCTGAAACGTGGGCGCAAGTCGAGTCGTGAACTAAGCAGCGCTGACAGAGCTCGTGTTGCGGGGCGGGCGCCCATGCTGTGCGCAACAACAAAAATTTCGGAAGCTCTGGAGTTATCGGCGAACTTTTCTAGAAAGTCTTTGAGGTGGGGCTCGGCCCATTCGGCATTAGCCTCGTCGACCGTGTACTTCTCGATTTCGTTTTGTGAAGGCCAACTGAAGAACGTCGGTAGTGCCCCTATGCCGAGGTCTACAGCGATTTGAGCGGTTCGATAGGCCGCATCATTGAAGCCGACATTGAAGCCATGAACGAAGACAAACGCGGTTCTCCGACGGGTCTTGACCAAGGTTGCATTCACCTGAGTGAAAAATTCTTCCGGGCTCAAACTGTCTTGTTTCCTGAGCATAAAGTGCTTGTCTGGATTCCCGTCCGTGAACTGCCCCAAAAACCAGCCCGGGCGCTCAACCGTCCCCATCTTGTGCCCGAGAGGAATGCTGACCGTGACCGCGCCGAGCGTGAGCGGACCACGCGCTCCGGTGAACGGTTGGGTGGATGGGTTGGTATCGGGCCTCCTGTCCGTGCCGTAAAACACTTTGACAAGCGAGTAACCAAGTATCGGCCCCTTCGGTTCCGGGGGCGGGCTGTTCGCCGAGTTGGGGAATTGCGGCAACGAGTTGCTCGGGAATCCCGACGATTCTGGATAGCTGTTGGCTCGCGGTCCCGGTTCACTAGGCCGAGTCGCTGATGGCCCAGGATGTTCTTTGCCGGACCTATCAAGCGGGCTTGGCCTCGGAGACTCTTCGGCCCTTCTACAGCCGGAGACTAGGAGCCCGACGCAGACCGCCGAAATGACAAATCCGAGCCGAATCACCCGGACTGACCTTACGCAGCCTCGGAGCCATCCAATCATTTTAAACCTCCGGTCCCCGCGTCCTTCGAGATGCTGCACGAAACCGATACGACATCGTCGGGCGACGTAAATGATTAAAGCGCAATCGGGGAGGTTCGGCTAGCACATCCAGTTCCCGTTTGGCCTAATCCGGAAGGTAGGGGCAATGGCAATTGGTTGATGTTGATGGCTGGCAATGCGCTCTCCGAGCCGCTTCAAGAGCGCGGGGCCCTCTGGCGCCCGCGTCGTGATTCATTGTCCAGGACGAAGACTGCCACCTCGTTCAGTTCAACCATTGAGAACCGGTCAGCGACCGCAACGGTCTGCCAGTGGCCGCCCTTTGCCTTTCCGGGGTGCCGGAACAGGCGTCTTGGGCCGGCGGGCCTACTTGGAGCTCCCGCGAGCTGTGGGGTCCCACGCAAGGTCGCCAAGACAAGACGGTGGCAAAACAAAAGCATTAGGCATCTGGAAGGGTCTCTGCGAAGGTCTAGTCTTGGCCGGATTGCGACCGTCGTCGGACGCCACAGGCCACCCTTGGTCTCCTCTCGAACTACCGAAGTATCAACGACGCGAACAGCGGCCAGGCAGCGCCGCAGAACACCGCGAATACGGCTAGAAAGATGGCCGCATACCACCGAATGATGGACTGGACAAATTTCGGCAAGCGGCCAAAGCGGCCGCCACTCGATTGCATGTTGCCACGTGTGGGATGGAACCAGGTGGCAGCACAAAGCGCGGCCCATGGAAGCCCAACCATCGGGCCTGCAAGCGAGATGGCCAACATCTCTCCGCGGAGGCTGAACAGAGCAACGATGAAGAGCGCTGAACAGACAGATGCGGCCAGAAGCCACCACCGGAACGGGAAGAGGCGGTCGGCGAGTTTCGTGTAGAGGGCAGGTGTCATTTTCTTGGGGCGATTCCGCCTCGGCAACGAGTGACCGGTTTTGGCCGCGTGCTGCCGCACAGTTGCGTGAGGTCACCTGAGCACGCCGAAGGCGAACCAAGTGATGATGCCCGCTACAAGCACCCAGTTGCCCTTCCGGCAAATTTGCTTCCCTGCCTCCGAGTATTCGTCGCCTGGACCGACTGACCACGCCACGCCCGTTAGAAGAAAGCGCGCTGATGGCGACTTTCGCTTCTGTGCATCCACGGCATGTCCGCCCACGACCACGCCCAGGTAGGTGTAGTAGATGCCGCAGGCGGTGCCCAGGATGGCGAGCAGTGTGTGCAAAGTCATGACAATTTCTAGTTCAACGTCGCAGCCAGCCCTGGCCGCATCTGCGCAGTTCGATGTGCGTCATGTGGCAGGAAGTCGGTTTGTGCGCCGATTGTTGCAGGCGTGAAGGTCGGTGTGCACGCGCTTTTCAGAGCCGGGCTCGAACTTCCGCTCCTGGCCGAGACTTCCTGTTCGCCAACCTCGCTCGTAGCGGTCGTTGGCCAACCGGGCGAAGCCGCCGAAGGTCAGCTGTGAGGCACGGCCGCGAATTGGTGCTCGCGGCCAGTCGGACCTACGACCTGACCTGGGTGGTTGCGAACCCACGTAACGGGAAGCGCTCTTCACGCCTCTTCGCCATCAACGAAGCCGAGCGCCGCGTGCTGGCCACGTCATGGAAAGCTGCACCGCAGAGCATCGAGCATGGCGTCGAGACGGCACCGGTAACGCTGTGCTGATCAAGCGGCCGAGCGCTTCTTCTCGATGGGGTTGGCGGTGTGCCCCTCGGCCGGATACGCCCGCATGAATTCGCGCGCTTTCTCCGGCTGGGCCGCGTTCAGCCAAGCGCCATACGAACCTTCGTTCAAAATCGCCAACATGCGCTTTTCGCTGCCCGGTTGCCCGTAACGGTGCATCAGCGCGTGGCTGTTGGCATTTACCGTGAGCAGGCAGAACCTGACGATCACCCCGCCCTGCGCACCGGTTCAGGACTCCCACAGACCTGCCACGCCCATGGGTTTGCCGTCCACTCGCGCGACACGCGTGGACACGGCTTTGCCGCTGCGCAAGTCATCTTCGTGGAACGCCATCATCGGCACGATGCAACGCTGCGCACCCAGCCAGGCGCCGCGAAAGTTGTTGGACGTGGTCGCGGTCTCCGAGCGTGCGTTGACCAGCTTGGTCGAACGCAGTTTTGCGTCGGAAGCGGATTTCACCCAGGGCGGGACCAAGCCGAACTGGCCAACGACGAGCTCGCGTTCGATCGCGCCTGGGTACGGGTGTTCGGCGCCTTCGACCGAAGGCGGTGCCGGTTGGTTGCGGATGAAAACGCCTGGGCGGCTGGGCCAAACCTGGCGACCCACCGCGGTGTCGCTGGGCGCGTCGACGTCAAAAATATCCCGGTACAGGTGGTCGGGACGCAGGCATTCGTATTGGGAGCTCATGGCGAGGATGGTAGACCGCGCGCTTCGGCGTTTTTTCGGTGTACGCGGGTGATGAGGCCCCGCTACCGATCCAAGACCCACACAAGCGGCTGACAGCCGCCACATCCCGCAAGAGAGACCTGAGCACTGGCTCCAGCGGACGGTTTCGCCGCCCGCTGAGATTCAACGTTGAACGACCGTTTCGGGCCGAGGCTGTGTAGAAACGCACCCCATTGCCACGAAGGCGAGTGACCTGCCGAACTCATCCAGTGTTCTGGCGCTCAGATTCCGCATCTCGAGGCCTCGTGACGTCCCTCCTGTACGCGTGAGAAGACACACAGGGCCTCATGCCCCGGCCAGCCGCATCGCCTTCATCGTTTTTGCAATAGCCGCGCGCTGGTTGATGCGCACGAAGTATTGTGGCACCACGGTCGAGTCCTGCTTGACCACCGTAGCCAGCTTGCACATGTGCTGCAAGTGGCCGGCGGCAGCACGCGCTTCACGTTGAGACCTGGGTTCCGTCAAAGATAGACTCTTCAGCGTCTGCCGAGTTGCGAACACATGATTCTTCTTGCGGTTCATCGACAGGTTGAGCTTGCATACCTGCAGTGACGAACGGAAGGACGAAGCGGATTGCCACTTCCGGGTCAGACGCGTCGAAGTCTTCCCCGGCCAAGTTGCGCATCTTTCCGGTATCCGCTTGGATGTAGAGCATCACCCCGTACACACAATACAGCCGCCAATAGAGTTCACGTTCGCTCAGATACGGGCAAGCGGCTCGTAGCGCCCTGTGAGTTAGAACGGTGTTCTCGTTGTAGATTTCACGCAACATGCCCTGCACTTGCGGCGTAGGATCAGTCGAGATCCGTCCCGCAAGCTTTCTGAAGGTCTCGTTCGCGCTGGACGCCCGAAAGGCCGGCTCAATCAGCGCACGCAGCACGTCCTCTGGCTTCAGAGGACGCCCCCGAGATAGCAGATCCTCCATGCGCCGCCGGCGTTCCTCATGAACAGGTTGCACTCCGCGAAGATAGACCTCGCGAAGCAGTTTCTCCTTAGTCCCAAAGTGATGCGGGATGGCGCCTTGGTTGACACCAGCGACAGAAGAGATCTGCCGGGTGGTCGTACCGATGAACCCAAACTCCGCGAAGAGCCGTTCTGCGGCGTCAAGAATCTTGGTTCGGGTGTCGCCACCCGCAGTTATGGGCATAAAAATGTGGAGGCTGAAGGCTGTTCCGTTACTGGTGTTCTGTCTGAAATGAAGGAAGCACGAGTCCCTCGAGGCTTCCAAAGCCTATTCTTTGACCGCTTTTGGTGGTGCCTGCGCCGGTAAATGTTACCGAGTCAAAGTCTTCGAGGTAGGCGCGATGAACTCCATCGGCCAACAGAAGTGGCTGCGTGCCGTCGAATGTCATCTCGAGCAGACAGGCTCGCTGCTCTGGCTTCGGTCCGCTGAGTGTACCGCTCCCTATGAGGTCCCCCGTCCGAAGATTACAACCCCCGATGGTGTGATGAGCAATCAACTGCTCAAAACTCCAAGACATGAAGGTCGGACTGGTCTTCGCAACGATGCTGCGCGTTCCGCCTTTGGGTTGCAGGGACACGCTCAGTGAGATGTCGAAGTTGGTGGCCGATCCACCATGGTCAAACGTCAAATAGCTGGCAACAGCAGGTTGCTCAACCGGCGACCGAAAATAGTTTAGGGCATCGGGCGTAACAACCCACGCGGAAATCGATGTCCCAAAAGCCTTTCCCTGGAACGGGCCGAGGGGAGCGGATTCGAAACGCTGAATATCTCGAGCGCTCCAGTCGTTCAACAGCACGTAGCCGAAGATCTGCTCGCCAGCCAGAGCCAATGGCACCGGCTTTCCAAGTGCCGAGCCAGGACCAACGAAGGCACCAAGCTCCAGTTCAAAATCCAACGCCTGCGTTGGCCCCCAGCGGACGCTGCTCCCATCTCGAGTCAAGCTTTGGCCATGGGGCCGCCGCAAGGGCGTGCCGCTTACAACTACGCTACTTGCCCGGCCGTTGTATGCGATCGGCAGGTGCTGCCATTGGGGCGGCAATCCACCTGCCGAGCCGCGGATGATTCGCGAACAGCGGCTTGCGTGATGCTCGGAGCAATAAAAGTCTGTGAAGCCACCGATGTCGAACGGCAAATGCAGGGTGATCGAGGCGCGAGGCACGAGGCAAATATTCGCAGCGGCGGATCCGCTGAACGATGATCCTTGCTCCAGCAAATCCGCTAATTGGCGTCGAATGCGGGTCCAGGTGCCTCGTCCTTCGCCAGCCAGCGCGTTCAGGGTAGTCTGCGCAAAAAGGTGTGCAGGCGCCTCGACCGCGAATTCGGTCGCTTGCAGCGCCGCTATATCAAGCACGAAGTCGCCTATTGCAACGCCGATGCGGCGCCCGGTGGAGGACGTGCTGAAAACCCCGTAGGGTAGATTCTGAAGAGGGAAGTCAGTGTTTAACGAGCCACTCACAAAGCTGGCGCGCGACTCGTCAATTAGATGCATATGAGTTAATTCCGTTCCAGAGATATACCGGCAGCCGCGGCAACCTTTGCGTACCGAACCAAATCGGCCTCGATTCCTGTTCGAAACTGCTGAGAATTGCCCCCCACGGGTTCGAAGCCTCCGTCCGCCAAGTAGCGTCTGAGTTCCCCGTTATCCAGTGCCGAGGCGAGCGCCTTTTGTACGGAAGCTATACGCTCAACGGGTGTTTGGGTGGCGGCATAAAAGCCAAAACGCGTGGGGCTCCAATGGAAGCCGCTCAACACTTCCGCCATGGCTGGAACATCGGGTAGGCGCTTAGCCCTTTTTGATCCGTCGTTCGCAACGGTCGCGAGCGCTCTGATCTTTGAAGCCTGAAGGTGCGGCTCCGCTAACAACGGATTGAGGAAAATCATGTCAATTTCCTGCCGCAATAGCGCATTCAGCATGTCGGGAATACCCCGATAGGGAATATGATGTAATTTTAAGCCCGCTTGCTGCGCAATTGATTCCATCAAAATTTGTTGCCCATTTCCGACCCCAGGACTTCCATAGGTCACAGTGCGGGGGCTAGCTTTCGCCGCGGCCAACAACTCTTGCATCGACTTATAAGTCGATTGCTGATGTACAAGCAGCAAATTCTCTGCAAGATATACGGATTCCGAGATCGGAACAAAATCACGAAGAGTTTTGTACTTTATTTTGGAATAGATCACTTCGTTGATCTGCATTGCTGAAGAGTTGAACAACAGTGTGTATCCGTCGGCTGTTGCATTCGCCACTGCTTCAGTGCCAATGATTCCATTTGCACCACTCTTGTTTTCGACAATCGCGGGGAAATTTGCTTGCGACTGCAGAGCATGGACAATTGCTCTGGCCAAGGCGTCTAGTGTTCCGCCTGCGGGATAAGGAACAACGACTTTGACCGCGCGAGCTGGATAGCTTTCTGCCAGCACGGGAAATCCAGTGCAAATAAGCGGCAGCACGAACATATTACGACGGATCATCCTCGGCCTCGAATTGCGGTTGAAATTTGGCGGCCTTCCATGCTTCTGCCGATTTCGGATCAAAGCCATGAACATTGATCATCAAGGTGACCATCGCGTAGTAGCCCGCAATTGCGGTGAGCTCGACCACCCCTGCGGGCCCTAAGTCGTCGAGAGACATTGCGTACGCGGCATCTGTAACCCGTTGGTTTGTCAGCAATTGGCGGACGAACTCATGGGTGTGCGCCTGTGCTTTTGTCATGCTCTCTGGCGGGTGGCCTGCTCGTATGGCCTCGATGAACTCTACGCTTAACCCAGCTGAGAGTGCCGCCTTTTCATGTGCCGACGTGACGTAGTCGCATTGCCAATGAGCGGCAACCAATAAGGTTGTCAATTCCACTAGGTCTTGGCTCAAAGTGGTTCGATATCGCAATGTGCCACCAAGCGCTTGCCAATCTTGAGTAAAGGCAGGCGAATGCAGCGCGATGCGATACGGCAATGGAATCTTGCCGCCGCGATCGGAATCGGACGCGATGCAGACTACGACCTCGTGTTGTTCTGGGGTGAGGTGTTCCGGTTGCAACACCCGCAGTCTTGATGAGTTCAAGCGACCCCCTTGAAAGCGAAGAGCCGGGGATGGCACTGGCGTACTTGATGGTGCAAACGCCATTGCTTCGCCAGATAAGCCGGATAATCACGGCGAACGTAGTCCTCTTTGTCTCCGGCGAACTCGCAGAAGAGCATCTTCACGGTGAACCAGAGGTTCTCTGCACCCGCGTAATCCTGGAACCGCTCGAGGCTACTCAGGAGATCGTCGGTTGCCTCATCGACAGTCATCCCACGCTCGAAGCGTTCTCGCACTTTAAACTGGATAAATTCAAGATACTCAACAATCTCCCTGAGGTCTGCAATATCAAGCAGCGGCCCATGCCCCGGGATATAAATGCGCGCTTGGAAGTCAAGCGCCTTTCTACAAATGGTCAGTAAGTTCGTCATGAACGGGTACTGCACGCCGATATGGTGTTTGGCTCGAACCAGGTCCCCCATATGAACGATCCCTGCATGTGGGATGAAGACGACGCTGTCGCTCCTGGTGTGACAAGGCGCGGCCTCTAGCACATCGACACCCACCTGTCCGACGCGAAGGGGCAGAGCGCCTTCAAATGTGTCGGTTATTCGAATCGGATGCAAGCCCGTGAAGTCGAACTGAGGTTGGATAAGCCGCTCGATTTGCAGACGCGCGTCACCTTCCAGGGCGGAGATCGCTTCGAGCCACCGAGCGGGCGGCAATTTCTTCAAATACTCAGCGCAAATCTGCGTTGCAAAAACACGCGCGCTCCCGAGTTCTTGCGCACAAAGGCCGTGAACATGATCCACATGCCAGTGAGTGAGAACAACCTGCGTGATGTTTCCGGCAGCGGCTTCGACGGTCCGCATGTCTGCAAGCATGCGTTGAGTGCTGGGCACATCTACAGTTGCATCAACTAGCAATGCCTCTCCGTCCGAGCAAATTAGCGCAGTGTTGTTCAAGCCCCAAGAGCCGTTTGGTTGCAACCACGCATAAACACCATCGCCAAGGTTTTTGATCCCCTGGTTGAAACCATTCCAGTCTGCCATCGTGCGATCCCTTCTTTCTGTCAGCCTATCATACGTACGTATGAATCATAAGAGATAGGTAAATACCCTCTGGCCTTTGGAGCCAACAGCTCGCCGATGACAGCGAGCCCACCTCGCCATAAAGCACCCGCCGGCGAAGGGCCAACTTCGCCCTACCAGTCTCCGGGCTGCGAGGCACCGCTCCGAGATCTCACGGCCAAGAGCCGTCATTGGCGGCGCGGTCAGAATTCGCTGCGTCGACCACAACACCCAGAGGAAATCCAATGCTCAGAAAAGCAGCTGTGCCCGTTTTCGTTCGTGCTAGCCGTGCCGGGACACCGCCTACTTCAGGGATGTCCTGGGCATCAAGGCTGAGTGGCCAAATAGGCCCCGTCGCAGGTAGCGCGCGTCAACGCGAAGCGTTGTACACGGCTCGACCCGCCGGGACACGTCATTCCTTACCCCGGGGTAAGTCCCGTGTGGTTGTACCGCTCACTGGAAGTTGGAAAGCCTGCCACCCCCAGCGAAACTGCGATGCCCTCAGGGGCACCCGCTGAGAAGTCGCGAACTGGGCGCGATGACGGTCACGACCGCGCGGCCGCTTTGCGTGTATTCGCGGCGCTGAGCTTGTCATTGAGCCTTCGTAGCACTTCGTCCGATTCGACGAAGCAGCGAGTCTGCTTGGAGCGCGCAAGGGATTGCAGGCCGCGGGCAACGAATTCAGCCTGATTTTGTCGTTCACGAACGGCGCTTCTCACCGCCGTCTCCACGAATGCTGGCAGCGATTCGCCCTCGCTGAGCAGCTTCTCGACTTCCTCGAGCAACTCCGGCTCAACTCGCACTGATGGGATGGTCGCGAATTTCATACCGCATGGTAAGTCGCATTCACGCACATAGGGACAAGCACAGGTTCGGATGGTCCTACAGGGTCAGACCAAGCGACGAGGCGTTGCGCCAGCCAAATTCGGAACGGAACTCTCGCCACGCCCGATCAGTCAAGTCTTCGCGGTCTAGCGGCTCAATTCGTCAATGCTAAGGTGCGTGCCGTCCGTTGCCTTGAGCATTCCAGCCAAGCTCAGGATGGACCTAGTCTTCGCCCGGACAACGACGGTCCCGTCCGACAAGACATTCCATGAGAGCCGGGTTGCTGGCTTCGCGCCCATCCGTGCGCGAACGTCTGCGGGAACGGTCGTCCGACCTTTAGCAGAAATAGTGGATTGAGACATGGCAGCTCCTCGCATCTCGGGGATGGTACGGCTCGAAGCCGCCTGCCAGCCACCGATAGCCCCGTCGGCGCCTAGGGTCAGAATGCCCGCCGCCTCAAGACCACGGGATCGCGGGAGCCGTGCCGCCCACTGCTCATGACTGTGCCAAAACTCCCTTCGCGCCTTGGGTTTGTCGCGCGCCGACAACCGTTCGCAGCGTCGTATAGCTCGCAATTTGCGGTCTGCCAACCGTGCCTTTGACGGTCGCATGCGCAAGTCGTAGATTGCCTGTAGGAGGTCGGGCGGCTTCGAAGCTCGACCCGCAACGCCCAAGTCCGACACCGCTTCCAAGCCCCGAGGCGCTCGCAAACCGGCCAGCGATCCGTCATAGTTTTTTGAGTTCGAGGGGTAATGCAGATGAAGTACGGAGTTCGACCAGGCTCAAGACTGCCATGGCGGGAAAGTCGGCCGATTGGTCGCGACCCTTCGAGCCGCTTTCCTCAGGTGACGTGGTGAAGATCTCTTCACCCCAAGACCCCGCCATGGAAATGCGAATTCAATTCGTCTCGGATTTGCATCTCGAACTTCTTTGGCGCTTTCCCGCCTGGCATGGGATTGCCCGGAATCCCGCGGCCGATTTGCTCGTGCTCGCAGGCGACATCCATCGGGTCGAGGACGTGGTACGCGTGTTCGGGCGTTGGCGGACGCCGGTTCTGTTCGTTCTCGGTAACCATGAGTTCTATCACGGGACGATGGACTCGCTGCGCAGAACCGCCCAGCAGATTACCCAGGGGACGTCGATCGTTGTCCTCGACAACTCCGGAGTCGGCCCGGCCGAACTGTTTCGCTTCAAGGGTTGGTACAGGACGAATAGGCGGAGAGTAGACGGGATACGGATACTCGGCGGCACGCTGTGGACTGACTACTGTCTTCCAGAAACGTCCGATGCACCAGACCGTCAAGCCCTTCGCATGGGCGAAGCAGGCAAGCGGTTGTTGGACCACCGCGTGATTCAATACAAGGACGGAGTGCCGTTCAAGCCTATCGACGCTCTGGACGAGCACCGCGCTACGGTCGATTGGCTCGCTGAAGCGCTATCGACGCCATTTGACGGCAAAACGCTGGTCATCACACATCATGGTCCGGACCGCGGGTCAGTCCATTCGCGATACGAAGGCGACATGCTGAACGCTGCGTTTGTGAGCGAGCTTCCAGCACTCTTGGCTCATGCAGACGTGTGGATGCACGGGCATGTACACGACAGCTTTGACTACCGGAGTTGCGGCTGCCGAGTCGTCACGAACCCGCGGGGGTACCCGACCAACTACCGCTCGGTCAGAGACTCCAGCAAATTGATCTTCGAGAATCCAAACTTTGACGCCAGCCTCATCATCACCGTCTAATTGCGATCCTGCACTAACTCCGCGCAGACACCATTTGGACGACAAGAATACAGCCCCGCCCTGCCCCGGCGACGGTAGCGTCGGTCCTCCAAGACCAGCAGCTTGAAGGGCGCGACAGTCACCCGCCAGCACTGCCTGATCGACCGGCGGTGCCGGGTCAAGATGCCTTGGCCGGACGCATACGAAACGGCGTGGCGAATCCCGGACAAATCTGTGCGCCGCGCGCTCCGGACCCCACAGACGATTTGGAGCATCAAGTCGCCTAGCTGAGCGGCGTTTGGGCGGCGAGCCCCAGAGCGCCAGTGACTAACGCCAGTAGGTCACGCCGTCGTCGCACTTCCAGCCAACCTTGTCCGCCTCCATGGCCACGCCGACGGTCGGCTGTCCCGTCGAGGTGTTGAACGAGACGGTAGGCAACACGTCGCCGCTCACCCGGCCGACCTTTTGGCAGTTATGGGCCGACTTGAACTCACGCCACTGGCTCCCCTTGTAGAGGCCCAGGGAAACTGACCCGCCGACGAAGAGAGCGACGACAAGTAGGGGGCCGTAAAACGACCATCCGGCTTGACGCATCCAGTTCCAGGCCTTGGTCTTCATCGCGCCATCGTACTGATCTTCAGGCTCTTCCTATCGGAGGCCGACGTCGCCTATTCACTTCCGTGGAGTCTCCCGGGTTTGAGGGTGCCAGGACGCGCACTTGAGTGTTACCAGAGGTTTCATAGCCCATACACTTCCGGAACCTATGCACCAAAAAGTACCCACTTTCCTCGCCCGCAATTTACCGGGAGGTATCGCATCGACCCTCCTTGCCTTGGCTCTCGTTGCATGCGGTGGCGGAGGTGGTGGCGGCGGTGGGTTCCCTCTTCCAAGTTCCACGCCCACTGCACAGACGGCACCGACCGTACCCGTCACTGATCCTGTACAGAATCCCGAGGTTTCGCCAGAAATCCCGCACAGAGTTGGCGGATCGGTCTCAGGTCTGGTGGGCCAGGGTCTCATCCTGCAAAACAACTCGGGCGACGACATCGCCGTCACCGCCGACGGCACGTTCGGCTTCGCCGCAGCGCTGAAGCCAGGCTCCGCGTATTCGGTCACTGTGAAGACCCAGCCGTCGGGCCCGACCCAGATGTGCACGGTCAACGCCGGTGCCGGCACCCTGGCCGACGCAGACGTGAACAACGTCAAGATCGTTTGCGCAACGCAGAGTTTCCTGGTGGGCGGCACGGTTACCGGCCTGGCCGGAACGGGGCTCGTCCTGCAAAACAACGCGGGTGACGACCTGGCGGTGGCCGCCAACGGGCGGTTCACTTTCGCAACGCCAGTGGCCAGCGCGGCGAACTTTGCGGTCACCGTGAAGACCCCGCCTGGGTCGCCAACGCAGACCTGCAGTGTCAGTCGAGGTACCGGCCAAATTGGCGGTGTCGCCGTCGACAACGTGGCAGTTGTGTGCTCGACAACTTCGTACTTTGTCAGCGGCACGATTACAGGCCTCACCGGCAGCTCGTCGGTTGGTCTGCAGAACAACGGGGGCTCCTCCATCTACTTGCAAAACGACGGGCCATTCACCTTCCCGGACAAGGTCGCAAGCGGGTCGCTCTATGCCGTGACGGTGAACTCGCAACCTTCGTCACAGGTCTGCACCGTCGTTAACGGCTCTGGTGTGGTTGCGACGAGCAATGTCACCAACCTCGCCATCGTCTGCTCGACCCAGACGTTCAGCGTTGGCGGCACGGTTTCGGGCCTTGAAGGTACAGGCCTCGTTCTTCAGAACAATGCCGGGGACGATCTTCCAATCACAGCGGATGGCAGCTTCTCCTTCGCGACGGAGGTGGCGAGCGCCAGCTCGTTCAACGTGACGGTGAAGACCCAACCCAAGATACTGGACCAGACCTGCACAGTGGCGAACGGGACGGGGCTCATCATGACGGCCGGAACGACGTCAGTCGCGATCACTTGCGTCACGGCGACTGCCCGAGCTGCCTACATCGGCATGTTCCAGGGGCCTCCCGTGACGGGCGTGGCTCCGCACATGATTTCCAACAACGTCATCAACTCAGGCGTATCGCCCCTGGGTGCGATGGGCAGTGTCGGACCGTACGCCGTTGCCGTCGATCCCTCGAGCAAGAACGTCTATGCCGTGAACGGAGACTGGATTTACCAGTTTGGCATCGCCAACCCCATTGGCGTCGGCCTGCTGGTCAAGAGCCCGATCCTTACTCAGCCAGGCAGCGTCGGCATCATCATCGACCCCCAAGGTAAGTACCTGTATGTCTGCAACGTCCTGCAGAACTACATCGAGGCCTTCAGCATCGACCAGACCAGCGGTGCGCTCACACATATAGGGGTCACGCCTACGGGCATTCGACCGCGCTCCGGAACCATCGACCCCACGGGCCGATTCCTGTACGTCTTCAACGAGTCATCCAACAACGTCTCGACGTACACGATTCAGCCGAATGGAACTCTGTCGGCGGCCACCAACTATGCAGTTGGCATCTCGCCGACCGCGATAACGCTGGACCCGACCGGCAAATTCCTCTACGTGGGCCACCTGTCGTCGTCGTACATCATGGCGTTTGCCGTCGACCAAACGACCGGTGCGCTTTCAAATGCCACGGCGTATGCGACATCGAACCGGCCATCGCGCCTGGCCATGCATCCCAAGGGGAAGTACCTCTACGCGGGGGAAGGCGATGGGACTACCGGCGCACTGATGACGCAGTATTCGATTGACGCGACGACAGGCGCCTTGACCCCAGCCAGCAACCTGCCGTCCGGCGCAACCCTTCAGATGGTCTCGATGTCCGTCGACCCAACGGGCCGGTACCTGTTCACCCTGTCGCAGGACATGCAGGCGACGTTCGCAATCGACCAGGTGACTGGCGCGCTGACGGCGCATTCGGGCTTCACCTTGCAGAGTGCGAACGGCACTTCGATGGCCATAGCTCGATAGTCCGGCCGGCGCAGCGCGGCGCCGTAACGAAGGTGGCCAGCGCTCACGCCTCGGGGCGAAGCTGGTCAGCTCACCGGCCTGCCACCGCGCGGCGAACCGCGTCCCAGTGCTGACCGAGGTTGCGTTTGGACAGGTGCGCACTCAGTGCGTGGGCCGTTCGAGCAAGCGTCACCATTGCTAGCTCGGGCACCAGCTCGCGCCAGGCGGCCTCGCTGCGAACCAAAACGAATTGGGAGCCCACCTCAAGCTGGTGAAGCACCAACTGTCGGGCGAAAGCCCGCGAGGGAAGTCGCAAGCCTGCATCGAAGCGCTCCGAGGCCCAGGGGCACATCTGGACGACGAGCACGTTGTTGCTCACCTGCTCGTCCCCCAGTTCTTCTCGGAGCTCGCGCAACCGGTCCCACGTCCACTTGCCATAGCCCGAGCGGTACGCTGGCGCCAGGCTCTGCAAGGGCCAGCCTGGCGTGGGAGGCGGCGGGTGGTTGTAGGCATAGCCAGGTGACGCGTCGTGGCCTGGATTGGCGAGCAGCCACGTCAACGGAGCCCCGATGCGGCCTTCGTAGGGCATCGGGGCAATCTCGGTGTGCAACCGCGTCGTCGAGTTCGGTGGCCTTCGCGCGTTGTACCGCTCGATGAGCAGCAGGTCGGCGTTACCGTCGAATTCGAAGCTCGGCGAGGTCATTGCCGCTTGAATGCTACGCGGTTGATGACGGAAACCCGGTAGCTGCCGTAGTTCACAAACGCTGCAGGCATCTGCGACCAGTCCAGGCTGAGCGGGATGGTCCAATCGAAATTCGAGGTGAAGGTCTTCTCGAACAGCTTGACCGTCTCGTAGCCTGGCTGGCTGTTGATGAAGGTCGGGCCCTCGAGGGTCAAGATCACCGTCAACGACTGGTCCAGTTCCCAGCCTGGCGCCACATTCGCCGGCAGCATCGTGCCCTGGATATGGTACTGGAGGGTGCCACCGGTGGCGTTCTGCATGACGTTCGCCGCAGTCATCCAGTGGTGGAAGTCGCTTCCCGTCACCTTGCCCACGGGAATCTTGGCCAGCTCGGTCGGCTCAGCCGAGAGTCCGTAGCCGTAGCTGCTGATGGTGTTGACGTTGGCCCACGTCACCTCCGACTTGCCCGACATGCCGGAGCTGTCCAGGTGGCGCACGTTCAAGGCGAGGGTGCTGAGGGAGCCGCCCGAATTCGCGCCGCGTGGCTCGAGGTCGGGCGCGCCTGCTGGCGCCGTGAACAAGCATTGCAGGTCTGTGAAGTTGGCAAAATCCCAGAAGGTTGCAAAGTTCGCGTCGGAGCGTAAGTAGGCGCATCCGCCGACGGTGCTCACCGAATCCCCGACATTGAGTCCGCTCGCCTTGAAGGTCGCAAAGGGGGGCAGCGAACCTGGCGCGACGGCCTCGACGGTCGAGTAGGCGGGCTCACTCGTCTTGCCATCACTGGAGACGACCAGCTTGAGTTTGTACGTGCCGACGACGTCAGCCCAGAACGTCGCGCTTGGGTTCGTGGCGACGAACAGCTGCGTGGTGCTCGTCGCCGGCATTGATTCAATCGACCACAGGTAGGTGATTGATTTGCCCGGCACCCCCTTGCTTGTCGAGCCATCAACCTGGACGCTCTTCTGAGTGAGCGTGCCGAGCTTGCTGGGGATGATGGCAACCGGCACTACTGGCGTCGGCGCCGGTTCCTGGGTATCGGGAGGTGTTTCCGGAGCGACTTCAGGTGCGGTGACGACGGGTGTCTCAGGCTGTGCGGCGGCCGGCGGCGCGCCGGCTGATTGCTCCGTCGATGTGGCGGGAACCGGCCCGGCCGTAATGAGCGGATAACCCCCGCCCCCTCCGCCACCGCCGCCGCACGCGGTCAACAACACCAAACTCGTGATACAGGCTCCAGTGGCGCGAAGGTAGGGGTTCAAAACGCTCTCTTTGTAAGAAAAAGGTGAGCATTGTATGTAACTGTGGTCAGGTTCTGGTCAGGTAATCCCTAATTTGGTGCAGGTTCGGCGGTCGGGCGACCTGACGCCTGGAGGCCGGAGTTCCGTCGGTGCGCAGTCGCCGGCACCGGTCTATGATCGATTCGCGCGTTCGGCTTGACCGGGCGTTTGCATCACCCTCGGGTGTGCCAGTGACCAGGCGAGAGCATCACCACCATGTCATCGACTGCAGGCAGCAAGCGGCGCTTCGGCGCCGTTTGTCCGTGCGGGCCGGCGGGCCGACGTCGTCAGGCGCTGAAGGCGTAGCCCCAGGCGAAGGCGAGCAACAGGACGCTGCCGCCCGGGCCGAGCCCATGGCCGAAGACGCTCCACAGGGGCCCCTGCGCGTTGCCGACGAAGAATGTGATCCGCCCGGCCAAGAAGAGCACGACGAACGCCACGGGAACGGCGCCGAGCTGCGCCGGCGCCGTGGAAACGAAGGCGGCCAGCGCGAGGAGCGCCAGCAGGGTCTGGCTCAGGGTGTTCTGCAACAGCCTGCCGGCGTTGCGCACGCCCAGCTTGGACAGCCCCGTGGCCGCGAGCACCAGAATCGCAAACCACCCCGCCAGGTCCCGCACGACATCCGCGCGCGCGGCGGGCATGTAGACCGGTTCGTGAAAGGCCCCGACCAGCATGGCGGCGGTGCACAGAATCGCCGCGGGTTCTCCTCTACAGCACGACATCCCTTCGCCCGCGGACGTCGCCTCCCGGCGATTGCAGTGCCTCCAGGCACTGCATGATGGCCACAGGCATCAGTCAATGCAACCCCGCGAGTCAGGCCGAGGGCCGGGCCTCGAGTCATCCGCACCTACGCGGCGAGAGTCAATCGCCCCCGTGCGGGCCTGGCGGCCCTGAGTCATCCAGCCTCGTGAGGAGTTCCGCCTGGCCAGTACGGAGTCAAAGTCCTGGAGCGCCCGTGAAAGTGCTGCCCGGTACGGATCGACAGGGGCCATGTGGCATGCACCGGCCGGCCGTGAGTCCTTTGCGGGGCCCCGCGCGGGGCGCACGCCACTTCCCTTAACAATAGAAGTTGAACTTGCAGGCCCCGGCGCCGCCGTTCACGCCAGGCCGGCATTCGCCCACACCGCTGTATTCCATTTGCAGCTTGCACGTTTTCTGCCGGCCGTCATCGTTCAGTCGAACCGTCCAGTAGTAAAAGTGACTGCCCGTGCTCAAGCGCTGCTCGCTACTCGGTGGTCCAAGAGCCCTGTCAACCCATCCTTCGGGCAAGCCCTTGAGCCTGCGCTCGAGTTCGAAGGTGGAGCAGCTCGCTGAGCCATCAACACAATCGAGCGCGCTCAGCGCATTGTTGGCAAATCGCTCCTGGTCGGCCAGAACCTCCGGTCGCAAACCCTCTGTGCGTGTTTTGGCGATATCCGCTTCGATTCTTCTCCTCGCAGAGCTCTCGGCGGCAACAGGCGCCTGCATTGCGCGGACATCCTGATTCGCCGGTGCACGGAGCGTTGGAAGCACGACTGCGAAAATGAGGCCGAGCCCAAGGAGACCGAGAGCAGCCTTTGGAATCAACCCCAGTTTCTTCGGCTGGATCACATTTGCCGGGCCATTCACCGCGGCGACAGCCTTCTCAGGCAGATTGGTTCCGATGAGGACTTCGGATTGCCTTCGTTGCTTTTGAGCGATTGCCGCCTCGACCTTGGCATAGATCGCACCACACTTGGGGCATTCGCCCAGTGGTGCCGCGTCTGTCGTCACGCGCTGATAGCCGCACTTAAGGCAGGTTTTCAAGCTCAGCTCCTCGTTCCTTATTCTTGGCGGATTATGAGGGGGCGTGCGAAGTGCGCGCTCGATTCCGACGCGGCCTTCAGCCCTTGGCGCTGGGCGCGGGCGCGCCATCTCCTCCACCCCTCGACCACGTCAGCCTGGCGGCCCGCTCACCCGCGCACAGCTTCATTGGCTGAGGCAGGTCGCTCGAGGCGAGCCATCCTGGAGGAAGCCGTCGAGCACACGTTCCGCGCCCTTGCCCTTGAAGCCCACGCCCATGACGTACCAGAGCGTTTCGCCATTCAAGGGCCCCGCCACGAGGAGCTCCAACGTGCTGAAGCCAAATTTGGCCTCGGGCACATCGAATACGAGGTTGACCCGCTCCCGGCTGCCGTCTTTCGAAATTCTGGTGGCGGTACCCGGAAACTCACCAGGTGTGAAGCGGTCCGTGAGCTTCGCCACCCGAGTCGAGTCGTCCCAGCTGAAGCGTGCCGGCAAAAAGTCGCGCGGCGATTTTTTCGCCTCGGTCTCACATATTGTGACCCTGGCCGCGACGGGCCCGGCGGCCGCGGCGAGGCCCGCGGCTACGAATGCAGCCCAAGCTGCCCGAAGCTTCCAAGTTCTGATGCCCACGTCGTTTCCTCGTGTGATGAGCGCGAGCCGGCGTCCACCTTGGCCGCCGGCGGACCGACGCGCAGGATGCCACATCTCCTCAAAGCCACTCGAGCGGCGCCAGCAGATGCCGCTTCACCCGAGCAGCGCCTCAGCGGCCAAGTCGCCTCACATCACAACTTCAGCCGGCCGCCCTGGAAGGAATGCCGGTGTACGCCTCAGGATGCGGCTGAGAGCGCGGTAGCGCGACTTCACAGTGCTGGCATAACGACGCACCAGCACTCCTTCTCCGGATTTCGAGCACTCCCGCCACTACGGACGACCTATCGAGCAAGGCGTGTGTCAAGCGACATCAGGAACTGACCCCCGGGTTGTTGATCAATCGGTCGAGACTGCGTCTTTCGCGCTGGCCTGGTTAACCAGGCCAGCGCGGCGCTTCGATCTGAGCCGGTAGCTGTCGCCGCGGATCGTGATGACGTGGCTGTGATGCAGTAGCCGGTCCAGGATCACGGTGGCGACCACGGCGTCGCCGAACACGGCGCCCCATTCGGCAACCGAGCGGTTGCTGGTCACCAGCATCGATCCGCGCTCGTAGCGCCTGCTCACCAGTTGGAAGAACAAGTGGGCGGCATTTGCCTCGAATGGCAGGTAGCCCAGTTCGTCGACGACCAGCAGCTTGGGCTTGGTGAAGTGCACGAGCTTCTCCTCGAGCCTGCCTTCGGCGTGGGCCCGGGCCAGTTGCGTCACCAGTCCGTTGGCCGGCACGATCAACGTGGAATAGCCACGCACGATGGCCTCGCGTCCGAGCGCCACGGCCAGGTGCGTCTTGCCCACTCCGGGCGCGCCGAGCAGCAACACGCTGTCGCCGTTGCCGATCCAATTGAGGTGGCGAGCTCCCGGATCTGCTTGGGGTCCACCGACGGCTGCGCCTCGTACTCGAAGCCCTCCAGGGTGCGCACGCACGGGAACTTGGCGATCGACATGCCCATCTGGATGCGCCGTTCGTCCTTGCGCGCGACCTCGGCTGCGCACAGCATCGAGAGCGCCTCGCGCAGGTTGAGTTCGGCGCGGCCGGCTTGGTCGAGTAGTGTGTCGAGTTGGTCGCGGATGGCGGTCAGCTTCAGGCGCGTCAGCATCGGTTCCAGGTCGCCCGATACCTCCAGTGCCGGGGCCTTGGCGCTCTTGCCGGCGGCTATCACCAACGGCCTCCGAGCGCACTCTCGTATTCGGCCAGCGATCGCAGCAATTCGGCGGGCGATGCCGCAGGCAAGGCCACGGGCAAGCCGTCGGCCGGTGGCCTGGCCAGCCAGTTCACGCTACGAGGTTCGCGCCGACGATGCCAGCCACCCGGCGCAGGCACAGCGAAGAGCTGAAGCATGAGTTGATCGAACGCAGCCTGGAGCCTGGCGCGTCGGTTGCCGCCATCGCGCAGGAGAACGGCATCAATGCCAATCTCCTGTTCAACTGGCGCCGGATTCGACTGCATGCTGAGGGACCTGCAACCGAGGCCGCAGCGCCGCCGATGCTCCTGCCGGTCAAGGTGCAGATGGACGCCGTATCCAAAGCGGTCCCCAAGGCCATTGCGCCGCGCCCTTCAAGCGGCGTGATCGAGATCGATGTTGGGCCACGCGTGTTCGCCTGCGCGGAGCCGTCGACGAGGCCAGCTTGCACTGCGTGCTGCGCCTGCTCGGTGCCATCGCAATGATTGGTCTTCCCTCGAACATGCGCGTGTGGATCGCGGCCGGCCCCACCGACATGAGGAAGGGCTTCGATGGCCTGGCTGCCATGGTCCAGACGGCACCCTTCTGCGGCCTCGTCTTCGCCTTTCGCGGCAAGCGCGGCGACAGCCTGAAGGTCCTGTGGTTTGATGGCCGGGGCCTGCTGCTCCTGGCCAAGCGGCTCGAACGCGGGCGCTTCGCCTGGCCGCAGGCCACGTCAGGCAGCGTCTCGCTCTCGCCAGCGCAGCTCTCGATGCTGCTGGACGCATGCCGGTGCGCACGCCCGAGCCGATGCTCGCTGCTTGATTCCAGCGCTCTCGTCGAGACGAACTACTGGATGAGAAGTTCTCCGGTGTAGCACTGGTTGTTCGACGTGGTGAAGGCCGAGCAAAATAGAGAACGGACGAAGCCCATCGACGCCTCCAACACGCTTCATACCGTTGAGCGTTTGCTGCGAGTGGTCGAGGAGCGAGACGCCGAAGTGATGCTTCTGAAACTCATGGTCGACAAGCTCAAGTTGCAGTTGCAGTTGCAGCGTAGTCGTCCTTCATTTTCTGTTGGTTGGCGCGGTGCCAAATGTAGTCAGAGAGTTGTGATTTGGTGATGGTCATGTCGATTTGAGGTAGCGCCGGGTATCGATACTGAGGCGCCCCGGCAGTCCGCGCTCCAAGCCGGTATAGGAGTACGAAGCGGAGATTCGAAGCAGCTTTCAAGAAGTATTTTTGCCTCGAGCCAAACTGCGGCGAAGGCCGAATGACCTCGCTCGCACGGCGACTCGCCGGTCCAGTCCGACCCGCGCGGAAAAAGCCGTTCTCAGCAGGCCCCGACAGCGATAGGCCTACAACTCGTGCTTGACGATCGAACACGGCCAACACCTCGACCATCACCCACCCGCCCCATCCAGTCTCGCTCTTGGCCGTCGCCCCTTGACCGTTCGCCCCCACCCTTCCCCTGCAGCTTGATCCCCTTCGGACGCTTGGACGCTCTGGCCCTGCGTCCCCTTCCCTTTTGGATAAGGAGACTGCTTAGCTGAGCGCTAGCTCAACGCCCTGGTAGGTATTAACTCAGCATTTCAAACGCGCACCCCCTAGCCTCTTGGCCAGGATATTCCTTCGGGCCGCCGAAATTAATCAGCAAATACCCCCCGGCAGCCGTTCGAGTTAGGGCGCTACCTTCGCCACCCATAGCCATTTTCAACCCTTTTTCCCCTGGTTTGGCATATTCGACCCTACCCCCAGTGCATCGGCCCCAGGTTGGGTGAGTACCATAGCAACCAGCTGCTTCCCGTTATAACAGGGGAAGAAAGCCTAGACAAAGCTCGAGTATTAGTTCGGCGCAAGGGCTAGTTTTTCAGTTGCCTCATCCAATTCAAGCTGCAGCAGGCAGCGTTGAACCTCGCATCTCCAAATGGAACCCGTGGCATGAAGCGCCACGACGCGATTTTCAGACAGTACCCGCCAGTATAGGCGCCGAAAGTCAAGTTCAAAAACTCTCCTAATACGCAGCTAGTTTTTTCGACAAAAACTATGACATGCACCCGAAGAATCGAGGGGTCCCGAGGGCAAGGGGAGGCTCAGGTGGGCGAAGCGCTTCCTCGCCTCGCGAACCCTGACCGCGCGAGTCATCTCAAAAACCTCAAAGAAACCAAGGGTTTAGCGAGCGTCTACCTGTGATCGAACTCCGAAGCATTGCTTTAAAGTTAACAAAAAATGCCGAATATTTGGCGCCTCGCGTGTTGACTGATATATTTCTTCGCAATACAAAGAAAAGTCTTCAAAGGTTAAGGGACGGTCTAGCTTCCGCATGCTTAATTCCAAACAGCAACGTTGCCATCTCGCTAAAAATAGATTGAATTCCAAGCGAATTCGTGTCAGCATTCGATCAAAACGTTCTCAACCTTCGTAGGAGGGAGTTGCGATGGGCCAGGGAAAAAGTATCCCCGACGATTTTCCTAGAGAGGACCTTTTTGGTGCCCTTCCTGGATTGCAACCTAAGATTGGCGTGCGCTTGGTTGATGGCACAGTCGTTGAGGGCCTGACTGAGGACGAGTTGTATACGCGGTACGACGCCTGCGAGGATTTAGTAATTCAATTGGTCGGCTATTGCGAACGAAAGCTCCAGGTGCGCCCGGAGTGGGATCTGCCGACGTTGTTGACCAAAGTGCGAGGAGGCGTTGGACAGAAGGGTTGGGGCGTTTCCCCTGCCGAACTCAGCTGGATCATGTGCTAAGTGAGCAAACGCATGGCGGGCCGCCGGAAGGTCGTCTAAGTCAAAGCGATTGCCAGCGCAGATTGAAGTGGTGCACAGAATATGGCTAGCTCACCGCCACCCCGCCCAACGGTTCTTGCCCTGGACCTAGAGGGAACTCTCATTTCCAACGCAGTCAGCCAGTTTCCCCGGCCGGGCCTGTTTGAGTTCATTGAGCGGTGCCAAGCGCTGTTTGAGCGCATCGTCATGTTCACATCTGTGACTGAGGACCGGTTCCGCCAAATCGCCAAGACGTTAGTAGACGAAGACGCTGTACCGGTTTGGTTCCAGCACCTGGAGTACGTGCATTGGGAAGGTTCCATCAAGAACCTGACTTTCATCTCGGACTGCGAGTCGAGCGAAGCGCTATTGGTAGACGATCATGCGGACTACGTTCATCCAACCCAACTGGAGCAGTTCATCAGGGTAGAACCCTTCGAACCACCGTTCTCCGACTCCGACAACGGGCTCGCCAAGGTCCTTGACGAACTCGCGCAGCGCGGTATTTCACCGATTGATCCCGGCCGACTGCCCTCACGACATCACATTCCTCAAGACCATCAGAGCCTGCTGATGCACCGAGAGGCCGTCCGCCTCATTCTTGTGGACCCTTCGCTTGTCCTCAAGGCTCAGGCCACGCTTGCCCGCTGGATGGTGATAGGTAGCCAGAGGTCAGTGCCACTATGGGAGCAATGGCGAGACGTCCTTGAGCAAAGGAACTGGGACCTGGCCGTTGAGGATTCCGAACGCGGCCGCGAGTTGCGCCAGGCATCGCCGCTCTCCACCCTGCTTCCCCAAGAGACGCGCCTCGAAATCATCGCGAGGGTGCGCCGGATGCAGAGGCTGGATGAGTGCTGAACCACTCTCCCTGGGTATCGCCATGACCCTCGCATCCTCCCACGACGCACTAGATCTGCGGATTCAACTCGCCTCGGATTTGCATTTAGAGCTTCTTTGGCGCTTCCCCGGATGGCACGGGCTCGTCCCGAATCCTGAGGCAGACTTGCTGGTTCTCGCCGGCGACATCCACCGGATTGAGGACGTGGTTCGTATGTTCGGAAGGTGGCGAACCCCGGTTCTGTTCGTAATGGGCAACCACGAGTTCTACAGTCAACAGACGATGGACTCGCTGCGCAGAACCGCCCATGAGATGACTCAGGGAACGTCGATTGTTCTGCTCGACAACTCGGCTGTCGGTCCGATCGAACTGTCGCGGTTCAAAGGCTGGTACAGAACGAAGAAGCGGCGCGTAGACGGGATACGGATACTAGGTGCCACGCTTTGGACTGACTACCGTCTGTCGGAACCGGCGGGAGGCCCCGACCGGCAGGCACTTCGAATGGGCGAAGCAGGCAAACGTCTTGCCGACCATCGAATCATTCAATACAGGGACGGGCTGCTGTTCAAGCCCATGCATGCTTTGGACGAGCACCGGGCGACGGTCGCGTGGCTCACCGAGGCGCTTTCCGCGCCGTTTGACGGGAGAACTCTGGTCATCACGCATCACGGTCCGCATGGCGGCTCAATTCATCCGCGATACCAAGGCGACATGCTGAATGCGGCGTTTGTGAGCGAGCTTCCAGCACTCCTGCGTCTCGCAGACGTCTGGATTCACGGCCATGTACATAGCAGCTTCGACTACACAAGCTACGGTTGCAGAGTTGTCACGAACCCACGGGGGTACCCCACAAACTACCGTTCCGTCGGAGACCCCAGCAAGCTAATCTTCGAGAACCCAGATTTTGACCGCAGTCTCGTCATCACGCTCTGATGGCGGATGGACGCGGCGTTGCAGCTTTGGGGTCGGCTGGGGCGCCGCCCGCGCTAGCTTCGAGCGCTGAGGTTTGGCTGCCAAGCCGAGCACATGCCTGCTGACTCGGCGGAGCACCGTTCATGTCGTCATGGGATCTGCCGTGCAGTGATCCTCTCGCGTTGTCGAGCATGGGTGTATTCGTCGCGCTGGAGCTCACGGCCTTTCCGGGATGCACCACTGCGCTGATCTGTGCCCTGCGTGGGCCTCGCATCGACGACGTTCGCGCCGGCACACGGCGCGTCTGAATACGCAACCTTGCTGTCTGTGTCGAAGCGAAAGACCTTGCGCTGGCCAGCCAGCGGGGCAACGTCAGAACAGAAGAAAGCGGGCGCAACTGCGAAGCGCCGCACGTTCAACTCACCAGAATTTCCACCACGGTCGCCCCTGAAGGCGCACATGCAGCGGGCGGGTGTCGAGGCTCTCCAGGAGGGAGGCCGCCGCGCCAAAGCGACTATGTGACGACCCTTCAGACTCGTCGGGTGCGGTGTCAACTGCCATCGCGACCCGACGCTTTGGGCCGGTTAGAGGAAGGGGGTCCTTGACCGGAAGCACGCTGTAGTCAGTCATGAACCCAATTCTGCCGGAAGGGAATCAGCGAGCCGTGTGAGCAGACGCTTGGGAGCGGGTGGTTTTGCCGAAGCGCGAAACGCCGATTTGCACAGCGCGTCGACGAGACACATATTATTACATCTAATTATGTCCCGGTGATTAAGGTAGTTTTCACAGGCGCGCTCGCCTTGGGCGCGCTTATGGGTTCACGTCGCCTTCGCATTTCCCTACACGGGAGATGCACCAAAACAGTACCCCCGCCTTCTTCGGCGTCCCCCCCGCCAGTTTCCTTGCTGCTTCAAACCAAAACCGCGGTCCCTTCTTTAAGTGGACTGGCGGTAAGTCGAAGCTTCTCTCGCAGTTGCTGCCGCTGCTGCCAGAGGGCAAACGGCTGATTGAGCCGTTCGTCGGCGCTGGCAGCGTCTTTCTCTCGACGAACTACGAACGCTATGTCATCGGCGACACCAACGAAGACCTGATCGCAGTTTACGCTGCGCTCCAGAACCGTCCGGAAGAGTTTATCTCGCGTGCCCAACAGTTCTTCGTCGAAGACAACCTGACAAAGGATGCCTATCTAAATATCCGCGCTGAATTCAACTCGCTGTCTGACCGGTTCGAACGCGCCGTGCGGTTTCCGTTCTTGAACCGCCACTGTTTCAATGGACTTTTCCGTACAAACAACTCAGGCGAATTCAACGTGCCCTACTCCTACCCCAGGAGGGTTCCCGACTTGCACATCGAAGAGATGCTTGCAGCGGCGTCGAAACTGCAGTCCACCATCATCTTGAACGGCGGCTTCGAGGGCACGTTGGAAATGGCCGGACCAGGAGACGTCGTCTACTGCGACCCACCCTACCTCGATTCAGCGGATGGCAAGAGCTTCATCCACTACGGCTCGGCCCGATTCGACGCGAGCAAACACAAGCGGCTCGTCGAATGCTGCGTCGAAGCAAGTACTCGAGGAGCGACGGTGCTCATCAGCAATCACGACACTGCCGAAACCCGCGAGTTGTATTACGGCTGGCATATCAACGAACTCAAGGTCCGTCGCAGCGTTGCTGCTAAGTCGGAGGCCCGTCGAATGGCCAGTGAACTTGTCGCCGCGCTGCCGGCAGCGGGCAAGCATCTTGACGTGGTCGATACTGTCACACGCTCGAATGATAGGCAGATATTGTCGAAGGAAGTGGCAACGGCGATTGCAGAGCGAGAGACAACATGCGCCGATGCCGTCGCAACCGCTCTCCCCAATGCTGGGGATCGCAAGCCGGCGATCGCAGAGGTCTTTGCCGACATGCCGTCAAAGCATGGCAAGGAGGTCGAGTTCCAGTTCCCCAAGAAAGACCAGCCGCGGCAAGACGCTGCAGCAAACATTGGACCCAGGTCGGTCGAGTTTCCTTCCGCAATCAATGGTGCACCAAGTGTTCCCGGACCCTCCTTCGTACGGCGCCAACCGGCTCACAGAGGCGCCCTTCGACTATCCAGAATTTGCAGTATTCCAACCGAGCCAGAACTGGAGTTGACCCAAACGTACCTTCAAGTTCAAAAGCAAATCCAGTCCTTGCAGCGCAAGGCAGAGAAACTGCGCATGCATGAGATGCGCGGCGTCATCGACCGCATCAAAGTCGCAATCGCGGAGTACGGCATCACGGCTCAGCAACTCGGCTTCGGTTCGACATCGAAGCCCGCCCTTGCAACGCAGACTCCGGCCATATCTCAGGGCGCAACCAAAGCCAAGTATGCTAATGGGCGGGGACAAATTTGGGGGGGCATGGGTCCGCGCCCCGCATGGTTACGAGCGGAGTTGGAAGCGGGCAATTCGCTCGAGGACTTCCTGGTGACGGTCAGGCGCGGGACCTTCCGGTCGGCGTGACCCATCTCCCATCAGCCGCTTGCTCATTCGCCACAGGTTCTGCGCAGTGGCTGCGAGGAGACATTCATCCCCTGCACAGGGATGCACGAGTAAAGTCGTTTGGCACTGGAATTTTGCCAAGGTGGATGAGCGTCCGGTCGTGGCCGCCGCATTGACCTGCTTTCCCGACTTCACGAGTCAAGCGCCACCTCGAACTGTTCAAGCGTCTGCGGATGACTGGCCTGGGCTCGGCGCTCCCGGGTAGTTGCTCAGCAAATGCTTCCCAATCAGCTAAGTTATGGGTTGACGGCATATTTGCTGAACAGATGCGATTCATGAAGCAAATGTAAAACCCCTGGCATTAGCTTTTCGCCGCAAGACCGGCAGGTTGTCGCTGGACTTGGGCAAGTTCGGCAATGTGAACCCGGACGCAGGAATCGAACCCGGTCCCGAAGGGCTCCACAAGCGTTACTTCGATTGAAAGAACGCCGCCGGGTGACGGCGCGGCCCGAATCTGGGGCGGCGCAGTCCGGAAGCTGAGCCAAAAGGAAGCGGGCCGAAGAACGGCCCGTTTTTGCATGGTCATTTCGAGCCGACACAGGCCGGCCGGCTAAGCTATCAGTTCGCGGTCGCTCCCGTCTCGGCCGCCTCTGGCGCGGCGGACGTCACAACAGGCGCCGCAGCCTTCATGGTCGTGCGCGGGCCGCGCGTCTTGGCTGCAGGCTGTGCCTTGACGGGTTTGGAGGCGACCTTCATGGTTGCCTTCGCAGTGACCTTGGGAGCCTTCGCAACCTTGGCGGCAGCAGTCACCTTCCTTGCCGACGGAGCCTTCTTCGCGGCCTTTTCGGCCTTTGCTTCAGGGGCTGCAACTTCAGCCGCTGTGGCAGCCACCTTCTTGGCGCGATTCGTCTTCACCGGAACAGCAACCGTGCGGGTCTTGCGGGCGGCCCTTTTCGCCACTGGAGCGATGGGCGCGACTCCTTCTTCGACCGAAGGTGCCGCCACGACGCCAGATTGGTCGATGAGAAACCTGTCACGGTTGCGAGCCGAGGCAATCCACGCGGGAGGTTTGCCGAAGCCCGTCCAGGTCTTGCCCGTCTTGGGGTCACGGTACTTGGGAACGCCTGCGCCCTTGCGCACTGCTTTGCCGCCACCCAGGGCCTTCCCGGCGGCTGCTTTCAGTACTTTGGCGCCACGGCCAAAGAGGTGTTCAACAGTCAGGCCAAACGTCGCAATCGACTCCCTGATTTGGGCAACCACTTTTTTTGTCTCAGCTTCACGGAGCGCGGCCGCTTCCTTTTCGAGTTTGGCGATGGCGGATTTGATCTGCGCGTAGGTCTTCGTCATTGAGTCTGAAACCTTTGAAGTTAAGAGAGTTGGTCGCTTGAAGTGATGAACGTTGGCGACAAAGACGTCCGATTTTGAATCAACGGAAAGATTTGAGTCTCTTCAAACGCACGCCGGCCCGGATTCTCTCACGGCTATGGGCTATGACGCCTTCCCCTTGTCCGGCCAGTCTTGCTCCGGTAAGCTGACGTCCAGCTTCTTTTTTCGGACTTAGCCCGCTCGCTCAGCGCAACTAGCCGCGTCGAGTTGTCGGCCAGCACGGCCAGCGCGTCTTCCTGGGAAACGGACCAAGCCCGTCCCAAAAGCCTCGCGGTCTCGTCTGCACTCCATGGCAGTACTGGCTTATCGCTCACCTTGGCAAAAGGGCCGTCGCTCTCGGGCACGACTCGGCTGCGAAGCAGTTTCGCCGGAATGGACCGCCCGTTGGAAGAGCAAATGCCGCAGGGCCCATGCTGCGAACCCGAGCTGCTCAGCCGTCAAGCCATAGTGTTCGATAGCAATTTTGATTCGAGCCATCACGCCGCCGGTTTCCTTGTGGCGAAGCCCATCGGCCTCCTTCTGAAGCTTTGCGATCTGTTGCTGGATCTGGGAATGGGTCTGAGTGATAGTCATAGTCTGCAAAGACGTTGGGGATTTGCTATTGTGGGCACTGTATGGAGTAGAGCTAGGCATAACTCGCGAAAAGGCGAACCAAGCTGCGAAGGCTATGGGTTGAGGGCATTTGATAGGGCGGGCCGGGCCGACGGGTTCCAAGGCCGACGGTTCCAAGGAGAAAAACGAAGGAGCTACATGTCCAGTTCGATCCCGACCACCTCAGCAGCACGGTTCTCAACGGCCTTCTCCTTGATGCCCAACCTGGTGGCTTGGTTCCTTGGGGCTGGCGCCTCGGTCGCGTCAGGAACTCTCACTGGCGAGGCGTTGATTCGGTACCGCGAGAACAACCTCTCCAAGCGCGAAATCGACACCGGCGACCAAATCTGGATTGACCGGATCGACGCCTTCTCAACCGAGGCCGCTTATGACTGACTCTCCGCCGTACGTCGAAGTCAAATGCCCGAGGTGCTCGTGGGTATATGCATCCGTACCGCTGAGCACCATCTTGTCCGATGTTGCCTCACCGGAGGAGCTTGCCCGGTACTTTCGCTGCTTCCGCTGCGGCAGCCCCACCAAGGCCTTCGTGCCAGCTCAGGCGGACGATGCTCCGGTTGGCTGCACGCTTCAGCTTGTAGTGGTCGGGGAAGAACCTCGGTAGAGGCCCGTGGCATGCGGTGATGTCGGGTTCAGTGATGGCCATCTTGCAGCGCTTTACGATGGCAAGGGTCCAAAGTGGACGATGTCACGAGAACTGTAAACGGCCAGTCTCCCCACCTTGAGATCAGAGGCCAAGCCGGAGACCATGCTGTCCACCGAAGTTAGCTGGACATCTATGGGCGTCAATCCGAAGCAACTCCGCCGGCACAGCGCGGCATTCAAGGCGCAGGTTCTGGCCGCCTGCGCCGAACCCCGCGCTTCCGTCGTGGCGGTCGCGCTGTCGTTTGGGCTGAACGACAAGAGCGCTGTCGCTGAGGAGGCGCGGCGTCGCATCGCGGAGATCTACCGCCTCGAGCGAGAGCTGTCGGCGCTGACGAGCGATGAGCGGCTGTCGAGAAGATGCAGCCATGCGAAGCCACTGTGGGCGGACCTGCATGCATGGCGGCAACTGGAACGAAGCCGAGTGCCCGACGGCAGCTCGACCGCCAAGGCCTTGAACTACAGCCTCAACCACTGGGAGGCGTTGACGCACAGCCGCGCTGATCGTGGCTTGGATTGAACTGCGAGCATTTCGTGCGCACGGCAGACGACGTAGCAGTCGAGGGTCCGCAGTTGGCACGGGCTTTTTTCCTCGGTCTTGCAGTGGCCCTAGCTTCCTGACAGCCCCAAAGTAGCGTGAAGCGCCCGCGACGGCTGCGGGACCCGGCCAGCGCCCGGGTCGGCTCGATCGCCGACAACGGAGAAACTAGCGAGCAGTGACCTTCTCGTAGACTCTCACAAAGTCTGTTGAATCGCTTCGCTTCCGAAACCAAGAACCACCTTCGAAGCTGACTTTATGGGTGGTTTTACCAATGAGTCTGTCATACTCGATTTCGTTTGATTCAAAAAAGTAGTTGCCCGCGTCTTGGCAAAGGTATGTGAGCTCAGTTTCCCAGCGGTTGGTGCCAACATCGAATATTTGCCAGCTAGAATTTAAGCGTTGTTTTAGCTGTTTTGTGGCAAACTGAGTTTTCGCCTCAAATTCAGAGGCTACAACCTTGACCGGAAACAGGCAGTCGCTCAATACGAAAGACCTAGTTTCAAGGCCAACGTCGACCGCGTAGATCTGTCGAGCCTCCAAAAATCTTCCGGCGGACGTTCGCGTCATGAAAGTCTGACGCTGAACCTTTCCTCCAACGGCGATGTAGCCACTTAGAGTTCGAAGCTGAAGTGGAACCGCGTCTAGAAAGTCGTATAGCTGATCAAATGCGAAGCTGGCGACAAATTTCCAGAGCTCCGCCTGGGGTCCGATAAATTCAATTTTATCCAGAATCGTAGCGGTAAAAACCCTGAGTCCATACGGTACAGTAGCGTCGCCGTATTCGACTAAGAGATTTCTCAGCTGCAACGAATTCGAAGTCTCAAGAACAATTTCCGCCTGCAAATAAAGACTACCGTCCCCGTTTTCGATGCTCGATGCCGGTAGCAACGCGACATAGCAACCAGCCGGGGAGGCTGCCTCCACTGCCAGAGGCGTGTCAAGGATGCGAGAAACAGCCTCGTTAAGACTCATGAGCCCTGAACAATGAGACCCCACCTGCGCGAACCAGTCTTCGTTCATGATTTTGCAAATTGCATTTAAAAAATATTGCGACAAATCTAAGGAGGGGGAACTTCTGTCAAGGCACCATCTTGATAGTAAGCCTGAACTCCGTCTCTATAAACAACAATTACATCTTTTCCGGGATCTCCGAGTCTGTTTTCTCCGTGTCCAAGAGTTCCGCGTTCAACGGGCTCATCAGGGTATCCAGGCTCATATCGCTCATAATCCGTTGGGCCATATTGATTCTCGAGAATAACGGTCACGTCGAATCTCCTTTCAAAAAAACTGGCAGCACTTTCATTGCGGCAATCCTGAATGGCTTTGAAACCGGGGAATCCCAAAAACTAGCGGCCTCTGGGGCTCTTGTTTCATCTGTTTTTATATAAACGACTGCTTCGTCAGCCGCTGCATCAAAATTTGACTTGTTTATCTCAATAACCGACTTGAGCCCGGGTTCGAGTCGAGGCAGGGTCATTGAGCTTCCGCCAGACGCGCCAGTCCATATTGCGCAAGCCTCAAGGCAAGCCAAAAACTCTAAGGCGCAAGTCGCCGGTTTAGTTTTCGCAAAAAAAGCTCTGACTCTGAAGGATGTCTTGGCTTTTGAGAGGTGCCCCACAATCAACACAGGATTGCGTGAAGAGAGAACACCCATTTCCATGCAATCTGGTCTGCTCGCGCGCAGGGATTCGATGGCATCCTTTTCGCGTAAATCACCTGCATATGAGTCGAACTCGGAGCCGAGCAGGGTCCACAAGGTTTCGTATCGGTTTTTGTCCGATAGCTGAAAAAGACCCAATATTTCAGGGGTTGTGGCAGGCAGTCGCTGGTTGGTCAACTCAAGGCAGACTCTGCGCCTCTCCCAATACCGCGGCTCAAGCTGAGCGCGTGCCTTAGGAACTTTCTTCACCGATCTCCTCCATCCGTTTTTAGTTGTAATGTATTACCAATCGCCCGCAAGTCAATGCCCTCCCGACGGCCGATGGGCAACCGTGCTGCATGAGCCACACATGCGGTCGCGAGGGCAAGCAAGGAGATCAGCGATACCGATCAGGTGGCGTTCGCGGTGCACGTGTCGGAAAAGCTTCGCGGCGACGACGTGGTCATGGCACAGATTCAGAGCAACCCGAAGGACCGTGCCATGAAAGCAAACCTGCCGGGGGCCGCCATGGATGCGATCGTCTCGGCGATGAACATGCACAAAGACCTCGCGACGAAGCTGCTGAGCGACCAGGGGACCCGGACGGTGTTCCTCGACGTGGTCTACGAGATGCTGAAGCGACAGGACTCGGCAGGGATGTTCAATACAGAAGCGGGAGTAAATTCGCGATGACTGCCGGTCGCAAGCTCTGGGCTGGCGATCTCGAGCCTTGCGCCGGTTGCGACTGAGCAAACGTCCCGCGCCGGCTATCGCAAGCACGATGCGACGCGGAAGTTTCCCTGCCAAACGCTGTGCCGATCGACGCAACTAGGTCTCAGCGTAAGGGGACCGGCGTGGCCATGCGTACGAGCGCGGCAATCAGGTCATCGCCCTCCCCCTTTGGCAGCGAGAAGAGGAACTTGGGCCGCCTCTGCGTTACGTAAACATTTTCGATGTCGCGAACGTCGAGAATCCAGTCGTCAAACTTGGCCTTGAAACGGGCGCGAACGGTTGCTAGTTCAGCGCCGGCCAGTTGAGCGGCCTCGGCCTCATCTAGGGCAACAAAAATCGCGATGCTGAAGAGGGCGCCATCGCGGTCGCCCAGCACCACTTTCGGCAGAGGATGCCTCTCCATCCTCATTCCGGGGAAGAGCTTGGCCGTGCGGGTTTCGAAATCCAGCTCGAACTTGCCGCCCACGCTGAGCATCTTGCCCCATTGGGCATCGTTCAGGGCATCGAAGGCGCTGGTCAGCATTTCTGCAAGTTGGTTATCGTGAAAAATCATGGTCTATTCCTTGGTGAATTTGATCGCTCCCTCGCCCCGAAGCAGAGCGTCGCCGAAGCGGCCATCAGTTGGTGTAGTGCTACGCGGGCCTCATGCCTTGCAGGCGAGGTTCTGCGGTGTAGAGGCCGGAGAAGCGCGATTGAGTTACGCTGGTTCGGTGTGCAGGGCCTGCGAATTCAGCTCGCGAAGCGCGCCCACTTCAATCTCACGAAGGCGTCGAATCCAGAGTGCAATGCTCATTGCATACTGGCCGCGCACCCATTCAAACATGGCTTTCCAGCCCTTAGCCGAAAGCGATTGGCCCTTAAGCTCCTCCGCATGGGGGAATGGCGGCAGCCACATTGCAAGGCCGGAAATCTGATAAATGGGTGCGGTAGGGTCGAGCACCACTGTGGGATGGGGATGTACTTCCATGCGCATCCCGGGCCAGAGCATCGCTCGGCCAGTCTCACAGTCGAGATGGAGCTTCCCTCCTTTCATGCACAACTCGCCCATCTTCTTAGAGGTAAGCTTCGATAGCGCGACTGAGATGGCGGCGGACAGTTCTTGGTCATTCATCTTCATAGTCAAATCCTTTGCGTTAGTTGGTGTGCTCCCGGGCCGAGCGATGCAAGAGCTCGCCCGAAGAACGAATGCACTCGACCGAACCAGAACGGAATACCCAAGCTGGTCGACCTAGTGAGATCAAGTTTTTTAAAGAGGAGGCTCTCGCTGCGGAGGTGAGCGAAAGCAAAGCAGTGCGGCGTGACCTGCGCGCAGGACAACAGCGGCCTCAGGCAACGCCGAGGCAAAAAATACAGTCGATTGAATTTTGAAAGAGCATCACCGGCGTGCAGATGCACGCGCAGGATCAACGGCGTTGCGCCGGGATCAGATCAGTGATGCTCTTTGACAGGTACCGGCGTGGTGTCAGTACCTGGAGGGGGCGAGATTTTGCGCCTCCGAGAGGCTCAAAGTAAAATGCTGTGAGCGAACGTATTCTAGGGTAACTTTGCGTTTCGGTCAACGCCTTTTTAAAGATGCCGACAGAACGCAGAGGGTTCAAGCTGGAGGCCGATATCTGCTGCACTTAAGGGTAGCAAAATCGTCTTACTTGCTTCCCTTCAGTGCAGCAGTGCGGTTGCCGAAGCCGTGAAAGACTGGTCCGAAGTCACTCTCGGTACGGCCGAGAGCTTTAGTGACGACCAGCACTTCTCGGTGTTTGAAGCGCCCTCTGTAGAGCGGCGTTGGCCCTTTCCCCTGCCCTCCAACAGCGCCCGTCGTCGGGCAGGTTTGCAGCGGTAGCAGTCCTTCATCACCCCCCTCGCCAACGACCGCTTGACGGTGGATCACCGGCATCGCCAGGCTGTCAAGCGCTGACCGTCCGGGATGCCGTGGCTCCGATCGCCCCCAGCTGCGCTTCCGGTGGTGAAGCGCTCAACTTATCCGTAGGAGCTCACGCCTCAAAAAGCGAACGCCTTCGACTACCGACCTCACGCCTCAGCCGCCCCTCCGGTTGCCCAGTTGACTGCTGGCGGCACTGCGAAGCTTCCTGCGAAGCGATGTTCCGTCCTTCACGTCGCCTGCCGCTGTCTAGAACTACTCGGTCCAAGGCGTTGATTTCGCTAGCGAGTGCCTAAATTGGAGGACTTTGCACCCACCACTGTTACAGTTCGCGACAGGAGGCGCCTAGATGCCCAAGGCAGTAACAACCGCACTCGAGGAATTTGAGGTCATTGAAGGTGATGACGCCTTGCATGACTTCGGCGGCTCGCATGGTGGCAAGGGACACGACTTCGCGAGCTTCTGGGTCATCCAGCGGGTCACCGAACTCGAACAGGCCAAGCCCAGCGACTACCTTTTTGTCTGCGAGTACATGCAGGACGTCGCAGAGTTCGACTCCAGTACTGCTCCAACGCGCGTTCAGCTCTATCAGCTGAAGAAAAAGGAAGACGGCTACTGGACGCCGCTAACCCTGACGGGACAGTCCGGCAAAAGCAAGACGCCCAATCCGGACAAGCCCATTTGGAAGCTTCTTCGCCACGTTCGGACTGTGACGCTTGCCAAGGCGACGGGCGCGTTTGTCACCAACGGCAAGTTCAAAGTCGAGCTGGCCTCAGGTCAAAGCTCAGTCAATGACACCCGCATCGGGCTGGACAGGCTAGACGCCGCACACGCGTCGAAACTGAAAGCTGCGATTGCTGCCGTCGAGGGCATCGACCCCGCCGACGTCGACCTGAGCTCAGTGGAGCTTCGAAGCGAAGCCATTGCCATCAATGACCTGCAGCGACACGCCAACGGCGTGATGCTGGAGTTCCTGAGCACGGTGGCGCCCGAGCATGCTGGTCAGGCTGCCTCGCTCGTCGACACGCTCTACATTGAACTAAAGAAGACGGCCCGGAGAACTGAGAAGTGCAGCAGTTGGGACGAACTCGTCAGTCGCCGAGGCTTCACTCGGGGCAAGTTTCAGAAGGCCGTAGAAGACCTCAAGACCATTCCGGACCGGACCGCTGCCCGGACCGCCCTTTTTGACGACATATCCAAAAGCTGGCGGAACTTGGACCGGGCCCGTGTGCTGGCAGCCCTGACGCGCTGCGCCCGAGAAAAGGTGCTCGTCGGTGAGGCAAGTCGCTGGAACTCAAAGGACATGCTGCGCCACATGTTCGAAGTCGCTGACGAGGAGCAGTGGCCAGACCAGCAGCGGTTTGAGACCGCCTGCGTGCTCCTCACCGATGAACGAAACGACTTATCTCGCGACGAGATAAGAGCGCTTTCTATATTCGAGATGACCGAATGGGACCTAAGCCAAATCCCCGCCTAGTCCTTCGCGCGCTGCGGAAGCCATCACATGTCAATCTTGCTATTCAAACGACTCAGAATCTGCTCCGAGAGCGAGCAAGCGGCGATGGAACTCGAGTTCCATCGGCACAAGACCCTGCTGTGGGGACCGAACGGGGCGGGGAAGTCGGCGGTACTGAAGTCAGTCTTCCGCGCGTTCGACGCTGAACCCCACGGAGTCCTGCCCGGCTGGGACTATGCCGCCATCGTTGCCGTCGACTTTGAAGTCGATGGGGCCGCGTTCACTGCCGTGCGTCGGGAAGACCTGCGCGCGCTGTTTTCGCAAGACCGGCTCGTTGGCGCGGCCACTTCCAGCTTGGAATGGAACCGCCTGTTCGCTGAGGCGACCAACTACAAGCTCAACTTAGTGGACCGCGACGGCAGGTTCCGCCACGCGTCGCCGTCTACATACTTCCTCCCCTTCTTCATCAACCAAGACGGGTCATTTGATAAGGGGTGGGAGACCTTCGACAGGCTCACGCAGTTCATGTCGCCGGCGGCGCAGACGCTGGAGTACTTCGCCGAGGTGCGACCTCTACGGTACTTTGAGCTCAAGGCGAATGAGCAGGCCGTCAAGGGTAAAGAGTCGGACCTGAAGGTGGAGCTCGCCACCTTGCAGCGCACGAGGTCGAGGCTCAAGAAGAACCTGAAGACCATACCCGTCAAGATTTCTGAGCGAGAGTTCCAGGCTGAGGTCCGCGAGCTGACGACACAGTTGGGCGACCTCTCGAAGTCGCAGGACGACCTGCGCCGCGCAATCGTTGAAGACCAGGACGCCGAAACTGCGCTCGCACAACAGATTCGGCTGTCGGAAGCGGCGCTGAAGGAACATGCTGCCGATTTCAAGTTCGCCGCGGATGTCTCTGCTACCGAGCATCGTTTCGTCTGCCCGACGTGCCATGCCGAGCACGACGATTCTTTCCACACGTTCCTTGGCCTGGCCGAAGACGCCCGAGAGCTCAATGTCCTCAAAGGTCGCCTGGAGGGCATGCTCGAGTCGACGCGTCAGCGGCTTGAACGCAACCGCCGCAAGGCGGTGGGTTTGAAGGAGAACTACGCGCGGCTGCAAAGCCTGCTCGCAACAAGGCGCGGCCGCCATACCTTCGACGATTTTCTGAAGAGTCGGAGCGCTTTCGCTGCTGACGAGCAATTGGCGGCAGAGGAGAACACAGTTGCTAAAGAGCTGGACGTGCAGTTACAGCAGCTCCGCGAAATCAAGTCTGAGCTTAAGCTACTCGCAAAGTCTCATGACTCGGAGGCCCCGCTCAACTCGTTCCGGGACCACTTCCAAGCCGCCATCGTCGAGCTCGATGCGGATAGGCCAGACGACATTGAAAAGTGGCGCATCGACAAGCGACCCTACTCCTCTGGCAGCCGGCGGGCGCGGGCGACCATCGCCTACTACGCGGCCCTATGGCGCACTATCCAAAGAGACCAACTGCTTCCGTCGCCGGTGGTCGTTGATTCGCCCAACCAAGGCGCGCAGGACCGGAAACACCTGCAGGGGCTTCTTACCTCAATAGCTGCAACGGCGCCCAAGAACGCTCAGGTCATCCTTGCCCACGAAGAAGAGGCGACGGATTTCGGCGCGGACAAGGTGGTCGAGTTCCCAGACGGTGGGCGAATCCTGTCGCGCCAAAAGTTCGACGAGCTTGCTCCCGCGATGTTTCAGTACATAGAAACCGCCCGCGCGCGACTGGCGAACGTCGACGACACATTGGAGGACATCGACAACGCTTCCGGCTCGTGAGCGGTGCAGCGAGATCCCGCCGAATGAAGGCTGGAGAACACGACAGCGCCGCGTCTTGAAAGGGAGAAATAAATATGGCCAGTCAGGCTAAGCAATCTCAGAAGGACTTCATCGAACGCGTTCGACGCACATTCTTAGTCGGCGACGATGTGCCCGAGCACCTGCGCGAAGGCGCACTAAATCTTCAGACGCAGCTGAACAATGCCCTACGCCTCCTGTCCGAAGACCTCTATTCCAAGAAGTCACACTTCGTCCTCGAGCTCGTCCAGAACGCCGACGACAACGCCTATGCAAAAGGTGTGGTGCCGGAGCTGACGCTTGATGTCAGCACAAAACGGCTGGTGCTCACGAACAATGAGTTAGGGTTCACCAAGGAGAACATAGGCGCCATTTGCAAGGTCGGCGCGAGTTCCAAGGCCAAGGACAAACAGCATCACATCGGCGAGAAGGGTATTGGTTTCAAGTCGGTTTTCTCGGTGTCCGATGCGCCCGAGATTCATTCCAATGGCTACCACTTTTGCTTCGACCGCTCCGACCCGCAGAACCTACTTGGCTACGTCATCCCGACATGGTGCGACGTGCCGCTGGAAGCTCGCGCCGGCTCGACCACCATCATCCTGCCGGCCTCCCCTGACTACGAGTTCGACGCGTCCACACTTGCCGACTTGGACGCGCGAGTGTTGCTCTTCCTCAACAAGCTCAGGCAGCTGACCCTCACTCAGGACGGGAGCACCTGCTCATACAAGCGCTCAGACCACAAAGGTATTTCGCATCTGATGACAGCCGTCACAGGTACGGACGGAACCGTGAGCGAGGGACATCAGCGCTACGTGCGTGTGATGAAGACGTTCGACATGACCGGCGCCTTTGCTGACGAGAAGCGCCCAGATGTTGGGACCTCAAGCGTGGTCCTGGCCTTCCCTGTCGAGTCCTCCGGTGAGGCGCGCCTGGAGCCGGCCTCCTATGTGTTTGCCTACTTGCCCATCCACCAGATGGGCTTCAAGTTTCCTCTGCACGCCGACTTCATCTTGAACTCGGGACGTGAAGCTGTCTTGAACGACCGAGCCTGGAACAAAGGGCTGCGCAACTCCATCGCGACAACCTTTGTTGCCGCGGTCGAGCAGTTCAAGAAGAACGAGGCCCTAGGACTCAGCTACCTCAACTTCCTGCCAGACGCGGCGGAAGTTTCGGACGCTTTCTTTGGCACAGTGCGTCAGCAGATTGTTGAAGGTCTATCTGCCGTCGCCAGCCTGCCTTCCGCTTCTGGCGAATGGCGGCGGCCGTCCGAGTTGCGCATTGCCGGTGCCGGCTTCAGAGCCCTTTTCCCCTCGCCACTAGCCCTCGAGCTATTTGGTTTCGACTACGTCGACGATCGTGTACAGGGCGGCCCCAAGCTGCTCAAGGAGCTAGGCGTCACGGACGCCGAGTACGGGCTCGTTCTCGATGTTTTCAAGACTCATCAGGAATGGCTGGTCAAGCAGCCTCTCGAGTGGCGAGCAAACCTCTACGCCTACATCGCCGGCAACATTCCTAGCTTCCTGAAAGCCGGCCTTCTGGCAGCACCTTGCCTCCCAACTGCAGACGGTAAGTACGTTGCGCCGGACTCAGCCCGCGTGTTCTTCCCTCTTGGTGGCGGCAAGAAGTATGGGTTCGAGCATGAGCTTGTCATCGTCGACGGCGAGCTCTACTCGGCGGCGCTTGAGCAGTCTTCGGACGTAAAGGAGCTGTTTGAAGACCTTGAGGTCCGACCCGACGACCCATACGACATGGTCGTGTCTCACATCCTGCCCAGGCATGGGGACGACGCCTGGAAAGCGTCTTCGTTCAAGGCTTTGGTTGGCCATCTCGGCTATGTGAAGGACCACCTGGAGCCCTACCTTACAGTTTCCGAGGCCCGGGGACAGTCGCGCGCTCTTGCCCTGCAAAAGGTTCAGTTGGGACTATGGGTCTGGACAAAGGGCGTCAACGAGACCAGGAACTGGATGTTTCGACGAGCTGCAGCGCTGTATCTCGGCAAGGAGTACAAGCCTGACTTCTGTATTGAGACCCTGCTGTCAGGCGAGCCGGGCCCCATTGCCTACGTCTCGGCCGAGTACCTGGACAAGCAGCCGAAGGATGCCGAAGCCGACGTCACGGCTTGGCGGGAGTTTTTCGACAGGCTTGGCGTCCGCAAATCGCCAGCTGTTGAACTCAAAAACGTTGATTGGCACTGCAGCAAGGAACTGAGGCTACTGCTTGGCGCAGACAGCGCCGCGACCAGGCAGCAAACCCTCGAGCGCATGAGCAGGCACTGGCAAAACTACTCTTCCAAGCTGTCGTATCAGCTGGGAACCAAGCGACACGACACGACCTTCGCACAGGAGCTCCGAGCCACTGAAGCTCCATTGCTTGGGCGCAAAGGTACTGCGCCGTTGTCATCGACGTACTACCAAAACCAGGAGCTCAAAGCCATTCTTGGAGAGGCGCCGCCCTACGTCGATGCGTTTCTTGATGCCCCAATGCGGGATGCGTGTCGCATCACTGACCGGCTGAACGCCCCAGCGCTCATCAAGCGCCTGAAACAGCTCAAACAGGAAAACGGCGGCACGGTGCGCCAAGTGCAAATCATCTACCGCGAGCTCGAGAAGCTCTGGGACACCGACGAGGCGCTCATCAAAGATGCCTTCGAGGACCACGGCCTAGTGCAGATGAAAGGCGCCGTCAGAGGATGGTTCAGCCCTAGCCAGGTTTCTTGGCGCAGCAACGGCAAGTTCCTCGATGCGCTCTACCCGCCGATTCCGGGGCCGTTCAGAGACTTCCAGGGCTTCTTCATCGACAAGCTTGGTGTTCCCAGGGAGCTTCCGCTCGCGAAAAGGGTCCAGGCGCTGACGGAACTCACCCGCATTTCCGAGCAAGGGGAACGTGAGGACGAGGCGCTGGCCATCTACAAGCAGGCCGAGAAGGTTCTGCGACTGAACGCCGACAGGGACGACTATCGCCCTGTGTGGATGGACATCTTCGAAGAGAACGCGGTGTACGTCGACCACCACGGCGCCTTGGCAGAGGCGGGTGACAGCCTCTTCGCGAATGACGCGCCCGAGTACGCGAAGCTCTTCATGGAAGAGGAAGAGCTGTCCTTCCTCGCCGTGCCGACCATCGAAATTCCGCGGCTCAGCCACTTGCTCAGGGCCACCGACATTGCGCTTCTGTCAGAGTCGGTCGAGGTCGAAGTTGAAGGCAGCGTTGGAGGTTCAACCAATCGCGCGCTCACAGAGCGGATTCAGCAACTGGTGCCCTACATCGCACGAATCCTCTACTCGAAGCAGCAAGCCTACTTTGACGACGCACTCAAGGAGCACCGTTTTGCCTGGCTCTGGCGCATGGAAATCATTGAGGTGCCCGAGCTCAAGCTGCGCGTTTCCCTCAATGACTTCGAAGCGACCATGGATGCAGACTGCGCACTGCAAGGCGGTGACATCCGTTATCGCTCGAAGGCGACCTCCCTCAAGGACCGGGTCGCCGCTGAACTCAGCAAGTTCTTCATCGGCACAGCCGAGCTTCGCGACATTTTTGTGCGCCTGCTGATGGAGGACGAGGGGGACATCGAAGAGGTGCTCCGCCTTCGCAGCATCGGCCCGCTTCCGGCCGACGTCGCCGCTCAGGTTATGCAGCGCGAACTGCCTGAGGAGCAGGACCATGGCGAGCCCGTCGCCGAGTCCGAGCAGCCGGCCCTCACAACCGTCGAAGCGGACGCGCCTGACGAGGATGACATCGAAGAACCCGCGACCAGCGACGCGCACGGTCCTGTAGTGCCGCCGCCACCCGACGAGGCGCCCGCGCAATCAAGTGCGCCCCAGCCGTCCGCGCCGCCTGCGGCGCCGACTCCCGCAGCCGCAGCCGCTGCAGCGGCACCGACAACTCTGGCTATGCCGTCGACCCCACGTCCGCCCGCGCCTCCAAACGCCTCGGCAGGCGCCAGCAACGGCCCCGTACCGAGTCAAGGTCCTACAGACAAACCGGCGCCACCTGCCCCGGTCGGCCCTCCGGTATGGCGGACAAACCCTGGAGCAGCGCCCACGCTACATCCAGTCCCAACCTCTCCAGCGTGCACCACTCCCCCACCCTCCCCGGGCGCTTCCGCGCCTGAACTCAGGCCTTCAGGCGCTCCAGGTGGCTTCCGCCGACCATGGTCGTCAACGTCACCGAGAGCGCCTGGAGAGCAAGGAACGCCGCCCTCGCCTCACTTCCTCGGAGGCGTGCGTCGGCAGGGCAGCACTCGTTCCTTGCGAGGTCGCAAGGAACAACGCGGTCGAACAGGCAGGCTCCTCAGCTACGTTGAAGGCCCGTACGACCCGAGCCGCCCTCCAACCGAAGGAGCGCAGGACCAGGCCGGGGTCCGAGACGCCGTCGGGAAAGCGGCAGTCGTCTATGCTATGGCCACGCTGGCCAAGCGCTGGGCGTCACTTATCGAAATGCCTCACAACAATCCTGGCTACGACGTGCGCGCGCTCACGGCAGCCGGCGAGGAAGAGTTCATCGAGGTCAAAGGCCAAGGCGGCGCCTGGACCCAAGAGGGTGTCGCGCTCACGCCAACCGAGTTGCTAACGGCCCAGCGGATGGGTGACCGCTACTGGCTCTGCGTCGTCGAGTTCGCAGAGGACGAGAAGCGCCGCCAGCTCAGTTTGGTCAAGAACCCCTTCGGCCGGGCACAGCAGTTCCGCTACGACGTGGGCTGGAGGGCTGCGGCTGAGAAGATTTCAGGCGCGCCTTCGATTCCAGAAAAAGGGCTGTACGTCGATATCACCGGCGTCGGCCCTGGCCGCATCATCAGCGTCCGTGTCAAAGGCAAGTTCTCCAATATCCACGTCATCATGCAGGGTGGCAAGCAGACGAACTGCGTTTTCAATCCCGCCAAGATGACGCTTTCCGAGGAGCCGTTGTGGCCCGAATGATTCCGCTGCTCGACGGCGAGCGGCTAGAAGACCTGCAGTCGCGCGCCGAGGCGCGCTTCTATGAAATCTGCCGCGAACGGCTACCGGCCGACGTGCTGGTCATCTACAGCGCCTCGTGGCTGTATCGCAATGACCGCGGTCGCATCACCGAGGGGGAAGCCGACTTCACGCTCGTCTCCCCGACCTTCGGCGTTCTCGTCATAGAGGTAAAGGGGGGCGGTGTCACCTTCAACCCCGGCACTGGTCTCTGGCATTCCCGTGACCGCGACGGAACGCTGAATCTCCTCAAGAAGGACCCGTTCAAGCAAGCCCAATCCGAACGCCACTCAATCCGTGACCAAATCTGCGGGCACACCAACTGGCGGCAGTTCGGAGGGGGCGACTTTCCACTGGGCCACGCCGTGTTCTTCCCGGACGTCCGCGACGCTGCCCCGCTCGCTGGCCAAGACCGGCCCGTGGAAATAATTGGCGTCAATGCAGACCTCAATGACCTGGCCAGATGGGTTGGACGCGTCATGCACTTCTGGCACCGCGCGGAAGACACGCCGCTGAGCGCCGCTGCGGCACGCGTCATCGAGAACATCCTCTGCAGTCATATCGACGTGCAAGCAGTACTTCGTGCGGTCATTGACCAAGCGGAAGCCCAGCGCATCCGGCTGACGGAAAACCAAGCCAAGGTGCTGCGAACGATTGGCGGCCGCCGCCGCGCGGTGGTCTCAGGCGGTGCAGGTACAGGCAAGACCGTGCTCGCGGTCACGAAGGCGAAGCAGTTAGCAGAGGGCGGTCTGCATGTTTTGCTGCTTTGCTACAACCGACCGCTTGCGGACTCGCTCGCGTTCGTACAGCGGGACACACCGCGACTTTCGGTCCACAGCTTCCACCAGTTCTGTGACCAGCGGGTCCGCCAGGCCACCGCTGCTGGGCACGATGTTCTCAAGGACGCGAGAGAATCCCACCCGGGTGTTACCGACAGGGACTACTACGACTTTCAGCTTCCGTTCGCCCTCGCGCTTTCGTCAGAGGTTCTGGACGAGAAGTTCGATGCCATCGTCGTTGACGAGGCGCAGGACTTCAGCGACGAGTACTGGTTCGGCGTTGAGTCGCTGCTCCGCGACCCGGCCGATGGTCATCTCTTCGTGTTCGTCGACGAGAACCAGACCATCTACAAGCGCAGCGGAGAAATCCCCATCCAGGACGAGGCGTTCCACCTGACCACCAACTGCAGGAACACCGCACCAATCCACGAGGCTGGGTATCGGTTCTACAAGGGCGAGTTGGTCGACTCGTCGGAGATTCGGGGGCCCGACGTCACATGGGCGCCCTCGGACCAGCCTGAAGCTCAAGCAGATGCCATCAGCCGACGTGTGCGGCAATGGGTCGCGGTTGAAGGCCTCAACGCTCACGACGTCGCAGTTCTGGTGGCCAAGCGGCCCAAAGTTCACTGCTATGAGCTATTGGGCCCGCGACTGACCGCTGAGGGCATTCGCTGGGTCTCCGAAGCGCACAGCGTCAACGGAGCAGTCCTCCTCGAATCGTTCTCGCGGTTCAAAGGACTCGAAGCCCAAGCCGTTGTCCTTTGGGTTGGCGACGAGGTCGTCGACGAGGCCACCTGGGAGACGGTCTATGTCGGAACCACGCGCGCGAAGTCGCTGCTGGCCGTCGTTGGCAGCAACAGGGCCGTCCGCACGGTCCGAGAGTTCGTTCAGGCGGCAGGGTAGACACTGCCTGAATCGCCGCGGATTTCCTAGACACCCGCGGGCTGCTGAGAATGGCGCTGTTCGAACACTGAGGAGAGACGTGTGCAACTGCCGAGTGCCACCGCTTGAGTTGTAGAACATCTCGATGTAGTCGAAATACGTTGGCGATATGTATCGCGGCGGGTGTCCGCTTCCATTGGAACCAGTCATCGAGCCTCCCGCAGCGACGGACCGCTCGCAGTCTTGACCACGCGTTCGAGTTGGACCTCCCGCATGAGCCGTCGAACGGGAACGGACCTTGGGAAGACCGATCCCAGTCGCTGCGAACGCTGGGCACGCTCTCTCGTACCGGGTGCACGCAGTGCAATCCTCGGAATTCATCGTCCCATACCAGCGCCCGAGCGCGAAATCGATGGAGGCTGCAGTCGATGGAACGCCTCAGTTGGCCTTACACAGGCCAGACGCGATTTCCGTCATTGCGCGCAGATGTTCGCAGCGGAGCGGGAACTTCCCAGCTCCGTTCGACCAATGCAAAGTGCCAGCGTTTGAAGCCGCAAAGGCCTCAGCAAGGCGTCTGTCCGAAACAGCCACAAACGTCACCCAGGATGACTCCTTCAGTTCCGTTTCGATTGACGCCTCGGCGATGCCAGCTTCTCGACCGCTTGCAACGAGGAAGCCGACTATGGCCAGGGCCGCGGTGATCCCGATGTAGCCTTTGGCGAAGGTTCGGAGCGTCAGTTTTGGCATGGGGCCCTTTCTGCCGGCATTTGACTCTCGAGCTCCAAATCCACCAAGGGGAAGCACGCACGGACCGGGGCGCTGTGCGGGAGCGGGCGGCTGGGGATCTCTGGAAATGCCGTTCTTGGCCAGTGTTGAGCGCATCCCTACAGTACACCCATGGCAACGCCACTGCCGCCGCAGCGCTTATCCGACTACCTGGGACTTGCCGAAATTGGATGCGACCTTGGTGCGATGCAGCAAATAGGGCAGGCCAATAGCTACTTTGACCAAGCCAGGGCCAAAGGTTGCTGACCAGGCGAGAACTTGCTCAACCTCTCAACAATAGTCAAAAATATCAACATCCTCGTTTTCCGGAAAACGACGAGATTTCCCTAGGGAAAATCTCAACAACCTTAGCAAACCGAGGGCCGAAAACACGTATCGCGCGGCGCGGAACGTGGAGATATCGCTGTGGCTGATCAACTCCAAGACCGGGCCGGATGGGCAACCTCTGCTGCTGGCCACTGAGATCAGCGACCGGGGGCGGAACCTGCTGGTCGATAGAGAGCTATCGAAAGTGGTCGCGCGGCTCGACCTGATGGCGGCGCAGGCGGATGAGAAGTACCGGCGGGCGGCGCTCGACTTCAGCCAGAACTGGCTGCTCGGGAACTTCGGGCCGTTCTTTGCGATGGTGAACAGGTAGCTCGAGCTTCCGCTTCGGCCATTACTGCTTTTGTTTTCGAATCGATTCGCGGAATGTCGCGAACCTATGCAAGGCGACAGTTTTTTGCATTTAGCAATCCCTGCGTAAATCGTCGTTTTTCGAGAGTGCCGTCAACAACGTCGACAGCCGCGACGCCGGGCGAGATCGCAACGCTCGGAGATGGAACGTTTGTTTGCGTTCGGGTTACTTAACCGGCCAGCGACACGCCAACAATGTGTCCTAGTTGACTGGGAAGTCGCTATCTCTTTGCTGTCTTCAATTCGCAAACAGGTGACCCATGTCCTTTCACGCGGAACAATTTGCCGAACTTCTGGTTTCGCTTGGGGAACAGAACCCAAGCGTCGAAGCAATCTCGCAAGAAACGGATGCAGCCCGATGGATCATTGAATTCGAGCGCGATCTCGTACTTCTTCTCGAACTGGATGAAGACCATGGAACGCTGAATATCGAGGCTGATCTCGGTCGGCCACCGGAAGAGCGCAGGTTGGAAACTTGCGAGGCATTGATGATGTTCACGTCTCTCAAGCACGCTTCGGAGGGCATGGCGATGGCACTGAGCGAGCCAGCCGGTAATTATCTTCTTCTAGGCCAATCGCCCGCTCTTGATATGGAGGGATTCGATATTCCATCCGCAATTCTCAAATTTGCTGATCACGCATTGCAATGGAAAGACATTGTTGCGGACGGTGCTCAGCAAGGTTATGCGAAGGGCGAAATGAACACGCTTGCAATGTTGGCGTGATCTGCCTGCAGCCCATTTAGAACCTCTGTATAGCCCATTACCTTTTCTTTGGATAAAACGAATGCTCTCACCCACGTCCCGCCCAAGCCTTCGTGTCACAAATACCACCTCGCTCGAAGAACTTCACAAATTCGTAGCAACGCCGCAAAAGCGCAGCAAGGAAATCCACGGCAGAAAAAACGCAGACGGCACCATTACCCTGTACTTCAGCAACGGGCGCGGAACAGGTGTGTGCAAGCGGGTGTTTCCTCAGACGTTGAGGGCTCGGCGCGAAAATGCGTACAGCGCATTATTCAACATCGTCAGCCATCAGAAAAACATGTGCAAGAGCGCCGAAGGCCTGGGCTTGATCAAGTACCGCTTGGAATTTGCTTCCTATGTAGGTGAGCTCTGGCAAGAACCAGTGTTTGCCGATCAACTCGAATTCGGTCTTCAACTTGCGGCACCCCTGCAAGAAGCGCCAGAAGCGAAGACCGTAGGTTTTTCCTCACTCGCAAGCGTCTCACCTGGCAGGCCAAAGCCACCCTCCCCTAAACGCCTGCAATATCAAAATAGAAATGGGGCGCTGCAGAACCAGAAAGTTCCAGGCAAGCAGCAAACGACCGCTGAGACTTCAACCATTGCCGTCAACTTCGATGGTAAGGCGCCAGTCAAATCGGATGCCAATGTGGGCGCATCCGGTAAAGCAGGCGCGGATAGCGACCTGACGATTCTCCAAAACACTTTGGAAGAGCTTGGGCTTTTCCATTCCGACAAAGAAATAAAAGTCGAAAAAAATACGATTCCACTGCCTCCGGTTATCGCCCGCGCCCCGCGCCGAGGAGCGGTCAATCCTCTCTTCGATAGGCAGAACTTCAAAGCTGCGGAAAATGTTCGCTCTTATTTGCCAGCAGGCATTGCAATGGATCGAAAAGGGTATCTCTCCGGCACGCAACGGTTTGATAATTATCCGAACGCTGACGACGCTGCCGCTCCGGGAAAATCATATGCAGAGGAGTTGCGCTCCAAGCGGCAAGAAATGGTCGACTCGGGGACACGTATCAGCGCTCAAGAGGCCTGGGCGCAGCAGCCCGCAGGAACGAGCGAAAAGCCTCCCGCTCCCGATGCGTCGTTGCAAAACGTACAAGTAGTCCACCAGGCGCTCGCAGATTTCGAACGGCTGAATTACGAAATCGAGTCCTCTGATGGCTCGTTCGACGTGCATCACACTCAGCCGGGCAAGCCCAACAACGTGAGCAGCGTCATCGCGTCGCTGCACGCGCTGACAGGAAACGAAGCCGCGACGCTTGTTCTTTCGAGCGTTCTCACTCAGGCGACCCTCTCGTCAATGTCCAGGCTTCCTGCGGAACGAAATGGATCGCCCCTGTCCAAACTTGAAATGGTGAGCAGTGGAACTGCCCGGACGATGAAGCCGACGATCATCGGCGCAAATGGCGAAAAGCAGCCGGTCCAATGCAAAGCCATGGGAGGCGCAAAATGGAAGGTGTCTCGTGACGGCGACAATTTCAAGATCGCCATCGATTGGCAGAATTACTACCGCCCTAAATATGGTGAAAAACACGTCCCCATGCACACCGATGGCGTGATCGGCGTGCATTACCAAACCGAGATCTTCGTTAATGCAGCGGAAGCGTGTCAGGGCCGGGTGGAGCTGACCATGCCCGACGGCGTCAACGTCACGTTCTCGGGTCGATTCGATCTTGAGCAAGAGATCGCCGCCGGGCGCGCCTAACTTAATTGGGAGTCCGGCTCCTGAAGAGGGGGGTGCGGCGCCATGCGAGCGCCGCACCCTAGAATGCTTTCGCATTCCCTTCCACTTCCCCCAGGAACTTCATGAGCTCCCTCAACTTCATCGGCGGCGAAAAAGGCGGTGTCGGCAAATCGGTGACGGCCCGGGTCCTGGCGCAGTACTTCATCGATCACAGCAAGCCCTTCGTCGGCTTCGACACCGATCGGTCGCACAGTTCCTTCACCCGCTTCTACGAGGGCTTCGCCTCGCCGGTGGTGGTCGACAGCTACGAGGGGCTGGACACGGTGGTCAACGGCTTCGAAAACAACCCGCAGCAAAGTGTGATCGTCGACCTGGCGGCCCAGACGCTGGCGCCGCTGGCACGCTGGATCAAGGACTCGGATCTTTTCGACGTATTCGCCGGGCTCGGTGTGGCCGTGAACGTGTGGCACGTGCTGGACGACGGCAAGGACTCCAGCGACCTGCTCGGCACGCTGGTCGATACCTTCGGCAACCGGCCCAACTACATCGTGGTGCAGAACTATGGCCGCGGCAACGACTTCGGGTTGCTGCTGGGCTCGCAGTCGCTGAGCAAGGCCACGGCGCATGGCGCCAAGGTGATTGCCCTGCCCCGCCTGCACGACGCCACGATGCGCAAGATCGACGCACGCAACACCAGCTACTGGAAAGCCATCCACGATCGCGAAGGACCGCACGCGCTGGGGCTGCTGGAGCGCCAGCGCGTCAAGAGCTGGCTGCAGACGGCCTACGCGGCCTTCGACACCCTGCCGCTCTGAAGCGGCTCGCCACCGCGGCGGGAGAACAGCAGGCCCAGCAGCAGCACGCCGAACACCGTGAAGGCGATGAATGACCAGTTGGCGATCGACAGGCCCAGGAAGGTCCAGTCGATCTGCGTGCAGTCGCCGCCGCCGCGGAAGATCATCGGCAGCGCCCGCTTGAGCGGAAAGGTCTCGATCATTCCGTACAAGTCGCGTCCGCAGGACACGATTTCGGGCGGATACCACTGCAGCCAGCTCTGGCGTGCCGCCGTATAGGCTCCGCCTACCGCCATCACCAAAGCCAAAGTAGCGCCGGTGAGCTGCCACCCACGGCTGCGGCCCAGTGCAGCGAGGCCGGTGAAGACCGCCACCAGGACCAACGCATAGCGCTGGACGATGCACATCGGGCAGGGCTCGAGGCCGACCACGTGCTGCAGATAAAGCCCGAAGGCCAGCATTGCCACGCAGGCGGCGCAGATCAGCGCGAGCGCGCGTCGCGGCGCTCCGAAATACCAATGAAACAAGTCAATGTCCTTCTACGAAGACGCGGGCCCGGCGCGGGGTGGCGACCACCGTCTCGCCCTCGCGCAGGCCCAGGTCCCGGAACTGTTGCGCAGGGAGTTGCGCCTCGATGATGGCACCGGAACCAGGATTGTCTGGATTCGATTCCACCGGTTCGAGTTCCAGCCGCGCGATCGGGCCGACGACGATCGCCCGCGACAGCGTGGCGACGATGCCGCTGGCGCCCTGCTCATAACGGGCGACGTCCAGGTCGTGCGGGCGCACATAGGCCAGCGCCTTGCCATTGCGCAGGTCGCGGTGCTCGGGCGAATCGATGCGGATGCCTTCGACATGCACTTCGCCCTCGTGCGCCCGTCCATGGAACAGGTTCACGTCGCCGAGGAAGCCGTAGACGAAGGGGCTGGCAGGATGGTCCCACACGTCCTGCGGCGAGCCGACCTGTTCGATGCGGCCGCTGTTCATCAGCACGACGCGGTCGGCGACCTCGAGGGCCTCTTCCTGGTCATGGGTGACGAAGATGCTGGTGACGTGCAGTTCGTCGTGCAGGCGACGCAGCCACCGGCGCAGTTCCTTGCGCACCTTGGCATCGAGCGCACCGAAGGGCTCGTCGAGCAGCAGCACCTTGGGCTCCACCGCCAGCGCGCGGGCCAGGGCGATACGCTGGCGCTGGCCGCCGGACAGCTGCGACGGATAACGATCGGCCAGCCAGTCGAGCTGCACCAGCTTGAGCAGTTCGTGCACCTTCGACTTGATCTGCGTTTCGCTCGGCCGCAGCCCGCGCGGCTTGACGCGCAGGCCGAAGGCGACGTTCTCGAACACCGTCATGTGGCGGAACAGCGCGTAGTGCTGGAACACGAAGCCGACCTGGCGCTCGCGCACGTGGACGTCGGTGGTGTCTTCGCCGGAAAACAGAATGCTGCCCGCGCCGGCCGTTTCCAGGCCGGCGATGATGCGCAGCAGCGTGGTCTTGCCGCAGCCCGACGGGCCCAGCAGGGCGACCAGTTCGCCCGAATCGACGTGCAGGCTGACGTCGCGCAGCGCGTGGAAGTCGCCGAACTGCTTGCTGATGTTGCGGATCTCGATGCTCATGTGTTCTCTCCTCAGGCGACGTCGGCCGACGGCGGCCGCTCGGGCGGCAGGTCGGCCAGCGCCTTCATTTCTCGTTCGTGGCGCCATTCGATGAACGACTTGATCACCAGGGTGACCAGCGCCAGGATGGCCAGCAGCGAGGCCACGGCGAAGGCCGCGACCGACTGGTATTCGTTGTAGAGCACTTCGACGTGCAGCGGCATCGTGTTGGTCTGGCCGCGGATGTGGCCCGACACCACCGACACCGCGCCGAACTCGCCCATGGCGCGCGCGTTGCACAGGATCACGCCATACAGCAGACCCCACTTAATGTTGGGCAGCGTCACACGCCAGAAGGTCTGCCAGCCGGTGGCGCCCAGCACGATGGCGGCCTGCTCTTCTTCGGTGCCCTGGGCCTGCATCAGCGGAATGAGCTCGCGCGCGATGAAGGGAAAGGTCACGAACACGGTGGCCAGCACGATGCCCGGCACGGCGAAGATGATCTTGATGTCGTGCGCCGCGAGCCAGGGCCCGAACCAGCCTTGCGCGCCGAACACCAGCACGTAGATCAGGCCGGCCACGACGGGCGACACCGCGAACGGCAGGTCGACCAGCGTGGTCAGCAGCGCCTTGCCGCGAAACTCGAACTTGGCGATCGCCCAGGCGGCCGCGATGCCGAAGACGAGGTTCAGCGGCACCGTGATGGCGGCCACGATCAGCGTGAGGCGAATGGCGCTCCAGGCATCGGGCTCTTTCAGCGCCTCGACGTAGGCGCCGAAGCCCTTGCGCAATGCCTCGGTCGCAACCGCCGCGAGCGGCAGCACGAGAAAGAGGAACATGAAGGCCAGGGCCAGCCCGATCAGCGTGTAGCGAACCCAGGCCGATTCGGTGGTGCCGGCTTGCGCGCGGCGAATGGTGCGGGTGCTCATCAGGTGGCTCCCGAGCGGCGGCGCTGCCAGGCCTGCAGGCCGTTGATGACCAGCAGCAGCGCGAAGGAGATGACCAGCATCACCAGCGCGACCGCGGTGGCGCCCGCGTAGTCGTATTGCTCGAGCTTGCCGATGATGATGAGCGGCGTGATCTCCGAGATCATCGGCATGTTGCCGGCGATGAAGATCACCGAGCCGTATTCACCGATGGCCCGCGCGAAAGCCATGGCGAAGCCCGTCAGCAGGGCCGGCATGATCGACGGAAGGATGACCCGAGCGAAGGTCTGCAGGCGGGTCGCGCCCAGGCTGGTGGCGGCTTCTTCCAGCTCTTTCTCGGCGTCTTCCAGCACAGGCTGCACCGTGCGCACCACGAAGGGCAGCCCGATGAAGATCAGCGCGATCACCACGCCGGCCGGTGTGAAGGCCAGCTTGATGCCCATGGGCTCGAGGTACTGGCCGATCCAGCCGTTGCCCGCCAGCAGCGCGGTCAGCGAGATGCCGGCCACGGCGGTGGGCAGGGCGAACGGCAGGTCGACCAGGGCGTCGACGATGCGCTTGCCCGGGAACTTGTAGCGCACCAGCACCCAGGCCACGAGCAGGCCCGCGAACAGGTTGACGACCGCCGCGAGCAGCGAGGCGCCGAAGGTCAGGCGGTAGGAGGCCATCACGCGCGGCGCGGTGACGGCGTTCCAGAACTGGTCCCAGCTGAGCGCCCAGGTCTTGAAGACCAGCGCCGACAGTGGGATCAGCACGATCAGGCAGAGGTAGAACAGCGAAAAGCCGAGCGTCAGATGGAAGCCCGGCAGCACTCGGCGCGAGACGCCGGGGCGACCCGCATGCGAAGACGGCGCTGCCGCGGACGGCAGCGCCGAAGAAACGGCACCACTCATCTTTTACTTTGCGCCGGGCGTGTACAGCTTGTCGAACTGGCCGCCGTCGTTGAAATGCACTTTCTGCGCATCGCCGAGGCTGCCGAAGAGTTCTTGCACGGTGAAGAGCTGCAGGGGCTTGAAAGTGGCCGCGTTCTTCTTGAGCACCGCCTCGGAGCGAGGGCGTAGCGCATGCTTGGCGGCGATCTCTTGCGCTTCTTCGGAATAAAGGTAGTCCAGGTAGGCCTTGGCGAGTTCGCCGGTGCCCTTCTTGCCGACGGTGCGCTCGACCACGGCCACCGGGTTCTCGGCCAGGATGCTGATCGAGGGGTACACGGCGTCGACCTTGCCGGCGCCGAACTCGCGGTCGATGGAGACCACTTCCGATTCGAAGGTGATCAGCACGTCGCCGATGTTGCGCTGAAGGAAGGCAGTGGTCGCGTCGCGGCCGCCGCGCGCCAGCACCGGCACGTTCTTGAACAGCTTGCCGACGAACTCGGCGGCCTGCGCATCGGTGCCGCCCTTCTTCTTCACGTAGCCCCACGCGGCCAGGTAGGCGTAGCGGCCGTTGCCGCCGGTCTTGGGATTGACGATGACGACCTGCACGCCGGGTTTCACCAGGTCGTCCCAGTCCTTGATGCCCTTGGGGTTGCCGTTGCGCGTGAGGAACAGCATGGTCGACGTGGTGGGCGCCGCGTTCTGCGGGAATCGCTTGTTCCAGTCTTTCGCCACCACGCCGGCGTTGGCCAGGAAGTCGATGTCGGTGGAGGTGTTCATGGTCACCACGTCGGCATCCAGCCCGTCGGCCACGGCACGCGCCTGGGCGCTGGAGCCGGCATGCGACTGGTCGATCTTGACGTCCTTGCCCGTGGTCTTCTTGTAGTTGGCGACGAAGGCGGCGTTGTAGTCCTTGTAGAACTCGCGCGCCACGTCGTACGAAACGTTGAGCAGGGTCTGGGCGGATGCGACGCCGGCGGTGGCCAGGGCAAGAGCGCCGAGGATCGACTTGATTTTTCTGGAGGTCATGAAGTTGACAGTGGTTCGAATTGGGTGCGGTCGGCCAGCAGCGTCGCCGGCTCGTCCGTCAGCGATTGGAGCAGCGCCAGGCCCAAAGGCCAGTCGCCATGCCCCGACTCGACGTTGATATGGCCGGCATTCTGCATGCGAACGAACTCGCTGCCCCACGAACGGGCATAAGCGCCGGCCAGCCGCACGGGGCAATAGGGGTCGTTGCTGCTGGCGACGACGATGCTGCGGTATGGCAGCTTGGCGTAAGGAACAGGCGCGAAGTCCGCGAGCGCGGCGCGCCGCTCGGGGTCTGCCGGGGCCACGAACAGCGCGCCGCGGATGCGGCTCGCTGCTGCATCGGACAGATGCACGCTGGCGATGCAGCCCAGGCTGTGGGCGGCGATCACCACCGGCTCCGCGCTGTCGAGCACGAGCTTCTCGATCGCTTGCACCCAGGCGTCGCGCTTGGGCGTGACCCAGTCGTCCTGCACCACCCGAACGGCGCCCTGCATGCGTTCCGCCCACAGGCTCTGCCAGTGGCCCGGGCCGGAATCGCGCCAGCCGGGGACGATGATGATGTTCGATGAAGTCACGCGCGTGCTTCGTTCGGTTCAGCGGTTGGGTTGCGGCGTCAGGCGAAGGTAGGGCCGCACGGCCTCGAAGCCCTTGGGGAAGCGCTGGGCCAGTTCGGCCGGGTCCTGCAGGCTGGGGAGGATCACGACGTCGTCGCCGTCGCGCCAATTGGCGGGCGTCGCGACCTTGTGGCTGTCGGTGAGCTGCAGCGAGTCGATGACGCGCAGGATCTCGTCGAAGTTGCGGCCCGTGCTCGCCGGGTAGGTGATGGTGGTGCGGACGATCTTCTTCGGGTCGATGATGAACACGCTGCGCACGGTGGCGGTGGTCGACGCGTTCGGGTGGATCAGGTCGTAGAGGCCGGACACCTTGCGGTCGGCATCGGCCAGGATCGGGAAGTCGACGGTGGTGTTCTGCGTGTCGTTGATGTCGCCGATCCATTCCTTGTGCTTGTCCACGGGGTCGACGCTGATGGCGATCGGCTTGACGCCACGCTTCGCGAATTCACCCGACAGCGCCGCGGTCTTGCCCAGTTCGGTGGTACATACCGGGGTGAAGTCGGCTGGATGCGAGAACAGCACGACCCAGGCGTCGCCGGCCCACGTGTGGAAATCGATGGGACCTTCGCTGGAGTCTTGGGTGAAATCGGGAGCCGTGTCGCCGAGGCGCAAGGTTGCCATGGTCGTTCGCTTTCTCTGGGCGTATTAGGAGGATCGACGATTCTCCAAAGCTTCCCTTCAAAGCCAAACGAATATCTACTTGTTTGAATATGGCATATAGCGAATAAGGGTCGGCTTACCGAGGCTTCAAACCACGATCGAGTCACGATCACGTCACGAGCTTGAATCCGCCTTCGCGTAGGTGCTCGGCCAGGAAATCGATCAGGTGGCGAATGGCCGGAACGAGGGCACGGCGGGACGGAAACACGGCATGGAAGATGCCGGTCGGCGGCCCCCAGCCCGGCAGCACCTCGACCAACCGGCCCGCGTCCAGGTCGTCCCGGCACATGTAATCGGGAAGCACGCTGGCGCCGACACCCTCCACCACCGCCGTTTTCAGCGTCAGCAGGTCGTCCGCCAGATACCGCGGGTGGTGCTGCATCGTGAACGTGGCGCCGTTCGGCCCATGCAGGTGCCAGCTGACGCGGCCATCGGCGGCCGTCTGGGCGACGGTGTCCAGGCGAGCCAGGCCGTCCACGGCGACCACGGGGCCCTGTCGCTTCAGCAACGCCGGGCTGGCCACCAGGATGCCGCGGGCCTCGCAGAACTGTTTGGCCACGAGGGTGCTGCTGTCCTCGATCACGTGCCGAACGCGCAGCGCGAGGTCGATGCCCTCCTCGATCGGGTCGACGGCCCGGTTCAGGATGCGCATCTCGATCTGCACCTTCGGATAGCGCAGCATGAACTGCGACACCAGCACGCCGAAGCCGCTCTGCGCCAGCGTGATCGGGCAACTGATGCGCACCATGCCGCGCGGCTCGGTCTGCACCTGCGCGATGGCCTCGGCCGCGGCCTGCGCAGCGTCGCGCATGGCCTGGCTGTGCCGCAGATAGAGCTCGCCGGCTGGCGTCAGCGACAGCTGCCGGGTGCTGCGCTGGAGCAGTTGCACGCCCAGCCGCGATTCGAGGTCGGCCACCCGGCGCGACAGCCGCGACTTGGGAATGCCGAGCGCCCTGCCTGCTGCGGCAAAGCCGCCGTGCTCGGCCACTTCGGCGAAGAAAACCATGTCGTTGAGGTCTTGCATGGCGGTGATTGTTCCATCAACAGGACGATCTGTGTCGAATTCGCCTGCTTATCAATCACTCGTATCAAAAATAGACTATGCCCCATGCCGACCGATCCCCGTGCCGGCGCACTACACACCGAAAGAGAGCGATTGATCATGAAACTGCTTCACGTCGATTCCAGCGTCATGGGCACGAATTCCGTTTCCCGCCAGCTCACCGCCGAGGTGGTGGCCGAATGGCAGCGCAAGCAGCCGGCCACCCGCGTCGACTACCTCGACTTGGCGGTCGATGCGCCCAACCACTTCAGCGCCGATGCGCTCGGCATCAAGACCGGTGGACAGGCCAGCCCGACCGAAGCGCAGGTGCGCGAAAACGCGGTGTCGGAGCGGCTGGTGAGCCAGTTCCTCGAAGCCGATGTGATCGTCGTCGGCGCCCCGCTCTACAACTTCAGCGTGCCGACGCAGCTGAAGGCCTGGATCGATCGCCTCGCCCAGGCCGGCCGCACCTTCAAGTACACCGACAAGGGCCCGGTCGGCCTGGCCGGCGGCAAGACGGTGATCGTGGTGTCCACGCGCGGTGGCGTCTACTCGAACAGCGACGGCGGCCAGGCGATGGAGCACCAGGAAAGCTACCTGAAGGTGGTGTTCGGCTTCTTCGGCATCACCGACGTGCGCTTCGTCCGCGCCGAAGGCGTGGCGATGGGCGACGCGCCCAAGGCCGCTGCGTTGAGCGCCGCGCGCACCGACATCGTCGCCACGGCGGGCGAAGCCGCGAACCAGAGCCCGGCCAAGCTGGCTGCCTGAACGCCGCGACCTGCCGCGACCTTCAGCTCGTCGAACGAACTGCCCGGCGTTGCAGCGATTGCACCGCCGGGTGCGCTTCGAAGTGCGCAAGCAGGAATTCCTTTTGCCGGTGCGTGATGTCCGAGCTGTCGATCAAGGCCGGCCAATGCGCCACGGCCGCCTTCACGCAGGCGCGCAGTGCAGCCGAGGCTGGTTTTTCGGCGAGGCCCAGCCGCTCGCAGAACACGCGCAGCGTCGCGGGTGACAACGACGGCTTCGCGCCAGGCGCCCGCTTGTCGACGGGCGCGAGCCCCGGTGGAAGGATCGGCAGCGCGTGCCCCGTGTTCCGGGTGAAAGCCGCGTAGCCGACGATGTCGTAGGCCGGCGGCAGCTCGGGCGTGTGGCCGTCCGGATAGCGCAGGCCGATATTCTTCAGGTGCATGTCCGGGTTGCCGAGCAACTCGTTCACCATCAGGCGGCGCAGCAGTTCATGCACTGCCGGCTCGCCCAGGTTGGGCGTGCTCATCAACACCGCGCCGACGGCCAGGTAGCTCGCCCTTGCGCCGCGCGCGCCCGGGTTGCCGGCCTGCATCTCGCCGGTGTACTTGTCTTCCGGCATCACGCCCAGGATTTGGGCGAAGTCCTCGCAGTGGATGCGGCCGCCCGGGCTGCGGTCGTAGCGCAGCACGGCCAGGAAGCGGGTCTTGCCATCGGCTTCGCCCAAGTCGTAGCCGTGCTCGAACGCGAGCGTTTCCAACGGCTCCAGCCAGGCCTGGCACACGCTGACGCCGGCGGCCGCTGCGAGCCGAAGCGACAGGTCTTCCAGTTCAGGCAGGCGCGGTTGCCCCACCACCGGCAGCTTCGCGATGATGTGCGTGTCGTGCTCCTTCGTGCGGCCCACGTAGCGCGCGCCTTCCTTCATGACGGCCAGCTTCGGCTGTACGCCCGAGAGCGACACGCCCTCCTCCATCGGATCGGCCATGACGCTCATTTCGAGCGCGTCGTTGTTCTGCGTCACGTAGCGCGCCAGTTCGTCGCGCGTCAATTCCACCGGCCGGGCGTACACGTTGCCCGGCAGATCGAGCCCGCAGGCCGCCAGCATTTCCATGTGGTCGCGCGGATCGCAGCCCCGCATCTCGCCGATGCGGTCCCGGAACACGCCCTCGGGCAGCAGGTTCTGGAAGAAGGCCGGCAGCAGCCAGCTCGAGTCCCGCCGCGAGGCCCTGCCGTTGAAGGACACGGCGCGCACGTCCATCCAGAGGGCAGTCTGCTGCTCGGGCGTGTCGGCAAGGAAGGAGGTGGACAGCACCGGCGCGTCCGCACGCCGGGCGAAGTCTTCGTCGGCCACGAAACGATGGATGACCTCGGCGCCGGGCATCGCATATTCGAACAGCACACCCACGCGGATCGGGCCCAGGAAGATGGCGAGCGCCTTGACGTTCATGCCGCGTCCTTGCCTGCCGAAGGCTGGGTCGCATCGTCGAGCGCGGCCTGCACGCGACTCTTGACCGCCGGCGCCGAGGCAGTTGCACCCGGCTGCACGGCCTCGGCCGCGCCCTTGGGCACCAGCACCAGTTCAAAGCCGAGCTTGTCGGCCACGGCCAGCAACGTGGTGAGCCGGTAGTCCGTCCGGCCGCCGAGCACATGGGTCAGCGTCTGCTTGGAGATCCCTGCGGCTTCGCGCAGGCGCTCCTGCGTCATCGGAATGGCGCGCAGCCGCTGGCGCAGTACCTGGGCGATTCGATCGAGGCTCATAGTCAATCAAAGTAGGACATCGTACAGAAATCCTATATTAATTGACTTCCTTCCAAGCAGGACAACTACGAGTAATCCTACTTTTCCAGGATTACTCCGCCTCGGTTCGTTCTCAATCGTTGTGGCGCTTGACCCAGGCCACGTACTTGTCGACCCACCCCTGCAGAAACTGCTTGCCGCTTTCCGCGATGTGGCCCTTGTCGTCGAAAAGCCCTTCCTTGTTCTGGATGAAGGCTTCGGGCTGGCCCATGGTGGGCACGTCGAGGTAGGCCAGCACGTTGCGCAGATGCTGTTGCGCGAGTGCGGTGCCGATGGCGCCGACCGAAACGCCGATCACCCCTGCCGGCTTGCCGGCCCACGCGCTCTGACCGTAAGGCCGCGAGGCGTTGTCCAAGGCGTTCTTCAAAACGCCGGGGATCGACCGGTTGTATTCCGGCGTCACGAACAGCAGGCCCTGCGCCGCAGCGACTTCGCTTTTCAGGCGTTTGACCGCCGGCGCCTGGTTGCCGTCTTCGTCCTGGTTGTAGAGCGGCAGGTCGTCGATGCGCAGGTGCTCGAAGGTGAAGTCCGAGGGCGCGAGATGCGCGAGCGCGAGGGCGAGCTTGCGGTTGAACGAATCCTTGCGCAGGCTGCCGACGATGACGGCAATGCGGGTCTGGGCCATGAAACGACTCCTTGGTTGGGGGATGGGAAAAAGGCCCGGCCAATTATGCGAAGCGGCTTTGACCTTTTCCCGAAAAGCTCATCTTCGACCGCTCAATCGCAGCCGGCCTTCTGCAGCATGGCCTGCGTGATGTTCGCGCCGGCTGGTACGTCGTCGGTGATCCAGGTGTTACCCCCGATCACCGCGCCCTTGCCCAGCGTCACGCGGCCGAGGATGGTCGCGCCGGCGTAGACCACCACGTCGTCTTCGACGATCGGGTGCCGCGGCAGGCCCTTCTGGAGGTTGCCCTCGGCGTCGGTGGGAAAGCGCTTGGCGCCCAGCGTTACGGCCTGGTAGAGCCGCACACGCTTGCCGATGACGGTGGTCTCGCCGATCACGACACCCGTGCCGTGGTCGATGAAGAAGCCGGCATCGATGCGTGCGCCGGGATGGATGTCGATGCCGGTCTGTCCGTGCGCCAACTCGGCCACGATACGGGCCAGCAATGGCAGGCCCTGGCCATAGAGTTCGTGGGCCAGGCGGTGGTGGATCATCGCCAGGATGCCGGGGTAGCACAGCAGCACTTCGTCGACGCTGCGGGCCGCCGGGTCGCCCTGCCAGGCGGCGAGCACGTCGCCGTCGAGCAGGCGCCGAATGCCCGGCAGCGCGGCGGCGAAGTGGCGAATGGCCTGCGCTGCCTCGGCATCGATCTCGGCCGGGTCGCGCGGCTGGTGGCGCGCGTTGTAGCGCAGTTCGAGCCGGGCCTGCGTCAGCAGCGATTGCAGCGCCGAATCGAGCGTGTGGCCGACATAGAAATCTTCGCTTTCGTGCCGCAGGTCGGGCGGCCCCAGGCGCATCGGAAACAGCGCACCCTTCAACGACTCGACGATCGCGGCCAGTGCCTCGCGGGAAGGAAACTCGCGGCTGCCGGGCTCGCGCGATCGCTTCTGCGCATCGCGCCATTCCTCTCGCGCGCCGCGCAATGCCGAGACGATCTCGCCGACTTCGAATCCAGCCATGCTTCACTCCTTGTGGGGCGCCCATTGTCACGTCAACGGAATCGCCCGGCATGGCCGGCGGGGACAAGCCCTGCCCACGCATGATCTTCAGAGCTTGGCGATCGACACCTCGGTGGACTTGACGAGCGCGACCACGTCGGAGCCGATCTTCAGTTGCAGTTCGTCGACCGAGCGCGTGGTGATGACGGAGGTCACGATGCCCCAGGAGGTCTCGACGTCGACTTCGGAGACGACGTCGCCGCGGATGATCTCGCGGATCTTGCCCTTGAACTGGTTGCGCACGTTGATTGCCTGGATTTCGGCCATGAAGGTTTCCTTCGGGTTGAGATGGGTCAGACGGCCCAGCGCAGTTCATGCGCGGGCCTGGCCAGCCAGGACGGATCGCTGGCGGGCTTGTTGTTGCCGGCGTCGTCCGGCTTCTGCAGAACACGGTCGAGGATCCGCTTCTCGATCGCCGCGAAGGCTGGGTCGCCCTGCGACCGAGGCCGCTGCAAATCGATGCGCTCATCGAGCGCGATGCGCCCGTCCTCGATCAGGATCACGCGGTCGGCCAGTGCCACCGCTTCCTGCACGTCGTGCGTGACCAGCAAAGCGGTAAAGCGGTGGCGCTGCCACAGGTTCTCGATCAGGCGGTGCATCTCGATGCGCGTGAGCGCATCGAGCGCGCCCAGCGGCTCGTCGAGCAGCAGCAACCGCGGGTGATGCACCAGCGCACGCGCCAGCGAAACGCGCTGCCGCTGTCCGCCGGAGAGGCGCGCCGGCCATTCGTTCCTGCGATCGGCCAGTCCGACGTGTGCCAGCACCTCCTCGCCATGCGAACGCGACGACGGCGGCAGGCCCAGCGTGACGTTGTCGAGCACGCGGCGCCAGGGCAGCAGGCGCGCCTCCTGGAACATGATCCGCGTGTCGTCGTGCAGGCCCGACACCGGCTTGCCGTCGGCGTAGAGACCGCCGTCCGACGCTTCTTCGAGCCCGGCGATCAGCCGCAGCAGCGTGCTCTTGCCGCAGCCGCTGCGCCCCACGATCGCGACGAACTGGCCGGGCTCGATCGTGAGCTGCGTATTGCGCAGCACCTCGCGGCTGCCGTAGCGCTTGTGGAGGCCGCGGGCTTCGAGCTTCACGCCCTGGGGAATGTGCGTCGAGGCCACGGGCCGCGATTCGAGAATGGCGCTCATGGCTTATTCAGCGTCCGGGTTCGACAAGGCCACGCGGCGCGGCGATTGGCAGGTGGTGCGCGTTCATGCGTACAGCCCTTCGCTCAGCGGACCGACTGGTAGCCGGGGTGCCAGCGCAGCCACCAGTGCTCCAGGCCGCGCGCGAACACGTCGGCCAGTTTGCCCAGCAGCGCGTAGAGCAGGATGCCCACCAGCACGATGTCGGTCTGCAGGAATTCGCGGGCGTTCATCGTGAGGTAGCCGATGCCGGCCTGTGCCGAAATGGTCTCGGCCACGATCAGGATCACCCACATCAGGCCCAGCGAGAAGCGCAGGCCCACCAGGATGGACGACAGCGCGCCGGGCAGGATCACGTCCTTGTAGAGCTGCCAGCGCGACAGCCCGTAGGTGCGGCCCATCTCGATCAACTGCGGATCGACGTTGCGGATGCCGTGGAAGGTGTTGAGGTAGATCGGAAAGAACACCGACACCGAGATCAAGAAGAGCTTCGCCGATTCGTCGATGCCGAACCAGAGGATCACGAGCGGGATCAGCGCGAGTGCCGGGATGTTGCGCACCATCTGGATGGTGGAGTCGAGCAGCGTCTCGAAGAAGCGCACCGATCCTGTCAGCAGGCCCAGCGCCAGGCCCAGCCCGCCGCCGATGGCCAGCCCCAGCAGTGCGCGGCCGGCGCTCACCTTCAGGTGGGTCCACAGTTCGCCCGAGGCGCTGAGCGTCCACGCGGCCTTCACCACGTCGATGGGTGCCGGCAGCACGCGGGTCGACAGCCAGCCCAGCGACGAGGCGATCTGCCAGAGGACGATCAGGCCCACAGGCACCAGCCATGGGACCAGGCGCCGGCCGACGTTCGAAGCGAAGACGCGAACGGGCCCGAGCGAAGGCGCGGTGGCCGGAAGAGGTTGAACTTGTTCGGTCATCGAAAGCTTCTTTGCGCAGCCGCGGTCATCAGCTCTGCGACACCAGCCGCGACGGCGCATCGAGATTGGCGACGACCTCGCCGAAAGGCCCGGTCAGCGAGCCGCCCGGCAACACCGTGCGCTGCTTGCGCGGCAGCAGCGGGAACACGAGTTCGGCGAAACGATAAGCCTCTTCGAGATGCGGGTAGCCCGAGAGAATGAAGTTGTCGATGCCCAGCGCCGCGTACTCCTGGATGCGCGACGCGACCGTCTTCGCATCGCCCACCAGCGCGGTGCCGGCACCGCCGCGCACCAGGCCGACGCCGGCCCAGAGGTTGGGCGAGATCTCCAGGTCGGCGCGCGTGCGCTTGGCGCCGCGGCTGTGCAGCGCGGCCATGCGGCGCTGGCCTTCCGAATCCATGCGCGCGAACGCGGCCTGGGCACGCTGCACGGTGTCGTCGTCGAGCTTGCTGATCAGCTCTTCCGCCGATTTCCATGCGGCGTCTTCGGTCTCACGCACGATGACGTGCAGGCGGATGCCGAACCTGACGGTGCGGCCGTGGCGTTCAGCGCGCACGCGCACGTCGGCGATCTTTTTCGCAACCTCGGCAGGCGGCTCGCCCCAGGTGAGATATGCATCGACCTGCTCGGCGGCGAGCTCGTGCGCAGCGGCCGACGAGCCACCGAACCACACGGGCGGATGCGGCTTCTGCGTCGGCGGATAGAGCAGCTTGGCACCCGTCACGCTCAGGTGCTTGCCCTCGAAGTCGAAGGCCTCGCCGTCGTGGCTGCGCGCGATGATCTCGCGCCAGATGCGGATGAACTCGGCCGATTGTTCGTAGCGGGCCGCGTGGTCGAGGTACACGCCGTCGCCCTCCAGCTCGCCCTGGTCGCCGCCCGTCACCAGGTTGACCAGCAGGCGCCCGCCCGAGAGCCGGTCGAAGGTCGCGGCCATGCGCGCAGCCAGGCTGGGCTGGTGCAGGCCCGGCCGCACGGCGACCAGGAAGCGCAGGCGGCGCGTCGCGCCGATCAGGCTCGACGCGACCACCCACGGGTCTTCGCACGAGCGGCCCGTTGGAATGAGCACGCCTTCATAGCCCAGCTGATCGGCCGCGCCCGCGACCTGCTGCAGGTAAGGCAGGTCGACGGGCCGCGCGCCTTCGCCGCTGCCGAGGTAGCGGCTGTCGCCATGGGTGGGGAGAAACCAGAAAACTTGCATATCGCGGGTAAGTGGTCAGGCGATGCCGGGCGCAGTGGCCGCCGGCACCTTGATCTGTTCGGATCGGTGAGCGGGCTGCTCAGGGCTGCCCGAGCACGACCGCTTCCTGGACCTTGATGGCCTTCGGAATGAGCTTGAGCTGGAAGAAGGTGTCGGCGATCTTCTGCTGGTCGGCCGCGACCTCCGGGGTGATCGGCTTCACGTTGAACTCGTAGCGCCGCAGGCTCAGCTCCACCACGTCGACCGGCAGGCCCTGCAGCGGCGCGATGACTTCGGCCGCCTCGCGCAGGTTCTTCTTGAGCCAGATGCCGCGCTCGACGGAATCATCGAACAGCGCCTGGATCACCTTCGGGTTCTTCGCGACGAAGGCGCGTTCGCCCAGGTAGTACTGGTAGTTGTTGACCGCCGTGCCGCGGCCGTCGGCGAGCACGCGTGCGCCGGTCGCCTTTTCGGCCGCGGCCTGGAACGGATCCCAGATCACCCAGGCATCGACGTTGCCGCTCTCGAAGGCGGCGCGGCCATCGGCCGGCGCCAGGTAGACGGGCTGCACGTCGGTGAACTGCAGGCCGTTCTTTTCGAGCTGCTTGACCAGCAGGTAGTGGACGTTGCTGCCCTTGTTGAGCGCGACCTTCTTGCCCTTGAGCTCGGCCACCGATCGGATCGGCGAATCCTTGCGGACGAGGATGGCTTCGGCCGAAGGCGCAGCCGGGTCGTAGCCGAAGTAGACGAACCTGGCGCCCGCCGCCTGCGCGAAGATGGGCGGCGCCTCGCCCACGTAGCCCACGTCGACGGCGCCGACGTTGAGGCCTTCGAGCAGCTGCGGACCGGCCGGAAACTCGACCCACTTCACACCGAAGCCCAGCGGCGCGAGCCGCTTTTCAAGCGTTCCCTGCGCCTTCTGCAGCACGAACAGGCTGGCGGATTTCTGGTAGCCGATGCGCAGCTCGCTGCGCTTCTGCGCATGTGCCGAAGTGGCACCGAGGAAGCCGACGATCAGCGCGATGGCGCCGACCACGGCGATGCTGGCCAGCAGGTCGCGCAGGGCCCGCGACCAGTGGCGCGGCGATGCCGATGAGGTTTCCAGCGGAACATCTTCGGTGTGAACGGGATGCATGGAAGACTTTCAGGCGTGAGCCGTCCCTCGCCGTACACAGCGGCGAACGACGTGGGAAGAAATTAGGGAGGAAGAAGGCGGCCCGCCTGACGGGGCCGCCCTTCAGATCACTTGGGCGAGTAGATCTGGTCGAAGGAGCCGCCGTCCGCGAAGTGCGCCTTGTCCGCCTTGGCCCAGCCGCCGAAGGCCTGGTCGATGGTGAACAGCGTGAGCTTCGGGAACTGCTTCTCGTACTTGGCCTTGGCCTTGTCGGACGTCGGGCGGTAGTAGTTGCGGCCCGCGATGTCCTGGCCCTCGTCGGAGTACAGGTACTTCAGGTATTCCTCGGCCACGGCGCGCGTGTTCCGCTTGTCGACCACCTTGTCGACCACTGTCACGGTGGGCTCGGCCAGGATGCTGATGGAGGGCACCACGATCTCGAACTTCTCGGGGCCGAATTCCTTCAGTGCGAGAAAGGCCTCGTTCTCCCAGGCCAGCAGCACGTCACCCACGCCGCGCTGGACGAAAGTGATGGTCGAGCCACGGGCGCCGGTGTCGAGCACCGGCACGTTCTTGTAGACCTTGGAAACGAAGTCCTTGGCCTGGGCGTCGCCGCCGTACTTGCGCTTGGCGAATTCCCATGCGGCCAGATAGTTCCAGCGCGCGCCGCCCGAGGTCTTCGGGTTCGGGGTGATGACCTGCACGCCGGTCTTGGCCAGGTCGTCCCAGTCCTTGAGCTGCTTCGGATTGCCCTTCTTCACCAGGAACACGATGGTCGAGGTGTAGGGCGCCGAGTTGTGCGGCAGCCGCTTCTGCCAGTCGGCCTTGATGAGGCCGCCATGCGAAACCAGTGCATCGGTGTCGCCGGCCAGGGCCAGCGTGGCCACGTCGGCCTCGATGCCGTCGATGATCGAGCGGGCCTGCTTGCCGGAGCCGCCATGCGACTGCTTGATGGTCACGTCCTGGCCGGTCTTGCCCTTCCAGTAGGCGGTGAAGGCCTTGTTGTAGTCGACGTAAAGCTCGCGGGTCGGGTCGTAGGACACGTTGAGCAGGGTCACCGATTGAGCGAAGGACGGCAGCGCCGTCAGGGCGATGCTGGCCGCAGCGGCGGTGGCTAGAGAAAGCTTGATAAAGTCGCGGCGATCGCTCATGGTCTTGTGCTCGAGTAAGGCATAACAGTGAGGATCCGAATTCTGAATAGCGCATAAAGAAACTGGAACGACCGAGTTATCAGTTCTAAATAGCTAAATCAACTAAGCAACCCCCACCCAGAGAGGCAGGCACCCAATGGCACGCATGGTCCAGTGCATCAAGCTCGGCAAGGAAGCCGAAGGACTCGACTTCCCGCCCTACCCCGGCGAACTCGGCAAGCGCATCTGGGAAAACGTCAGCAAGGAGGCCTGGGCCGCCTGGCTCAAGCAACAGACGATGCTGGTCAACGAGAACCGGCTCAACCTGGCCGATGCGCGGGCCCGCCAGTACCTGGCGCGCCAGATGGAAAAGCACTTCTTCGGCGAAGGCGCCGACGTCGCACAGGGCTACGTTCCGCCCGCGAACTGAGGGCCGAGCGCCAGTTCCCGGCATGGCCGAGCCGGTCGAATGGCATGCCGACGGCGTGCCGTACAGCGCGCAATTCGGCGACATCTATTACTCGGAAAGCGGCGCCGTGGCGCAGGCCCGGCATGTGTTCCTGGCGGGCTGCGGCCTGCCGGATGCGTGGGCCGGCCACCCGCAATGGCGCATTCTCGAAACCGGCTTCGGCCTGGGCCTTTCGTTCCTGACAACGTGGCAGGCCTGGCGGGCTGATCCACAGCGCCCGCGCCTGCTGCATTTCGTCTCGGTCGAGGCCTATCCGGTCGCCCGCGACGATCTGTTGCGCGCAGCGTCCGCGCATCCAGACCTTGCACCGCAAGCGGAGGAACTGGCCGCGCAATGGCGTGGGCTGCTGCCGGGCGTCCATCGGCTGGTGTTCGAAGGCGGCCGGGTGCTGTTGAGCCTGTGCATCGGCGACGTGCAGCCCATGCTGCGCGGCCTGCAGCGCTTCGACGCCGACAGCCTGTTCCTCGATGGATTCAGCCCCGAGCGCAACCCGCAGATGTGGTCGCACGACACGCTCAAGTCGGTCGCACGCTTCGCGCGGCGCGGCACGCGGCTGGCGACCTGGACGGTGTCGCGGCCGGTACGCGACTCGCTGGGCAGCTGCGGCTTCCAGGTGCGCAAGGCGACCGGACTGCCGCCCAAGCGCGATTGCCTGCAGGGCGTTTTCGACGCCACTTGGACGCTTCGGCGTGCGCAGACAGCGCCCGGTTCGGTCACTGTGCCGGGGCGCTGCGCCGTGGTCGGGGCCGGGCTGGCCGGCGCGGCCGCGGCGGACAGCCTGGCCCGGCGGGGCTGGGAGGTCGTGGTGCTGGAGGCTGGGTCACATGCGGCCGCCGGCGCTTCCAGCTTGCCCGTCGGCGTGCTTGCACCGCATGCGTCGCCCGACGACGCGCTCCTTTCCCGGCTGACCCGAGCCGGCGTCCGAGCCACCTGGGAGCAGACGCGCGCCTTGCTCGTCGAGGGCCGCGACTGGTACGGCGGCGGGGTTCTCGAGAGCCGCAGCACGGGTCCGATCAAGTTGCCTGCGATTTGGAGCGAAGACGGACCGAACGAGTCCTGGCACGCGTCGCGTGCGCAACTGCGCGAGGCCGGGCTCACGCACGAAGCCAATGCGATCTGGCACGCTCATGCAGGCTGGGTGCGACCTGCCCCGCTGATCGATGCCTGGCTGGCGCATCCCGGCATCGAGGTGCGGACCCAAGCGCCCGTCGCCCACATCGAGCCCTCGTCACAATCCGGCCTGCATGGCACGTCGTGGGTACTGCGCGATGCCACCGGCGGTGTACTGGCACAAGCAGACCGTATCGTGATCGCGGCCGGTCATCAGAGCCGGCTGCTGGCCCCGTCGGCGCCGTTGCAGGCTGTGCGCGGCCAGGTCGCGTGGGGCCGGATGCCGGAAGACGCCACAATGCCTCGCGTGCCCATCAACGGCGACGGCCACCTGATCGCCCATGTGCCCGACGCGGCGGGGCCGATCTGGCTCAGTGGCGCCACCTTCGATCGCGATCGCGACGAGGCCGCGTTCATCGCAGAGGACGTGCAAGCCAATTGCGAACGACTCGCTCGCCTGCATCCCGCGGCGGCCCAGGCAGTCGCCGAGCAATTCGAGCGGGGCGCAGTGGAGGCATGGATGGGCGTGCGCTGCGCCTCCGGCGATCGCCGTCCCCTTGTCGGGCCCTTGAACCCGGAAGCGCCACAGGGCCCCTGGCTGTGCACCGCGATGGGCTCGCGCGGTCTCAGCTTCGCCGCCCTGTGCGCCGAACTGCTGGCCGCCCGCTGGCACAGCGAGCCGCTGCCACTGTCGGCCTCGCTGGCGAAGGCGCTGGACACGTCACGCCTGCGCTTGCCAGGTCCGACTTGATCGCGCACCGCGGACACCGCGCAGGCGGTTCGCGCAAGCACAATGAGCGGCACCACTCGCCATTCGCCATGCCCACCCGCTACGACATCACCCACACCACGGTCTACCGCTACAACTCGCCGGTGCGCTTCGGCCTGCACCGCGTGATGTTCAGGCCGCGCGACAGCCATGACCTGCGCGTGCTCGCGACCGACCTGCAGGTCAGCCCCGAGGCGCACGTTCGCATGATCCAGGACCCCAATTCCAATTCGCTCGCGCTGGTGCAACCGATGGGCGAGGCGACCGAACTGCGCATCGTCTGCTCGTTCACCATCGAACACGTGGCCGCGCCCGCCGATCTGCTCACGCTCGAACCCGCGGCCGAGTTCCTGCCTTTCGCGTATTCGGTGCAAGACCGCCTGGACCTCGAGCACTACCTGCGGCCGCACCACGACGACCCCCAAGGCACGCTGATCCGTTGGGCTCACCAGTTCCTTTACACCGACCAGCCGAACGGCACGCTGGACGTGCTCACGCGCATGAATGCGCACATTGGCCAAAGCCTGAAATACGCCGCGCGCGACGAGGAAGGCACGCAGACCCCGCTCGAAACATTGGAGCTCGGCAGCGGCAGCTGCCGCGACTACGCACTGCTGATGATGGAAGCCGCGCGCCGGCTCGGCGTGGCGACGCGCTTCGTGTCCGGCTATCTCTACGACGACGCGCTGGACGACGGCGAAGCCACGCCGGACAGCGCCGTGATCGGCGCCGGCAGCACCCACGCCTGGCTGCACGCGTATCTGCCGGGCGCGGGCTGGGTGGCCTTCGATCCGACCAACAACCTCGCCATCGGCAGCGGGCGCCTGATCCGCGTGGGCGTGGCGCGCGACCCGGCGTTGGCTGCGCCCATCAGCGGCAGCTGGTTTGGCGATGCAGAGGCCTACGAAGGGCTCGAGGCCACCGTGCAGGTGAAGCGCAGGCCCGACTGAGGCACTGAGGCCCGGTCGGCAGGGCAGGTTCAGCGGCATCACCACGATGTCGCCGCGAGGAGCGCCATGGCAGGAGATTGTCATGACACTGTATTTTCATACAGCTATCATGCACTGCCTTCCCAAGAAGAATTCAAAGGCGCAACGGCATGCACATCCCCCATCCACCCGCCCTCGCTCCCGCGCGGGGCCGACATCTATTCCTCATTCCTGCGGCCTCGGCGCGGCGCGCGCCCATCGCGGTACCTGTGGCCCCGGCGGACCTGCGCTGGCAGGCGGCCCGCGTCATCGGCGTGACGCGCAAAGCCTGGTGGCCCTGACGGGCTCATCGCTTCATGGCTCCAGCCCTTCTTGCGCGGCCGCGACGACCGCCTGCGTCAGCCGCTCGAGCATCGGGATCTTCAAGCGCACGTGCTGCCAGAAAAGCGGCACCTCCAGATCAACGCCCGGCACCAGTTCGACCAGGCTGCCATTGCGCAAGTATTCCGCCACCATGATCGACGGGTTCATTCCCCATCCCATGCCGGCCACGCTGGCCGACACGAAGGCTTCGGTGGATGGCAGCCAATGCCTTGGCAGCTCGACCGGCTGGCCGAAAGCGGCTTGCAGCCAGCGGGCCTGCAGCTTGTCTTTGCGGCTGAACGCCAGGCTCGGCGCGTCGGCCAGCGCCTGCAGCGTGACGCCGCGCGGAAAGTGCCTGTCGATGAAGGCCGGACTGGCCGTCGCGCGGTAACGCATGCGGCCCAGTGCCACATTGCGACAGCCCTGCGCAGGTCGTGCGTTGGCAGTGACGGCGGCCAGCACGGTGCCCGCCCGCAGCCATTCGGCCGTGTGCGTTTCGTCGTCGACGCTCAGGTCCAGCAGCGCAGGCTCGACATCGGTGAAGGCAGCAATGGCCGGCATGAACCAGGTGGCCAGGCTGTCGGCGTTGACGGCCACGCGCAGCGTCACCCGCTGCCCTTCCCCGTCCAGGGCGCCCAGCGCCGGCATCGCACGGTGCAGTTCCCGCTCGAGCATGCCGACCTGCTCGACGTGCCGGCACAGCCAGGCACCTGCTTCCGTCGCGGTGCAAGGTGAACCGCGCACCACCAGCGCCAAGCCCAGCCGATCTTCCAGTTGCTTCACGCGTTGCGACACGGCCGACGGCGTGACGTGCAACGCGCGCGCCGCGCGATCGAAGCTGCCTTCGCGCACTACCTGCGCAACGGCCGAGAGGGAAAGGTAGTCGAGCAATGAAGTATTCCTAAGGCAGATGCAGGAAAGTTAACTGGACTGATTCTGCCGCAGCGCCGACGATCCCCGGCCATGAACGGCAGCCCCCTCTTCTCCCTTTTCCCCTCCTTCGCCACCGGCTTCGGCCTGAGCCTCGGCCTCATCGTCGCCATCGGCGCGCAGAACGCCTTCGTGCTGCGCCAGGGCCTGCGTGGCGAGCACGTGCTGCCCGTCGTGCTGTTCTGCGCATTGGCCGATGCGATGCTGGTGGCACTGGGCGTCGTCGGCATGGGCGGGGTGCTCGACCGCATGCCGGGCCTGGCGCCGGCCTTGACGCTCGGCGGTGCCGCATTCCTGCTCGCCTATGCAGCCATGGCCTGGCGCCGGGCCTTGCGGCCGGGCAAGCTGCAGGCCGCGGCTACCAGCGGCGTCCGCAGCCCGCTGCCGCGCGTGATGGCGCAGACGGCCGCGTTCACGCTGCTCAACCCGCACGTCTATCTCGACACGGTCCTGCTGGTCGGCGCCGTCGGCGCACAGCAGGCCGGGATGGGTCGGGCCGTGTTCGTCGCGGGCAGTGCGCTGGCCAGTGCCGGTTGGTTCGCGGCACTGGGCAGCGGCGCACGCCTGCTGGCGCCGCTCTTCGCCCGGCCCCAGGCCTGGCGCTGGCTCGACGCGCTGGTGGGCACGGTGATGCTGCTGCTCGGCACCGTACTGGCAGCGCAGGCACTGTCCGCCATCACCCACTGAGGTGCTTCGGCCGTCGAGACGGCCATCCCCTCTTTACGGTACGCCGTTCGCCCAAGCCCGATGGGAGATGCGCGGCAGCTACGTTTGGTTTCTGATGTCACGACGGCGCAGCAATGCCGGAGCCCACTCGGACCATCCATCTGCACGGTGACCACCATGTACCAAGGCGAACGATTCAACGGCTACACGCACCTTCTGGGGCTGATGCTGGCCACGGCCGGCTCCGCCCTGCTGCTGACGAAGACGGTGCCGGGCGACGATCCGGCGAAGACGGCCAGCGCGCTGGTATTCGGCCTGTCGATGGTGACGCTGTACGGCGCCTCGACGCTGTTCCACAGCACGCGCGGCCGCGCGAAGCTGTTCTGGCAACGGATGGACCATTGCGCCATCTACCTGCTGATCGCCGGCAGCTACACACCCTTCGCGCTGGTCACGCTCGAAGGCGCCTGGGGCTGGGCCCTGCTGGCGCTTGCCTGGAGCGCAGCCCTGCTCGGCATCGTGCGCGAACTTCGGCCCGGGCCCGCCCCAGCGCCGTCGCTGCTGCTGTATCTGGGGATGGGCTGGCTGGGGGTGCTGGCGGCCGTGCCGCTGATCGAGCGCCTCGACGGCGCAGGGCTGGCGTGGCTGCTCGCCGGCGCGGTGTGGTATTCCGCCGGCACGGTCTTCTATCGCAATCCGCTCGGCTGGCGGCACGCGCATGGCACATGGCACCTGTTCGTGCTCGCGGGCACGGTGAGCCACTACGTGACGGTGGCCCACTTCGTTCTTTGACGCCGCTGGCACCTAGACTGGGGCCGCGTGCCCCCTCCGTCGTCCCCTTCTCGAATTCGCCGAATCGTCACCCTGCTGGCATGGGCCGCCTTCCTTGCGGCGCCGCTCGCGTTGGCCTGGGCCCTGCACGCCGGCGCGATCACCATTCCCGAGCGCTACAACCCCTGGACGCCGCTCGACGTGGCGGCAGAGCCCGGTCCGTTGACTTCATTCAAGCTCGGCCGCGCCCGCGCCGAGCCCGCACTCTGCATGGCGGCGCTGGCGGCCTCCGGCCTGCAGTACGACCCCGTCGCCGACCGTGAAACCGGCACCGGCTGCGGATTCAAGGACGCCGTGCGGCTGCAGGGCGGCCGCAGCCTGGCGCTGTCGTCCCCCACGGTGCTGAGTTGCCGCGCGGCCCTGTCCTTCGCGATGTGGGAGCGCCATGCGCTGCAGCCCGCAGCGACGCAACGGCTGGGCGTGCCGGTCGCCCGGCTCGAGCACCTGGGGAGTTATGCATGCCGCGACGTCAACACGGGCGAACGGGCCGCCCAGGGAAGCGGCCGCCGCAGCCGCCACGCGACCGCCGACGCCCTGGACATCGCCGCCTTCGTGCGCGAGGACCGGCGCCGCATCGTCGTGCGGCGCGACTGGACCGGCGATGGGGCCGAGGCCCTGTTCCTGCGCGACGCGCATGCCGGTGCCTGTCGCTTCTTCGACGGCGTACTCGGCCCCGACTACAACGCGGTGCACGCCGACCACTTCCATCTGGAGGCCGGCGGCTGGCGCATGTGCCGATGAGGCCTGCCGGACGCCCTTTCCGCGCTGACTGCTTTATCCGGGATAAGCATTCCACCGCCCCGCAACCCGCATGAACACTGGCGAATATGCTTATCCGCATAAAGCGCGAACCAAAAAATAGTTTGGTTCCATAAGCACCCCTCTTAAAGTCACGCCCTCGCGTTGACGGGGCCGTGGACGCACGCCTTCCAGCAGCAAAGAAAGCACGATGTACCAATACACAGAATTCGACCGCCAGTTCGTGCACCAGCGCGCGGCGCAATTTAGGGACCAGCTCGAACGCTGGCAGGCCGGCACGCTGGCCGAAGACGAGTTCCGGCCGCTGCGCCTGCAGAACGGCTGGTACGTCCAGCGCTACGCGCCGATGCTGCGCGTCGCCGTGCCCTACGGTGAACTTTCCAGTGCGCAGCTGCGCGTGCTGGCGCGCATCGCCCGCGAATACGACGAGCCAGAGGCCGAGGTCTACAAGACCGCGCTGAAGACGCAGGGCAAGCTGGGCACGCACAAGCTGCCCACGCACTACGGCCACTTCACGACGCGCCAGAACGTGCAATACAACTGGATTCCGCTGGCCAAGTCGGCCGACGTGATGGACCTGCTGGCCTCGGTCGACATGCACGGCATCCAGACCAGCGGCAATTGCATCCGCAACATCACCAGCGACGAACGCGCCGGCGTCGCCATCGACGAGGTGGCAGACCCCCGCCCCTTCGCCGAAATCATGCGGCAGTGGAGCACGCTGCACCCCGAGTTCGCCTTCCTGCCGCGCAAGTTCAAGATCGCGATCACCGGCGCCGACGAAGACCGCGCGGCCACCGGCTGGCATGACGTAGGCCTCAAGCTGCGGAAGAACGATGCCGGCGAGCTGGGCTTCCGCGTGCAGGTCGGCGGCGGCATGGGCCGCACGCCCATCGTCGGCACCGTGCTGCGCGAGTTCCTGCCGTGGAACCAGATCATGAATTACCTCGAGGCCGTGGTGCGGGTGTACAACCGCTACGGCCGTCGCGACAACATGTACAAGGCGCGCATCAAGATCCTGGTGAAGGCCGAGGGCCAGCGCTACATCGACGACGTCGAGGCCGAGTACAAGCAGATCCTCAAGCACGACGGCGCCCCGCACACGATCTCGCAGGCCGAGTACGACCGCGTCGCCGCCTCCTTCGTGCCGCCCACGCTGGCCACCCGCGTGTTCCAAAGCGCCGAGCAGACCGATGCCGAGCTGCGTGCGCAGGCCGCGGACGACGTGATGTTCGCGCGCTGGCTGCAGCGCAACGTCGCGCCGCACAAGAACCCGTCGCTGCGCGCGGTCACGCTCTCCTTCAAGCGCATCGGGCAGGCGCCCGGCGACGCCTCGGCCGACCAGCTTGACACGGCGGCCCGCCTGGCCGACCGCTTCTCTGCCGGCGAAGCGCGCGTCACGCACGACCAGAACCTGCTCCTGCCCTGGGTGCACGCCGAAGACCTGCATGCGCTGTGGCTCGCGGCGCGCCAGGCCGGCTTCGCCAGCGCCAACGTACACCTGTTGACGGACATGATCGCCTGCCCCGGCGGCGACTTCTGCGCGCTGGCCAATGCGCGCTCGATCCCGATCGCCGAGGCCATCACCGAGCGCTACCAGGATCTCGACGAGCTCGACGACCTGGGCGAGATCGACCTGCACATCAGCGGCTGCATCAACTCCTGCGGCCACCACCACAGCGGCCATATCGGCATCCTCGGCGTCGACAAGGACGGCAAGGAGTGGTACCAGATCACGCTGGGCGGCTCTGACGGCTCGGCGCTGTCGGGCGCGGCGCAGGCCGGCAAGGTGGTCGGCCCCTCGTTCTCGGCCGCAGAAGTGCCGGACGTGATCGAGGCCGTGCTCAACACCTACCGCGACACCCGCGAGGCGGGCGAAAGCTTCATCGACGCGCTGCGGCGCGTCGGCCACGACCCCTTCAAGGCCGCTGCCAACGGTGCGCGCTTCAAGGTGGAGGAGGCAGCATGAGCGCAGCGCAGAACCGCTTCAAGCAAGCTCGCACCCCCTTGGGGGGCAGCGAGGACACGTCAGTGCCGAGCGTGGGGGCCCTATGAACAAGACTCTGCGCATCCTCTCGTCCGAAGAGCATGTCGACGACGGCAGCCCGAACGTGCTGCAGATCGCCAACGACGCAGATCCGCTTGCCATCGAGGTCTGCTTCAACGACATCGAGCGCATCGACCTGCACTTTCCGAAGTTCACCGACGGCCGGGCGTACAGCCAGGCCTTCCTGCTGCGCCGCCGCCTGGGCTTCAAGGGCGACATCCGCGCCACCGGCGACGTACTGATCGACCAGCTGGTGCAGATGCAGCGCACCGGCTTTTCGAGCGCGGTGCTCAAGGAAGGCGTCGACGCCTCGGCGGCACAGCGGCAGTTCGACCGCTTCGCCACCTACTACCAGGGCGACGCGGTGCAGACCGCGCCGCACTTCGCCGCGGCGACGTCCGAGTCCGCTTGAGAGCTTCCGGCATGAGCATCGATCTCGCACGCATCAACTCCGAACTCGGCCGCAGCGCCGAGGGCCTGGTGGACTGGGCGATCGGCCTGGGCCAGCCCGCGATCGTCACCACCAACTTCCGCCCGTTCGAGGCCGTGATCCTGCACATGGTGACGCGTGCCAAGCCCGATGTTCCCGTGGTCTGGATGGACAACGGATACAACACCGAGGCCACCTACCAGTTCGCCGACGCGGTGACGAAGCAGCTGGGCCTGAACCTCCGCATCTACCTGCCGCGCCGCTCGCGTGCACACCGCGAAGCGATGGAAGGCGCGACGCCGGGGCTGGACGATCCGCGCCACGCCGCTTTCACCGAAGAAGTGAAGCTGGAGCCCTTCGCCCGTGCGCTGCGCGAGACGGCACCGAAGGTCTGGTTCACTGCGCTGCGCGCCACCGACACGGCCGTGCGCGCACAGATGGACCCGGTCAGCGTCAACCCCGATGGGTTGATCAAGGTCGCCCCGCTGCTTCACTGGTCGTCCAAGGAGCTGTACGCGTACTGCGAAGCCCATGGCCTGCCGAACAACTTCGACTACGTGGACCCGACCAAGGGCGAAGAGAACCGCGAATGCGGGTTGCATCTCGCGCATTGAGCGCCACCGAATGTCCGATTCCTGCACCGAGCACCGCAACCGATGAACGCCAGAACCGAACCCGCCCTGCTGCAGCAAGCCGTGCACCAACCAGCCCGCCTGTCCAACGCCCAGCTCGATGCGCTGGAGGAAGAGACCATCTTCATCCTGCGCGAAGTCGCCGCCTCGTTCGAGCGGCCGACCTTGCTGTTCTCGGGCGGCAAGGACTCGCTCGTGCTGCTGAAGTGCGCCGAGAAGGCTTTCGGCGCTGGCCGACTGCCCTACCCGCTGCTGATGATCGACACCGGCCACAACTTCCCCGAAGTCACGGCCTTCCGCGACCACCGCGCGCAGGAGCTGGGCGCCGAGCTGATCGTGCGCAGCGTCGAGGACTCGATGGCCCGCGGCACGGTGCGGCTGTCGCACCCGGGTGAATCGCGCAACGTGCACCAGTCGGTGACGCTGCTCGAAGCCATCGAGGAATTCCGCTTCGACGCGCTGATCGGCGGCGCGCGCCGCGACGAGGAAAAGGCGCGCGCCAAGGAGCGCATCTTTTCGCACCGCGATGCCTTCGGCCAATGGCAGCCCAAGGACCAGCGCCCCGAACTGTGGACGCTGTTCAACACGCGCCTGGCGCCGGGTGAGCATTTCCGCGTGTTCCCGATCTCGAACTGGACCGAACTGGACGTCTGGCAATACATCGAGCGCGAGCACATCGCCCTGCCGTCGATCTACTACACCCACAAGCGCGAAGTGGTGGAGCGCCGCGGCCTGCTGGTGCCGGTGACCGAACTCACGCCACCGCGCGACGGCGAACAGGTCGAGGTGCGCGATGTGCGCTTCCGCACGGTGGGCGACATCACCTGCACATGCCCCGTCGAGAGCCTGGCTGCCGACGCGGCCGACGTGGTGGTGGAAACGCTCGCGGCCGAGGTCAGCGAGCGCGGCGCCACGCGCATGGACGACAAGACCTCCGAAGCCTCGATGGAAAAGCGCAAGAAAGACGGATATTTTTAGCTCGCCCCCCAGGCTCCGCGCACTTCGTGTCGCTTCGCCAACCCCCGACCGGGGGCGACACCGGCGGCCCGGCAAAGCCGGTTCCGCAGTGTCCCTGGAACTAGCGCCCTACGGGGCTGTCGAGAATCAGATGAATGTGACCCCTTCATACGCCGCCCCATCTTCCTTTCAAGCCGCCGACACCGGCACGGCTTTGCGTTTCATCACCTGCGGCAGCGTCGACGACGGCAAGAGCACCTTGATCGGCCGTTTGCTGGTCGACAGCAAGACCGTGCTGCAGGATCAGCTGGCCGGCGTCCAGCGCGGCGGCGAAACCGACCTGGCGCTGCTGACCGACGGCCTCTCGGCCGAGCGCGAACAGGGCATCACCATCGACGTGGCGTACCGCTACTTCTCCACGGCGCGGCGCAAGTTCATCATCGGCGACGCGCCAGGGCATGAGCAGTACACGCGCAACATGGTGACGGCCGCCTCCAGTGCCGACGCCGCCGTGGTGCTGGTCGACGCGACCAAGCTGGCCTGGGCCGCTGAAGTCGGCGACGGCGAAGTGGTGCGGCGCGAGCTGCTGCCGCAGACGCGCCGCCACACGCTGCTGTGCCATCTGCTGCGCGTGCAGTCGATCGTGTTCGCGATCAACAAGCTCGACGCCATCGACGATGCGGAACTGGCCTTCGAACGCATCTCGGCCGCGCTGACCAGCTTCGCGGAAGCGGCCGGTGTGCAGGTCGCGGCCACGGTGCCGATCTCGGCGCTCAAGGGCTGGAACGTGGCATCGCGCCATGGCGACTGGTGCGGCTACCAAGGCCCGAGCCTGATCGAGCTGCTCGAGGAGTTGCCGGTCACCCAGCAGGACGAAGACGTCCCCTTCGCCTTCCCGGTGCAGTGGGTCGAAAAGTTCTCGGGCTCGGCCGATACATCGAAGGGCCGCCGCGTGTTCTGGGGCCGCGTGGCCAGCGGGCACGTGGAACCGGGTCAGCGCGTGGCCGTGCTGCCGGGCAACCAAGTCGCCACGGTGGCGCAGGTGCTGAGCCACACGCGCCAGGCCAAGACCGTGCATGCAGGCCACAGTGCCGGCATCGTGCTCGACCGCGAACTCGACGTGTCGCGCGGCGACTGGCTGCTGGCGCCCGAGGCCTTCGAGCCGGTGCGCGAGATCACCGCCACCATCGCTTGGCTCGACGACGAGCCGCTGGTCGCCGGCCGCGTCTACTGGGCGCTGCAGGGCCACCGTTGGGTCAAGGCCAAGGTGGCGCGCATCGTCGACCGGGTCAACATCACGACGCTGGAATCGGAGCCCACCGAGCGGCTCGAACCCAATTCGATCGGCGACGTGGTGCTGTCGCTGCAGCAGCCGCTCGCGGTGCTGCCCTTCGCGCAATCGCGGGCTTTGGGCTCGCTGGTGCTGGTCGATACCGCCTCCCATCGCACTTCCGCGGCCGTGCTCGTGCAGCCGGCTGCGTCAAAGAACTAAAATTCGGGGTTTTCCCCCGATCGACCCAGAATCCCCAGTCATGACCCACGTCGTCTCCGAAGCCTGTATCCGCTGCAAGTACACCGATTGCGTCGATGTCTGTCCCGTGGACTGCTTCCGCGAAGGCCCCAACATGCTGGTGATCGACCCCGACGAGTGCATCGATTGCGCGGTCTGCATCCCCGAGTGCCCGGTCAATGCCATCTACGCCGAGGAAGATCTCCCGGCCAACCAGATGGCCTTCATCAAGCTCAACGCCGAACTCGCGTTGGCCGACGGCTGGAAGAGCATCACCAAGCGCAAGCCGGCGCTGCCGGATGCCGACGAGTGGAAAGACAAGACCGATAAGGTCGGGGAGCTGGTGCGCTGAACGCGCTCACGGCACCTTCGTCGCCCATCGAGACCGACGCGCTCGTCATCGGCGCGGGCCCCGTCGGGCTGTTCCAGGCCTTCCAGCTCGGCCTGCTCGAAATCGCCAGCCACATCGTCGACGCACTGCCCGCCGCGGGCGGCCAGTGCGTGCAGCTCTACGGCGACAAACCCATCTACGACGTCCCGGGCATTCCCGCTACCAGCGGCCGAGGGTTGGCCGAATCGCTGCTGAGGCAGCTCGAGCCGCTGAAGCCCGGCTTTCATTTCGGCCAGCAAGTCGAGACGCTCGAACGGCAGGCCGACCAGCGGCTTTTGATGCGCACCACGGGCGGCAAGTCCTTTCTGGCGAAGACCGTGTTCATCGCTGCAGGCGTGGGCGCCTTCGTGCCCAAGCGCATCGCGCTCGACGGCATCGGGCGCTACGAAGGCAGCGCGCTCTTCTATCACCCTGATGCGCTGGAGCGATTCGACGGACAGACAGTGGTGGTCAATGGCGGCGACGATGCGGCCCTGGCGACGGCGTTGGCGCTGGTCGGGCGGGCGAGCAAGGTCACGCTGCTGCATCGGCGCGATGCATTCCAGGCCGAGGAAGGCCTGATCACACAGGTGCGGTCGCAGATCGCGACGGGCGCCCTGAATCTGGCGGTCGGCCAGCCCATGGCCTTCGACGGCCAGGTGCTGAAAATCGCGACGCCCGATGCACATACACTGGCCCTGCCCCTCGATGCCTTGATCGCCTGCCTCGGCATTTCCCCGCGCCTCGGGCCGATTGCCGACTGGGGGCTGGACCTGGTACGCAAGCAGGTGCCGGTCGACACCGAGCGCTTCCAGACGTGCGAGCCGGGCGTGTTCGCGGTCGGTGACGTCAACACCTATCCGGGCAAGAAGAAGCTGATCGTCTGCGGCTTCCACGAAGCCACGCTGGCCGCCTGGGCCGCGACGGAGATCGTTTTTCCCGGCAAGGCGGTGCCGCTGCAGTACACCACCACCAGCACGCGGCTGCATCAGTTGCTCGGCGTCGCCTGAGCCACGCGCATGCCCAGGCGGGGCACGACCGACGGCTGGCGAACTTTCACATTTGGAGATGGGTGCGCTTCAGCTCCCGTTCATGAAAACGCCATGCGGCGAACCTATGATTGCCCGCCATGCAGGCGTTGAACATTGCTCTCTTCCAGGCCATCGCCGCTGGCCCCACACCCGACTCGCAAGCGCTGCTCTGGTTCGCCGCCAGCGTGGCGGAAGGCACGACCTGGGTGTGCCTGGCCTTGATGGGCTGGGTGGCCTGGCGGCAGCCCGCGCAGCGCAGCTATGCCATGGCGGCACTCGTCGCCGCAGCTGCGGCTTCGTTCATTGCGCAGGAGCTGGCGGAGGTCATCGGCATGCCACGCCCCTTCGTCGTGGGCCTGAGCCCTGCGCACATCGAGCACGGCATTCGTGGCGCCCTGCCCAGCGCGCACGCCACGGTCATGTTCACCGTCGGATTGGTGTATTGCCTTCGGGCAGCGACCAGGAAGCTCGGACTCGCGATTCTGGCAATCGCCGTGCTGACAGGCTGGGCACGCATCTACGTCGGCGTGCATTTCCCGTTCGACATCCTCGCCGGGCTGGGTCTGGCCATCGCGATGACCGGGTTGTTCTGGCTGCTGAAGCAACTGGGCCAGCGCCTCGTCGCGCCGCTGATCGCACGCGACGACCTGCGCGCCCACTAGTCGCGGGGCATCCGGGCGTCGAAACGAGCCGGGATCAACGCCCGCGGCGGCGGCGGTTCGAACGGCTGGTCAGCATGCCGAGCTGGCTGCGCTGCCGGTCGATGCGGTCTTGACGGCGTTCGTTCTCGCGCTCGACGACCTTGCGCTTGGTGTAGCCGGACGAATCGGCCCAGGCCCACCACGCCATGGCCAGGGCGAAGGGGATGAGCACCACCCACCAGCTCCACTGGCCGACGAAGCCGACCTCGAAATACTTGAGGGCCACGGCAAGCAGGCCCAGGAGCAGAAACCACATGAAGAACCCCTCCGATCGTGCGGCCCGCATCGCAGGGGCCGTGCACCGCGCTACCTACAATCGCGTTGGACCCACTTTAACGCACCCACGTCATCGGAACCCATGAAAAGAGCGCTCCTCGTCGCCGCCCTGAGCCTGGCCGCCTCGGCCCCCGCCCTCGCCGACCTGGCGCTGGCCACGTCCAAGAACTGCATGAGCTGCCACGCGGTCGAGCGCAAGATTCTCGGTCCGTCGTTCAAGGACATCGCCGCGAAGTACAAGGACAACAAGGCCGCGCCCGACATGCTGGCCAGCAAGATCATCAAGGGTGGCTCGGGCGTATGGGGTGCAGTGCCGATGCCCGCCAACAACCAGGTCAGCGAGGCGGATGCCAAGAAGCTGTCGACCTGGATCCTTTCGACGAAGTAGCGCCGACGAAGCAGCTGTCTTCAGACTGCCGGTGGCATGCCCACCGGCTCGCGCCCCTCGCGAGCCTCGCGCACTTCACGCAACTCGCGTATCTCGTTGGCCGCGCGAAGATCCCGCGCCGCCTGCGACTCCTGGAGCTCTTGTGCGTCACGACGCCGGTCGAATCGGTCTTCGAGCTGCCCGATATGAGCCGCCAGGCTGTTGTCGGTCTGCTCCGAGCGTACCTTGAACGCGGTTTCGAGCTGTTCCACTCGCGCCAGCATCGCCGCATGCCGCTCGGCATTGCGTGCCATGTGCGCATTCTCCTGAGCCTCCAGGAAGTTGCGCAGCTCCGTGAAGCGCGAGGCCTCGGCCCGGTCGGCCAGGTCGCGCTGGGCCTGCATTTCCTTGGTGTGGCGGCGGCTCTCGAGCAGCACCGTGCTCTGCAGATAGACCACGTAGGCCACGAAGAAGATGCCCAGCAGTGCGGTCAGGCCCAGCATGATCAGACCCAGCGGCGCCGTGACCTGCATGAAGCCGACGGACATGACGGTGGGCGTGGCCAGCACGCCCCAGTTCAGGGCCGCGAGCGCCGCGATCAGCAGCACGACCACGAGGAGTACACCTGTTCTGATTCCCATGGAGTCTCTCCTTCAGATTCGATGGGACGGTTGTAACGCATCCAGCGCCCCGGCCCTGTCGGACGGAGGCGCGGAAGGTCGGCCCGGCCTGGCCGGCCGAGGCGGCGGCGGGCTCAGTGCGCCTGGCCCAATTGCTCCAGGATGGCCGGATTCTCGAGCGTCGAGGTGTCCTGCGTGATCGCCTCCCCCTTGGCGATGCTGCGCAGCAGGCGCCGCATGATCTTGCCGCTGCGGGTCTTGGGCAGGTTCTCGCCGAAGCGAATGTCCTTGGGCTTGGCGATCGGGCCGATCTCCTTGGCCACCCAGTTGCGAAGCTCGGTGGCGATCTGCTTGGCCTCGTCGCCGCTCGGGCGTCCGCGCTTGAGCACGACGAAGGCGCACACAGCCTCGCCCGTCAGGTCGTCGGGCCGGCCGACCACCGCGGCCTCGGCCACCAGGTCGGTCTTCGAGACCAGCGCGGATTCGATTTCCATGGTGCCGAGGCGGTGGCCCGAGACGTTGAGCACGTCGTCGATGCGACCGGTGATGCGGAAGTAGCCGCGGTCGGCGCTGCGCACCGCGCCATCGCCGGCCAGGTAGATGGTGCCGCCCATCTCTTCGGGGAAGTAGCTCTTCTTGAAGCGCTCGGGGTCGTTCCAAATCGTGCGGATCATCGAGGGCCAGGGCCGCTTGATGACCAGCATGCCCCCGGCCCCGTTGGGAAGGTCCTTGCCGGTTTCGTCGACGATCGCCGCCATGATGCCGGGCAGCGGCAGCGTGCAGGACCCGGGCACCAGCGGCGTCGCACCGGGCAGCGGCGTGATCACGTGGCCGCCGGTTTCGGTCTGCCAGAAGGTGTCGACGATCGGGCACTTCTCGCGGCCCACGTTCCGGTGGTACCACATCCAGGCCTCGGGATTGATCGGCTCGCCCACGGTGCCCAGGATGCGCAACGACGACAGGTCCCAGTTCTTCGGGTGCACTTTCTCGTCGCTGTCGGCCGCCTTGATCAGCGAGCGGATCGCGGTCGGCGCCGTATAGAAGATGCTGACCTTGTGCTTCTCGATCATCTGCCAGAAGCGCCCCGCATGCGGGAAGGTCGGAATGCCCTCGAAGATGATCTGCGTCGCGCCCGCGGCCAGCGGCCCGTAGGCGACGTAGGTATGGCCCGTGATCCAGCCGATGTCGGCGGTACACCAGAAGCGATCTTCGGCGCGGATGTCGAAGGTCCAGTCCATCGTGAGCTTGGCCCACAGCAGGTAGCCGCCGGTGGCGTGCTGCACGCCCTTGGGCTTGCCGGTGGAGCCCGAGGTGTAGAGGATGAAGAGCGGATGTTCCGCGCCCACGGGCACCGGCGCGCATTCGCTGCTCTGCCCCTTCAGCGCCTCGTCGAAGGTCTTGTCGCGGCCCTCGACCATGTTGCATGCGGTGGCGGTGCGCTGGAACACCAGCACCGTCTTGAGCGTGTCGCAGCCGCCTAGCGCGATTCCGTCGTCGACGATGGCCTTGAGCGGCAGCTCCTTGCCGCCGCGCAGCTGGAAGTTGGCGGTGATCACGGCCACCGCGCCGGCATCGATGATGCGCTCCTGCAGCGCCTTGGCCGAGAAGCCTCCGAAGACCACGCTGTGCGTGGCGCCGATGCGGGCGCAGGCCTGCATGGCGACCACGCCCTCGATGGTCATGGGCATGTAGATGATGACGCGGTCGCCCTTGGCGATGCCCTGCGCCTTCAGCGCATTCGCAAATTGCGACACGCGTGCGAGCAGTTCCTTGTACGTGATCTGCGTGACCGCGCCGTCATCGGCCTCGAAGATGATCGCTGTCTTGTTCTCGACCGGCGTGCCGACGTGCCTGTCGAGGCAGTTGGCGGAGGCGTTGAGCTCGCCGTCCTCGAACCACTTGTAGAACGGCGCATTCGATTCGTCGAGCGTGCGGGTGAACGGCTTGGTCCAATTGACGTTGCTCTTCGCCTGGCGGGCCCAGAAGCCTTCGAAGTCGTCGGCGGCCTCCTTGCACAGAGCGTCGTAGGCCGCCATGCCGGAAATGCGTGCACCCTCGGTGGCGCGGGCGTCGGGAGGGAAGACACGGTTCTCGACCAGGACGGACTCGATCGTCGATGCGCTGCTGCTCATTCTTTGTCTCCAGTGGGCAGGGATGTGACGGCGCTACTGTCGGCGCACGCACTTACGGGTGTCTGACGCCTCATGTTAGCGACCGTATCGTCATACGGCGGCCGTCGCGGGCACTCTAGAATCGCGCCTTTCCCGTCTCCCACTCTCCCCCCTGCCCCCATCCAGTCACCGGCCAGCCCCGATG
>NZ_LYVO01000006.1 GCF_001984055.1 Variovorax sp. KK3
ATCTGATCGATCGCACGAAGGAATCACCATGGCCACCAAGCAAAAAATCCGCATCCGCCTGAAGGCGTTCGATTACAAGCTGATCGACCAGTCCGCTGCTGAAATCGTGGACACCGCCAAGCGCACCGGTGCGATCGTCAAGGGCCCCGTGCCTTTGCCGACCCGCATGAAGCGCTTCGACATCCTGCGCTCGCCGCACGTGAACAAGACGAGCCGCGACCAGTTCGAGATCCGCACGCACCAGCGCCTCATGGACATCGTCGACCCCACCGACAAGACGGTCGATGCACTGATGAAGCTCGACTTGCCGGCCGGTGTCGACGTCGAGATCAAACTGCAATAAGTGCCACTTTTGTAGGAAAAAGCCCGCGCGCAGAAATGCCCGCGGGCTTATTTACTGGGCCGGGGATGTGGCATCCTCTTGGCACGGCAATCTGTCGGGCGAGCATGCTCCTGGGGAGTAGAGATGAAGACAACATGGTTCCTGCGGACCCTCGCGCTGGTTTCCGCAGTAGCACTCAGTGCGTGCGGAGGGGGCGGCGGCGGTGGCGGCGGTGGGTTCTTCGCTCCTCTCACGGTTGCGCCGACGACACCCGGCGCTACCAGCGTCACGCTCAACGGCAACGTCACCTACGACTCGGTTCCCAATGCGACAGGTGGCTTGAACTACGCGGCGACGACCCCGAAGCCCGTGCGCGGTGCCCTGGTGGAAGTGCTGGACGGCAGCTCGACGGTGATCGCCACCACGGCCACGGACGGCAATGGCGCCTACACCACCTCCGTGCCCGCCAACACCACCGTCACGGTTCGCGTCAAGGCCCAGTTGCTGCAGAGCGGTACGGGACCGAGTTGGGATGTCAGCGTACGCGACAACACACAGGGCGAAGCGCTTTACTCGATGCAATCGTCCTCGTTTGCTACGGGTGGTTCAACCGTCACGCGTGACGTCCATGCGCCTTCGGGTTGGACGGGCACGTCGTACGGATCGGACCGCGTGGCCGGGCCGTTCGCGGTGCTCGACACCGTCTATGCGACGCAGGCCAAGGTGTTGTCCGCCGCGCCGACCACGGTGTTCCCGGCATTGCGCGTGTACTGGAGCGTCAACAATCTGCCGGCCACCGGCAATCTCACGCTGGGCCAGATCGGCACAACCTTCTTCACGACATCGGGCACGGCGGGGCGCTCCATCTATGTTCTGGGCAAGGCAGACGTCGATACCGACGAGTACGACACCTCGGTCGTCGCCCATGAATGGGGCCACTACTATCAGTCGGCGTTCAGCCGTGACGATTCGCCCGGGGGCGCCCACGGCGTGGACGAGCTTCTGGACCGCCGGCTGGCTTTCTCGGAGGGCTGGGGCAACGCATGGTCGGGCATTGCGCTTGGCCGCAGCAATTACACCGACTCGGTGGGGGCAAGCCAGGCATTGGGCTCCAACCTGAACCTCGCCGCGGGTCCATCGACGAATCAAGGCTGGTATCGCGAGGCCTCGATTCATTCGATCCTGTGGAACTTGAACAACCAGGTGGGCTTCAAGCCGATCCACGACGCGATGACCGGATCGTTCAAGACCGGCGTCGCCGTCACGTCGATCCATCCCTTCTCGGTCGCCTTCAACGCCGCAGCGCCGAGCAGTGCCTCTGCCTTGAATGCGTTGCTGGTTGCCCAGAACATCGCCGTCCCCAACAGCCCTTACGCGGACAACGAGAGCAATGGTGGCGGCTTCAACACCTATACGCTGCCGATGTACAAGGTCGTCAATCTCGGTGTCGGCACGTCGACCTGCGTCACGAACCAGGCCGACCCGGCGCGAGACGGCAACAAGCTCGGCAGCTACGCCTACCTGCGCTTCACGGCGCCGACGCAACGCAACTACAGCATCACGGTCACCGGAGGCGGCGCGGGCACCGACCCGGATTTCGTGGTCTACCAGGGGCGCCGCGCAGGCCAGGGGCTTTCAACTGTCGCAGGAAGCGAGTCTGGTGCAGCCACGCTTTCTGCCGGCGACGCAGTTCTGGTCGTCAACGACTTCAACAACACGTCGACGAATACGTGTTTCACCGTCACCATCAACTGAGGAACACAGCCATGCGCGCACACCGCCTTGCAACCATCGTCCTGTTGACGCTGGGCGTGGGCCTGTCCCTCCAGGCCTGCGCCGGGATCAAGCCTGCGAGCGGCGGTTCGGCCGCCATGGTCGCGGCGCCGATGAAGCCGGGCGGCTCCGGCATCGCGGTCCAGTACCGCATCGACGGAGAGCCGCAGGCAGGCGTCGCCGTGCCGGTGGTGCTTCGTTTCGAAGGCATCACCGCTCCCGCAGGGGGCTCGGTGCGCTTCACCGGTGACGGTGGTCTCACGATCGCCGGCTCGTCCGGATCGCAGGCACTGCCCGCGGGGCAAGTCACCACCATCACCCTTCAGGTCGCGACCGACGCGGACGGGATAGGCTATCTGAACGTGTTCACGACCCAGAACGGCGCCACCAGCGCCACCTCGATCACGGTGCAGACCAGCAAGGCGCCCTCCGCCCTGCCCAAAGCAAGCGGCCTCAAGCAGACGCCCGAAGGCGACAAGATCATCACGATGCCGGCGAAGTGAACCTGGCAGTCCGCGCCAGCGGACTGCTTGCACGACGTCGCACGCCCGGTCTATAATCGCCGGCTCCGCCCAATTTGCGCCCAGGCCTTTGCTCTGGCGCTGTTGTGCAGAGATTTATCAACCTCTTCCGCATACCAAACGCTGTCGCCAATTGAAGTGGCAGCGGCGGGAGTCTTGGAGAAAAAACCATGAGTCTGAGCAACTCCCTCGGGTTGCTGGGCCGCAAGGTGGGGATGATGCGTCTCTTCACCGATGACGGTGACGCTGTTCCCGTCACGGTAGTGGATGTGTCCAACAACCGTGTGACCCAGATCAAAACCCAAGAGACCGATGGCTACGTCGCCCTGCAGGTGACCTTCGGCTCGCGCAAGGCATCGCGCGTCACCAAGCCCGAAGCTGGCCATCTCGCCAAGGCTGGCGTCGAAGCCGGCGAAATCATCCAGGAATTCCGCATCACCGCCGATGCCGCCGCCCAGCACAAGGCTGGTGGCGCCATTGCAGCGGCCAGCGTGTTTACCGTGGGCCAAAAGGTCGACGTGCAAGGCACTTCGATCGGCAAGGGCTACGCGGGCACCATCAAGCGCCACAACATGTCCTCGCAGCGCGCGTCGCACGGCAACAGCCGTTCGCACAACGTGCCCGGCTCGATCGGCATGGCGCAAGATCCCGGCCGTGTGTTCCCCGGCAAGCGCATGACGGGCCACCTCGGCGACGTCACCGTGACCACCCAAAACCTCGACCTGATCCGCATCGACGAAGCACGCCAGCTGCTTTTGATCAAAGGCGCGATCCCCGGCGCCAAGGGTGGCTTCGTCACCGTTCGCCCGGCCGTCAAGGCCAAGGCGGCGCCCGCGGCTTAAGGAGCAACAGCAATGCAACTCGAACTCCTGAACGAGCAGGGCCAGGCCGCGTCCAAGTACGACGCGCCCGAGACCGTGTTCGGCCGTGACTACAACGAAGACTTGGTGCACCAGATCGTCGTCGCCTACCAGGCCAATGCCCGCCAGGGCACCCGTGCCCAGAAGGACCGCGAACAGGTCAAGCACTCGACCAAGAAGCCGTTCAAGCAAAAGGGAACGGGCCGCGCCCGTGCCGGTATGACTTCCTCGCCCCTGTGGCGTGGGGGCGGCCGCATCTTCCCGAACATGCCGGACGAAAACTTCACCCAGAAGATCAACAAGAAGATGTACCGCGCCGGCATGGCCGCCATCTTCTCCCAGCTGGCACGCGAAGGCCGCCTGGCCGTGGTCGATTCGATCAAGGTCGACTCGCCCAAGACCAAGCCGCTGGCTGCCAAGTTCAAGGCGATGAATCTCGAGTCCGTGCTCGTGATCGCCGAAGAAGTCGACGAGAACCTGTACCTGGCCTCGCGCAACCTGGTCAACGTGCTCGTGGTCGAGCCGCGTTACGCCGACCCGGTGTCGCTGGTCCACTACAAGAAGGTGCTGGTCACCAAGGGCGCCGTCGACAAGCTCAAGGAGATGTTCGCATGAGCCGCGTCAATCCCACTCCCCAGCAGCGCCAGTTCGACGAAGGTCGGCTGATGAACGTGCTGGTCGCTCCGATCGTGTCCGAAAAGGCCACGCTCGTCGGCGAAAAGTCGAATGCAGTCACCTTCAAGGTGCTGCAGGACGCCACCAAGCCCGAAATCAAGGCGGCCGTCGAACTCATGTTCAAGGTCGAAGTGAAGGGCGTGTCCGTGGCCAACATCAAGGGCAAGACCAAGCGCTTTGGTAAGTCGGTCGGCCGTCGCGACAACGTTCGCAAGGCTTACGTGACGCTCAAGGCCGGTCAGGAGCTCAACCTGGTTGGGGAAGGCGCTTAATCATGGCCGTCATCAAGATGAAACCCACTTCGCCGGGCCAACGTGGCGCGGTGAAGATCTCGCGGGACCACCTGTACAAGGGTGCGCCGCACGCAGCCCTTCTGGAACCCCAGTTCCAGAAGGCCGGCCGCAACAACAACGGCCACATCACGACTCGCCACAAGGGCGGCGGCCACAAGCACCACTACCGTGTGGTCGACTTCGTGCGCAACAAGGACGGCATCCCGGCCAAGGTCGAACGCATCGAGTACGACCCGAACCGCACCGCCCACATCGCCCTGGTGTGCTACGCCGACGGCGAGCGTCGCTACATCATCGCCCCGCGTGGCCTGGAAGCCGGTGCAACGCTGCTGAGCGGTTCGGAAGCCCCGATCCGCGCCGGCAACACGCTGCCTATCCGCAATATCCCCGTGGGTTCGACGATCCACTGCATCGAACTGCAGCCGGGCAAGGGCGCGCAGATCGCCCGTTCGGCCGGCACGTCGGCCACGCTGCTGGCCCGTGAAGGCGTTTACGCCCAGGTCCGCATGCGCTCGGGCGAAGTGCGCCGCGTGCACGTCGAATGCCGCGCCACCATCGGTGAAGTCGCCAACGAAGAGCACAGCCTGCGCCAACTCGGCAAGGCCGGTGTCAAGCGCCACATGGGCATCCGCCCGACCGTGCGCGGCGTGGTGATGAACCCGGTCGACCACCCGCACGGTGGCGGTGAAGGCAAGACCGGCGAAGGCCGCCATCCTGTTGACCCGTGGGGCAACCTCACCAAGGGTTATCGCACCCGCAACAACAAGCGCACGCAGGTCTTCATCGTGTCGCGTCGGAAGAAGTAAGGGACAGCCACATGACTCGCTCTCTCAAGAAAGGTCCCTTCGTCGACCACCACCTGGCGGCCAAGGCCGACAAGGCCGTGACGAACAAGGACAAGAAGCCGATCAAGACCTGGTCGCGTCGCTCGATGGTCCTGCCCGAGTTCATCGGCCTGACCATCGCCGTGCACAACGGCAAGCAGCACGTGCCCGTGTACATCACCGACCAGATGGTCGGCCACAAGCTCGGCGAATTTGCGCTCACGCGCACGTTCAAGGGGCACCCCGCGGACAAGAAAGTCCAGAAGAAGTAAGGAACGACCATGTCTGAAACACGTGCAGTCCTCCGCGGCGTTCGCCTTTCGGTCGACAAAGGCCGTCTGGTCGCCGATCTGATCCGCGGCAAGAAGGTGGATCAAGCGCTCAACATTCTGCAGTTCACGCAGAAGAAGGCCGCCGTGATCGTGAAGAAGGTGCTCGAGTCGGCCATCGCCAACGCCGAGCACAACGACGGTGCCGACATCGACGAACTGAAGGTCAAGACCATCTACGTCGAGCAGGGCGCCACGCTCAAGCGCTTCACGGCGCGCGCCAAGGGTCGCGGCAACCGCATCAGCAAGCCCACGTGCCACGTGTACGTGACGGTGGGCAACTAACAGGCTGGAAGAAATATGGGACAGAAAATCCACCCGACCGGCTTCCGCCTCGCGGTCAGCCGTAACTGGTCCAGCCGCTGGTACGCCAGCAACCGCGACTTCGCCGGCATGCTGGCCGAAGACATCAAGGTGCGCGAGTACCTGAAGAAGAAGCTCAAGAACGCTTCGGTGTCGCGCGTCATGATCGAGCGTCCCGCCAAGAACGCGCGCATCACGATCTACTCGGCACGGCCGGGCGTCGTGATCGGCAAGAAGGGCGAAGACATCGAGAACCTGAAGCGCGAGCTCGGCAAGCAGCTGGGCGTGCCCGTCGCCGTGAACATCGAAGAAGTGCGCAAGCCTGAAATCGATGCTCAGCTGATCGCCGACAGCATCACGCAGCAGCTCGAAAAGCGCATCATGTTCCGCCGCGCCATGAAGCGCGCCATGCAGAACGCGATGCGCCTGGGTGCTCAGGGCATCAAGATCATGTCCGCAGGCCGCCTGAACGGCATCGAAATCGCCCGCACCGAGTGGTACCGCGAAGGCCGTGTGCCGCTGCACACGCTGCGCGCCGACATCGACTACGGCACCTCGGAAGCCAAGACCACCTACGGCGTCATCGGCGTCAAGGTGTGGGTCTACAAGGGCGACACGCTGGGCCGCAACGACCTGCCGGTCGTCGAGACCCCGCGCCCCGAAGAAGAGCGCCGCCCGCGTGGCCCGCGCCGTGACGGCCGTCCTGGTGGCGACCGTCCGGGCTCGGACCGTCGTGGTGGTCCCCGTGCCGGTGCCCGCGGCCCGATCGGCGGTAACGTCGCTCCGGCCGATGGCAGCGACAAGCCCGCAGAAGCCGGCGGTGCAGACTCGAAACCCGCCGTTAAGCGCGTCCGCAAGGCCGCGCCCGCTGCAGCAGCGGACGGCGCCAAGACCGAGTGACATCGGTCTTAGAACTACGGAGTAAATAACATGCTGCAACCTGCACGCAGAAAGTTCCGCAAGGAACAGAAGGGCCGCAACACCGGCATCGCGACCCGCGGCAACGCGGTGTCCTTCGGTGATTTCGGCCTCAAGTCGATCGACCGCGGCCGCTTGACGGCACGCCAGATCGAAGCCGCCCGTCGCGCGATCTCGCGCCACGTCAAGCGCGGTGGTCGCATCTGGATTCGTGTGTTTCCCGACAAGCCGATTTCCACCAAGCCCGCCGAAGTGCGGATGGGTAACGGCAAGGGCAACCCCGAGTATTACGTCGCCGAGATCCAGCCCGGCAAGGTGATCTACGAGATCGTCGGTGTGCCCGAAGAACTCGCGCGCGAAGCGTTCCGCCTGGCCGCCGCCAAGCTGCCGCTGCGCACCACCTTCGTCGCTCGCCAGCTCGGCGCCTGATCGGGAGAACGAACATGGCAACCCGTAAGAAGAAGGACGCCGCGGCTACCGCCAAGGTGTCGAAGGCCGCCACGCTGCGCGACAAGGATGTCGCCGGCCTGCAAGCCGAAATCAAGGATCTGCAGAAGGCTCATTTCGGCCTGCGCATGCAGAAGGCCACGCAACAACTGTCCAACACGGCCACGCTGCGCATCACGCGCCGCGACATCGCCCGTGCCAAGACCATTCTTGCGCAGAAGCAGCAAGAAACCGCCAAGTAAGGAGTGACCATGACGGAAGCTAAAAAATCCCTCAAGCGCACCCTGATCGGCAAGGTGGTCAGCGACAAGCGTGCCAAGACGGTGACGGTGCTCGTCGAGCGCCGCGTGAAGCACCCGATCTACGACAAGGTGGTGACCCGCTCGAGCAAGTACCACGCCCATGACGAAAAGGGCGAGTACAAGATGGGCGACACCATCGAGATCACCGAAAGCCGGCCGATCTCGAAGACCAAGAACTGGGTCGTGACCCGCTTGGTCGAGAAGGCCATCACGGTCTGATCGTCGGCGCGCAGCCAATCCGAAAGCGGCCCACAATGTGGGCCGCTTTTCTTTTTTCAGGAGCAAACATGATCAAAGTCGGTGACACCCTTCCTGCTGCGACCTTGCAGGAGTATTCCGAGGTCGAGGGCGAAGGCTGCAGCATCGGCCCGAACGCTGTCGACGTGAGTCAGGCCTCGGCGGGCAAGACCATTGCGCTCTTCGCGCTGCCTGGTGCCTTCACGCCCACTTGTTCGGCCAAGCACGTGCCGGGCTATGTGCAGCGCGTCGACGAACTCAAGGCCGCGGGCGTGGACGAGATCTGGTGCGTGAGCGTCAACGACGCGTTCGTGATGGGCGCGTGGGCGCGTGACCAGAAGACCGACGGCAAGGTGCGCATGCTGGCCGACGGCAGCGGCGTGTTCGCGAACGCCACGGGCCTGACGCTGGATCTCACGGGCCGCGGCATGGGCGTTCGCAGCAACCGCTACTCGATGCTGGTCAAGGACGGCAAGGTGGCCGCGCTCAACATCGAGGCACCCGGCAAGTTCGAGGTCAGCGACGCCGAGACGCTGCTCAAGCAGGCCCGCGGCTGATCGCGCCCGGCTGATCGCATTCGGCCAATCGCACTCGGTCGATCCCGCCGGCCGAATGCGCCGGCGGAGTACGCCCTCCCGTCAAAGATCGACCTTGAGGTAATGCGACCCCGCAATGGGGTTGTGATAGTAGGGCGGGACTTCGACGAAACCCAGGTCCTCGTAGAGGGCCCGCGCCGACTCCATGTCATCCAGCGTGTCGAGCAGCACGCAGGCATAGCCGGCGCCGCGCGCTGCGTCCAGGATGGCTTCGGCCATCTGGCGGCCGAGACCCAGGCCTCGAAACTGCGGACGGACATAAAGGCGCTTCATCTCCGCCGCGTTCGGGTAGTCGGCCATGTCCAGGGGGCGCAGTGCGCAGCAGCCCGCGACATAGGCCTCGATGCCATTGGCGCGCTTCAACGTCGGCACGCCCGCACGCTCCGATTGCGAACCTCCGGGCCCGGCATCCACCAGGGCCAGCAGCAGCGCACCACGCGGCTCGGCGTAGTCGCCAGGCAAGTCAGCCAACTCCGCATCGAAATTCTGGAAGCACAGGTCGATCCCCAGCGAGGCCGCGTACTCGAGAAAAATCGACCGCGTGATGTCGAGCTCGCTGCCGGGGTCGGGCGTGACCAGCACGATGTCCGGCGTGCCCGCCAATGGAAGCGGCCTGGAGATGGAAAAAGTCATGCTCTGAGCGAAGCGATCCACGTCGCGAATGCGGCGCAGAGAACGTAAACCACAAGGGCCAGCAACCTGGAGGCCGCATCGTCACGGCTAGGCGCCGCGCTCCCGTGGGCGACCAGCTTGTCACCCGAGATCATCGGCCGAACCAGCCGATGGCCCTTCACCGCGATGTAGAACAGCACGGCCAGCACGTGCAGGCTCACCAGCCCGATCACGAGCCACTTGCCTTGTGCTTTGTGCCAGCCCGTGGCCGCGCTGACCACGGCGCCCGAAACGAAGCGGGTCAGCGGCCCGGCCGAGGCGATCTCGTCGTCAGCGACCAGCCCGGTTGCCACCTGCACCAGCAGGACGGCGAGCACGCCGAACACCGAGAGGGCGCCCAGCGGCGTGTGGCCGATCAGGTGATCCGGATGGGCCCTGCCTTGAAGGTAGGCCACCACGGAGCGGGGCGCATACAGAAATGCGGAAAAGCGCGACCAGCGCCCGCCCACGAAGCCCCAGACCAGGCGGAAGAGCAGCAGCGACAGCACCACGTAGCCGATCCGGAAATGCCATTCCATGATCCCGCTGAGGCCCGTCACGATCATTCCGATGACCGCCGCCGCCAGCAGCCAGTGGAACAGCCGCGTCGGCAGGTCCCAGACCCGGGTGCGCGGCGCGCCGGCGTCACCCAGCCCCGCATGGCGCGTCGTGGGCTCGAAGGGGGCGGTCATCGAAAGGGCTGCTGGCAATGCGGCGGGAAGCGCAGATTAGCAAAGTTCCGGCCCAGGGCGCCCTGCGGGTTGTCTCTAGGCCATCCGGCCACCTGCGCGCCTCACACTGGCCGGCAGCGGCGCACGTCGCTGCCGCGCCCACAAGAAGAGAAGGATCCACGATGAATCGCCTTTGCACCCTTGCGCTGGCTGCTGCCTGCGTCGCACTGTCCGTTCCTGCTGCTGCGCAATTTGCCAAGACCGACGATGCCGTGATGTATCGCCAGAGCGCCATGTTCATCATGAGCCAGCACTTCGGCCGGCTCGGCGGCATGGCCAACGGCCGGGTTCCCTACGACGCCGCCGCGGCGGTGGCCAACGCGGAGGTGGTCGCCGCGATGGCGAAGCTGCCCTGGCCCGCCTTCGGCACCGGCATGGAAGGTGGCAAGGCCAAGCCCGACATCTGGAAGGAGCAGGCGAAGTTCAAGGAAAACCAGGACAAGCTGCAGGCCGAGACCGTCAAGCTGGTCGCCGCAGCCAAGGCCGGCAATGTGGAGGCCCTCAAGGCGCAGTTCGGACCCACCGGTGGCGTCTGCAAAGCCTGCCACGACGGCTTCCGGAAAGATTGAAGCTCCCCTGAACTCCCGCAGGGAGACGACGAATTCAGGCCTCTGCCAGCAGCTTCTCGATCAAGCGATGCAGCTCGGCGAAGTCCGGCTCGCCCACGTAGCGCTTCACAATTTCGCCGCGCTTGTTCACGATGTAGGTGGTGGGCGTGAGCTGCACGTCGCCCCAGGCCTTGGCGACCGAACCGGTGTTGTCGATCGCCACCTTGAAGGGCAGCTTGCGCGTCTCGGCGAAGTTCACCACGTAGCTCGGCGGGTCGTAGCTCATGGCCACGGCGAGGGTGTCGTAGCCCTGGGCCTTGTACTTGTCGTACGTGGCGATGACCTTGGGCATCTCGGCCACGCAGGTCACGCAACTGGTGGCCCAGAAGTTGACCAGCGTGACCTTGCCCTTGAGGTCTTCGGTGCTCTTCTTGCTGCCGTCGAGCAACACGAAGGTGGATGGCGGTGCAGCCGACACACCCGTGTTCAGGTAGATGCCCACGCCGGCGGCCAGGGCGATCACGATGGCGGCGGCGGGGATCAGCTTCTTCATGGGCGTTCGATGGAGGGGGCGGGGCGATTTTAGTTCCGCCCTGCGCGACTTGCATTGCCTGCGCCCGAGGCATCCGGTGCGACTTCGGCGGCGGTTCGATAATCGGCCCTCCGATGCCCCTGCCTCCCTGTACTCGATTCGTCGCGCCGGCCGTGCTGGCATCCTGCCTGCTCGGCGCCTGCAGCCCCGTCTTCAACTGGCGCGAGGTTCCGATCGCGGACGACGGCCTGGTGGCACTGCTGCCCTGCAAGCCCGACCGCGCGACGCGGAGCCTCCCGCTGGGCCCCGGCGCCACCATCACCGTCGACATGGCGGGCTGCGAGGCCGGAGGCGCCACATTCGCCGTCGCCCACGCCACGGCCGACGACGCCGCCCAGGCCGAGCGCTGGATGAACGCCTGGCGCGCCGCCACCCGCAGCCAGCTCGTGGGCCGCTCCGTGGCCGAAGTGCCGGCCACCTTGCTGCGGGCCTCGCCTTCGCCGGCCCCCGTGCGGCTCGACGTGCAAGACGCGCCCGGCAGCCCGCCGCCGGCCCACATGCTGTGGTTCGCGCAGCAGCGCGCCGGCAAGATCGCGCTCTACCAGGCCACGGTGCTGGGCCGTCCCGAGTCGGCCGATGCGCTGACCACCTTTCTCGAAGGGCTGCGCCTGCCATGAGTGGATTGCTCGACGGACGCGGCCGCGTCGCCGTGGTCTTCCTGGTCTTTGCCTTCGCGTACTTCCTGTCGACGCTGGTGCGTGCGATCACTGCGACCCTGTCGCCGGTGCTGACGGCCGAATTCGGCCTGCATGCGCGCGACCTCGGCCTGCTGGCCGGCGGCTACTTCCTCGGCTTCGCCATGACCCAGTTGCCCATGGGCACCTGGCTCGACCGGCACGGGCCCAAACGCGTGATGCTCTGGTTCCTGTCGGCTGCTGTCGTCGGCTGCCTGCTCTTCTCGGTCGCCACGCAGTTCTGGGTGCTGCTCGCGGCCCGCATGCTCACCGGCGTCGGTGTCAGCGCGTGCCTCATGGCGCCGCTCACCGGCTACCGGCGCTGGTTCGATCCGCCGATGCAGCTGCGTGCCAACTCCTGGATGCTGATGGTCGGCTCGCTCGGCATGGTCGGCGCCACGCTGCCGGTGACCTGGCTGATGCCGCTGACCGGGTGGCGGCCGCTGTTCTGGATGCTCGCCGGCGGCGTGCTGCTGTCGATGCTCGTGATCGCGTGGGCCACGCCCGCGTGGCCGCACAAGCCCGCCAATAGCGCCGTGACCCCAGGCCCGGCCCGCGACGCCGGCTACGCCGCCGTCTGGCGCGACCCCTTCTTCCGCAAGGTGGTGCCAATCGCCTTTTTCAGCCACGGCGGCTTCGTCGCCATGTCGACGCTGTGGGTCGTGCCGTGGCTCACGCGGGTGACGGGCGACACGCCCACCGAGGCCGCCGATGGGCTGTTCGCGATCTGCGTCTCGATGCTGGTCACCTACTGGCTCTGGGGCTCGGCCAACCCCTGGCTGGCGCGCCGCGGCATCGTCGCCGAGCGCCTGATCGCCTGGGGCCTGCCGCTCAGCCTTCTGGCTCTGGCCGCCATCCTGGTGCTCGGCCCGGCCGCCGGCACGGTGGCCTGGACCGTCTACCTGTGCTGCGGCACGGTCGTCACGCTGGCCCAGCCCGCGGTCGCCATGGCATTGCCGCAGGCACTGGCAGGCCGGGCCCTGTCGGCGTACAACCTCGTGGTGTTCCTCGGTGTCTTCCTGATCCAGTGGTGCGTGGGGCTGCTGATCGACCTGTTCCAGCGCGTCGGCCTCGATGCTGCGGGTGCTTTCCGTGGTGCACTGGGGCTGTTCCTGGTGTGCAGCCTGTTGTCTTTTTTCTACTTCCTCTGGGCGCCCCCGCATAATCGGCGAAGCCGACTCCGACCCGCATGAACAGCATCTTCATCGTCGCCCATTCGCCGCTCGCCCAGGCGCTGCGGCAGTGTGCGTTGCATGTGTTCCCAGACAGCGAATCGTCCATCGCGGCGCTCGACGTGCTGCCCAACGTGTCGCCCGACGAAACCCTGGCGGCGGCCCGCATCACGCTGGCCCAGCTGCAACGCACGCCGCGCTCGCAGGTCCTGGTGCTGGCCGATGTGTTCGGCGCCACGCCGTGCAACGTGGCGCAGAAGCTGGTCGACGGCGTTCGGTCCCGCCTGGTGGCCGGCGTCAACCTGCCGATGCTGTTGCGTGCCGTAAGCTACCGCAACGAGCCGCTCGACACGCTGGTGCAGCGCGCGCTCACCGGCGGCACCGCAGGCGTCATGCAGGTGGCCGTGGCGGCACCCCAGAACCAGGCAAGAAGAAAGCACAGTGATCAAGACATCCGTGACCATCAGCAATAAGCTGGGCCTGCATGCACGGGCTTCGGCCAAGCTCACCAAGCTCGCGGGCAGCTACCCCTGCGAGGTCTGGCTGTCGCGCGGCGACCGCCGCGTCAATGCCAAGAGCATCATGGGCGTGATGATGCTGGCGGCCGGCATCGGCGTGACGGTCCAGGTCGAAACCAACGGCGACCGGGAACAGGAAGCGCTCGACGCCATCGTGGCCCTCATGAACGACAAGTTCGGAGAAGGCGAATGATGTGGCCCCCAGGCTTTTCACTTCGCTGCGCTTCGTGTAACGCCACCCCCCGAGGGGGCTGGGCCCGCTTGGGGCGGCCCGGCGCGGGAATGATGTGGCCCCCAGGCTTTTCACTTCGCTGCGCTTCGTGTAATGCCACCCCCCGAGGGGGCTGGGCCCGCTTGGGGCGGCCCGGCGCGGGCCCGTCATGACCTTCGCCGTCCACGGTCTGCCTGTCGCCCGTGGCATCGCGATCGGGCGTGCCGTGCTGGTGGTGTCCAGCCGCATCGACGTTGCGCATTACTTCATCAAGCCCGAGGAAGTCGACGCCGAGATCGACCGGCTGCGTGTTGCGCGCAACGCGGTGGCCGAAGAACTGCAGAAGCTGCAGGGCAACGTGGCCCTGATGGGGCCGAACGAGGCACCGCACGAACTCGCCGCGCTGCTCGACGTGCACCAGATGCTGTTGCAGGACGAGGTGCTCACCAACGGCGTCAAGCACTGGATCGTCGAGCGCCTCTACAACGCCGAATGGGCCCTGACTACCCAGCTCGAAGTGGTGGCGCGCCAGTTCGACGAGATGGAGGACGAGTACCTGCGCGAGCGCAAGGCCGACCTGGAGCAGGTCGTCGAGCGCCTGCTTCACCGCATGAAGGGCACTGCCGCCGTGCTCGCGCCCACGCCGCCGCGGCGCAAGCGCTCCGCCGACGACGAAGACAGCGACCTGACCGCAGGCGACGGCATCGACGCCCCGCTGGTGCTGATCGCGCACGACCTTTCTCCGGCCGACATGCTGCAGTTCAAGAAGAGCGTGTTCGCCGGCTTCGTCACCGACGTCGGCGGCCGCACCTCGCACACCGCCATCGTCGCGCGCAGCATGGACATCCCGGCCGTGGTCGGCGCGCGCACCGCCAGTCAGCTCGTGCGGCAGGACGACTGGGTCATCATCGACGGCGACGCCGGCGTCGTGATCGTCGACCCGTCGCCCATCATCCTGGCCGAGTACGGCTTCAAGCAGCGCCAGGGCGACCTGGAGCGCGGCCGCCTGGCGCGCCTGCGCCACAAGCCGGCCATCACGCTCGACGGCCAGCGCGTCGACCTGCTGGCCAACATCGAGATGCCCGAGGACACCGCGGGCGCGGTCAAGGTCGGCGCGGTCGGCGTCGGCCTGTTCCGCAGCGAATTCCTCTTCATGGGCCGCGAGGCGCAAAGCCTCACGCGGCTGCCCGACGAGGAAGAGCAGTACCAAGCTTACAAACGCGCGGTCGAAGGCATGCAGGGCATGCCGGTCACCGTTCGCACCATCGACGTGGGCGCCGACAAGCCGCTGGACGGCAAGTCGGTGCGCGACGACGCCCACCTCAACCCCGCGCTGGGCCTGCGCGCGATCCGCTGGAGCCTGGCCGACCCGGCCATGTTCCTGACGCAGATCCGCGCCATCCTGCGCGCGGCGGCGCACGGCGAAATTCATCTGCTGATCCCGATGCTCGCGCATGCCACCGAGATCCGGCAGACCTTGTCGCTCATCGACTTCGCGCGTGCCGAGCTCGACAACCGCGGCATGGTGCACGGCCCCGTGAAGCTCGGCGCCATGATCGAGGTGCCCGCCGCGGCGCTCACGCTGCGCATCTTCCTCAAGCACTTCGACTTTCTCTCGATCGGCACCAACGACCTGATCCAGTACACGCTGGCCATCGACCGGGCCGACGAGTCGGTGGCGCACCTCTACGACCCCGCGCACCCGGCCGTGCTGCGCCTGGTGGCCGAGACCATCACCGAATGCCGGCGCCAGGGCAAGGGTGTGAGCGTGTGCGGCGAGATGGCGGGCGACGTGGCCTTCACGCGGCTGCTGCTGGGCATGGGCCTGCGCAGCTTTTCCATGCACCCCTCCCAGATCCTGGCGGTCAAGCAGGAGGTGCTGCGCGCCGACACGAGCAAGCTCACGGCGTGGACGCAGCAGGTGCTGGATTCCGACGACCCGGCCAGCCTGCTCGCGCCGGCCACCGCGACGCAATAAAACGAAACACGCCGAAACCGCGGCGAAAGGACGGCGCGGCCACGCGCTCGCACCATCGAGTCTTCCCGATCGATCCCGATCGCAACGAAAGGAAAGACTCCATGAAGCCCTGGTTCAAACGCTCTCTCTTCGGCTTTGCCGGCGCCGCGCTGCTGGCCGGCAGCCTGGCCGGCTGCTCCAGCCACCGCCACGGCTGGGGCGGCGGCTATTCCGAGCAAGACCGCGCCGAGTTCCGTGCCCGCATGGTCGAGCGCGTGGGCAGCAAGCTCGAACTCGACGCCACCCAGAAACAGAAGCTCGACGTGCTGGCCGAAAAGATCCAGGCCCAGCGTGCGGCGCTGCGCGGCGGCGGCGATCCGCGTGCCGAGTTCCGCTCGCTCTTCGCGGGCGCCAGGCTCGACCAGGAGCGCGCGAAGAAGCTGGTCGACGACAAGACCGCCGCCGTGCGCACCGGGAGCCCTGAAGTGATCGCGGCGGCCGCCGACTTCTTCGACAACCTCAATCCCGCGCAGCAGCAGAAGGTCCGCGACTTCATGGAGCGCGGTCGCCGCTGGGGTCACCGTGGCTGAGTTCTCCGCGCCGGGCCTCGCGACCGCGCGGGCATCGACTCCGCCGCGTGTGCGCGAGGCGTCGGACGCGCGGCGCCAGCTTCCGGGCGCCACCCGCGGCGGCGTGCGCCTGCTGCTGCGCCTCGAAGGACTCGCGGTGCTGGCCGCCGCGGTCGCCGCCTACCAATACCTCGGCGCCAGCTGGGGCGCCTTCGCGATGCTGTTCCTGCTGCCCGACCTGTCCTTCCTGGGCTACCTGGCCGGCGCGCGCATCGGTGCCGTCGCCTACAACGCGGCGCATTCGTACATCGGCCCGGTCGCGCTGCTGGCGCTGGGCCTGGTCGGCGAGACGCCGACGCTGATCGCTGTCGCCCTGGTCTGGTCCGCGCACATCGGCCTCGACCGCGCGCTGGGCTATGGGCTCAAGTACGGCAGCGAGTTCGGTGCCACGCATCTCGGCCGCATCGGCCGCGCCGACCCGTGGTGAAGGCCGGCAAGACGCGGCGGGTTCGATGGCATCGGGCCTGATCACCGGGCTCGTCTTCGCGGCCGCTAGGCACAATGGCTCCATGCCCCGCATCCTGCTGATCGACGACGACGAGCACCTGGCCGCGCCACTGGCCAGCTACTTCGCGCGCTTCGACTGCGTGCTCGACAGCGCCTCGCGGCCCAGCGAAGGCCTGGCCCGCTTGCGTTCGCAGCCCTACGACGCGGCCATCCTCGACGTGATGCTCCCCGAGATGGACGGCTTCGCGCTGTGCCGCGAGATCCGGAAGGAGAGCGACATCCCGATCGTGATGCTGACCGCGCGCGGCGACGTGATGGACCGCGTGGTCGGCCTGGAGCTGGGCGCCGACGACTACCTGCCCAAGCCCTTCGAGCCGCGCGAGCTGGTGGCACGCGTGCAGACCATCTTGCGCCGGCAGCGTGCCGCGCCGGTCACGACGCCCGCGCAGCGCCGCGAGTTCGAGGGCCTGGTGATCGACCTTGACCGACGCGAGGTGCTGCGCCAGGGCGAGCGCGTCGAACTCACCGGCACCGAGTTCGAACTCCTCGCACTGCTGGCCGATCCGCCCGGCAAGGTCTGGAGTCGCGACGACATCCTGAACCGGCTGCGCGGCCACGAGGCGGAGCTCTACACGCGTGCCGTCGACATCGTGGTGAGCCGGCTGCGCAAGAAGCTTGAGCCGCTGGACTGCATCAAGACGCTGCGCAATGCCGGCTACATGCTCGCGGTCGGCAAGGGCGGCGGCGGCCCGTGAGCCGTCGTCCGCGTCCGCGCGGGCCCCATGGCCCGCATGGCCAGTGGCACCACCGCTGGCGCCATTCGCTGCGCCTGCGGCTGATCACCGTCTTCGTGCTGCTCGCCATGGCGATGGCGGCGGTGTTCCTGGGCGGCATGCAGCGCGCTTTCTCCAACGGCTGGCGCGGCGCGGCGCAGCCGCTGGTCGGCGACTACATGGACCGGCTGGTGGCCGAGCTGGGCCAGCCGCCCGACGTGGCGCGCGCGCAGGCGCTGGTCACGCGGCTGCCCATCTCCATCCGCATCGAGGGCCCGGTCGTCAACTGGGACTCGCACCCCGATCGCCGCTGGCGCGGCTTCGGCCCGCGCAGCAGCGAGTGGCTGACGCGCAGCACCGCGGATGGCCATCGCATCAACTTCGGCCTGGGCACGCTGCCCTGGCAGCGCGAGCCGCACGGCATCGGCTGGCTCACCCTGGGCTTGCTGCTGGCCTTGATCGTGCTCGCCTACGCCTATGTTCGCCGCCTGCTGCGGCCGCTCGACGACATCCGCGCCGGCGCCGAGCGCTTCGGCAGCGGCGCCTTCGACCAGCCGATACCGTTGCGACGTCGCGATGAGCTGGGCGATCTCGCGCAGCGCATCAACACCATGGCGCACGACATCCAGGGCATGCTCGATGCCAAGCGCGCGCTGCTGCTGGCCCTGAGCCACGAGTTGCGCTCGCCGCTCACGCGCGCGCGCCTCAACGCCGAACTCCTGCCCGCCACGCCCGAAGGTGCGGCCGAGCGCGCCGCGCTGCTGCGCGACCTGGCCGAGATGCGCGACCTCATCAGCGACCTGCTGGAAAGCGAGCGCCTCGCCAGCCCGCACGTGGCCCTGCAGCGCGAGCCGGTCGACGTCTCCGCGCTCGTGCGCGAGGTGGTGGCCGAGCATCCGGAGGGCGGCCGCATCGTGCTCGACGTGGCAGCCGGCCTGCCTGCGCTGGCACTGGACCGCCTGCGCATCCGCCTGCTGGTGCGCAACCTGCTGGAGAACGCGCTGCGCTACGGCGGCGATGCGGCCGAGGCGCCGCGCATCGCACTGCGCGCGTCGACGGAGGGCGGCGTCGAGCTCGAGGTGCGCGACTTCGGCCCCGGCGTCGATGCCGAGCAGCTCGAGCGCCTGACCGAGCCCTTCTACCGTACCGACAGCGCGCGGCAGCGCGCCACCGGCGGCGTGGGCCTGGGCATGTACCTGTGCCGGCTGGTGGCCGTGGCGCACGGCGGCACGCTGGCCGTGCGCAACGCGCAGCCCGGGCTGGCCGTCAGCGCCTGGCTGCCCGGCGCTGCAAGCCCCGCGTAGCCGCAACGCCACCCCGCATCCACCGCGCTTCGAACGCACGCCCTGTAACGATGGGGCGGCGCCCCTTTGCGTGCGCTTCGCCACCGCGCGCCGCCGCAGCCCACGAGCAGGCCGGTGCCGCATCGATCGCCGATCTGCCCGGACCATCGTCTCCCAAGAAAACATCGCACGAACAATGTTCTGATATCGGACCAACAATATAAATAGTTCCGTTATCGGATAAAGCCGTGTAGACTCGCTCCACGCCGGCCATCGATGGCCGCGAGCAACCAGGAGACAGATTCATGATTACCGCGATGGTGCAGATCACCGTTCCCGAACCGCTGTCCGACGCGGAGGTGCGCGAGATCTTCGACGGCACTTCTCCCAACTACCTCAAGGTTCCCGGCCTCATCCGCAAGTACTACCTGCTGTCGGAAGACCGGCTGGTCATCGGCGGCTGCTACCTGTGGGAGACCAAGGAGCAGGCCCAGCGCATCTACACCGACGAATGGCGTCGCACGGTCGTCAAGCGCTACCGCGGCCCGGAGCCCACCGTCACCTTCTTCGAGTCGCCCGTCATCGTCGAAGGCGCGCTCGACCGCATCGACACCTTCTGGTCGCAGACGATCGGCGCGTGATGACCGACGGGTCGCTTCCGCAAACGAGCCTGCGCTACGAGCTGGTGTGCTGCGGCGCGCCGCTCGTGCCGCGGCGCGTGCAGACACCGGTGCCCACGGGCAGCGAGGTGCTGCTGCGCACGCTCGCGGCGGGCGTCTGCCACACCGACCTGCACTTGAGCGACGGCTTCTTCGACCTGGGCCAGGGCAAGCGGCTCGCGATGACCGAGCGCGGCATCACGCTCCCGCACACCCTGGGCCACGAGAACGTCGGCGAAGTCGTCGCGCTCGGCCCCGAAGCGCAAGGCATGCAGATCGGCGAGCGCGTGCTCGTGCATCCATGGATCGGCTGCGGAAGCTGCCCGGCCTGCCGCGGCGACGACGAGTCCTTCTGCACCCAACCCCGCTTCATCGGCGTGTTCCGCCCCGGCGGCTTCGGCGAGCACCTGCTGGTGCCGCATGCGCGCTACCTCTTTCCGATCGGAAGCCTGCCGCCCGAGCGCGCGGCACCGCTCGCCTGTTCCGGCTTGACCGCGTTCAGCGCGCTGATGAAGGTCGAGGACCTGCTGGCACGCGAGCCCATCGTCATCGTGGGCGCGGGCGGCCTGGGGCTGATGTGCCTGTCGCTGCTGCAAGGCATGAAGTCCCGCGGCGCGGTGGTGATCGAGCCCGACGCAGCCAAGCGCGACGCGGCGCTGGCGCTCGGTGCAGTGGCGGCGGTGGCGCCGACAGCCGATGGCATGGCGCAGCTCGCCGGGCACGCCGCGGATGGCTTCGGCGCCGTGCTGGATTTCGTGGGCTCGGCGACGTCGACGAGCAACGCGATCCCGCTGCTGCGCAAGGGCGGCCGCCTCGTGGTCGTCGGCATGTACGGCGGTGCCTTCGAGCTGCCGATTCCGACGCTGGTGCTTCGCTCGTTGAGCGTCCAGGGTTCCTATGTCGGCTCGCTCGACGAGATGGGCGCGCTCATGGCGCACGTCGCGCGCCACGGCGCACCGGAAGTGCCCGTGAGCGTGCGTCCGCTCGTCGACGTCAACGCGGCCTTGCTGGCCGTGCGCTCGGGGCAGGTGGTCGGGCGCACCGTGCTGATGTCCGAAGCATCGAAACCCGCGGCGGGCTCGGCCCGGCCCGCAGCCCAGGTGGTGGCATGAACAAAGAAAAGATTCTGGTGGCCCGCGCCACCTTCGACGACATCCTCGACCGGCTCGACGCCTACTTCGACGTCGAGCGCAACCTCGAAGACCGTCCCTTCTCGCCCGAGCAGCTGGGCGCGCGCATCGACGGCAAGGTGGGCGCCCTCTTGATGGGCGGTGAACGCATCGACGAAGCGCTGCTCGCGGCCAACCCGCAGCTGCGCGCCGTCTGCAACTGCGCGGCCGGCTTCAACAACTTCGACCTCGAAGCGATCACGCGCCGCGGCGTCATTGCCACCAACACTCCCCACGTGTCGAACGAGAGCGTGGCCGATCTCGCATGGGCGCTGATGATGGCCGCGGCGCGCCGGCTGCGCGAAGCCGACGATTACGTGCGCTCGGGCCAATGGCATGGCTTCGCCTACGACCTGATGATCGGTGCCGACCTGCACGGTCGCACGCTGGGCATCGCCGGCATGGGCGGCATCGGCCAGGCCATCGCGCGGCGCGCCGCCGGCTTCGGCATGCGGGTCGTGTATCACAACCGCAGGCCGGTGCCGCAGTCCATCGAGGAGGCGTGCCGTGCCACTTGGTGCAGCAAGGATGCGCTGCTGGCCGAAGTCGATCACCTGGTGCTGACCTTGCCTTACGCCGAGGAGACGAAGCACTTCATCGGCGCGGCCGAGCTGCGGGCCATGAAGCCGGGCGCGACGCTGGTGAACGTGGCGCGCGGCGGCATCGTGGACGACCGGTCGCTTGCGCAGGCATTGCACGAAGGCCGCCTCGGCGGTGCCGCGCTCGACGTGTTCGAGAACGAGCCCCGCGTGCATCCCGAGTTGCTGACCGCACCGCGCCTGATCATGAGCCCGCACATCGGCAGCGCCTCGGTGCCCGCGCGGCGCGCTCTGGCGAACCTCGCGGTCGACAACCTGATCGCGGCGCTGGGCTACGGCGAACAGGCCGGCAACCCGCCGTCGATCCTCAACCCCGAAGTGCTCGCGGCCACGACGGCCTGAGCCACCCGACCTCATCCCTCGATAGACAACGGAGACAAGACATGAAGCACATCCTCAGCACTTGCGCCCTGGCTGCCGCCACCGTGGCGGCGATTCCCGCGACCGCGCAGACCGCACCGGCGGCACCTGCCGCGCCGGCAACCAAGGCCATCGGCATCTCGGACGACGTGATCCGCATCGGCGTCCTCACCGACCTGAGCGGCCTGTTCTCCGACTTCGCCGGCAAGGGTTCGATCGCCGCGGTGAAGATGGCGGTCGACGAGATGGGCGGCCAGATCAACGGCCGCAAGATCGAGATCGTCACGGCCGACCACCAGAACAAGGCCGACGTCGCATCGGCCAAGGCGCGCGAGTGGTTCGATTCGCAGAAGGTCGACATGATCACCGACCTGGTCGGCTCGGCGCCCTCGCTGGCCGTGGCCGAGATCGGCAAGCAGAAGCAGAAGGTGGTGATGGTCAGCGGCGCCTATTCGCCGCGGCTGACCAACGAGAGCTGTTCGCCCACCACCGCGCACTGGCAGCTCGACACCGTCGCGCTGGCGAGCACGCCCAAGTTCCTGGTCAAGCAGGGCATGGACAGCTGGTACTTCGTGTCGGCCGACTATGCCTTCGGCCAGGCGATGGAGCAGGACGCCACCAAGGTCATCGAAGCGGCCGGCGGCAAGGTCGTCGGCTCGGTCAAGCATCCCTTCAACGCGCCGGACTTCTCGTCGTACATGCTGCGCGCCCAATCGTCGGGCGCCAAGGCGATCGCGCTGGCCAATGCGGGCGGCGACATGATCAACGCGGTCAAGGCGGCCAACGAATTCGGCGTCAACAAGTCCGGCAAGCAGAACGTGATCGCCATGGCTTTCCTGCTGACCGACGTGCACGCGCTCGGCCTGCCGCTGGCCCAGGGCCTGTACACCATCGAAGGCTTCTACTGGGACAGCGACCCGGCCTCGCGCCAGTTCGGCGAGCGCTTCTACAAAGAGGTCAAGAAGATGCCGACCGCGATCCAGGCCGCGGGCTACTCGGCCGCGCTGACCTACCTCAAGGCCGTCAAGGCCGCCGGCACCGACGACGCGCTCACGGTGATGAAGCAGATGCGCTCGATGCCCATCGAGGACGTGTACGCCGGCCGAGCGACGTTGCGCGAAGACGGCCGCCTCATGAAGGACATGATGCTGGTGCAGGTGAAGAAGCCTGGCGATTCGAAGAAGCCGTGGGACTACTACGACATCCGCGCCAAGGTCACGGCCGAAGAGGCCTTCCAGCCGCTGTCGAAATCCGCCTGTCCGACCGTGCAGAAGTCGGTCGCGCAGAAGTAGACGCACGGCCGCCGCACCGAACGCCCGTCGCTCGCGCAGTCACCATGCAGCAGATCTTCGATTCAGCCCGCCGGGATGTAGCCCAGCGCACGCGAGATCGCCTGCGCATGCTCGCGCAGCAGCGTGACCAGGCGTGCCGACTGCGGCTCCACCCGGTCGCTCGGCGCGGCCAGCACCAGTGCGGCGGCGACTTCGCCGTCGGGGCCGCGCAGGGGCATGCCGAAGGCCGACACGCCAAAGTGGGTGTCGTCCGCCGTCGTCGCGACGCCTGTGGCGCGGATCTCTTCGAGCATCTTGCGCAGGCGCCGCTTGTCGGTGAGCGTGCGCGACGTGAAGGCCACCGGCTTGATCTGGGCCAGGTAGTCCTCCTGCGTCTCCTTCGGCAGAAAGGCCAGCAGCGTGCGGCCGCCGGCGGACGAGTAGAGCGGACGGCGCTCGCCGATGGAGGCCATGAAGCGGATCGGGTGCGCGCTCTCGGCCCGCGCGACGTAGATGGCCTCGAGCGAGTCCGGTGCCAGCGCGGACACGAACACCGTTTCGCCCGACTGCTGCGCCAGCGTGTGAAGAAAGGGCTGCGCGATCTCGGGCAGGTGCGCGATGTCGGCCGGCCGCTTCTGCGATGCGATCAGCGTCGCGAGCGCATGGGCTGCGTCGCCGAGACGGTAGCGCGTGCCGTCCAGCTGCACGTAGCCGCCCTGCAGAAGCGCTCGCAGCAGCGCCAGCACGCTGGTCTTGGGTGTCTCGACGGCCAGCGCCAGTTGCGACAGCGTCAAGCCGTCCACGGCCAGTGCGAGTTTGCTCAGCAGGTTGAGGCTGCGCAGCGGCGCACGCGGGGCTTGGGAGTCGACGGCCGCTTCGTTGCTGGGTGGCGAGACGATCTTGCGAGTGGCCATGTGGTCGGTGCTTGCCGGCGCCAGGTCCGGAACACGTTTTGTTGAATTCCGATATTGAAACAGAAGTTGATGATGAACACGAATGCAAATGGCGCCGATGCTGCGCTGTCGATCGCCGGTGAATGGATTCCCGCGTCGGCGCGCGAGACGCTGCCGCTGGTCGATCCGGCCACGCTCGAGACCATCGGCCGCGTGCCCGTGGCGACGCGCCAGGACCTGGACCGTGCGCTGGAGGCCGCCGCGGCGGCGGCACCGGCATGGCGACGCACGTCGGCCTACGAGCGCTCGGCCATCCTGCGCCGTGCGGCGCAGGCGATTCGCGAGGACGTGGACACGATCGCCCGTTCGCTGACGCGCGAGCAGGGCAAGACCCTGGCCGAGGCGCGCGGCGAAGTGCTGGGTGCCGCCGACACCTTCGACTGGTTCGCCGAGGAAGGCCGGCGCGCCTATGGCCGCGTGATCCCGCCGCGCGCATCCGGCGAACGATGGCTCGTGGTGCGCGAGCCGGTCGGTCCGGTGGCCGCGTTCTCGCCGTGGAATTTCCCTGCGATGCTCTCGTCGCGCAAGATCGCCGCGTCGCTGGCGGCGGGCTGCCCCTGCATCATCAAGCCGGCCGAGGAAACGCCGACCCCCGCGATCGCCTTCGCGCGCGCGCTGGAGCAGGCGGGGCTTCCATCCGGCGTGCTGCAGATCGTGCTCGGCGTGCCGGGCGACATCTCGTCGCACCTGATCGCGTCGCCCGTGATCCAGAAGCTCAGCTTCACGGGCTCGACCGCCGTGGGTCGGCACTTGGCGCGGCTGGCCGGCGAGCATCTGAAGAAGAGCACCTTCGAACTCGGCGGCCACGCGCCCGTGGTGGTGTTCGACGATGCCGACCTGGCGCGCACGGTCGACCTGCTCGTGGCCGGCAAGGTCCGCAACGCGGGCCAGGTCTGCATCGCACCCACCCGCATGTACGTGCAGAAGGGCATCTACCGCGAGTTCGTCGACCGGCTGGGCGGTGCGCTCGGCGCGGTGCGCGTGGGCAACGGCCTGGACGCCGCCAACCGCATGGGCGCGATGGCCAACGCGCGCCGCATCGACGCGATGCAAGGGCTGGTCGAGGACGCGCGTGCGCACGGCGCCACGCTGGTGCAGGGCGGCATGCGCGCCGCGGAGGGCGGCCACTTCTGGCAGCCGACCTTGTTGTCCGACGTGCCGGCCGATGCGCGCGTGATGCACGAGGAACCCTTCGGCCCGCTGGCGCTGGTCAACCCCTTCGACGATCTCGAAGACGCTGCGCGCGAAGCCAACGGCCTGCCCTACGGCCTCGCGGCCTATGCGTTCACCACCTCGATGAAACGTTCGATCGCGATCGGCGAAGCCTTCGAGACCGGTGTGGTCGGCATCAACAACCTCAACGTGTCGATCGCCGAGGCGCCCTTCGGCGGCGTCAAGGACAGCGGCTGGGGCTCGGAGGCGGGGCAGGAAGGCCTCGAAGCCTACCTCCACACCAAGTTCATCAGCGAGGTCTGAGGCCATGCCCATCATTCAAGTCACGCTGCTGGAAGGACGGTCGCGCGAGACCAAGCAGCGCCTGATCGACCTGCTGACGCAGGCCGCCATCGACGCCGTCGGTGCGCCGCGCGAGAACGTGCGGGTCATGATCTGGGAGATCCCTCCAGAGAACTTCGCGGTGGGCGGGCAGGTCAAGCCGCCGCCGGTCCTCCCCGGGGGATCGCAATGAACGCGCGCGACATCGCCATGCCTGCGGCCCCCGAAGCGGACGCGATCCGGCGGGCGCTCGATGCCATCAAGTCGGTGGTGGGCCCGACGGGCTGGCTCGATGCGCCCGACGACGTGGCCCCCTACCTGCAGGAGCAGCGCGGCCTCTACCGAGGCGAAACCTGCCTGGTGGTGCGGCCGGCCAGCACCGACGAGGTGTCGCGGGTGGTCGCGATCTGTGCCGACAGCGGCCTGGCGGTCACGCCGCAGGGCGGCAACACCGGCTTGTGCGGAGCCGGCGTGCCGAGCGAATCGCAGCCCAACATCGTGCTGTCGCTGGCGCGCATGCGCAGCGTGCGTGCGGTCGACGCACCCAATTTCACGATCACGATGGACGCGGGCTGCGTGCTGGCGGACATCCAGCAGGCCGCGGCCGACGCGGACCGGCTGTTTCCGCTGAGCCTGGGCGCTGAAGGCAGCTGCCAGATCGGCGGCAACCTCTCGACCAACGCCGGCGGCATCCAGGTGCTGCGCTACGGCAACATGCGCGAGCTCACGCTCGGGCTCGAAGTCGTGCTGCCCGACGGCAGCGTGCTCGACAGCCTGCGCGCCCTGCGCAAGGACAACACCGGCTACGACCTCAAGCAACTCTTCATCGGCGCCGAGGGCACGCTGGGCATCATCACGGCGGCCACGCTGCGGCTGTTTCCGCGGCCGGTGCAGACCGCGACCGCCTATGCCGCGCTGTCTCGCATCGAAGACGTCATCGCGCTGCTGACGATGTCGCGGCGCCTCACCGCCGACCAACTCACCGCCTTCGAGTTCGTACCGCGCTTCGCGGTGGACATCGCCACGCGCCACATCGCCAACACGCGCGATCCACTGCCGGGCACAGCGCCGTGGTACGTGCTCATGGAAGTGTCGAGTTCGGCCGGCGAAGCCGACATGCACGGCCTGCTCGAGAACGTGCTGACGCAGGCCATGGACGCCGGCCTGGTGACCGATGCCGTCATGGCCACCAGCGACGCGCAGCGCCTGGGCATGTGGAAGGTGCGCGAGGCGCTGGTCGAGGCCCAGCGATTCGAAGGCGCCTCGATCAAGTTCGACGTGTCGGTGCCGGTGACGTCGATTCCCGACTTCGTCCACACGGCGACGGCGGCCTGCCTGACGCGCGAGCCCACGCTGCGCGTGTTGGCCTTCGGCCACTGCGGCGACGGCAACGTGCACTTCAACCTGGCCGCACCGCCGGGGGACGACGGCAGCTTCATCGAGCGCAGCGACGAGTTCGCCACCCTGGTCTTCGACATCGTGCGAAGCCTGCGCGGCTCGATCAGCGCCGAGCACGGCATCGGCCGCACCAAGCGCGAAGCCATGGGCATCTACAAGTCGGCGACCGAGCTCGCGCTCATGCACCGGCTGAAGGCCGCCATCGATCCGCTGGCGATCATGAATCCCGGCAAGGTCCTGCCCCAGGCAGAGAGCGCGGCCGGCACCCACGAAAGGAAACAACGATGACCGAGACCACCCAGTTCGCCAACCTCTACGACATGCCGCGCGAAACCGTGCGCCGCGGCGTCGAGCGCGCCGGCTTCCGCGGCAAGGACTTCATCGCCGTGATGAACTGGCTCACGCCGGGCATGGACCTGGCGCCGCACAAGCACGAGTTCGAGCAGGTGGCGATCATCCTGCAGGGCCAGGTGCGCTTCCACGTCGGCGACGAGGTGTTCGAGGCCGGCCCGGGCGGATCGATCCGCATCCCGGCCGGCGTCATGCACCACGCCGAGCCGGTGGGCACGGAAGTCGTGCTCAACCTCGACATCTTCTCGCCGGTGCGGCCCGACTATCTGCACCTCGTCGCGGGGCAGGACGGCGATGCATCGAAGCCTTGAGATCGCTTCCGCGTTCCGTGCGCGTCTCGCGGCCGGCGAGCGCCTGGTCGGCACTTTCGTGAAGTCGGGCTCGAGCGCGGTGGTCGAAGTGCTCGGCGGCATCGGCCTCGACTTCGTGGTGCTCGATGCGGAGCACGCGCCCTACGGCCGCGCCGAGATCGACCGGCTGCTGCTGGCGGCCTGCGCGAGCGGCCTGCCGGCGCTGGTGCGCGTGCCGGCCGGTGATGCCGGCGCCATCGACAACGCACTCGATTGCGGCGCGGCCGGCATCGTCGCGCCGCACATCCGCAACGCCGACGATGCGCGTGCGCTGCTCGCCGCCTGCCGCTACCGTGGCGGCACGCGCGGCTTCTCGAATTCGCCGCGGGCCGGTGGCTACGGGCGCGCCAACCTGCGCGACCACGTGGCCTCGAGCGATGCGAACGTCTGCGTGATCGGCCAGATCGAAGACATGGCGGCGCTCGATGCGCTCGACGCGATCATGGACGTGCCGCTCGACGCCGTCTTCATCGGCCGCGCCGACCTTGCCGTCTCGGGCGGCGCCGACTCGCTGGCGGCGCCGGCCGTCGGTGCGGCGGTCGATCGCATCTGCAGCGCGGCGCGCCAGGCGCGGCGCGCGGTCGCGGTGTTCCTGCTCGATCGGCGGCAGGCGGCAGAACTGCAACGCCTCGGCGCGAGCGCCTTGGTCATCGGTTCCGATCTGGCCTGGGTCGCGGCAGCCGCGACGAGCCAGATGCAAGGGCCCGAAGAAAGCCACTGAGGGCCACCGAGATCCACCGGCGGGTCCGACGCGGCCCGCCCACATCACCCCGCGGAGACAAGACCACATGAGCCCCACCATCCAGACCCGCCGGCCCGGCTTCGTGGCCGAAGTGACCGGCATCGACCTCGCACGCGATCTCGATGACCAGGCCGCCGAAGCGATCGCCGATGCCATCGACCATCACGGCGTCGTCGTCGTGCGCGACCAGCGACTCAGCAACGAAGAGCAGTTGGCCTTCGCCGACCGCTTCGGCCCGATCGAGACCTCGGTCACGCGTGTGCGGGCCGACTACCGCCAACGCATCGGGCTGCCGCAGATCGTCGACGTGTCGAACCTCGACGAGAACGGCCGGCCGCGCGAGATGGCGGACCGCCTGCGCATGCTGCTGCTGGGCAATCGGCTCTGGCACACCGACAGCTCGTTCCGCGCGCTCAACGGCGCCCTGTCGATGCTGCTCGCGCGCAGTATCCCGTCGGAAGGCGGGGAAACCGAGTTCAGTGACAATCGAGCCGCCTTCGCCGCGCTGCCCGCCGCGACGCGCGAGCGCATCGACGGCCTGCGTGCCGAGCATTCGCTGATGCACTCGCGTTCGCAACTCGGCTTCAGCGATTTCTCCGAAGAAGAGCGGCGCGCGCTGCCGCCGGTCGAGCATCCGCTGGTACGTCGCTCGCCGGATGGCCGGCCCGCGCTCTACATCGGATCGCACGCGTCGCACGTGGTCGGCTGGCCGGTGCCCGAAGGCCGCATGCTCCTGCGCGACCTGCTGGAGCACACCACGCAGCCCGAATTCGTCTATGCACATGAATGGCGGGTCGGCGACCTCGTGATCTGGGACAACCGCTGCACCTTGCACCGCGGCCGCGCCTACGACGAGAGCCAGCCGCGCGACCTGCGCCGCGTGACCACCAGCGACACCACGTCGCTGTCGGTGCGCGACGGCCTGGTCGAGCGCCGCGAAACGAGACGAGCCGAAGCGCGGAGCCCCGCGCTCGCTGCCGGCATCTGAAGGAACACAGGAGACGCTCCATGCGAGCCACATCGGACAACGCAGAGATCTTTCGCGACGAGTTCAGGGGCACCGTGCCGGCCGGCTACAGCGGCGTGCGCCATGGCCTGATCATTTTGTTCACCGGCCTCGCGGCCATCGCACTGTGCAGCGCGTTCTTCGAGCCCGCCTGGCGCTGGCGCGACTTCGTGGTCGTGCCGCTGGTGGTGCTCGCGTGGAACTGGGTGGAGTGGTACGTGCACAAGAAGGTGTTGCACCGGCCGGGCAAGGGCGCGGTCGCGCGTGCGCTCTACACCCGCCACACGCTGACGCACCACCGCTTCTTCACGCTGGACGACGCCGACCTGCGCGATGCACGCGACCTGAAGATCGTGTTCTTCCCGGCCTTCGCCCAGCCCGCCATCCTGGTGATGGCCGGGGTGCCGGCGCTGGCGGCCGGTTGGCTGATCTCGCGCAACGCGGGCCTGCTGGTCGTCATCGGCACCGCCGCGATGTACCTGCTGTTCGAGGCCATGCACCTGTTCTCGCACCTGCCGCAGCGCCGCTGGCTGGACCGCTTTCCGCTCGTGAACACGATGCGGCGGCACCATCGCGCGCACCACGACCAGGGCTTGATGATGAGCCACAACATGAACTTCACGTTGCCGTGGGCCGACTGGTACTTCGACACCAGCGACGTGGAGCGCGGCTTCTGGGGCACGACTTTCAACGGCAGCTCCAGCCGTCATGTGCGCCCGGCCCAGGAGCGACCGGCGCCCCCCAGCGATGCACACCGCGGCGCCGCCGACGGATCGCGTCCATGAGCGACACGATCCTCGAAGCACGCCGGCTCACCAAGGAATTCAAGGGCTTCACCGCAGTCCGCGAGGTCGACCTGAAGGTGGCGCGCGGCTCGATCCACGCGCTCATCGGCCCCAACGGAGCCGGCAAGACCACGTGCTTCAACCTGCTGACGAAATTCCTGGAGCCGAGCTCCGGCAGCATCCTCTTCAACGGCCACGACATCACGCGCGAACGGCCGGCGCAGATCGCGAGGCGCGGCATCATCCGCTCGTTCCAGATCTCGGCCGTGTTCCCGCACCTCACGCTGCTGGAGAACGTGCGCCTGGGGTTGCAGCGCGCGCTGGGCACCAGCTTCCACTTCTGGAAGAGCGAGCGCAGCCTGCTGTCCTTGAACGATCGCGCCCGTGCGCTGCTGGCCGACGTCGGGCTCGAAGACCTGGCCGACGAGCAGACCGTGAACCTGCCCTACGGCCGCAAGCGCGCGCTGGAAATCGCCACCACCCTGGCCATGGAGCCCGAGCTGATGCTGCTCGACGAGCCCACGCAAGGCATGGGCCACGAGGACGTGCACCGCGTGGCCGAACTCATCAAGCGCGTGTCGAAGGGCCGCACCATCCTCATGGTCGAGCACAACATGAGCGTGGTGTCGACCATCGCCGACACCATCACCGTGCTTCAACGCGGCGCCGTGCTGGCCGAGGGCCCATACGACGAGGTGTCGAAGAACCCGCAAGTGATGGAGGCCTACATGGGCAGCACCGAAGGCCAACTGCAGGGAGCGCACGCATGACGACGCCCGCACTTCAGATCCGTGGCCTGCAGGCCTGGTACGGCGAGTCGCACGTGCTTCACGGCGTCGACATGGTGGTGCAGCCCGGCGAGGTGGTCACGCTGCTGGGCCGCAACGGCGCCGGCCGCACCAGCACGCTGCGCGCGATCATGGGCCTCGTCGGCACGCGCAAGGGCAGCATCCGGGTCGCCGGGCAGGAGACGATCGGGCTTGCCACGCACCGCATCGCGCATTTCGGCATCGGCTATTGTCCGGAGGAGCGGGGCATCTTCGCGAGCCTCTCTACCGAAGAGAACCTGATGCTCCCGCCCGTGCTCGGCGGCGCGAAGGCAGGGATGACGGTGGACGAGATCTACACCATGTTCCCCAACCTGGCCGAGCGCCGGCACAGCCAGGGCACGCGGCTGTCCGGCGGCGAGCAGCAAATGCTGGCCGTGGCGCGCATCCTGCGCACCGGCGCGCGGCTCCTGCTGCTCGACGAGATTTCCGAAGGCCTGGCGCCGGTGATCGTGCAGGCCCTGGCCCGCATGATCACCATGCTGCGCACCAAGGGCTACACGATCGTGATGGTGGAGCAGAACTTCCGCTTCGCCGCGCCGCTGGCCGATCGCTTCTACGTGATGGAGCACGGACGCATCGTCGAAAGCTTCGGCGCTGCCGAGCTCTCGCACAAGATGCCGGTGCTCAACGAACTGCTGGGTGTTTGAGACATGACGGACGTATTCGGCATCCCCATGCGGGGGCTGCTCAGCCAACTGCTGCTCGGCCTGGTCAACGGGTCGTTCTACGCGATCCTGAGCCTCGGGCTCGCGGTTATCTTCGGCCTGCTCAACGTCATCAACTTCGCGCACGGCGCGCTGTTCATGCTGGGCGCGGTGCTGAGCTGGATGGCGATGAACCACCTGGGCTTCAGCTACTGGGCGATGCTGCTGGCGGCGCCCATCGTCGTCGGCCTGTTCGGCGTGGCGATCGAGCGGTTGCTGCTGCGCTGGATCTACAAGCTCGACCACCTGTACGGCCTGCTGCTCACGCTCGGGCTCACGCTGCTGATCGAAGGCGCATTCCGCTCCGTGTACGGTGTGTCGGGGCTCGCCTACGACACGCCCGAGGCGCTGTCGGGCGCGACCGACCTCGGCTTCATGAACCTGCCCAACTACCGGGCCTGGGTGGTGGTGGCCTCGCTGGCCGTCTGCCTCGCGACCTGGTTCGTGATCGAGAAGACGCGCATCGGCGCCTACCTGCGCGCAGGCACCGAGAACCCGCGCCTGGTCGAGGCCTTCGGCGTCAACGTGCCGCTGATGATCACGCTGACCTACGGCTTCGGCGTCGCGCTGGCCGCCTTCGCCGGCGTGCTGGCGGCGCCCGTGATGCAGGTGTCGCCGCTCATGGGGCAGAACCTGATCATCGTGGTGTTCGCGGTCGTCGTCATCGGCGGCATGGGCTCCATCATGGGCGCCATCGTCACGGGGCTCGGGCTCGGTGTCGTCGAGGGCTTCACCAAGGTGTTCTACCCCGAGGCCTCGTCCACCGTCGTGTTCGTGATCATGGTGGTCGTGCTGCTGATCCGTCCTGCCGGCCTGTTCGGCAAAGAGAAATGAAGAGGGCCGTACCATGAACAAGTCTTTCGTCGGCTACGGCCTGCTGCTGGCCGCGCTGGTCGCCGCGCCTTTCATCGGCGCCTACCCGGTGTTCCTGATGAAGCTGCTGTGCTTCGCGCTGTTCGCCTCGGCCTTCAACCTGCTGCTGGGCTTCACGGGGCTGCTCTCCTTCGGGCATGCGGCCTTCCTGGGCTTCTCGGCCTACATCGCCGGCTACGGCATGCGCAACCTCGGCCTCACGCCTGAGCTGGGCCTGCTGGCGGGCACCGCGACGGGTGCGCTGCTGGGCTGGCTCTTCGGCATGCTGGCCATACGCAGGCAGGGCATCTACTTCGCGATGATCACGCTCGCGCTGGCGCAGATGGTGTACTTCGTCTGCCTGCAGGCGCGCTTCACCGGCGGCGAAGACGGCCTGCAGGGCGTGCCGCGCGGCAAGCTCTTCGGCCTGCTCGACCTGTCGGGCGACCTGACGCTGTACTACGTCACGCTCACGATCGTGGTGGCGGCCTTCCTGCTGATCGTGCGGACCATTCATTCGCCCTTCGGCCAGGTGCTCAAGGGCATCAAGGAGAACGAGCCGCGCGCGGTCTCGCTCGGCTACGACGTGGCGCGTTTCAAGCTGCTTGCCTTCGTCATCTCGGCCGCCGTCTCGGGCCTGGCGGGCTCGCTCAAGACGCTGGTGCTGGGCTTCGCGACGCTGACCGACGTGCATTGGTCCTCGTCCGGCTCGGTCATCCTCATGACGCTGCTGGGCGGGCTGGGCACGCTGTCGGGCCCCCTGGTGGGCGCGACGGTGGTGGTGGCGCTCGAGAACAAGATCGGCGAGCTCGGCAGTTTCCTGGCGCGGGCCACCGGGGTGGACTGGTTCAACACGCTCGGCGAGTCGGTGACCATGGTGACGGGCCTGATCTTCGTGGTCTGCGTGCTGGCTTTCCGGCGCGGCATCATGGGCGAGGTCATCGCGCTCTTGAAGCGCGGCAGGCCGGCGCCGAAGACCGGCGAGGCATCTGCGCGGCAGAAGGCTCCTGTCCCCAATCCCTCGCCCACGGTGGCGAGCGGAAGGTGAGGGCGCGGAGTGAGGGCGGGGCCCTTCAGCGCCTGGCGGCCTGCCGCCTGAACTCGCTCGGGCTGCCGCCGGTGTGCTCCCGGAACACGCGGCTGAAGTGCGAGAGGTTGCCGAAGCCGGCCGCCAGCGCGATGTCGGTGATCGGCCGCTGCGCATGGGCCGGGTCTTCCAGCGCGCGGATGCAGCGCGCGAGCCGCTGGCGCTGGATGTAGCCCGTGAGCGTGTCCTCGTCGTCGGCGAAGGCGTTGTGCAGGTGGCGCTTGCTGCAGCGAAGCGCCTGCGCGATGCCGTCGATCGACAGCGCCGGGTCGTGCAGGTGCTGCGCCACGTGCTGGCGGATGCGGTCGCGCAGCGCCTCGCGCTGCGTGCGCGGCGTATCCTGACCGGCCAGCTCCATCAGCGACAACCGCACCAGCTGGATGATCAGATCGCCCGCGCCGCGCGCTGCCACGTCGCTCATGTAGGGCAGCTCGAGATACGTGTTGCGCATCGTCTCCAGCGCCACCCGCGAGATGCCGCTGGCGCCGCCCACCCGGCGCGCCACCAGCTCGCCCAGCGGCAGGCCGGGCACCGCGAGCTGGGCCTTGGGCAGCATCACGATCAAGTGGTCGCTGCGCTCGGGGTTGGCCACCATGTAGTCGGCGGTGGTGTCGTACAGCGTCCAGCCGCCCGCGCGCACGGCGGCCTCGCGGCCGCGTTGCGTCACCGCGGCCGAGCCCTGCCAGGGCGCGACCACCTTCAGGTAGTCGGCTTCGCAGCGGCGCGCCATGTCGGGGGTGCGCAGCACGCGGTGGCGGTTGGCCTCCAGCCGCGTCAAGATCACCTCGCCCGCATGCGATGCCGCGATGTGGCCGTCGAACTCGGTGTCGCCGTACAGCTCGGATTCCAGCCCGCCGAAGTGCTTCCACACCCAGTCGCGCCACACGGGCGCGCGCTCGCGCGGCGGCACCTCGTCGGTCGATAGCTGCAGCGATGCGGTCATGCGGGCTATTGTCCGGGGCGCTCCGGGCCCCCGTGCTTGCGGGTTAACCACTAGCGCCGTGCGCGCTCGGTCAAGCGCGTTGTGCGCAGCCGGCACAGCGCGGCGCGCGCGTCGTTCCTACGATCGACGCAGCGGCCCCGCCCGGCGGCCGCGAGGAGACGCACATGCCGCAAAGCCATCGCCGCCGCTGGATCCAGCAAACCGCCGCCGCCCTCGGCGCGGCCGCCGTCGCACCCCGCCTGCTCGCGCAAGGGGCGCCCGTGAAGATCGGCTACGCCATCGCCCGCACCGGCCCCTGGGCCGCGGGCGCCCAGGTCAGCCAGGAGCCCAACTACCTGCTGTGGGCCGAGCAGGTCAATGCGGCCGGCGGGCTGTCGGTGAAGGGCGCGAAGCGGCCCATCGAACTGGTGGGCTACGACGACCGCAGCGAGACCGAGACCTGCGTGCGCACCTTCGAGAAGCTCATGGGCAGCGACAAGGTCGACCTGGTGCTGCCGCCCTGGGGCTCCGGCGCCAACTTCGCGGTGGCGCCGCTGGCCAATCGCTTCGGCTACCCGCTGCTGGCGCCCACCGCGCTCTCGCGCAAGCTCATCGACATGCAGCTGCCCTTCTTCTTCTCGCTGCTGCAGCAGCCCGACAAGATGATGGGCGCGCTGGTCGACATGCTGGCCGCGAACAACGTGAAGACGGTCGCCATCGTCTACATGGACGACCTGTTCGGCCTGGAGAACTTCGCCGCGCTCAATGCGGCGCTCAAGAAGACCTCGATCCAGGTGGTCGAGCGCAAGAGCTATCCGCTGGGCGTGAAAGACCTGGCGCCGGTGCTGCGCACCATCAAGGACCTGAACCCCGACGCCTTCATCGGCATCACCTACCCGCCCGACACCATCCTCGCCAGCCGCCAGGCGCGCGAGGTGGGCTTCAACCCGAAGTTCTTCTACGCCTCGGTCGGCACCGCCTTCCAGCTCTACAAGAACGTGATGGCGGCCAACACCGAGGGTGTGATCGGCATGGGCTCGTGGAATGCCAAGACCAGCCCCGAGGCCAAGGCGTATTTCGACGCGCACACCAAGAAGTTCGGCAAGGAGCCCGACCGCTGGGCCAGCGGCCATTGCTGGGCCGGCCTCGAGATCCTGCAGCAGGCCGTGGCGAAGGTGGGGCTGGACCGCAAGGCCCTGCGCGAGCAGATCGCGAAGAACGAGTTCAAGACCATCCTGGGGCCGATGCGCTTCGAGGGCAGCGAGAACGCGTCGGTGCCCGGCACCGTGGCGCAGTGGCAGGGCGGCGAGTTCGAGGTGGTGTGGCCGAAGAGCCGCGCCACCGCGCAGCTCGCGCCGAAGCCGGCCTGGAAGAGCTAGAGGAAGCGCACCCATGTCCTGGAGCGGATGGGCCGAGTTGCTGGCCGGCGGATTGATCACGGGCGGCATCTACGCGCTGGTGGCGATCGGGTTGAACCTGCAGTACGGGCTGATGCGCATCATGAACATCTCGCACGGCGAGTTCCTGATGCTCGGCGCGTTCGTCACATGGTGGGCCCACACGCGTTGGGGCGTGTCGCCGCTGCTGTTCCTGCCCGCCGCGTTCCTGCTGCTCATGGCGCTGGGCATGGTCGTGCACCGGCTGTGCTTTCGCCGCCTGGCCGCGGGTGCGCCCACGGTCGAGGTGTTCGAGGCGCGCAGCCTGATGGTTGGCTTCGGCCTGATGTTCTTCGTGCAGAACACGGCGCTGCTGATCTGGGGCGGTGACCTGCGCGGCTATGACTACCTGGCCGAGCCGGTGCAGTTCGCCGACATGCGCTTCACCGCCAACAAGCTCGTGCTCTTCGGCGTTGCGCTGGCCCTGAGCCTGGTGCTGATCGCGCTGCTCAGGCTCACGCTGCTGGGCAAGGCGGTGCGCGCGCTGATGCAGTCGCCTGTCGGTGCCCAGCTGGTGGGCATCAACACGCGGCGGCTGCACCCGCTGATGTTCGGCATCGGCCTCGGGCTCTCGGGCGTGGCCGGCGCGCTGCTGTCGATGACCTACGAGATCTCGCCGTCGATGGGCGAGCCCTACACCGTCACCGCGTTGATCGTCATCACGCTCGGCGGCTTCGGCAGCATCGCGGGCAGCCTGGCCGGCGGCCTGCTGCTGGGCGTGGTCGAGGCGCTGGGCATGCACTTCAGCAGCCCGTCTCTCAAGATGCTGCTGTCCTATGCCGTGTTCATCGGCGTGCTGATCTGGCGGCCCAACGGGCTGTTCTCGCGATGAAGACCTTCATGTCCGGCAAGCCCTGGCACGGATTGGCGCTAGCCCTGTTGCTGGCCGGCGCCGTGCCCTGGGCGGCGTCCGAGTTCGTCACCTCGGTAGCGCTGAGCTGCCTGATGTACATCGCGCTGGCCACGAGCTGGTCGTTGTTCTGCGGCGCCACGCGCTATCTCTCGCTCGCCACCTCGGCCTTCTTCGGACTGGGTGCGTATGCCAGCGCGACGCTGCTGACCGTGCTGCCCTGGCCGCTCGTGATCCTGAGCGGCGCGCTGGTCGCGAGCGCCGTGGCACTGCTGATGGGCGCGGCCGTGCTGCATTTGCGCGGCACCTATTTCGCGGTGCTCACCTTCGGCATGACCGAGCTGATCCGCCATGCCGTCACCTTCGTGGAGAAGCAGGTCTCGGGCACCGTGGGCCGCGTGCTGGCCGTGGTGCCGTCGAACGAGACCGTGTACCTCACGGTGCTCGCCATCGCGGGCGCCGCCATCGCGACGGCCATCGTCGTCCGGCGCAGCCGCTTCGGCCTGGCGCTGGCCGGCATCGGCGCCGACGAGCAGCGCGCGCAGACGCTGGGCGTGGACACGCGCCGCGTCAAGATCGCCGGCTTCGCGCTCACCGCCGCCTTCGCCGGCGCGGCCGGCGCCGCGATGGCGGTGCGCTGGACCTACATCGAGCCGGCCGCCGTGTTCAGCCCCTTCATCGGCTTCCAGACCGTGCTGATCGCGCTGATCGGCGGTGCGGCCAGCATCGGCGGGCCGATCGTCGCGGCCATCGTCTTCAGCCTGCTGGCCGAGACGCTGCGCCTGCAGCTGCCCTACGGCTACATGATGGTGCTGGGGCTGCTGCTGATCCTGTGCGTGATGTACCTGCCCAATGGGCTGGCGACGCTATGGCAGCGAGGGCGGCGCCATGGATGACCGGGTCGTTCCCCTGCTCGCGGCCGAGGCGCTCAGCGTGCGCTTCGGCGGGCTCACCGCGGTCGATGCGGTCGATGCCCGCTTTCATGCGGGCGAGTTGGTCGGCATCATCGGGCCGAACGGCGCGGGCAAGACCACCTTCTTCAACGCCATCTCGGGCGTGGAGGCGACCAGCGCCGGCCGCTTGTGGGTGCAGGGCAGCACGGACATCACGGGCCAGGCGCCGCACCGCTTCGCCGCGCACGGCATCGCGCGCACCTTCCAGACGCCGCGTGTCATGGCCGAGATGACGCTGGCCGACAACGTGCGCTTCGGCATGCAGTTCGCCGGCCGCCACCGCGCGCCGCTGGCCGGGCTGGAAAGCGCGAAAGACATCCTCGGCATGCTGGGGCTCGACGCGCTGGCCGATCGGCAGGCCGGCGACGTCACGCCCTCGCAGCAGCGCCTGCTGGAGATCGGCATGGCGCTGGGCACGCGCCCGAGCCTGCTGCTGCTCGACGAGGTGGCGGCCGGGCTCACCGAGGCCGAGGTCGACGCCATGGCGCGGCGCATCCGCGGGCTGCGCGACGACCACGGCCTCGCGGTGGTGTGGATCGAGCATGCGGTGACGACACTGCTGAAGTACGTCGAGCGTGTGCTGGTGCTGCACCAGGGCCGCAAGATCGCAGACGGCGCGCCGGCCGACGTGGTGCGCAATGCCGAGGTGGTCGAGGCCTACCTGGGCGACGAGATGGGTGGCACGACGGTGGTGGCTTCATGAACGCCGAACTGCGCATCCGCGGCCTCGCGGCGGGCTACCACGGCTTCCAGGTCATCCAGGGGCTGGACCTCGACGTGCTGCCCGGCATCACTGTCGTGCTGGGCCCGAACGGCGCCGGCAAGACCACGCTGTTGAAGGCGCTGGCCGGCCTGTTGCCGCGCGGCGGCGAGGCCCTGCTCGACGGCGCCGCGCTGCCATCGAACGACGCGACCGCCTGCGTGCATCGCGGCCTGGCGCTGGTCGCCGAGGGCCGGCAGCTGTTCCCGCAGATGACAGTGACCGAGAACCTCGAACTCGGCGGCTGGCTCACGCCCGCGCGCTTGCGCGCCGAGCGGCTGGCCCGCGCCTTCGACGACTTCCCGCGCTTGAAGGAGCGCGCCGGCCAGCTCGCCGGCACCATGAGCGGCGGCGAGCAGCAGATGGTCGCCGTGGCGCGCGCCATGATGAGCGGGCCGCGGCTGCTGATGCTCGACGAGCCCTCGCTGGGCCTGGCGCCGCGCATGGTCGACGAGCTGCTGGCCATCGTGCGCCGCATCGCCGCGCAAGGCGTCACCGTGTTGATGGTCGAGCAGAACGTGCGCAAGGCGCTCGCCGCCGCCGACCGCGGCTACGTGCTGGAGCGCGGCCGCATCGTCGCATCGGGCGATGCGAAGCAACTGCTCGATTCCGACGTGATCCGCCGCGCCTACCTCGGCGTGGCCTGACCTCATCCACTTCAGGAGATTCCATGACCACCATCACCATGCTCATCGACGGCCAGCCCCGCGCGGCCGAGGGCGGCGCCAGCTTCGAGCGCCGCAATCCGCTGGATGGCAGCGTCGCCACACGCGCGCCCGCTGCGACGCCGGCCGATGCCGTCGCGGCCGTCGACGCCGCCGCACGCGCCTTTCCGGCCTGGTCGCAGATGGGCCCTGGCGAACGCCGTGCGCTGCTGTCGAAAGCGGCGCAGGCGCTCGAGGCGCGCGCGCCCGATTTCGTGGCGGCCATGGCGCGCGAGACCGGCGCTTCGGCGCTGTGGGCCGGCTTCAACGTCCACCTTGCGGCCGGCATGCTGACCGAGGCCGCGTCGCTGACCACGCAGATCGGCGGCGAAGTCATTCCGTCGGACGTGCCCGGCAGCCTGGCCATGGGCGTGCGGCAGCCGGCCGGCGTGGTGCTTGGCATCGCGCCCTGGAATGCACCGGTGATCCTGGGCGTGCGCGCCATCGCCACGCCGCTTGCCTGCGGCAACACGGTGGTGCTCAAGGGGTCCGAACTCAGCCCGCAGACCCACGCGTTGATCGTGGAAGCGCTCAACGAGGCCGGCCTGCCGCCGGGCGTGGTGAACTTCGTCACCAACGCGCCGGCCGATGCGGCGGTGGTGGTCGAAGCCATGGTCGCCCACCCGGCCGTGCGGCGTGTCAACTTCACGGGCTCCACGCACGTGGGCCGGTTGATCGCGCAGACCTGCGCGAAGCACCTCAAGCCCGTGGTGCTCGAACTCGGCGGCAAGGCGCCGCTGGTGGTGCTGGACGATGCCGACATCGAGGCGGCCGTGAACGCCGCGGCCTTCGGCGCCTTCGCCAACTCGGGCCAGATCTGCATGTCGACCGAGCGCATCGTGGTCGACCAGCGCGTGGCCGACGCGTTCGTCGAGCGTTTCGTGGCCAAGGCGCAGAGCCTGCCGCTGGGCGACCCGCGCGAGGGGCCGGTGGTGCTGGGCTCGGTGGTCGACCGCGCGACGGTCGAGCGCTGCAATGCGCTCGTCGACGACGCGCTGGCCAAGGGTGCGACGCTGCGCTGCGGCGGCCGCGCCGACAGCACGCTGATGCCGGCCACCGTGCTCGACCACGTCACGCGCGACATGGCCATCTACGGCGAAGAATCCTTCGGGCCGGTGAAGGCCATCGTGCGTGTCGATGGCGTCGACGAGGCCGTGGCAATCGCCAACGACAACGCCTTCGGCCTTTCGGCCGCCGTGTTCGGCCGCGACGTCGCGCGCGCGTGGAACGTGGCGCGGCGCATCGAATCCGGCATCTGCCACGTCAACGGTCCCACGGTGCACGACGAGGCGCAGATGCCCTTCGGCGGCGTCAAGGCCTCGGGCTACGGCCGCTTCGGCGGCAAGGCCGGCATCGATGCGTTCACCGAGCTGCGCTGGATCACGGTGCAGACCACGCCGCGGCACTATCCCTTCTGACTCCCTTCGAGCTCGCTTCTGAGGCGCTTGTCGCCTGCGCTACCCGCACGCCTTGGCGCCGGCGCTACGATGCCTGCCCCGATCACCGCAGGAGACAGCCCATGAGCAGCACCCAGAGCAATCGTCAGGTCCGCCTCGCCAAGCGCCCCGAGGGGGCCGCCACGCGTGACAACTGGCAGTTCACCACCGAGCCGGTGGGCGAGCCGGCCGAGGGCGGCGTGCTGGTCAAGACGCTGTCGTTGTCGCTCGATCCGGCCATGCGCGGCTGGATGAACGAAGGCAAGAGCTACATCCCGCCGGTCGAGATCGGTGCCGTGATGCGCGCCGGCGGCGTCGGCCGCGTGGTGGCGTCTCGCAACCCGGCCTTCGCGGTCGGCGACACCGTCTACGGCTCGCTGGGCGTGCAGGAGTACATCCTGGTGCCGCAGGAGGAGATCAAGCGGAACGGCCTGACGAAGATCGACCTGCGCGCCGGCAGCGTCACGCAGTGGCTCAACGTGCTGGGCATGCCCGGCATGACCGGCTACTTCGGCCTGATGGACATCGGCGAGCCGAAGGCCGGCGACACGGTCGTCGTGTCGGGCGCCGCCGGCGCGGTCGGCCAGACGGTGGGCCAGCTCGCCAAGATCAAGGGCTGCCGCGCGATCGGCATCGCCGGCGGCCAGGCCAAGTGCGACTGGGTGGTCGAAGAGCTGGGCTTCGACGCCTGCATCGACTACAAGGCCGGCCCCTCGGCCGTGCGCGACGGCCTGAAGACGCATTGCCCCAAGGGCATCGACATCTACTTCGACAACGTCGGCGGCGAAATCCTCGACGCCGCCCTGGCGCGGCTGGCACGCAACGCCCGCATCATCATCTGCGGCGCCATCAGCCAGTACAACAACGCGAACAGCGCCCCCGCCCAGGGCCCCAAGAACTACCTGAGCCTGCTCGTGAACCGCGCCCGCATGCAGGGCATGGTGGTCTTCGACTACGCCGACCGCTACCACGTGGCCGTGGCCGAGATGGCCGGCTACCTCAAAGACGGCCGCATGAAGAGCCGCGAGGACGTGGTGGAGGGGATCGACACCTTTCCGGAGGCGTTGACGAAGCTGTTCACCGGGGAGAACTTCGGGAAGCTGGTGCTCAAGGTGGCTGACGAATAGGCTGCCCTAGGCCCGCACCCACGACCCCATCACCGCCGCCGTCAGGATCAGCACCGCCGCCACCGCGATGGTCCAGCTCAGGGGGCGTTGCGTGACGAGCATCAGCAGTGCCGTCGAGGCCAGCGGCGTGATGTAGCTCAGGATGCCGATCTGCCGCGCGTCGCCGCGCTTCAGGGCCAGGTCCCACAGGAAGAAGGCGGCGCCGAGCGGGCCGAGGCCGCACAGCGCGACCAGCAGCCAGTCGCGCGTGGACAGCGTCGCCTGCGGCTCCAGCAAGGCGTGGCAGCCGAGTGCGAGTGCGCCCGAGACCAGGCCGAACAGGCCGATGGCGCTGGTGGGGAAGGCCTTCACGCGTTTCGTCCACAGCGAATAGCTGGCCCAGATGAAGGCCGAGCCCAGCGCGGGCACGAAGCCCCAGTACCCCAGGTCCGCGCTGCCCGTCGACGCGCTGCGAGCGCCCAGGATCGCGATGGCTGCTCCGGCGAAACCCAGCACGGCCGCCACCAGGTGCAGCGGACGCAGCGACAGGCCCGGCAGCAGCAGCGGCGCCAGCACCACGATGAACAGCGGCCACAGGTAGTTGACCAGGTTGACTTCCACCGGCGGCGCATGCCGCAGCGCGGTGAACAGCAGAAAGTGGAAGCCGAAGAGGCCGTAGATGCCCAGGGCCAGCGTGCGCGGCGGCACGGCCCAGGCCTGGCGATCGCGCAGCGCGAGGGGCCAGCTCATCACGCTGCCGATGATCAAGGCCAGGCCGGTGAGCAGGAAGGGCGGCAGGTGCGCGAGCGCGGTGCCGATCGAGGCGAGCGTGGCCCACAAGGCGATGGCGGCGAGGGCGTAGAGCGTGGACGACATGGCCGAAGAGCTTAAGCGGCGCGGCCATCGCAGGGCGCTGGTTCGTCGTCGCGCGACGACGGTTCGCGGCGCGATCAGATGTCTGCGTCGGGGTCGGCACTTCGGCGCAGGGCCGCGGTGAGCGCGGACGGCGAGCGATAGCCGGTGCGGCGCGCAGTCTCGGCCACGCTCATGCCGCTGCCGCGCAGTTGGCGCGCCTGGAGCAGTCGCTGCGCGCGCAGCCAATGCATGGCGCTCATGCCCTGTTCGTCGCGGCAGCGCTGCGCGAACTGGCTGGGGCTGAGGCAGGCGAAGGCGGCGAGGTCGGCAACGCCCAGCGGCTGGTGCCAGCGCGCCTGCGCCCAACTCGCGAGTGCGGCCCAGTCGATGGTGCGGCCGCGCGGTGTCGCGTTGGCGGGCCCCCAGGCCTCGAGCAGCAGCGCGGGCGCATGGTGCAGCGCGAGCGGAGATGGCGTCGGCGAGGCCAGGCATTCGGCCAGGTAGCGCGCGAGCGGCAACAGCCGCGGCGCATGCGGACCCTGGCCGGCGAAGGGCGACCACAGCGCCAGGGGCGTGTCGAGCACCAGGCAATGGCTGCCGTCGAGTGATTCGAAGTCGTGGCGATCGCCCGGCGCCACCACGTGGCCTTCGCCGGCACCGAGGCGCAGGCCGCGGCCTTCCACCTCCAGGTCGAGCACGCCCTCCAGCCCGACCAGCACCTGGAAATGGTCGTGCGCGTGGCTGCCGCGCGAGGCGCCGTAGCGGCGCAGCGAGAGCGGGTGCAGCGGGGCAGGGAGGTGGCGCGTGTCCATCGGCGCGGCCATTGTCCGCTGCAGGGCTGGCGCATGTCCACGCTGCCGCCCTGCGCCGCGCTCGGCACCGGCCTAGATGCGCAGGAGCACGGCCGACGCGGCGCAGACCAGCAGGAACGGAATCGCGATGCGGTGAAACTCCCGCAGGCCGTGCGGCACCTTCGCCAGCCGCAGCGCGATCAGGTTGGCCAGCGACCCCAGCACGCAGCCGAAGCCGCCCACGCTCACGCCGGCGGCCAGGGCCGGCAGGTCGTGCACGTAGCGGTCGAGCAGGATGGTGGCGGGCACGTTGCTGATGAGCTGCGATGCGGCGATGGCGGCCAGATAGGCGCGCCAGCCCTCGGCGATCGGCCACTGCTGCAGCAGCGTGGCGATGCGGGGCAGGTCGGCCAGCTGCCGCAGGTCGACGAACATGAGCGCGATGATCAGCAGCAGCGTCCAGTCGATGCCCAGCAGCACGCGCGGTCGGATCAGGAGGAAGGCGCCGAACACGAGGGCCAGGCCGGCGAGCATCCAGCGCTGGTCGAGCGCGACGACGAAGGCGACGAAGAGCACGGCCGACAGCGCCAGCAGACGCGGCTGCGAGGGCGCCGCTTCGCCCATGGGCTTGAGCTCGATCGCCACGCGCGGCACCAGGAAGCGCACGGCCACGAACACCCAGAAGAGCATCACGGCCACGGTCGGCGCCATCATCCCCATGAAGCCGATGAAGCTTTCGCCCGACTTGTGCCAGAGATACAGGTTCTGCGGGTTGCCGATGGGCGTGAGGGCCGAGCCGGCATTGACGGCCAGCGCCTCCAGCACCACCAGCCGCGCCAATGGCAGGTGCGCTTGCGCGGCCAGCACGCGTGTGAGCGGCACCAGGAGGAACAGGCTCACGTCGTTGGTGACCAGCGCCGACAGGCCGGCCGCCGCCGCGACCAGGAGGTAGACCAGATGGCGCAACTCGGTGGTGCGGGCCAGCAAGCGCGCCGCGACGGACTGCAGCACCCCGCTGCGCTCCACGCCCTGCGTGATGGCCAGCAGGCCGGCCAGCGCGCCCAGCGTCTGCCAGTCGACCAGCTTCAGGTAGTCCTGCGGCGGCCTGGGCTGCACGATGGCGAAGACGACCGCGACGGCCAGCAGCACCCACAGCAGGCCGTTGCCGCCGCCGCCGTGCTCGCCCGCGGCGTCAGACGGCGTCGCGCTCACGCAATTCGCGCTTGAGCACCTTGCCGATCGCGCTGCGCGGCAGCTCGTCGATGAGGTGCAGGCGGGCCAGTCGCTGGGTCTTGCCGAGCTGGGCATTGGCCCACTGCAGCAGCGCATCGGCCGAGGTGTCGTGGCCGTCGCGGCGCACCACGAAGGCCACCGGCGTCTCGCCCCATTGTTCGGAGGGCACGCCGACCACCGCGGCTTCGGCCACCGCCGCATGGCCGCGCAGCACGGCTTCGAGGTCGCTCGGGTAGATGTTGAAGCCGCCGCTGATGATCATGTCCTTCTTGCGATCGAACAGGGTCAGGAAGCCATCGGGATCGAAGCGGCCGACATCGCCGGTGCGGATGAAGCGCTTGCCGGTGGCGTCGAACCACTCGGCCTCGCGTGTCTTCTCGGGCTGGCGGTGGTAGCCAACCATCATGCCGGCCGAGTGACCGACCACCTCGCCGGCCTCGCCCTGCGGCGCTTCAAGGCCGGCATCGTCGATGAGCCGGATGTCGCTGCCTTCGGCGGGGCGGCCCACCGTGTGCAGCTTGTCGGGGTGCAGGTGGGCTTCGAGGATGCAGGTGCCGCCGCCTTCCGTCATGCCGTAGAACTCGACCAGGCCGCCGGGCCAGCGCTTCAGCACGTCGGCCTTGAGCGCGGCGCCGAAGGGGGCGCTGGTGCTGAACTTGAATCGGAATCGCGAGAGGTCGTGGGCATCGAAGCCCGCATGCGCCATCAGGCGCTGGTACTGCACCGGCACGAGCATGGTGTGCGTGACGCGGTGCCGCTCGGCCAGGGCCAGGTAGGCCGCGGCGTCGAACTTCGGCATCAGCACCACGCAGCCGCCGTAGGCCAGCGTGGGGAAAAAGACCACCAGTGTGGTGTTCGAGTAGAGCGGGGTCGACAGCAGCGTGACGGTGTCGGCGCCGTACTCGTACTTCGCGCCGCGCCGCACGTGCGACCAGCGCATGCCGTGCCCCTGCACGATGCCCTTCGGCTCGCCGGTGGTGCCGGAGGAATAGATGATGTTGAAGGGCCAGGACGGTTGCGGCGTCACCGCTTCGGGCCGCGTGCCCTCGGGTGCGAGCCAGGCGTCGAAGGCGCGTCCGGCCGAACTGCCGTCGAGCGCCACCCGTGGGATGTCACCCGGAGCCGGTGCGCCGAAGGTGTCGGCGGTCGTGGCATCGAGGAACAGGATGCGCGCTTGCGCGTCTTCGGTCATGCGCGCCAGGCTGGCGGGCGTGGCGCTCGGTGCAAGCGGCGCGACCGCGATGCCCGCACGCAAGGCGCCCAGGAACAGCGCTGCGTAGCGCGTGCCGGACGCGGCGCACACCGCGATCGCGTCACCGGCGCGCAGCCCGTCGCGCTGCAGGGCCGCGGCGATGCGGTCCATCAGCGCGTCGAGCGCGCCGTAGTCGAGTTGGATGTCGGGGTCGACCAGCGCCGGCCTGCGAGGCGACGCGTGCGCATGAAGGTGGATCAGGTCGGCGATGAGGCCGAAGTCGCGGCCCAAAGCGGCCTGGAGCGCCTCCATGCGCGTGTCTCCGCTTCAGACCCCTGCGGCGTGCGCCTGCTGATCGGCGTGGTAGCTGCTGCGCACCATCGCGCCGACGGCGGCATGGCTGAAGCCCATCTTGTAGGCCTCTTCCTCGAACATCTTGAAGGTGTCGGGGTGGACGTAGCGCCTCACCGGCAGGTGGCTGTTGCTGGGCGACAGGTACTGGCCGATGGTCAGCATGTCGATGTCGTGCGCACGCATGTCGCGCATGACCTGCAGGATTTCTTCGTCGGTCTCGCCCAGGCCGACCATGATGCCGCTCTTGGTCGGCACTTTCGGGTGGAGCGCCTTGAACTTCTTGAGCAGGTTGAGGCTGAACTGGTAGTCGCTGCCCGGGCGTGCTTCCTTGTAAAGGCGCGGCGCGGTCTCGAGGTTGTGGTTCATCACGTCCGGCGGTGCGGACTTGAGGATGTTGAGCGCGCGGTCGTCGCGGCCGCGGAAGTCGGGCACGAGGATTTCGATCTGCGTCTGCGGCGAGAGCTCGCGGATGTTGCTGATGCAGTCCACGAAATGCTGGCTGCCGCCGTCGCGCAGGTCGTCGCGGTCGACGCTGGTGATCACCACGTACTTGAGGCGCAGCTTCGCGATGGTCTTGGCGAGGTTGAGCGGCTCGTCCTTGTCGAGCGGGTCGGGGCGGCCGTGGCCCACGTCGCAGAAGGGGCAGCGCCGCGTGCACTTGTCGCCCATGATCATGAAAGTGGCCGTGCCCTTGCCGAAGCATTCGCCGATGTTGGGGCAGGAGGCTTCTTCGCAGACCGTGTGCAGGTTGCTTTCGCGCAGGATCTGCTTGATCTCGTAGAAGCGGGTGCTGGGGCTGCCGGCCTTGACGCGGATCCACTCGGGCTTCTTGAGCACTTCGGCCTGCACCACCTTGACCGGGATGCGCGACAGCTTGGCGGCGGCCTTCTGCTTGGCCAGCGGGTTGTAGGTGGCGGCCCCTTGGGCGTCGCGGACGACTTCGGTGGTGCTCATGATGGTGCGTGGGTAGGGGTCAGGGTGCGAGGTAGACGGCGAGCTTGGCGGCCAGTACGCGTGCGGCCTCGTCCCAGCTTGTCTGGACGCCGATTGTAGAAAGGTCGACCGTCGTCAGGCCAGCGTAGCCGCAGGGATCGATGCGGGCGAAGGGTTCGAGGTCCATTTCCACGTTGAATGCGACGCCGTGGTAGGTGCAGTGGCGGCTGATCTTGATGCCCAGCGCGGCGATCTTGCCGAGGCCGCGAAACGGGTCGGCTGGGTGGGCCGGTCCGGTGAGCGCGGCATGCGAAAAAGGGTCGTCCAGCCGCACGTAGATGCCCGGGGCGCCGCCCACGCGGTGGCCGGTGACGCCGAAGTGCGCCAGCGTGCGGATCACCGATTCCTCGATACGGTAGACGTATTCCTTGACGTAGTAGCCGGCGCGCTTCAGGTCGATCAGCGGATAGGCCACCACCTGGCCGGGCCCGTGGTAGGTGACCTGGCCGCCGCGGTCGGTCTGCACGACCGGGATCGCGCCCGGCGCGAGGACGTGGCCGGCGCGGCCTGCAAGGCCCTGGGTATAGACGGGTGGGTGCTCGCACAGCCAGAGCAGATCGGCCGAATCGGCCGTGCGGCCCTGCGTGAGCCGTTGCATCGCAGCGAAGGTCGGGAGGTAGTCGACCTGGCCGAGCCAGTCGACTTCGAGGGTCACAGCACCACCTTGACCATCGGGTTCGCGGTCAGCGCGCGGTAGATGTCGTCGAGCTGCTCGCGGCTGGTGGCGGTGACGGTGATCGTCACGCCCAGGTAGTTGCCGGCGCTGCTCGGGCGCAGCTCGACGGTGCTGGCGTCGAAGCCCGGGTCGAAGCGTTCGGCGATCTGGGTGACGGCGTTCACGAAGCCGTCCACTTTCGCGCCCATCACCTTGATCGGGAACTTGGAGGGGTACTCGATCAGCGAGTCCTTGCGGGCATCGGCGGGCGTGTCGGTTTGCTTGTCGGTGGGCTCGGTCATGCGGTGACTCCTTGTTGCTGCGCGCTGCGTTGCTTGGCGCGCTGATAGCCGGCATCGATGGCCCGATGCACCGGCCCCACGCGGCCATCGCCGATGGGTCGGCCGTCGAGCGTGACCACGGGCTGCACTTCCTTGCTGGCCGAGGAGATCAACAACTCGTCGGCGCCGAAGACTTCGTCGCGATGAACAGGCCGCAGCGAAAACGCAATGCGGGCTTCGGCGCAGATGCGTTCGATCAGGTTGTAGCGAATGCCCGCGAGCACCAGTTGGTCCTTCGGCGGGCCGGCCACGGCGCCGTCCTTCACCACCCAGACGTTGCTCGACGATGCCTCGCTGAGCCAGTCGCCGCGGAACATGATGGTCTCGGCCGCACCGGCCTCCACGCTGATCTGCCGCGCCAGCACGGCACCCAGCAGGCTCGTGGCCTTGATGTGCGCCTTCTGCCAGCGGAAGTCGTGCGCACTGACGCAGGCCACGCCCTGGGTGCGCACGGTGTCGGTGATCGGCTTCAGGGGGTTGAGCATCATGAACACCGTGGGAACGAGGCCCTGCGGCATCGCATGCTCGCGCGGTGCCACGCCGCGCGTGACCTGGATGTAGATGCCCTGCATCGATGCGCGTTCGGCGGGCGGGCTGGCCTCGATCAGACGCATCGCGATGGCCAGCCATGCTTCGTGCGACAACGGATTGGGCACGCGCAGTTCCGACAGCGAGCGGTCGAGCCGGGCCATGTGCTCGTCGAAGCAGAAAGGAACGCCGCCGTAGACTGGCACCACTTCGTACACGCCGTCGCCGAAGATGAAGCCGCGATCGAGTACGCTGATGCGGGCGTCGCGCAGGGGTGTGTAGTCGCCGTCGAGGTAACAGAGAGAGGTGGGGAGGGCGTCGACGATCGGATGCATGAGGGATTATGGTGGGGGCTCGAACGGGCTTTCCAACACGCGGGCCTTGGCCCGTTCGATGACCGGGTGTTGTCGAACCTGACCGGAAGCTGGCGGAGTGCCGTGGGTTTCTACTTATAATCAGCGGCTTTGTGAAAATTCTGGGTCGTCATCGGGGCTTCATTACGATATGAAAACAATGGCCCGCGATGAGAATGTCCGCCAAGAAGATGATTGGGGCGGGCAGGATCCAGATGTCGACTTCAAGCCGCTGAATGCCGAAGAAGCGCAGCGGCTGCGCGAACGGAAGCCGCTGATCTCGCCCTGGCGCGTGATCGCGATCCAGATCGTTGCAGGGGTGCTGGTGGCGTTGGTCGCCTGGGCCCTGTCGGGTAAGCAGAGTGTGGGATGGTCCGCCGGCTACGGCGCACTGGCGGTGGTCATTCCCGCCGCGGTGTTCGCAAGAGGGCTGACCGGGAGATTTTCTTCGTTGAATGCGGGCACCGCGGTGCTCGGGTTCTTCTTGTGGGAATTGGTGAAGCTGGTCTTGTCGGTGGCGATGTTGCTCGCCGCGCCGAGACTGGTTGCGGAACTGAGCTGGCCAGCCATGCTGATCGGCCTGGTAGTGACAATGAAAGCGGCGTGGGTGGCAGTGATGCTGAAGCCCAACGCCCCTAAACCTTAGAGATGAGTGAACGGATGGCTGCTGAAAACGCTGCGGAACATGGTCAGACCGCTGGTGAATACATCGTTCACCACTTGACCCATCTTCAAAGCTCCAAGCCGGCAGGTGTTGCCGACTTCTCGGTTTTCAACTACGACTCCATCTTCTTCGCAGTCTTGCTCGGTGTGCTGGGTTGCTGGCTGCTGTGGCTCGGCGCTCGCAAGGCGACCTCGGGCGTGCCGGGTCGCTTCCAGGCCGCGGTGGAAATTCTGGTCGAGGTGGTCGACCAGCAAGCCAAGGGCATCGTCCACAACGCGACCAGCCGCAAGTTCGTCGCCCCGCTGGCACTCACCGTCTTCGTGTGGATCTTCATGCTCAACGCGATGGACCTGTTGCCGGTCGATCTGCTGCCCTGGATCTTCGGCCTGATCCACGGCGACCCGCACCACGCCTACCTGCGCGTCGTGCCCACCGCCGACCTGTCGGTCGCCATGGGCCTGTCGGTGGCAGTGCTGCTGATCTGCCTCTACTACAACGTCAAGATCAAGGGCATCGGTGGCTGGGTTCACGAGCTCTTCACCGCCCCCTTCGGCAACCACTGGGCGCTCTATCCCTTCAACTTTGCGATGCAGCTCATCGAGTTCATCGCCAAGACCGTGTCGCACGGCATGCGGCTGTTCGGCAACATGTACGCCGGCGAACTGATCTTCCTGCTGATCGCGCTGATGGGTGGGGCGTTCACGCTCTCGGCCACCGGCGTCCTGCTCGCGCTGGGCCACGTCATCGCCGGCACCGCTTGGGCCATCTTCCACATCCTGATCATCACCCTGCAGGCCTTCGTGTTCATGATGCTCACGCTCGTGTACGTCGGCCAGGCGCACGACGCACACTGATCGGATGCGGGTCGCTCGTTGATTGCACATTGATCGCGCACGTTTTTCTTTTTCGTCTTTCCCTTTTCTCTTCAACCAAAGTCCCTAGGAGTCATCATGGAAGTTATTAGCTTTGTCGCCCTGGCCGCCGGCCTGATCATCGGTCTCGGCGCTGTCGGTGCCTGTATCGGTATCGGCATCATGGGCAGCAAGTACCTCGAGTCGGCTGCCCGCCAACCCGAACTGATGGGTGAACTCCAGACCAAGATGTTCCTGCTGGCCGGCCTGATCGACGCGGCGTTCATCATCGGTACCGGTATCGCGCTGTGGTTCGCCACCGCCAACCCGTTCCTCGCGCAAATCGCGAACCTGCCGAAGTAATCGTCCGAGTCTTCTCGTCGAACCCTTGTCGTTTCCCAAGGAAGCGGCTTCGGATTCAATCCCACTGAGAGGGTGAAAAGTGAGCATTACCGGTACCCTGATCGTCCAGATGATCGTGTTCCTGATTCTTGTCGGGTTCACGATGAAGTACGTGTGGCCGCCGATCGCCAAGGCGCTGGACGAGCGTGCCCAGAAGATCGCCGACGGCCTGGCCGCCGCCGACAAGGCCAAAGCCGCGCTGTCCGAGGCGGACAAGCGGGTGGAAGTCGAACTGGGCAAGGCGCGCAACGAATCCGCGCAACGTCTTGCCGATGCCGAACGTCGTGCGCAGGCCATCGTTGAAGAGGCCAAGGCCCGCGCCACGGAAGAAGGCAGCAAGATCGTCGCAGCCGCCCGCGCCGAAGCCGAGCAGCAAGCCGTGAAGGCGCGCGAAGCCCTGCGCGAGCAGGTGGCCGTGCTGGCCGTCAAGGGCGCCGAGCAGATCCTGCGCAAGGAAGTGAATCCGGCCGTCCACGCCGATTTGCTGGCCCGCCTGCAGACCGAACTCTGACCCGACGCCATGGCTGAACTCGCGACCATCGCACGCCCCTACGCCGAAGCGCTGTTCAAGGCGTCCTCGTCGGATCTCGCCGGCGCCGGCGCCTGGCTCGAAAGAGTGGCGGCCATCGCCGCCAACCCCGAGCTGCAGCAGTTCGCCGACAACCCGAAGGCCACGCCCGACCAGGTGCTTGGCGTGATCGCCGGCGCCAACGGACAGGCGCTGCCCGCGCCCGCCAGCAACTTCCTGCTGGCGCTGCTCGAGAACGGCCGCTTCGCCGCGCTGCCCGAGATCGCTCGGCAGTTCCGCGCGCTCGCGAATGCGCAGAGCGGCTCGTCCGACGCCGTGGTCTACAGCGCCTTCCCGATCGATGCTGCCGCGCTCGGTGGCGTGTCCGCCGCGCTCGAAAAGCGCTTCGGCCGCAAGTTGCAGGTGAGCGTGCAGGAAGATCCGTCGCTCATCGGTGGCATCCGCGTGGTGGTCGGCGACGAGGTGCTCGACACCTCCGTCAAGGCTCGCCTCGAACAAATGAAAGTTGCGCTGGCAGCCTGAGGCCGCCAGCCCCCTCAACGAAAGAAGGAAAGAGTCATGCAACTCAATCCCGCAGAAATCTCCGAGCTGATCAAGAGCCGCATCGAGGGCCTGGGCGTCAGCGCGAACATCCGCAACGAAGGCACCGTGGTGTCGGTGACCGACGGCATCGTGCGCGTGCACGGCCTGTCGGACGCGATGCAGGGCGAAATGCTCGAGTTCCCGCCCACGGCGGACGGCACTCCTTCGTTCGGCCTGGCGCTGAACCTCGAGCGTGACTCGGTCGGCGCCGTGATCTTGGGCGAGTACGAGCACATCTCGGAAGGCGACACCGTCAAGTGCACGAGCCGCATCCTGGAAGTGCCGGTCGGCCCCGAACTCATCGGCCGCGTGGTCAATGCGCTGGGCCAGCCCATCGACGGCAAGGGTCCGGTCAACGCCAAGATGACGGACGTGATCGAAAAGGTCGCCCCGGGCGTGATCGCACGTAAGTCGGTCGACCAGCCGATGCAGACCGGCCTCAAGTCGATCGACTCGATGGTGCCGATCGGCCGCGGCCAGCGCGAGCTGATCATCGGCGACCGCCAGACCGGCAAGTCGGCCGTGGCGATCGACGCGATCATCAACCAGAAGGGTCAGAACATGACCTGCGTCTACGTCGCGATCGGCCAGAAGGCTTCGTCGATCAAGAACGTGGTGCGCGCGCTGGAACAGGCCGGTGCGATGGACTACACCATCGTGGTGGCGGCTTCTGCCTCCGAATCGGCGGCCATGCAATACGTGGCAGCGTACTCGGGCTGCACGATGGGCGAGTACTTCCGCGATCGCGGCCAGGACGCGCTGATCGTCTATGACGACCTCTCCAAGCAGGCCGTTGCCTACCGTCAGGTCTCGCTGCTGCTGCGCCGCCCGCCGGGCCGCGAAGCCTACCCCGGCGACGTGTTCTATCTCCACAGCCGCCTGCTGGAGCGCGCCGCCCGCGTGAACGCCGACTACGTCGAAGCCTTCACCAAGGGTGAAGTCAAGGGCAAGACCGGCTCGCTGACCGCACTGCCGATCATCGAAACGCAAGCGGGCGACGTGTCCGCCTTCGTGCCGACCAACGTGATCTCGATCACCGACGGCCAGATCTTCCTGGAAACCAGCCTGTTCAACGCCGGCATCCGTCCCGCCATCAACGCCGGTATCTCGGTGTCGCGCGTGGGCTCGTCGGCGCAGACCAAGGTCATCAAGGGCCTGTCGGGCGGTATTCGTACCGACCTCGCGCAGTACCGCGAGCTTGCGGCCTTCGCGCAGTTCGCTTCCGACCTCGACGAAGCCACCCGCAAGCAGCTCGACCGCGGTGCCCGCGTGACCGAACTGCTCAAGCAGGCACAGTACAGCCCGCTGTCCATCTCGCTGATGGGCGCGTCGCTGTTCGCCGTGAACAAGGGCTTCATGGACGACCTCGACGTCAAGCAGGTGCTGCCCTTCGAGCATGGCCTGCACCAGTTCCTGAAGTCCAGCCACGGCCCCCTGCTCGACAAGATCGAGCAAGCCAAGGCGCTCGACAAGGAATCCGAAGCCGAACTGACAGCAGCGATCACTTCCTTCAAGAAGTCCTTCGCCTGATCGAGAAGGAGTAGTCCCAATGGCAGCCGGCAAGGAAATCCGCGGCAAGATCAAATCGGTGGAGAACACCAAGAAGATCACCAAGGCGATGGAAATGGTGGCCGCGTCGAAGATGCGCAAGGCGCAGGAACGCATGCGTGCGGCCCGGCCCTACAGCGAGAAGATCCGCAACATCGCGGCCAACCTCGGCCAGGCGAACCCGGAGTACACCCACGCCTTCATGAAGGCCAACGAGGCCAAGGCCGTGGGCTTCATCGTGGTGACCACCGACAAGGGCCTGTGCGGCGGCATGAACACCAACGTGCTGCGTGCCGTGACCGCCAAGCTGCGCGAGCAGCAGCAGGCCGGCAATGCGATCGAGGCGGTGGCCATCGGCAACAAGGGCCTGGGCTTCCTCAACCGCATCGGCGCTCGCGTGGTGTCGCATGTCACCCAGCTGGGCGACAAGCCGCACCTCGACAAGCTGATCGGCCCCGTCAAGGTGCTGCTCGACGCGTATGCCGAAGGCAAACTCAGCGCGGTCTATCTCTGCTACACCAAGTTCATCAACACGATGCGCCAGGAGTCGGTGGTGGAGCAGCTGCTCCCGCAGGCGGCCGACTCTCTGAAGATGGAGAAGGGCCAGCACTCGTGGGACTACATCTACGAGCCCGATGCGCAGAGCGTGATCGACGAACTCCTGGTGCGCTATGTGGAGTCGCTGGCCTACCAGGCGGTGGCGGAAAACATGGCCTCGGAGCAGTCGGCGCGCATGGTCGCCATGAAGGCTGCCACGGACAACGCGGGCAACGTGATCGACGAACTCAAGCTGGTCTACAACAAGACCCGCCAGGCCGGTATCACCAAGGAGTTGTCGGAGATCGTGTCGGGCGCTGCGGCGGCCGCAGGCGTCTGAGCGCCCGTTCAATCGCTCGATCGACGACAACCAGATTCAATTTTTATCGGAGCAGATGATGGCTCAAGAAACAGCAGTGCAAGGCAAGATCGTTCAGTGCATCGGCGCCGTGGTCGACGTGGAATTCCCGCGCGACAAGATGCCCAAGGTGTACGACGCCCTGAAGTTCGAAGAAGGCGGCCTGACCCTCGAAGTGCAGCAGCAGCTCGGCGACGGCGTGGTGCGTACCATCGCGCTGGGCTCGTCCGACGGCCTGCGCCGCGGCATCGTGGTGACCAACACCGGTGCGCCGATCACGGTGCCCGTGGGCAAGGCCACGCTGGGCCGCATCATGGACGTGCTGGGTCGCCCGATCGACGAGCGCGGCGAAGTGGGCCAGGAGCTGACCGCCTCCATCCACCGCAAGGCACCCGTGTACGACGAGCTGTCGCCCTCGCAGGACTTGCTCGAAACCGGCATCAAGGTGATCGACCTGGTCTGCCCGTTCGCCAAGGGCGGCAAGGTGGGTCTGTTCGGCGGTGCCGGCGTGGGCAAGACCGTGAACATGATGGAGCTGATCAACAACATCGCCAAGGCGCACTCGGGCCTGTCGGTGTTCGCCGGCGTGGGTGAGCGCACCCGCGAAGGCAACGACTTCTATCACGAGATGGCCGACTCCGGCGTCGTGAACCTGGAGAAGCTCGAAGACTCCAAGGTCGCCATGGTCTACGGCCAGATGAACGAGCCCCCCGGCAACCGTCTGCGCGTGGCGTTGACCGGCCTGACCATCGCCGAGTCGTTCCGCGACGAAGGCCGCGACGTGCTGTTCTTCGTCGACAACATCTACCGCTACACGCTGGCCGGTACCGAAGTGTCCGCACTGCTGGGCCGCATGCCTTCCGCCGTGGGCTACCAGCCGACGTTGGCCGAGGAAATGGGCCGCCTGCAGGAGCGCATCACGTCAACCAAGGTCGGCTCGATCACCTCGATCCAGGCCGTGTACGTGCCGGCCGATGACTTGACCGACCCGTCGCCCGCCACGACCTTCGCCCACTTGGACTCCACCGTGGTGCTGTCGCGCGACATCGCTTCGCTGGGCATCTACCCCGCCGTGGACCCGCTGGACTCGACCTCGCGCCAGCTCGACCCGCACGTGGTCGGCGAAGAGCACTACAACGTGGCCCGCGCCGTGCAAGGCACGCTGCAGCGCTACAAGGAGTTGCGCGACATCATCGCCATTCTGGGCATGGACGAACTGGCCCCCGACGACAAGCTGGCCGTGGCCCGCGCCCGGAAGATCCAGCGCTTCCTGTCGCAACCCTTCCACGTGGCCGAAGTGTTCACGGGTTCGCCCGGCAAGTACGTGCCGCTGGCCGAAACCATTCGCGGCTTCAAGATGATCGTGAACGGCGAAGCCGACCACCTGCCGGAGCAGGCTTTCTACATGGTCGGCTCGATCGACGAAGCGTTCGAGAAAGCCAAGAAGGTCGCCTAAGGCGGCTGCACAGGAATCCAGATGGCAAACACCATTCACGTCGACGTGGTCAGTGCCGAGGAGTCCATCTTCTCGGGCGAGGCCAAGTTCGTCGCGCTGCCCGGTGAAGCCGGCGAGCTCGGCATCTTTCCGCGCCACACGCCGCTGATCACGCGCATCCGCCCCGGTGCCGTGCGCATCGAGACGGCCGACGGCAACGAGGAGTTCGTCTTCGTGGCCGGCGGCATCTTGGAAGTCCAACCGAACGCCGTCACCGTGTTGTCCGACACCGCCATTCGCGGCAAGGACCTCGACGAAGAGAAGGCGAACCAGTCCAAGGCGTCGGCCGAGGAAGCGCTGAAGAAAGCCAAGAGCGACATCGACATCGCGATGGCCCAGTCGGAACTTGCAGTGATGGCCGCGCAGATTGCGGCACTCCGGAAGTACCGCCAGAAGAAGTAAACAACTTCGCTTGGCAAAACAAGCCGCTTTCGAGCGGCTTTTTATATTTTCAGCATTGAATCGATTTGGCCTGATTCAGGCCGAAGTTAAGTCTTGTTCGGCTGAAGCAGGCCGCCTAGTATTCGCCTTCGCCCGGCGGCATTGTCCGGCCGGGCCATGACGAACAACGACGGAGACGAAACGCTTGGCACCCTGGAGCGGCCTCACTGCCGACGAAATGGCGCTGCTGGAAACCACCTTTTGGTCTGCCGGCGGTTCGCGCCACGCCATGGCGGAGCAGCTGAGCTTTTCCAAGAGCAAGGCCAACGCGCTGATCGCCGGCCTCGTGGATCAGGGCCTGCTGACCGAGGCGGGCCTGCAGCGCTCGTCCGGCGGGCGCCGCGCCGAGAACCTTCAATTGCACGGTGATCTGGGTGTGCTGATCGGGGTGGACATCGGCGCCACCAGCCTCGATGTCGCAGTGTTGAGGCCTGACCTCTCCGTGCTCGCGCACCATGCCGAAGCCGCCGACGTGCGTGAAGGCCCGGGCACCGTGCTCGCCCGGGTGCGCCGGCTCATGCACGAACTGCTCGCGCGCTGCGGCTTCGCGCCACGGCAGGTGATCGGCATCGGTATCGGCGTGCCGGGGCCGGTCAACTTCGAGATCGGCCAGTTGGTCAATCCGCCGCTGATGCCGGCCTGGGACAGTTTCTCCATTCGCGACTATCTGCGCGAGGACTACACGGCGCCCGTCTTCGTCGACAACGACGTCAACCTGATGGCGCTCGGCGAGCTCTGGCGCCTGAAGCGCACGCTCTCCAATTTCCTGGTGATCAAGGTCGGCACCGGCATCGGCTGCGGCATCGTCTGCCATGGCGAGGTGTACCGCGGCGCCGCCGGTTCGGCCGGCGACGTGGGCCACATCTGCGTCGACCAGGACGGGCCGCTGTGCCACTGCGGCAACGTGGGCTGCGTCGAGGCCATGGCGGCCGGGCCGGCCATCACGCGCATGGCGGTGCAGGCCGCCGAGGCCGGCGAGAGCAGTGCACTGGCCGAGCGCCTGCGCACCCAGGGCCGCATCGATGCGGTGGACGTGGGCCAGGCCAGCCGCGCGGGCGACGCCGCGGCCAACGCCATCGTGCAGAAGGCCGGCCAGCGCATCGGGCAGATGCTGGCTTCCATCGTCAATTTCTTCAATCCGTCGCACGTGTTCATCGGCGGCGGCATCACGCACATCGGGCCGCTCTTCCTGGCGGCGCTGCGGCAGAGCGTCTACCACCGCTCGCTGGCGCTGTCGACGCGGCATCTGGAAATTCAATACACACCGCTGGGCGCGCAGGCCGGCCTGGTGGGCGCGGGCGTGCTGGCGATGCATGAAACCCTCAAGGCGCGAGGTGTCGCACCATGAAGCCCGGCGTCGCTGTCGAATTCGACCAAGTCGTGAAGGCCTTCGGCCCCGTGCAGGTGCTGCACGGCGTGAGCTTCGGCCTGGAGCCCGGCCGCGTCTACGGCCTCCTCGGCGAAAACGGTGCCGGCAAGTCCACGCTGATGAAGATCCTCGCCGGCTACGAAGCGGCCACCGGCGGCGTCGTGCGCATCAACGCCGAGCCGCGGGTCTTCACGAGCTCGCGCGATGCCGAGGCGCTGGGCATCGTGCTGATCCACCAGGAGTTCAACCTGGCGGAAGACCTGAACGTCGCGCAGAACATCTTCCTCGGCCATGAAAAGAAGAAGGGCTGGTTGCTCGACGACGCCGCCATGGAGCGCGATGCCGCCGCCGCCCTCGCGCAGGTCGGCCTGAAGGTCGATCCCCGCACCCGCGTGCGCCGCCTGATCGTGGCCGAGAAGCAGCTCGTCGAAATCGCCAAGGCCGTCTCGCGCCATGCACGGCTCCTGATCATGGACGAGCCCACCGCAACGCTCACGCCCGGCGAAACCGAGCGCCTCTTCAAGCTCATCGCCCAGCTGCGCGCCGATGGCGTGACCATCGTCTACATCTCCCACAAGCTCGACGAGGTGGAGCGCGTGACCGACGAGGTCATCGTCATGCGCGACGGCCGCTTCGTCACCCGCGCACCCACCGCCGAACTCACGCGCCACCAGATGGCCAACCTGATGGTGGGTCGCGAACTGGCCGACCTTTATCCGCCGCGCGACCCGGTGCCGGCCGACGCGGCACCCGCGATGCAGGTGCGCGGATTCGACGTGCCGGGCTGGGCACAGGACGCGAGCTTCGAGGTGCGCCCCGGCGAAATCCTGGGCTTCGCGGGCTTGGTCGGCGCAGGTCGCACCGAGCTTTTCGAAGGCTTGCTGGGCCTGCGCCCCGGCAGCGGTAGCGTGACGATCGCGGGCCGCGCCGTCGCGCTGCGCAACCCGCGCGAGGCGGCCCGTCATGGCCTCACGTACCTGAGCGAAGACCGCAAGGGCAAGGGCCTGCACGTTCACCTGGGCCTGCGCCAGAACCTCACGCTGATGGCGCTCGACCGCTACGCCACGCCCTGGCTCAAGCCCGAATCGGAGCGCACGGCGCTGGCCGAGGCGGTGAAGGACTACGGCATCCGCACCGGCGACCTCGACGCGCGCGCCTCGTCGCTGTCGGGCGGCAATCAGCAGAAGCTCGCGCTGGCCAAGGTGCTGCAGCCTCGGCCGAAGGTCGTGGTGCTCGACGAGCCCACGCGCGGCGTCGACGTCGGCGCCAAGCGCGACATCTATTTCCTGATCCAGCGACTGGCACGCGAGGGGCTGGCCGTGGTCGTCGTCTCCTCCGAGTTGATGGAGCTGATCGGCCTGTGCCACCGCGTCGCGGTGATGCGTGCCGGCCGCTTCGTCGCGACGCTGAACGCTGAACATCTGACCGAAGAGGAACTGATTTCCCATGCCACCGGAACCGCAACAAGCCCCGCCTGACGCCGCCGGCGCCATGCACCGCAGCGAGTCCAAGCCGCGCTGGACCGAGCGCCTGCACGGCCTCGGCCCCGTCATCGGCCTGGTGCTGCTGTGCATCGCCGGCACGCTGCTCAACAGCGACTTCGCCACGCCCGACAACGTGATGAACGTGCTCACGCGCACGGCCTTCATCGGCATCATCGCGGTGGGCATGTGCTTCGTGATCATTTCGGGCGGCATCGACCTGTCGGTGGGCTCGATGGCGGCGCTGATCGCGGGCTGCGTGATCATGTTCATCAACGCCATGGGGCCGGCGCTGAGCTCGCCGCTGCTGGCGGTGGTGCTCGGTGCGGTGCTGGCGGTGGTGCTCGGCGCGGTCTTCGGCCTGGCGCACGGGCTGCTCATCACCAAGGGGCGCATCGAGCCTTTCATCGTCACGCTCGGCACGCTGGGCATCTTTCGCGCCTACCTGACCTACTTCGCCGACGGCGGTGCGCTTACGCTCGACAACGAGCTCTCCGACCTCTACGCGCCGGTCTACTACGCCAGCCTGTTGGGCATTCCGGTGCCGGTGTGGGTGTTCCTGGTGGTTGCCATCATCGGCGGGCTGATCCTCAACCGCACCGCCTACGGCCGCTATGTGCAGGCCATCGGCTCCAACGAGCAGGTCGCGCGCTATGCGGCGGTGGGCGTGGACGGCGTGAAGATCCTCACTTACGTGCTGCTGGGCGTGTGCGTCGGCATCGCGACGCTGCTCTACGTGCCGCGGCTGGGCTCGGCATCGCCCACCACCGGCCTGCTGTGGGAGCTGGAAGCCATCGCCGCGGTGATCGTCGGCGGCACCGCGCTCAAGGGCGGCGCCGGCAGCATCACCGGCACGGTCATCGGCGCGATCCTGCTGTCGGTCATCAGCAACATCCTCAACCTCACGAGCATCATCAGCGTGTACCTCAATGCCGCGGTGCAGGGCTTCGTGATCATCGTGGTCGCTTTCCTCCAGCGCGGAAGAAGATGACGGCCCCCCGGCTTCTCACTCGCTGCGCGCGTGTAACTCCACCCCCCAAGGGGGAGGCGCGGCTCGCCTTGGGGCGGCCCGGCGGCGGCCGCCTCGCCCACTTTTCCCGTCCAATCGTTTTTTCAACAAAGGAGACAGCAGCATGAACCTCATCACTCGACGCCTCGCCCTGACCGCGGTGGCAAGCGCCGCGCTCGCCGCAGGCCCGGCCCTTGCCGCCGACAAAGTGAACCTCGGCGTGTCCATCCCGGCCGCCACGCACAGCTTCATGGGCGGCATCAACTACTGGGCCAACCAGGCGAAGAAGGACCTGGAGAAGGAGCACAAGGACCTCAAGATCACGATCAAGACGGCCGCCAACGCGCCCGAGCAGGCCAACCAGCTGCAGGACTTGTCGACCGTGACCAAGATCAACGCACTGGTGATCTTCCCCTTCGAATCGGCCGCACTCACCAAGCCGGTGGCACAGGTCAAGGCCAAGGGCACCTACGTGACCGTGGTCGACCGCGGCCTCACCGACACCAGCGCGCAGGACGCGTACGTCGCCGGCGACAACACCGCCTTCGGCAAGATTCCGGCCGAATACATCGCGAAGAAGCTGGGCGGCAAGGGTGACGTGGTCGCGCTGCGCGGCATCGCGACCACGCTGGACAACGAGCGCATGGACGCTTTCAACGGCGTGCTGAAGAACTATCCCGACATCAAGCTGCTCGACGCCAAGTACGCCAACTGGAACCGCGACGATGCCTTCAAGGTCACGCAGGACTACCTGACGCGCTTCAAGAAGATCGACGCCATCTGGGCCGCCGACGACGACATGGCGGTGGGCGTGCTCAAGGCCATCGAGCAGGCCAAGCGTGACGACATCAAGATCGTCTTCGGCGGCGCGGGCGCCAAGGGCATGGTCAAGACCATCATCGACGGCAAGGACAAGCGCATCGATGCCGACGTGAGCTATTCGCCGAAGTTCATCTACGACGCGATCAAGCTCACGGCCGAGGCGCGGCTCAAGGGCGAGAAGCTGCCGGCGACGACCATCATTCCCTCGGTGCTCATCACCAAGGACAACGCCAAGGACTTCTACCACCCCAACTCGCCTTTCTAAGCTCTCCCCCAGGCTTCGCGCACTTCGTGTCGCTTTCGCCAACCCCCTTCCGGGGGCGACACCAGCGGCCCGGCAAAGCCGGTTCCGCGGTGTCCCCCGAAGGCGCGCGCCCGGGCTACCGACTGCACCCATGATCCAGAAGACCACTACCCGCAAGCTCCGCTACGCCATGGTCGGTGGCGGGCGCGATGCCTTCATCGGCGCGGTGCACCGCAAGGCGATCGCGCTCGACGGTCAGGCCGAGTTGGTGGCGGGCGCGCTCTCGTCCAGCCCCGAGAAGGCGCGCGAGTCCGGCCGCGCGCTGTGGCTGGCGGAAGACCGCAACCACGGAGACTGGCGCGCGCTGCTCGACGACGAGCTGAAGCGGCCGGCCGACGAGCGCATCGACTTCGTGTCGATCGTCACGCCGAACCACCTGCACTTTCCGGTGGCGCAGGCCTTCGTCGAAGCGGGCTTCCACGTCGTGTGCGACAAGCCGCTGGTGCACACCGGCGAGCAGGCCGATGCGCTGGTGGCGGCCGTCGCGCGGCGCGGCACCGTGTTCGCGGTCACCTACAACTACACGGGCTACCCGATGGTGCGCGAGGCGCGCGAGATCGTGCGCAGCGGGCGCCTGGGCGAACTGCGCAAGGTGGTCGTCGAATACAACCAGGGCTGGCTCGCGACGCGGCTCGAGGGCGAGGGCAACAAACAGGCCGAATGGCGCAGCGACCCGGCGCGCAGCGGCGCGGCGGGCGCGATCGGCGACATCGGCTCGCATGCCGAGAACCTGGTCGCGACCGTCACGGGCCTGCACATCGAGAGCCTGTGCGCGGACCTCGGCGCGCTGGTACCCGGCCGCACGCTCGACGACGACGCCAGCGTGCTGCTGCGCTTCGAGGGCGGCGCGCGCGGCGTGCTGATCGCATCGCAGGTCAACACCGGCTTGGAGAACGATCTTCGGCTGCGCGTCTCGGGCACGCTGGGCACGCTGGTGTGGCGGCAGGAGCAGCCCAGCGAACTCGTGCATCTGCCGCACGATGGTCCGCGTCGCGTGCTCACGCGCGGCTCGGCGTGGCTGGGCGAATCCGCACGCCGCGCGAGCCGGCTGCCCAGCGGCCATCCGGAAGGCTTCATCGAGGCCTTCGCCAACGTGTACGGCGGCGTCATGGGCGACATCCGTGCACGCCTGGCCGAGTCGACGGCGGACGTGCTCGACGCGGACTATCCGCGCGTGGAGGCGGGTGCGCGCGGCGTGCGCTTCATCGAGCGTGTGGTGGCGTCATCGAAGAGCGATGCCAAGTGGCTCGGCTGGTGACTTCGCCTTGACTCCCTCTCCCAGAGGGAGAGGGAGCAAATCCAGGCGCCCCGCAATTTGCGCGCGGCTTGTCCGGCCCAGGCCTATCGTGCCCGCTCTGCGAACACCGCCGCCAATCGCGCCACGGCACTTTCCGCCGTCAGCTCGATCGCCGTCGAGCACGCGAGCATCAAGTTGAGCGGCTGCCCCAGCCCTTCCACCATCACGCCGCTCTCGCGTTCGCGCAATGCGCCAGAAGGATCGGCCACGCAGTCCAGTTGCTTGCAGACGCGGCTGGCATAACTGCCCGATGGCACACCATAGACCACCACCGGCTTCCCCAGCCCCACCGCGAATCCGACTTCGAACACGGTGCCCGAGTCAGGCTCGAGCCCGCGAAAGTCCATCAGGTTGGCGATCACGCCGTCGGCCTCGCGGATCAGCGCGACGTTGCCTTCGTAGATGCGGCGGGCCTGCTCTTCGTCGCTGCCGCTGAAGCCGTCACGCACGCCGCCGTCGGAAGGCTCGACGCCTTCCAGCCCATGGCGCGCGCAATGCGCCTTCAACGATTCGTAGATCTTCGCGCTGTCGCGAAAGAAGATGTCGGGTCCGGCGAGATAGACGCGGGGTCGCAATCGTGCCGTTGCGGTTGTTGCTGCCCTTGCGGCTGGCGCTTCGTGTGTCATCGGGTCCTTGTTGCTCGAACCCGCATTCTGCTGTGCCCCCGGCGCGAAGGCCGAGGCACCGATGCTATTCGGCCCGGATGTCGTTGTCCTTGACCACCTTGCCCAGCAAGTCGTAGTAGTTCTTCGTCAGCGCGGCCAGTTGCTCGGGCGTGCCGCCGCCGGCATCGTCGCCGCGGTCGGCAATCGTCTTCTGCACGGCCGGGTCCTTCAAGGCCGTGTTCATCGCGGTGTTGACCTTCTTCACGATGTCGGCGTTCAGGCCCGGTGGGCCATACAGGCCGATGAAGGAGATCACCTCGAAATTCTTGATGCCCTTTTCCGTGGCCGTGGGCACGTCCGGAAAGGCCGGCACGCGCTTGGCGCCGGTGGCCATCAGCGCCTTGAGCTGGCCCGACTTGAGGAAGGGCGCCACCACCGAGGAGGCGTCGAACATCGCGGGGACGCGGCCTGCGATCAGGTCGGTCATGGCCGGTGCGCTGCCTTTGTAGGGCACGTGGCTCATCTTCGGCTTGCCGATGCGTTCGCGGAACAGCTCCATCGCGGTCTGCACGAGGCTGCCCGGCCCGCCCGAGGCGTAGTCGACGGCCTTGCCTTCCTTGTCCTGCTGCTTGACCCAGGCGATGAAGCCGTCGATGTCCTTCACCGGCAGGCTGGCCGGCACGACCAGCATCAGCGACGAGGTGAGCAGCAATCCGATGGGCGTCATCTTCAGCGGGTCTGCCACCGAGGTGTTGCGGTAGGTGTGCGGGTTCAGCACCATGTTGCTGCCGTTGCCCACGAGCAGGCGGTAACCGTCGGGCGCCGACTTCAGCACGTAGTCGGTGGCGATGTTGCCGTTGACGCCGGCCTTGTTGTCGATGACGACCGGCTGGCCCAGGTTGTTCTGCATGCCGGCGGTCAGGACGCGCCCGGCGAAGTCGGTCTGCCCGCCGGGCGGGTAGCCCACCACCAGCGTCACCGATTTGCTGGGCCAGGCGGCCTGGGCTGCGGCCATGCTTGGCAGCAGGCCCGCGCCGAGCCCTCCAAGCCCGAACTGCAAGGCGCGGCGGCGCGACAGGGAGACATCGATCGACTCATCGGACACGAAAGGCATCACGTTCTTCTCCCGACCTTGGCAAGGTCTGCCGGCGCATCATAGGAGCGTGCCGGCCGGCCCACAAGCAGGGTCTTCGCCCACGCGTCGGCGCTTTCCTACGACGGCCTGCGGCTTGTCCGATCCGGCGCGGCGGCCTTCGCCGCTCGCGTCGACAAGGGACGCAGGCGCACCGTCGAGTTCCCTCGATCGCGATGACACAGGAGACCTCGATGAACAAGCCAGCCGACAAGCCAGCGGAGACCAAACCCGACATCCAGGGCGAAGGCAACTACGACGCCACCCGCCGCTACGACAAGGCCACCACCGACTTCGTGCAGTCCGGCAAGGTCGACCAGGCTGCGAAGGACGCCAAGCCCAGGAGCGAGGCCGAAGCCGAAGAGATGCGCCGCGCCGAGGAAGAGGGCAAGTCGCACGCGAAGGGCGAAGACCCGGCGCTGCGCAAGGGCGCTGGCCAGTAATCGCTCGCCGAACTGAAAACGTGCGCGCGCCATGGCCGGCCGCGCTGGTCCGGGCGGCATCGACCGCCTGAGGCCACAATCCGGCCATGACCGAGCACGAGTTCCAGAACCCCTACACCCACGGCTTCGCGCGGCTCGCCGTGGCGGTGCCGCGCAATCGCGTGGCCGATCCGGTGTTCAACACCGCAGAGACGATCCGCCTGTATCGCGAAGCCGCTGCCGACGGCGCGATGCTCGTCGCCTTTCCGGAGCTGGGGCTCTCGGCGTACACCTGCGACGACCTGTTCCATCAGGCCGCGTTGCTCGAGGCCTGCGAGCGGGCCCTGCTCGACGTGGCCGCAGCCTCGCGCGACACCGGCGCCGTCGCCGTCGTGGGCCTGCCGCTGCGTGCGGATCACCGGCTCTTCAATTGCGCGGCCGTGGTGGCCGATGGCCGCGTGCTCGGCATCCTGCCCAAGACCTATCTGCCGAACTACGGCGAGTTCTACGAGGCCCGCCAATTCAACGGGGCCGACACCGCCCTGTCGAACGAGGTCATGCTCGGCGGCGAGCGCGTGCCCTTCGGCAGCGACCTGCTGTTCCAGTCGCGCCAGATGCCGCTCTTCAAGCTGCACGTCGAAATCTGCGAGGACGTGTGGGTGCCCATCCCGCCGTCGAGCCACGCCGCGCTCGCGGGTGCCACGGTGCTGGTCAACCTCTCGGCGTCGAACATCACCATCGGCAAGTCGGACTACCGGCACCGCCTGGTCAGCCTGCAGTCCGCGCGCTGCCTCGCGGCCTACCTGTACACCTCGGCCGGCATCGGTGAGTCGACCACCGACCTGGCCTGGGACGGCCAGGCGCTCATCTACGAAAGCGGCGACATGCTGGCCGAGAGCGAGCGCTTCAGCAACCGCTCGCACCGCATCGCGGCCGACGTGGACCTGGAGCGCCTCTCGCGCGAGCGCATGCGCCAGAACAGCTTCGGCACCTCGGTGCACAAGCACAAGGCAGCGCTGGCCGGCTGGCGCACCGTCGATTTCGACCTGCCCGTGCCGGCGCAGGTACCTCACGGCCTGCTGCGCACGGTGGAGCGCTTTCCCTACGTGCCGTCCGACGCCGCGACACGCGACGCACGCTGCGGCGAGGTCTTCAACATCCAGGTGCAGTCGCTGGTGCAGCGCATCGAGGCGGCGCGCATCGACAAGCTGGTCATCGGCGTCTCGGGCGGCCTCGACTCCACCCACGCCCTGCTGGTGTGCGCGCAGGCCATGGACCGCCTGGGCAAACCGCGCTCGGACATCCTGGGCTTCACCATGCCCGGTTTCGCCACCACCGGCCGCACGCTGCAGCAGGCGCATCGGCTGATGGCCAGCGTGGGCTGCACCACGCGCGAGATCGACATCCGCCCGAGCTGCCTTCAGATGCTGAAGGACCTGGGCCATCCCTTCGCCGAGGGCCAGCCGCAATACGACATCGCCTTCGAGAACGTGCAGGCCGGCGAGCGCACGAGCCACCTGTTCCGCCTGGCCAACTTCCACAACGGCATCGTGGTGGGCACCGGCGACCTCAGCGAGCTGGCACTGGGCTGGTGCACCTATGGCGTGGGCGACCACATGTCGCACTACAACGTGAATGCGAGCGTGCCCAAGACGCTGATCAAGCACCTGGTGCATTGGGTCGAGACGCGCAAACTGCTGGGCGACGAAGGCAGCAGGGTGCTGCACGACATCCTGGAAACCGAAGTCAGCCCCGAGCTGATTCCCGCATCCGAGCCCTCGGCCGACGCGAAGGGCGAGGACACGGCAGTCCAGCCCGGCCAGCGCACCGAGGACACCATCGGCCCCTACGAGCTGCAGGACTTCCATCTCTACTACACGCTGCGCTACGGCTTCAGCCCCAGCAAGGTGGCCTTTCTCGCGCAGGCCGCCTGGGGCGACCGCACGCGCGGGCGCTGGCCCGACGAACTGCTCAAGGCGCGCAACGAGTACACGCTGGCCGACATCAAGCGCCACCTGGGCACCTTCCTGTGGCGCTTCTTCAAGACCAGCCAGTTCAAGCGCTCCTGCGTGCCCAACTCGCCCAAGGTCGGTTCGGGCGGCTCGCTCTCGCCGCGCGGCGACTGGCGCGCGCCCAGCGATTCGGAGGCTGTGGTCTGGATGGACGACCTGAAGCGCGTGCCCGGCGGTTGAGTCTTCGGGCGCTCAGCCGATGCGCGCCGTCCGCAGCGTGATCGAGTAGCGCAGCGCCTGCACCGGCGTCACCCGGTGCTGCCAGCGCCAGCGCGACGGCCCGCGCATGCAGTAGAGCGAGCGCGGCTCGATCACCAGGTCGACGTGCGGCGGCGGCTGGCCCAGCGCGTCGCGCTGCGGCGGGTAGGGGCGAAACTGCATCAGCCCGGTGCCCATCAGCGAGACGCCGGCGACGTCCTCGAAGTCCGGCACGTCGCGGTGCCAGCCGAGCGGCGTGCCGGGCTGGTATTCGGCCACCAGCACGTGCACCAGCGCTTCGGGCGCCACGCCCATGTGCTCGGCCACGCGGGCGCGCAGCGGCAGCAAGGCGGCCGGCAGGTCCGGCGATGGTTGAAGGCGGGTGGCGGCGAAGTCGTAATGCCCACCGAAGGCAATGCCGCGCCGGCGCGCCGTGTGGTCCTTGTAACGCATGGGCTGCAGCGGCAGGGCGCGCACCACCTGCAGCAGATCCTGCTCTTGCTCGATGTCGAGGAAGTCGTTCTCGTACTGCCAGCCTTGCAGCAGCAAGGACGGGTCGTCGGGAAACAGCGATTCCTGGGCGGGATGGCGCGTGTACATGCGAAGGTCTGGCGGGATGGCCGGAGCGGCGGACCCGCGGGAGAGAGGAGAGACTACACCGATGTGCCGCCCCTGCGCACCCGGGGGTCGCTGCGGGTCACGGCCGTTTTTCGGCGTCGTGAGGCAGTCGCTTTACCGTAGGAGCCTTCCTGCGCCAATGCTGTAGGAGATCACCCAATCCCGATCCGCGGGCTGCGTGCAACCGGTTTCCATTTCGTGCTTGCAGCCGCGTCGCATTGGCACGAGCATTCGTGCCGCCGTCCCGTCGCCCGTGGTCGCGATGCGGCGCCGGCACTGCGCGCGGCCCATCCTGGCCGCGTCCTTGATTCCAACACCAGCACGAGGAGTCTCCATGCCCACCATCACCACCCGAGACGGCACCCAGATCTACTACAAGGACTGGGGCCAGGGCCAACCCATCGTCTTCTCGCACGGCTGGCCGCTGTCGGGCGACGACTGGGACAACCAGATGCTGTACTTCCTGGGGCAGGGCTTCCGCGTGATCGCGCACGACCGCCGCGGCCACGGTCGCTCCTCGCAGACCTGGACCGGCAACGAGATGGACACCTATGCCGACGACCTGGCCGAGCTGACCGAGAAGCTCGAACTGAAGGACGCCGTCCACATCGGCCACTCGACGGGCGGCGGCGAAGTGGCGCGCTACCTGGGCCGCCATGGCTCCCGGCGCGTGGCCAAGGCGGTGCTCATCGGTGCGGTGCCGCCGATCATGCTCAAGACCGAGGCCAACCCGGGCGGCCTGCCGATCGACGTGTTCGACGGCATCCGTGCCGGCGTCGCGGGCAACCGCGCCGAGTTCTACCGCGAGATCACGCTGCCCTTCTACGGCTACAACCGGCCGAACGCGAAGGTGTCGGAAGGCATCCGCCAGCACTGGTGGCTCCAGGGGATGATGGGCGGCATCAAGGCCCACTACGACTGCGTCAAGGCCTTCTCGGAAACCGACTTCACCGAAGACCTGAAGAAGATCGACGTGCCCACGCTCATCATGCACGGCGACGACGACCAGATCGTGCCCATCGGCGCGTCGGCCATGCTGTCGTCCAAGCTCGTGAAGAACGCGCAGCTCAAGGTCTACCCGGGGCTGCCGCACGGGCTGTGCGCGACGCATCCCGAGGTGGTCAACCCCGACCTGCTGGCTTTCATCAAGGGCTGAGCGCGACGCGACCACCCGGCCGTCCGGCCTGCGTTGCAGCGGACGCACAGGCCGATCGCGCTATTTCGCGGGTGCGCCGGCCGGGTTAGAAAGCGGCGATGACCACACACCCGACATCGCGCCTTCTTCCCCGCATCACCGTGGCGGCCTGCCTCCTGCTGGCCGGTGGCGCCTGGGCGGCCATCGACTACCCGGCCCGCAAGCCCGGCCTTTGGGAAATGACGATCCAGGGCGACGCCAGCGCCAAGACCCCGCCGATGAGCACGCAGCAATGCATCGACGCCGCCACCGACAAGGCGATGCGCGACATGGGCGAAGGTGTCAACCAGCAGACCTGCTCGAAACAGGACATGCGCAACGAGGGCGGCCGCATCGTGATCGAGTCGGTCTGCAAGATCGGCACCAGCACCGCCACCACGCGGGCCGTGCTCGCCGGCGACTTCAGCACCGGCTACCGCATGGAAAGCCGCTCCACCTACAGTCCGCCGCTGGTGGGCCGCAGCGAAGGCACTGCGGTCATCGAAGCCAAGTGGGTCGGTCCCTGCAAGGCGGGCCAGAAGCCGGGCGACATGGTGCTGCCCAACGGCATGAAGATGAACCTGCTCGACATGCCTGCCGGCCGCGGCAAGAAGTAGCACGCGCGGCACGCCCGGCCGGTACGGCAGATGCGGCAAGTGCGGCAGGTGCGGCACGCCTGCAAGCGCGTCGGCATCACGCCGGGCCGCGTCTCAAGCCTACACGCCGGGCGCGGCCAGCCGGGCTAGCATGGCCGCCCCATGTCCGCCGAAGAGCTCGTCATCGCGCGCCCCGAAGGCCTGTACTGCCCGCCCGGCGATTTCTACATCGACCCCTGGCGGCCGGTCGATCGCGCCGTCATCACCCATGGTCATTCGGACCATGCGCGCGTGGGCCACGGCCACTACCTCGCCCATGAACACAGCGCCGGCACGCTGCGCACGCGCCTGGGCGAGATCACGCTGCAGACGCTGCCCTACGGCGAGACCATCGTGCACCACGGCGTGCGCCTGTCGCTGCACCCGGCCGGCCACGTGCTGGGCTCGGCGCAGGTGCGGCTGGAGCACGACGGCCGCGTGTGGGTGGCCTCGGGCGACTACAAGACGGAGCCCGACGGCACCTGCACGCCCTTCGAGCCGGTGCCCTGCGACACCTTCATCACCGAATCGACTTTCGGCCTGCCCATCTACCGTTGGCCCACGCAGCCCGAACTGTTCGCCGACATCGATGCCTGGTGGCGCGCCAACGCGGCGCAGGGCCGCGCCTCGGTGCTGCTGTGCTATGCCTTCGGCAAGGCGCAGCGTGTGCTGCACGGCGTGGATGCGTCGATCGGGCCGATCGTGGTGCACGGCGCGGTGGAGCCGCTCAACGCGGTCTACCGCGCGGCTGGCGTCGCGCTGCCGCCGACCTTGCGCGTGACGGACCCAGGTGTCGACGCGGCACTGCTCAAGCGCGCGCTGGTCGTGGCACCGCCTTCCGCACAGGGAACGCCGTGGATGCGCAGATTCGGCAACTACTCCGACGCCTTCGCCAGCGGCTGGATGCAGCTGCGCGGCACGCGCCGCCGCCGCGGCGTCGACCGCGGCTTCGTCATGTCCGACCACGCCGACTGGCCGGGGCTGCAGAAGGCCATCGCCGGCACCGGCGCCGAGCGCGTGTACGTCACGCACGGCAGCGTGCCGGTGATGGTGCGCTGGCTGTCGGAGAACGGGCTCGACGCACGGTCCTTTCGCACCGAGTACGGCGACGAGGACATGGAGCCCGCAGCCGCGGTGCCGCAGCCCGAGGCACTGCCGCCATCGGATGCAGACCTCGCCGCGTCATGAAGCAGTTCGCCGCGCTCTACAAGGAGCTCGACTCCAGCACCTCCAACCTGGTCAAGCAGGCCGCCCTGCAGCGCTACCTGCGCGAGGCGATACCGGCCGATGCGGCCTGGGCCGTCTACTTTCTCGCGGGCGGCAAACCGCGGCAACTGGTACCGACCAAGCTGCTGCGCCTGCTCGCGCAAGAGGCGGCGGGCCTGCCCGAGTGGCTGTTCGACGAGAGCTACGAGGCCGTGGGCGACCTGGCGGAGACCATCGCGCTGCTGATGCCCGCGCCTTCCGACGAACACGACCTGGGCCTGGCCGAATGGGTCGAGCAGCACTTGCTGCCGCTGCGCGGCACGCCGCCCGAGCAGCTGGCCGATGCGCTGCGCACGCAGTGGCGCCGGCTCGCGCCCGAGGAGCGGCTGGTGTACTTCAAGCTGATCACGGGCTCGTTCCGCGTCGGCGTCTCGCGCCTGCAGGTCACCCAGGCGCTGGCGGCCGTCGGCGGCCTCGACCCCAAGCGCGTGGCGCAGCGCCTCATGGGCTACACCCACATCACCGGCCAGCCCACCGCCGCGGCCTTCGGCGCACTGATCGCGCCCGAGAGCGAAGGCGAGCAGGACCGGCAGACCAGCGGACAGCCTTATCCCTTCTTTCTTGCCCACCCGTTCGCACCGCCGCTGGCCGAGTTCGATGCCGCGCTCGGCCCGCCTTCGCGCTGGCTGATCGAGTGGAAGTGGGACGGCATCCGCGCCCAGCTCGTGCGGCGCGCGGCCGACGTCTGCCTGTGGTCGCGTGGCGAAGAGCTCGTGACCGACCGCTTTCCCGAACTGGCCGAAATGGGCCGCACCTTGCCCGAGGGCACGGTGGTCGACGGCGAGATCGTCGTGTGGCGCGATAACCGCGTCCAGCCCTTCGCCGACCTGCAGAAGCGCATCGGCCGCAAGACGCTCACGCCGAAGCTGCTGCGCGAGATACCGGTGGTGCTGCTGGCCTACGACCTGCTGGAGTGGGAAAGCCGCGACCTGCGCGCGCTGCCGCAGCACGAGCGGCGCGCAATGCTCGATGCGCTGATCGACGACGCCGGACATCCGTCGCTGATCGCCAGCCCCGTGCTGCAAGGCGACAGCTGGCAGGACCTGGCGCGCCAGCGCGAGGCCGCGCGCGCCATGGGCGTCGAAGGGATGATGCTCAAGCAGCGCGATGCGCAGTACGGCGTCGGCCGCACCAAGGACGTGGGCCTGTGGTGGAAGTGGAAGATCGATCCGCTGTCGATCGACGCGGTGCTGATCTACGCCCAGCGCGGCCATGGCCGGCGCGCGAGCCTCTACTCCGACTACACATTCGCGGTGTGGGACGCGGCGCCCGAGGCCGGCGAGCGCAAGCTGGTGCCCTTCGCCAAGGCCTACTCGGGCCTCACCGACGCCGAGATCGCGCGCGTCGACGCCGTCATCCGCCGCACCACCGTCGAGAGCTTCGGTCCGGTGCGCAGCGTCACGCCCACGCTGGTGTTCGAGCTCGGCTTCGAAGGCATCGCGCGCAGCACGCGTCACAAGAGCGGCATTGCGGTGCGCTTTCCGCGCATGCTGCGCTGGCGCGAGGACAAGCCGATCGAAGAGGCCGACACGCTGGAGACGCTGGCGGCGCTGCTGCCGGCTTCGGGCGCGTCATGAATTTCGATGCGAGTGGCTTTGGCTCCGTCCCCCGCTGGGAGAGGGCTGGGGTGGGGGCAAGCGGCGTGCCCATCGCCAGTGCTGCGTGCCCCCATCCCTACCTTCCCCCAGAGGGGGAAGGAGCAATACCTTGACGCGCGCGAACGACTGGTTCAAGGCGCGCGGCTGGAAGGCCTTCGGCTTTCAGCGCGAGGTGTGGAAAGCGATCGCCGATGGCCGCTCCGGCTTGCTGCACGCCACCACCGGTGCCGGCAAGACTTTCGCCGTCTGGCTGGGTGCGCTGCAGGCCTTCGCCCGGCCTTCGACGGGCAAGCACGCGCCGCCGCTCACGGTGCTGTGGCTCACGCCCATGCGCGCGCTCGCCACCGACACCCTGCGCGCCTTGCAGCAACCGCTGGAAGCCATGGCGCCGGGCTGGAGCGCCGGCGCGCGCAGCGGCGATACCGGCTCGGCCGAGCGCAGCGCGCAGAACCGGCGCCTGCCGACCGTGCTGGTCACCACGCCCGAAAGCCTGTCGCTGATGCTCTCTCGCCCCGATGCCAAAGAGGTGCTCGACAGCCTGCGCCTGGTGGTGGTGGACGAGTGGCACGAGCTGATGGGCAACAAGCGCGGGGTTCAGGTGCAGCTGGCGCTGGCCCGGCTGCGTCGATGGAATGCAGACCTCATGGTGTGGGGCATGTCGGCCACGCTCGGCAACCTGCCCGAGGCGCTGCGCACGCTGCTGGCCGGCGGCGAGGGCGAGATGGTGCAGGGCGCCATGGCCAAGGAACTCGTCATCGATTCGCTGCTGCCGAATCGCGCCGAGCGCTTTCCCTGGGGCGGCCACCTGGGCCTGACCATGCTGCCGCAGGTGGTGGCGGAAATCGCATCGAGCAGCGGCACGCTGGTGTTCACCAACACGCGCTCGCAGTCGGAGATCTGGTACCAGGCGGTGCTCGACGCCAGGCCCGAGTGGGCCGGACAGATCGCGCTGCACCACGGCTCGCTCGACCGCGGCGTGCGCGAATGGGTCGAGGCGGGCCTCAAGGTTGGCACGCTGAAGGCTGTCGTCTGCACTTCGAGCCTCGACCTGGGCGTCGACTTCCTGCCCGTGGAGCGCGTGCTTCAGATCGGCTCCGCCAAGGGCATCGCGCGTTTGCTGCAGCGGGCCGGCCGATCGGGCCACGCGCCGGGCCGGCCGTCGCGCATCACGCTGGTGCCCACGCACAGCATCGAGATGGTGGAAGGGGCCGCCGCGCGCGCCGCGGTGGCGGCCGGCCACGTGGAAGACCGCCGATCGCCCGAGCATCCCTTGGACGTGCTCGTGCAGCACCTCGTCACCGTGGCCCTGGGCGGCGGCTTCGTGCCCGACGACCTGTACGCGGAAGTGCGCACCACCGTCGCTTATGCCAGCCTTTCGCGCGAGAGCTGGCAGTGGTGCCTCGACTTCGTGTCGCAGGGTGGGCCTTCGCTGGTGGCCTACCCCGACTACCGCCGCGCCGTGCCGGACGAGCAAGGTGTCTGGCGCGTGCCCGACACCCGCCTCGCGCGCCGGCATCGCATGAACATCGGAACCATCGTCAGCGATGCCAGCATGTCGGTGCAGTACCTGCGCGGCGCCAAGATCGGCAGCGTGGAAGAAAGCTTCATCGCCCGCATGAAGCCGGGCGACTGCTTCCTGTTCGGCGGGCGGCCGCTCGAACTCGTGCGCGTGCACGACATGACGGCGCTGGTGCGGCGCGCGACCGGCCGCAAGCCCACGGTGCCGCGCTGGAACGGCGGGCGCATGCCGCTGTCGAGCACGCTGGCCGACGCGGTGGTGCAGCAGCTCGCGCGCGCCGGCGAGGGCCATTACGACTCGCCCGAGTTGCAGTGCGTGCGGCCGCTGTTGGAGGTGCAGCAGCGCTGGTCGGCCCTGCCCACCCCGCAGACCCTGCTGGCCGAGTTGCTCAAGACGCGCGAGGGCTGGCACCTGTTCCTCTATCCCTTCGCGGGCCGGCTGGTGCACCTGGGGCTGGCGAGCCTGCTCGCATGGCGTGTCGCCCAGCACCAGCCGCGCACCTTCTCCATCGCGGTCAACGACTACGGCTTCGAGCTGCTGTGTGCGGACGAAGTCGACTGGCCCGCGTTGCTGCCGCAGGCACTGGCGACGGTGCCCGATGCGCAACTGCTGCACGAGGTGCTCGCGTCGCTCAATGCGACCGAGCTGGCGCGGCGGCGCTTCCGCGAGATCGCGCGCGTGTCGGGCCTGATCTTCCAGGGCTACCCCGGCGAGCGGCGCAGCAACAAGCAGCTGCAGGCGTCGTCGTCGCTGTTCTACGAGGTGTTTCGCAAATACGACCCGGCCAACCGCCTGCTGCGGCAGGCCGAGGAAGAACTGCTCGCGCAGGAGCTGGAGATCGGCCGCCTGCGCGACGCGTTGGCACGCATGGCTGCGCAGCGGCTCGTGGTGCAGACGCCAGCGCGGCCGACGCCGTTCGCCTTTCCGCTCCTGGTTGAACTTTTCCGCGAGAAGCTGTCGAACGAGGCCGTGGCCGATCGCATCGCGCGGATGGTGGCGCAGCTCGAGCGAGCCGCCGGCGGCGAGCCGGCACCGGACGAAGAGGGCGCCGAGCACGTTCGAAGGGCGCTGGCTTTCGACCGGCCCGACGAGTCCAGGCCGCCTTGACACTAGGGCAGTCCCCACCCCCCGTAGCGACAATTTACGAGGTTCGCGCCATGGACTTTTGCGAAACTCATTGCGTGTCACCCACTACCCCGTCCTGCCGGCTCCAACTTGCCGGCCAATCCGTCGAACTGTTGCCCGAGCGTGCGCTCTGGTGGCCCGCGGGCGGCGCGCTCTTCGTGGCGGACGTTCACCTCGGCAAGGCGGCGGCCTTCCGTGCACTGGGCCAGCCGGTTCCCTTCGGCACCACGGCCCGCAACCTGCAGCGGCTCGATGCGCTGATCGAGCAGCACCGGCCGCGCGAGCTCGTGGTGCTCGGCGACTTTCTGCACGGCATTCACGGGCGCACGCGGCAGCTGCTCGACGACCTCGCGGAATGGCGAACCCATCATGAGTCGCTGCGCTGTGTGCTGGTGCGTGGCAACCACGACAGCCTGGCCGGCGACCCGCCGCCTGCGCTTCACTTCGACATCGTCGACGAGCCCTATCTCATCGGCCCCTTCGCGGCCTGCCACCATCCGCAGCGGCACGCCACCCATTTCGTGCTCGCCGGCCACCTGCACCCCGTCTGCAAGCTCCACGGCCGCGGCCGGGACAGCATGCGCATGCCCTGCTTCGTGCGCGACGAGCAGCGCCTGATCCTCCCGGCCTTCGGCGAATTCACCGGCGGCTGGCCGGTCGAGGCGGCCAATGGGCGGCATTTCTACGGCATCGGCGGAGATGCCGTCTGGCCGCTTTCGAACTGACAACCCCTTTCGGGCTTTGTCCTTGTCTTTGTTCTTGTGCATCCCATGCCATCCAGCCGCGCGCCCACTTCTTCCCGCAACGACCTTCGCGATCAAGCCATCGACCTGCTGGCGCATGCAGCGTCCATGGCCGGCATGAGCCGTGCCGACGCGGAGGTCGTGGTCGACGCCATGAAGCCGCTCCACCTGCTGGCCGACACGCTGCTGTTCGAAGAAGGCGATTCGTCCGACAACGACTACATGGTGCTGGTGCTCGACGGCCAGGTGCGTGCGGTGAGCAGCGCCGGCATCCCCGACGGCGAAGTCGTGATCACGGTGGCCGGCCCCGGCAGCCTGCTCGGCGAAATGGGCGTCATCGACGGCGGCCCGCGTTCGGCGAGCTGCACGGCCCTGACCGACGTCAAGCTCGGCCTGCTGTCGCGCGAGGCGCTGCTGGGCCTGGTCGAGCGGCATCCTTCGGTCGCTGCGCGGCTCATGCTCGGGGTGTCGAAGATCGTCACGGGCCGGCTGCGCGAAGGCAATCGCCGGCTGCGCACGCTGTCGCAGGTGTCGCGTGCACTGCAGAGCGAGCTGGATGCCGTTCACGCGGTCAACCGCCGGCTGCTTGACGAGCAGGACGCGCGCGCCGGGTAGTTGCTCACACAGCCGCAGGGCTGTAGCGAAGCCGAGCCGCTGAACAGACGAACTCGAAGACGCAGCAGCCGCTACAGCCGCTACAGCCGCAGCAGCCGCTACAGCACCACCGGCTCGTCGGGCAGCTCGTTGCGATCGGCTTCGCCCTCCGCCAGCGCGAAGTGCGCCATCAGCAGCGCCGATACTTCCTCCAGCGCCTGGGTGATTCCGTCTTCGAACCGGCTTTCGCGAAAGGCCTCGCCCATCCGCCGCGCCATCGCGGCCCATTCCTGTTTGTCCACGTGCGCATCGATGCCGCGGTCGGCCACGATCTCGATCGCGTGCTCGGCGAGCAGCAGGTAGATCAGCACGCCATTGTTGTGCGCGGTGTCCCAGACACGCAGCTTGCCGAACATCGTGATCGCCCGCTCGCGCGCCGGCGCGCCGCGGCGCAGGTACGACCAGGGCAGGCCCGCCTCGATGCAGATTCGGATCTCGCCGCTGTGCCGGCGCTCGCTGGCCGCGACGCGGGCGCCCAGCCGCTCGAGTGCTTCGGGCGGCAAGGCGCGGCGCAGGTCGCCGGCATCGATCCAGCGATGGCGCCAGAGACGCGCGAACTTGGAGAAGAGCGATTGCGAGGCCATGGCTACCAGTCTCCCGAGGCGCCACCGCCACCGAAATCACCACCGCCGCCCGAGCTGAAGCTGCCGCTGTCCGACGAGCTGCTGAAGCCACCGCCTCCGCCGCCGCTGCTCCAGCCGCCAGGCGTCGGCGTCCAGCCGCCACCACGGCCGCGTCCGCCGGCGCGGCCCGCACCGGCGCCGAAGGCGCCCGAGAGCAGCGTGAAGAGCAGGGCGCCCAGGCCCGCCAGCACCGCGACCACCACGCTGGCGGTCACCACCATCACCACGGCGCCGGCCACGCCGCCCAGCGCGAGCGGCCCCAGCACCTTGCCGAGCAGGGCACGTGCGATCGGGCCGCCCACGAGCACGCCGAAGAACAGGAAGATCGCGAGGTCTTCCCAGTCGAAGCCGCGATCGTCGTGCTCGCCGCCGAAGTCGCCGCTGTTGACGTCGACCTCGGGCAGCGCCTCGCCCTTGACCCGTGCGATCAACTGGTCGGCGGCCGCATTGAGTCCGCCCGCGAAGTCGTTCTCGCGAAAGCGCGGCTTCATCTCGGTGTCGATGATGCGGGCCGCCAGGATGTCGGGCACCGCGCCTTCGAGCGTCTTGGCGACCTCGATGCGCATCTTGCGGTCGTTCTTGGCGACCACCACGAGGATGCCGTCGCCCACCTCGCGACGGCCGATGCGCCAGGCGTTGCCGACCCGGTTGGCGTAGCTCGCGATGTCCTCGGGCGCGGTGGTTGCGACCATCAGCACCACGATCTGCGCGCCCTTCTCCTGCTCCAGCGCCAGCAGCTTGGCTTCGAGCGCCTGGCGCTGCGCGGCGTCGAGCGTGTTGGTCTGGTCGATCACCCGCGCGGTGAGCACGGGCACCGGCAGCAGCTCCTGCGCCTGCGCGCCGACGAGCGCGACGGCGAACAGCAGAAAGGCCGTCAGCGCGCGCCAGACCCGGGCGGCCGTCATGGGGCGCGGCTTACTTCTTGGGCTGGCCGAAATCGACCGTCGGCGGCGTGGAGATCTGCGCCTCGTTCTGCACGCTGAAGGTGGGCTTGGGCTCGTAGCTGAAGACCTTGGCCGTGAGGTTGGTCGGGAAGCTGCGCGCGAGCACGTTGTATTCCTGCACGGTCTGGATGTAGCGGTTGCGCGCCACGGTGATGCGGTTCTCGGTGCCTTCCAGCGTCACGCGCAGGTCGCGGAAGGCCTGGTTGGCCTTGAGGTTGGGGTATTGCTCGGCCACCACCATGAGCCGCGACAGCGCACCGGACAGCTCGCCCTGCGCCTGCTGGAAGCGGTTGAAGGCCTCGGGGTTGTTGAGCGTCTCGGGCGTCACCTGGATCGACGTGGCCTTGGCGCGCGCCTCGATCACCTTGGTGAGCGTTTCCTGCTCGAAGTTGGCCTCGCCCTTCACGGTGGCCACGATGTTGGGCACCAGGTCGGCGCGGCGCTGGTACTGGTTGAGCACTTCGCTCCAGGCCGACTTGCTGACCTCGTCGAGGCGCTGGAAGTCGTTGTAGCCGCAGCCGGCGAGGCCGAGGGTCGCGAGCGTTGCGAGGAAGACCAGGAGCCAGCGTCGAATCATCAGCATGTCGGAGCCTCTTCTTTCGCGTACCTGCGTACGTGCGTTCTTGCGGAAGCGCGAAGTTAGCATAGGCCGATGGCGGTCGATCCTCTTCAGGCATTGCAGGCCGCGAACCGCGGTGTTGCACCGGCCGCGCGCGCGCAGCAGGGCACGCTGCTGATCGCCGGCGCCACCGGTGCGCTGGGCCAGGAGCTGGTGCGCCGGCTGGCGGGCCGGCATCGCTTTTCGCACACGCGGGTGCTGGCGCGCGAGCCGATCCGCGATGCAGTGCGCGGCGTCGAGGCCGTGTTCGTGCCGGGCGTCGACATCGACCATTGGCCGCCCGTGCCCGCCGACACCGCACTGGTCTTGTTCGAGCCGCCGCGGCTCTACTACGACCGCGAGCGCGCGCTGTGGACGCCCGAGCCGGAACAACTCCCGGTGCTCGCGGCCTGGCTGCGCCGCTGCGGCGTGCGCACGCTGGCCGTGGTGCAGCCGCACGACCAGGGCCGGCTGCCCGAGGCGCTCAAGCGCGGGCTCGCGAGCCTCGACGAGCAGGCCGTGGTGGCGCTGGGCTTCGAGCGCGTGCTCATCGTGCGATCGGCGCGCAAGCCGGCAGCGCTGCGCCTGGCGCACCCGGCCGAGCGGTTGGCGGCCTGGATGCTGTCGATCGCGCGCTTCATGGTGCCCACCAGCGAGCAGCCGGTGCGCGCCTCCAAGGTGGCGGAGCTGGTCGACGTGGCGCTGCGCATCGCGCCGCCCGGCGTGCACGTGGCGGCGCCCGAGCTGGTGTGGCAGGCGGCGCAGGGCGAACTCGAGGCCGTGGCGCAAGGCTGGCTGCAGCCCGTGCCCTGACGGCTGCCGCGACTGGCTGATCGTCATCCGGCCAAGGCAGAATCGGCACCTCCAGCCGCAGTCGACGACATGTCCACCAAGACCAAACTCCGCGCCGCCACCATGGGCGGCACCGCCGACGACGTGGAAGCCACCTTCTACGAGGCCCTGCAGCGCGGCGACATCGATGCGCTGATGGCCTGCTGGGCCGACGAGGACGAGGTGTTCTGCGTGCACCCCGGCGGCCCGCGCCTGGTGGGCACGGTCGCGATCCGCGGCGCCTTCGAGCAGATGTTCGCCAACGGCGCGATCCACGCCACGCCGGCGAAGGTGCGCAAGGTGGAATCGCTCGCGAGCGCCGTGCACAACGTGCTCGAGCGCATCGAGGTGCTGACGGCCGAGGGACCGCGCCATGCCTTCGTGCTGGCCACCAACGTCTATCACAAGACCGCCCAGGGCTGGCGCATGGTCGCGCACCACGCGAGCCCCGGCACCGTGCACGCACCCGACGAAGCGGACGAAACGCCGCAGACCTTGCACTGATGACGCCTTCGTACGCTGCACCGCGCTGGCTGCCGGGCGGCCATTTCCAGACCATCTGGCCGGCGCTCTTCGCGCGGCGCGTGGTCGCGCCGCTTCCGCCGTACCGGCGCGAGCGCTGGGCCACGCCGGATGGCGATTTCGTCGACGTGGATTTCCTCGCGTCGCCGGCCTCTGTGGCGCAAGCGACACAGGAGCCGAGGCCGCTGCTGGTGCTGTTCCATGGCCTCGAGGGTTCGTCGAAAAGCCACTATGCCGAGGCCTTTGCTGCCCATGCGCTGGCGCGCGGCTGGGACTTCGCAGTGCCGCACTTCCGTGGCTGCAGCGGCGAAATCAACCTGGCGCCGCGGGCCTATCACTCGGGCGATTTCGAGGAAGTGGGCTGGATCCTCTCGAAGCTGCGCGAACGGCTGCCGGCGGATGCACCCATCCTGGCCGTGGGCGTGTCGCTTGGCGGCAATGCGCTGATGCGCTGGGTCGAGGAAGCCGGGAGCGAGGCGGGCAGGACGGTGCGCGCCGTCGCCTCCGTGTGCGCGCCGCTGGACCTGGCGGCCGGCGGCGCGGCCATCGGACGCGGCTTCAACCGGCTGGTCTACACCCGGATGTTCCTGAAGAGCATGAAGCCCAAGGCCCTGGCCAAGCTGGCGCAACACCCGGGGCTGTTCGACCGCGAGGCCTTGCTGGCGGCCGCCGACCTTTACACCTTCGACAACATCTTCACCGCGCCGCTGCACGGCTTTCGCGACACGCCGGACTACTGGGCGCGCGCCTCGGCCAAGCCGCACCTGGCGGACATCCGCATCCCGGCGCTGGTGTTGAATGCGGCCAACGATCCCTTCGTGCCGGCCTCCAGCCTGCCGCGGCCCGGGGAGGTGGGCCGCCACGTCACGCTGTGGCAGCCGGCCCACGGCGGGCACGTGGGATTTCCGCTGGGCCTGCCGCCGGGCCACGTGCGCGGCATGCCCGATGGCGTGGCCAACTGGCTGGCACAGCATCTCTGACGCCTGTCGTCCCGCGTTGCAGATACGCGGCCTTGTCCGATGGCGATGCCCATCGAAGCGCGCCAGAATCCCGCGCATGGACGACATCGTCAAGCAGGCCATCGCCAAGTGGCCCAACGTGCCGCACTGCTACGGCTGGCTGGGTCTCGACGCGCGTGGCAACTGGTACCTGCGGGACGACCGCACCCAGGCGGCGGGCGGCTTTCCTGCCGCCAAGGGCTCGCTGCTCAGGCACGAAAAACTCATCGACTTCATCCAGCGCAACTACGAGCACGACGAGCGCGGCCAATGGTTCTTCCAGAACGGGCCGCAGCGCGTGTACGTGGAGCTCGAGGCCGCGCCCTGGGTGTGGCGCGTGAGCGAAGACCTCTCGGTTCGATCGCACACCGGCACGCCGGTCGAGTCTTCGGCCTGCCTGGTCGACGAAGAGGGGCTGCTGTACCTCGCCACGCCCCTGGGGCTGGGCCTGGTGCACACGCAGGACATGGGCCTGGCGGCCGATGCGGTGGAGCAGGGGCGCTGGGTGCCGCAGGACGTGCAGGCGGCGCAGTTGCCCGAGCGCTTCTGCTACGTGATGAGCCCTGCAGCGGGCCGACCCGCATCGCCGAAGACCTCCTGATCCTCGGACACGCTCGCCAATGAAAAAGCCCGCGACTGCGGGCTTTTCGTGGATGGGCGCGAGGCCGGCTTACTTGGCAGGCTCGGAGGCAGCGGGTGCGGCGGGTGCGGCGGGTGCAGCAGGTGCAGCAGGTGCAGCCGCAGTGGGTGCTGCTGCAGCAGGTGCCGCCGCCGCGGTGGCTGCCGCCGCCGGGGCCGCACCGGAAGCCGCGCCTTCAGGCGCAGCGGCACCCGCCGCGGGCCGGTCGGGCACCGGGAACTTGGCGCCGCCGGCATTGGCCAGGTAGACCACGGCCCGGCCGATTTCCACGTCTTCGAAGTCGCCGCCACCCTGGGCAGGCATCGCGCCTTTGCCCTTGAGCGCATGTTCGAGCAGCGTGTCGTAGCCCTGGCCGATGCGGGGGCCCCAGGCGGCTGCGTCGTTGAGGTGCGGAGCGCCCGGAATGCCCGGGGCGCCGTGGCAGGCCACGCACTGCGCCTTGAACACCGCCTCGCCGGCGGCCAGCGGCCGGTTGGCATCGCGGATTTCGATCGCGCCGATCTTCTTGAGACGCTCCGCGATGTCGCGATCGCGGGATTCTTTGGACACGCCGTAGAGCGACATGTTGTCGCCCTGTGCCACCCCGGAAGGATGGTTGGCGGAGGTCACGTAGGCAACGAGCCCGAAGATGATCAGGATCGGCACTATGAAGGAGAAGAAGACCGCCAGCAGGAGCTGTTTGGGATTCTTGATCGGGCCCGTGTGGGCATCTTCTGTGGCCTGGTAGTGCGCGTCGTCGCTCATTGGGTCCTCAATGTGGGGCTCGTCGGGCTTGTTATGGTCAGCCGGCGATTATAGAGAGGCGCCCGGAGGCGCCTCTTCGCGGACGTCAACGCGTTGCCCAGCCGCCGCCGAGCGTCTTGTAAAGCACCACCTGGTTCTGCAGCTGCGCGAGCTGGATCTGCACCGCGGACAGCTGCGCGCCGTAGAGCGAACGCTGGGCGTCCAGCAGGTCCAGCGCACTGGCGATGCCGTTGCGGTAGCGCAGGTCCGAGAGCCTGAAGCGCACCGACTCCGCCTCCGCCTGGGCCCGCAGCGCTCGCAGTTGCTCGCCCAGCGTGGCGCGGCCCGCGAGTGCGTCGGCCACCTCGCGGAAGCCCGTCTGGATCGATTTCTCGTACTGCGCCACCGCGATGTCGCGGCCAGCGCGGGCCGACTCCAGGTTGGCTTGGTTCCGGCCCGCGTCGAAGATCGGCAGCGTCAGTGCGGGCGCGAAGGTCCAGGCCTTGGTGCCGCGATCGAACAGGTTCGAGAACTCGCTGCTGGCCGTGCCGATCGACGAGGTCAGCGAAATGCGCGGGAAGAAGGCCGCTCGCGCCGCGCCGATGTTGGCGTTGGCCGCGATCAGCTGCTGCTCGGCCGCGCGGATGTCGGGCCGCTCGCCCAGCAGGTCGGAGGGCAGGCCCGCCGGCAGCTCGGGCATGGGCGCGATCGCGTCCAGGCCGCGGTCGCCGCCGCTGCCTTCCATCGCCTCGGGCGGCACCGGTGCGCCGAGCAGCAGGGCCAGGGCGTTCTCGTCCTGCATGCGCGCGCGCTGCTGTTCGGCATAGGTGGCACGCGCACTTTCGGTCAGCGAATCGGCCAGGCGCAGGTCGAGTTCCGACGACACGCCGTTCTCGAAGCGCAGGCGGGTGAGCTTCTGCGATTCCTCGCGGGTGCCCAGAGTCTGGCGCGTGATCGCCATCAGCTGGTCGTCGGCGATCAAGGTGAGCCAGCCGCTGGCCACCGCGGCGATCAGGCTGATCTGCGTGGCCTTGCGCGTTTCCTCGGTGGCGAGGAACTGCGCGAGGGCGTTCTCCTTGAGGCTGCCGATGCGGCCGAACAGGTCGAGCTCCCAGGCGGTGATGCCGAGGTCGACCGAATAGCTCGACGCCACGCTGCCGCCCAGGCCGGCGGCCGCGAGCGGGTTGGGGCTCGAGCGCGAGCCGCTCGCCGACAGGTTGAGTGCCGGGAACTGCGCCGCGCGCTGGATCTGGAACTGCGCGCGCGCCTGCTCGATGTTGCCCGCCGCCACGCGCAGGTCGCGGTTGTTGGCGAGCGCGAGCTCGATCAGCTTCGCCAGCCGCGGATCGGTGAAGTAGTCCTGCCAAGCCAGCGTCGATGCCGGCGAGGTGGTGGCCGCCGCAGGCTGCGCGCCCGGATAGGCGGCCGGCACCGGCGCCGCCGGGCGCTCGTAGGTCGGAATCAGCGAGCACCCGGCCAGGGCCAGGGCGGCCGCGGCGGCGAGTGCGGTGGAACGAAAAGTCTTTTTACTCATGGGCCGAGCTTTCATCGATGCCAGCGGCTTCTGCATGGCGCCTGTCCATCTCGCGCTGGCGCGCACTGCCCTTGAACAGGCTGCGCACCACCACGAAGAAGACCGGCACGAAGAGCACGGCGAGGGCCGTGCCGGTCACCATGCCGCCGATCACGCCGGTGCCGATCGCGCGCTGGCTCGCCGAGCCCGCGCCGGAGGCCAGCACCAGCGGCATCACGCCGAGGCCGAAGGCCAGCGAGGTCATGATGATGGGCCGGAACCGCAGGTGCGCGGCCTCCAGCGCCGATTCGATGACCCCGCGCCCCTGCGCCTGCAGGTCCTTGGCGAACTCGATGATCAGAATCGCGTTCTTCGCCGACAAGCCGATGATGGTGATCAGCCCCACCTGGAAGTACACGTCGTTCGAGTAGGCGCGGAACATGGTCGCCAGCAGCACCCCCAGCACGCCCAGCGGCACCACCAGGATCACCGCGAGCGGGATGGTCCAGCTCTCGTACAGCGCGGCCAGGCAGAGGAACACCGCCAGGATCGAGAACACGTAGAGGATCACCGCCTGCGAGCCGGCGAGCTTTTCCTCGCGCGACTGGCCGGTCCACTCGAAGCCGAAGCCGGCGGGCAGCTGGGCGGCGAGCTTTTCCATCTCGGCCATCGCGGCACCCGAGCTGGAGCCAGCGGCCGCCGAGCCCGAGATGCGGATCGCCGGGTAGCCGTTGTAGCGCACCGTCTGCTGCGCCCCCGTGATCCATCGCGTGCTGGCGAAGGCCGACAGCGGCACCGGTGCGCCCTGGCTGTTGCTGGCGTTGAGCTTCAGCAGGTCGTCCGGCTGCATGCGCGCTGGCGCGTCGGCCTGCACCACCACCCGCTGCAGGCGTCCCTGGTTCGGGAAGTCGTTCACGTAGGTGGAGCCCAGTGCCGTCGACAACGCGCTGTTGATCGCATCGAAACCCACGCCCAGGGCGTTGGCCTTGTCGCGGTCGATGTCGATCTGCAGCTGCGGTGCGTCTTCCAGGCCGTCGGGTCGCACCTGCGTCAGGATCGCGCTCTTGCCGGCCATGCCGAGCAGCTGGTTGCGCGCGTTGATGAGTGCGTCGTGGCCGGCGCCGCTGCGGTCCTGCAGCCGGAAGCTGAAGCCGCTCGCATTGCCGAGTTCCGGGATGGGCGGTGGCGACAGCGGATAGATGAAGGCGTCGCGAATGCCCGACAGCGCGCCGAAGGCCCGGCCCGCCACCGCGTCGGCCGAGTTGGCCGGGTCGTGGCGCTGGTCCCAGGGTTTCAGCGTCACGAAGGCCAGGCCCGCGTTCTGCCCCTGGCCCGAGAAGCTGAAGCCCAGCACGCCGACCATGTTCTCCACCTCGGGCTGCTTGAGGATGTACTTCTCGACGTCCTGCATCACCGACAGCATGCGTTCCTGCGTCGCGCCGGGCGGCAGCTGCACGTTGACGATGATGTAGCCCTGGTCTTCCTGCGGCAGGAAGGAGGTCGGCAGCTGCCGGTACACCACCAGCACCGCGCCGATGATGGCGGCGTAGATGATGAGGTAGCGCGCGGCGCGCTTCAGGATGCGCGAGACGACGCTTTCATAGCCCTTGGCCGTGCGCGTGAAGCCGCGGTTGAACCAGCCGAAGAAACCCTTCTTCTCGTGATGATGGCCCGCTTCCACCGGCTTGAGCAGCGTCGCGCACAGCGCCGGCGTGAGCGACAGGGCCATGAAGGCCGAGAAGCTGATCGATGCCACCATCACTGCCGAGAACTGGCGGTAGATATTGCCGGTCGAGCCCGAGAAGAAGGCCAGCGGCACGAACACCGAGATCAGCACCACCGTCACGCCGATGATGGCGCCCGAGATCTGCCGCATCGCCTTGCGCGTGGCTTCGAGCGGCGACAGCCCCTCCTCGCTCATGATGCGCTCGACGTTCTCCACCACCACGATCGCATCGTCCACCACGATGCCGATCACCAGCACCATGCCGAACATGGTCAGCACGTTGATCGAGAAGCCCAGCGCCAGCAGCGTGGCGAAGGTGCCCAGCAGTGCGATGGGCACCACGATGGTCGGGATGAGCGTGTAGCGCCAGTTCTGCAGGAACAGGAACATCACCAGGAACACCAGCGCCACCGCCTCGAACAGCGTCTTCACCACCTCGGTGATGGAGATGCTGACGAAGCGCGAGCTGTCGTACGGAATGGTCCACGACACGCCCTGCGGGAAGTAGCGCTGCAGCTCGTCCATCTTGGCGCGGGTCGCCTTGGCCGCGGCCAAGGCGTTGCCGGCCGGTGCGAGCTGCACGCCGATGCCCACGGCCTGCTGGCCGTTCAGGCGCGCCGAGGTGGCGTAGGCCTGCCCGCCCAGCTCGATGCGCGCCACGTCCTTCAACCGCACGGCCGAGCCGTCGGTGTTGGCGCGCAGCACGATGTCGCCGAACTGCGAAGTGCCGGTGAGTTGGCCGTTCACCACCACCGTCGCCGCGATGGCCTGGCCCGGCACGTTGGGCAGGTCGCCGATGGTGCCGGACGACACCTGCGCGTTCTGCGCGCGGATGGCCGCGTTGACGTCGGCCGCCGACAGGTTGTAGCCCTGCAGCTTGGCCGGGTCGATCCAGATCCGCATGGCGCGCTCGGTGCCGAACAGCTGGGCCTGGCCCACGCCGGCGATCCGCTGCAGCTCGGGCACCACGTTGCGCGAGGCGTAGTCGCCCAGCGCCGTGGTGTCGATCGCCGGGTTGGTCGACGACAGCATCGTGAACAGCAGGAAGTTGTTGCGCGATTTGTCCACGCGCACGCCCTGCTGCGTCACCGCGGCCGGCAGGCGCGGCGTGGCGCGCGACAGCCGGTTCTGCACGTCCACCTGCGCGAGGTCGGGGTCGGTGCCGGTCTCGAAGGTGATGGTGATGGTGCCGGTGCCATCCGCCTGCGCCACCGACTCCATGTAGATGAGGCCCGGGGAGCCGTTCATCTCGCGCTCGATAACCGAAAGCACGCTGTCCTCCAGCGTCTGGGCCGAGGCGCCCGGGTAGGCGGTGTTGATGACGATGGCCGGCGGTGCCACCGGCGGGTACTGCGCGATCGGGAGCTGCGTGATAGACACGGCGCCCAGCACGATGACGAACAGCGCGATCACCCACGCGAAGATGGGCCGGTCGATGAAGAACTTTGCCATGCGGGCGCGCTCCTCAGGACTTCGCGGCAGGCGCCGGGGCCGGGGCCGAGGCGGGTGCCGAAGCCGGGGCGGCCGGTGCCGGCGCTGCCGAGGCCGGCGTCGGCGCCTTCCACGGCACGGCCTTCACCGAGGCGCCGGGCGGCATCATCATCAGCTTCTGGAAGCCGTCGACCATTACCTGCTCGCCGGCCTTCAGGCCTTCGAGCACGATCCACTGGTTGTTCTGCGCCGCGCTGATCTTCACGTCGCGCTTGTGCATCTTGCCTTCGGCATCCACCACGGTCAGCGTGTCGCCCTGCTGGGTGCGGGTGACGGCCTGCTGCGGCACCGTGATCGCGTTGGTGGCCTGGGCCTGTTCGACCTTCACGCGCACGTACAGGCCGGGCAGCAGTTCGCCCTTGGGGTTCGGCACTTCGGCGCGCAGCGTGACCTGGCCGGTGGTCGAGTCGACCGTCAGGTCGGAGAAGAGCAGCTTGCCGGGCAGTTCGTACTCGTTGCCGCCTTCGAGCTGGATGCGCACGCTGGCCGCTTCCGAGCCGCTGGCGCGCTTGAACTGGCCGGCCGCCATGGCGCGGCGCAGCTTCAGCACGTCGTTGGCCGACTGCGTGAAGTTCACGTACATCGGGTCGATCTGCTGCACCACGGCCAACGGCGTCGCGTCGCCCTGGCCCACCAGGGCGCCTTCGGTGACGAGCGCGCGGCCGATGCGGCCGGAGATGGGCGAGGTCACGCTGGCGTAGCCCAGGTTGATCTTGGCGGTCTGCAGCGAGGCGCGGCCCACCGCGATGTCGGCTTCGGCCGTCTTGGCCGAGGCCACCGCGTTCAGGTATTCCTGCTTGCTCACCGCATTGGCTTCCACCAGCGGCTTGTAGCGTTCGGCCAGCGCCTTGGCCTGCACCGCATTGGCCTGCGCGCGCGCCAGGCTGGCTTCGGCGCTCTGTGCGGAGGCGAGGTAGGGGGCGGGGTCGATGTTGAACAGCAACTGGCCGGCTTTCACGTCGCTGCCTTCGCGGAACACCCGCTTCTGCAGGATGCCGGCCGCGCGGGCGCGCACCTCGGCCACGCGCGAGGCCTCGAGCCGCCCGGGCAATTCGGTCACCAGGCCGACGTCGTGCGGCGTGGCGACCACCACGCCCACTTCGGGCGGCGGCGGCGCGCCGCCACCGGCGCCGCCTTTCGCAGCGCCGGCCGGCGCCTCGCTCTTGCCGCAGCCGGCGAGCACGAGCACTGCGGCGGCTGCGACGGCGGCCAGGGCAGGGCGGCGCGACGGGAACAACAACGAATGACGGGAGACATGCAGGAGAGGCATGCGAATCCTTTGAAGCGAAGACGGGGAATGGCGAGACATCCGCGGTGCCTAAAGCACCACGGCGAATCTGACCATCGGGAAGGGGGTGTAGTGTACATACATTCATGCATGTATAGTGACAACTCCCTGACAACGAACTAGCAAGAAGGAGGCGCAGTGGTCCGTCGTACCAAGGAAGAAGCGCTTGCGACCCGGCATCGCCTGCTCGACGCCGCCGAGGTGCTTTTCCAGACGCAGGGCGTTTCGCAGACCTCGCTGCAGCAGATCGCGCAGCAGGCCGGCGCCACGCGTGGCGCGATCTACTGGCACTTCAAGGACAAGGCCGATCTCTTCAACGCGATGATGGAACGCGTGACGCTGCCGCTGGAGGCCGCCAAGCGCGAGGCCGGAAGCGACGGCGAAGATCCGCTGGCCGCGATCGAGCGCGTGATGATGCTGGCGCTCGACCTCATGGTCACCGACCCGCAGGTTCGCCGGGTGTTCGAGATCGCGACGCTCAAGGTCGAATACACGCAAGAGATGGACGCCGTGCTGCAGCGCCACCGCGCCGCGCGCAACGAGTTCCTCGACGACTTCGCGAGCGCGCTGCAGCAGGCGGCCGACAAGGCCGGCGTCGCGCTGCCGATGCCGGTGAAGACCGCGGCCTTCGGCCTGCATGCCGCCTTCTCGGGCCTCATTCAAGACTGGCTGCTCGAGCCCGGCCTGTTCGACCTGGTGGCGGCCGGCCGCCACATCTTCCACGTGTACCTGGGCGGCCTGGGTTTCGAATGCGCCAGGTCCGGGCCGGCCGGCCTGGACTGCAAGCAGGCCGCGTGATGCGTGATAATGGCGGGCTTCGGCGCTCTGCCGAAGACCCATCTCGCTGTATTTCAACGGATAGAATTCGGCCCTCCGAAGGCTGAGATCCAGGTTCGATTCCTGGCGGCGGGACCACATCCGAAGCCGGACACTTTCAACAAGGTGTCCGGCTTTTTCGTTGCCCGGCTCAGCCCCGCGCGCGGCCGCCGGCGGCGTCGGCGAACATCGCCGCCAACCGATCCCGGATCAGCCGCGCCAGCGGGTCGCCGTGCGTCACGTTGTGCCAGTACATCCCGAGCTCGAAGGTCGGCAGTTCGAAGGCCAGCGGCACGACGCGCAGATGCGTCGCGATCGCTTCCACCTGCAGCACCCGCTCCGGAACGATGCAGATGCCGTCGGTCTGCTGGAGCACGCCGGGCAGGGCGACGATGCTCGACAGCGTGGTCCGCACGTTGCGCTTGACGCCCTTGTCGAGCAGGCGCGTCTCGAACAGCTGCTGCAGCAGGCCGTTGCCGGAGGGCGTGTAGTCGGCCTGCGCATGGGCACAGAATTCGTCGAACGCCATCGGCTCGGCACGCGCAGAGGCGCCGGCCAAGGCCACGCACACGAAGCGCTCCCGGTTCAGCACGCGCGAGCGCAGTCCCCGCGATTCCAGGTTCTCGGTCACGACGACGAGGTCGATGAAGCCGTCGGCGAGCAGTTGAACGAGGTTGGTCGCGACGGGCCGCATGGTCAGCCGCACCGTCGGCGACGACTTGCTCAGAAGGCCCGCCATGCGAATCCCCAGCGTGGCCTGCACGTAGTCGTTCGCACCCAGCACGAACACGCGCTCGTTGCGCTCGTCGTCGAGGCTCGCAGAGCCTTCGTAGAGGCTGTGCAGATGGCGCACCAGTTCTTCCAGCTGAGGAAGCAGCAGCACCGCCAGCTCCGTCAGGAACATCTTGTTGGACGAGCGCACCAGCAGCTGATCCTGGAAGTCCTCGCGCAACTGCGCCAGCGCCTTGCTGACCGACGACGGACTCATACCCAGCTGGTCGGCCGTCACCGACACGCTCTTGCTCAGCAGCAGCCGGCGCAGTACCAGCAGCGTGTTGAGGTCGCGCCGTCTCAGAACGTCGAAGGAGGGAAGGGTGGACATCAGGAGCGGATTCGCGTTTCGCAAATCCGGATGTGCCGGCGGCGTGATTGCCAGCGCCAGGGCCGCAACGAAAGAATCGAGTGGCTCGGCCGCAAGGCGGTCGAACCCTCCACACACGCACGGGACCGCCGTGGCTTCATGAAACTTTCAATGACCTCGATGCCGATCGAACCGGCCGCCATGGAGTCGGCATCGCTTCGCGACTTCCGCACGGAGGTGCGGGCTTTCTGGCGCCAGGCACTCGCGGACTTCGAGCCGGCGAAGCTGGCCGAAAGCTGGATGCTCGGCAGCAAGCCACTGACGCGCGAAGTCGGGCAGCAAGGCTTGATCGGCCTGACCTGGCCCAAGGACTTCGGCGGCCGGGAACTGACGAATGCGCATCGGTACATCGTTTGGGAAGAGGCTCTGGCCCAAGGCGCGCCGATCAACTACTGCATGCCGATGGACCGCCAGACAGGCCCCATGTTACTCAGGCACGCTTCCGCGCGGCTCCAGGCCAGCCTGCTGCCCCGCATGGTGGCCGGCGACATCAGCTTCTGCGTCGGCATGAGCGAGCCCGACTCGGGCTCCGACCTCGCCTCGATCCGAAGCCGCGCAGAGCGCACGCACCAAGGCTGGCTGCTCAACGGGCGCAAGGTCTGGACCTCCGGCGCGCACGACGCCGACTACATGGTCGGGCTCTTCCGCTCCGAGAAGGGCAGCGAGCGGCACAAGGGCCTGTCGCAGTTCGTCATCGACATGAAGTCCCCGGGCATCACGGTCCGGGGTATCCGCAACCTGCGCGGCCTGTCTCACTTCAACGAATGCGTGTTCGACAACGTCGCGGTCCCCGCCGATGCCCTGCTGGGCGCCGAGGGCGAGGGCTGGAAGCAGGTGTCCGAAGAGCTCGCATTCGAACGCAGCGGGCCCGAGCGCTTCCTCAGCAGCTTCGTCCTTCTGCGCGAGATGGTCGACAACGCGACGGCCGACGACGAGGCGCACACCGAGCGACTCGGCCACCTGATCGCAGAGCTGCTCTCCGTGCGCGAAATGTCCTTGGGCATCTCGGCCATGCTGGACGCCGGCCACTCTCCGGCAAACGCGGCGGCCCTGGTGAAGGACCTCGGAACGACCTTCGAACAAAAGCTGCCCGACGCCGCCTTCGACATGTTCGACGTGCCGGCCGATGACGTGAGCACCTTGGCCGTGGTGCTTCGACAGACCGCCTTGTGCGCGCCCGAGTATTCCATTCGGGGCGGTGCCCGCGAGATCCTGCGTGGCGTCATCGCGAAGGGGCTCGGCCTGTGACCGCGACCACCCTTCACCAGCCGACTTCATTCCTGTCCGACGACGGCCGGATGATTTCCGATGCTGCGCAGCGGCTCTTCGAAAGCCTGCGTGCCAGCAGCGCATCGAACGCGCTCGATCAATCCTGGCAAGCCATCGAAGAGATGGGGCTCGCCGTGTTTTGGCAGAACCGGATCTCGAGGCGCCCCAACGCGCCGCATACATGGTCGCTCGACATGCCGGCTACTTCGCGACCTTCGCGCCCGTGGTCGAGAACATCGTGGCTCGCCGCTTGCTGCGCGAGGCGGGCATCTCTCCGCCGCAGGGGCGCATCGCCATCGGCACGCTTGAAGCCCAGTCGAACGCATTCACTGAAACTTCCCTCAGCGGACATGCACGGCTCTCGTGGGCCAGAGAAAGCCGGACGTGGCTGCTGGTCGCGCGCCGTGGCACGACCGACGGCCTGGTGCTGCTCGATGCACCGCCCACGGCCGAGCACATCGAAGAAACCCGCAACGTCGCCCACGAGCCTCGCAGTCGAGTCCCGCTGCGAGAGGTTCGCGCGACCTTCGTTCCGGTGCCTCATCTCTTGCAGCGCTTCGAACTCGAACGCCAGCGCTTTCGTGCCGCGCTCATGGCGGGCGCGGCCGAAGCCGCGCTCGATCTCACGGTGCGGTACGTGAACGAGCGCAGCCAGTTCGGCAAGCCGCTCGGCAAGTTCCAGGCAGTGCAGCAGAGCCTGGCCGAACTGGCCAGTGCCGTGGTCAATGCGCAATCGGCCTCGGCCCTGGCCTTCCAGCACGAACTGCCGGACTGGGGAACGTCGGCCGTGGCCAAGCTCCGTTGCAACGAGGCCGCCAGGATGGCTTGCCGCATTGCGCACCAGGCGCATGGCGCCATCGGCGTGACGGAGGAATATCCGCTCCACCTGCTCACGCTCCGCCTCTGGGCATGGCGCGCCGAAGACGGCCACAGCGGCGCGCTGGCCCGCCGACTCGGACGGCACTTCTGCCACATCGGCAAGGAGCAGCTCTGGGCGGCATTGGCCGGCTTTCGCCACCTCGGCGAACCGCCCCGCTCGAATGCAGCCTGAGCAGCGCATGAATACTTTCAGAACGACATGGAGAGACACACACCTATGAACATGAACACTTCGACGAACCATCGTCGCTCTGCCGGACTCGGCAGGCGGCGCCTGCTCGCGGCAGCTGCAGGAAGCGCGGCGAGCGCCGTGCTGATGCCCGCCTTCGGCAACACCGCAGCCTTCCCGTCGAAGCCCATCGAATTGCTCGTGCCCTTCCCGACCGGCAGCGGGTCCGACATCGGCGCCCGCTACTACGCAGCGCAGTTGACTTCGTTGGCAGGCCAGCCGGTGGTTGTGCGCAACGTCCCCGGCGGCAACGGGTTCATCGCCGTGTCCGCGCTCGGCCGAGCGGCGCCTGACGGCCACACGATCCTGATCGGCGCGAACTCGCTGTTCGTCATCAACGCCGTGCAGTTCAAGCAGCTGCCCTACGACCCGGTCCGGGACTTCAGCTTCATCGGACTGCTCAACAAGGCGCCATGCGTCCTGGCGGTGAACGGTGCGTCGCCGTTCCGTGACCTGAAGTCCTTCGTCGAGCGAGCGCGCAGCGCACCCGGGCAACTGAGCTCGGCGACCGGCGCAGCGTCGTACCAGCTCTTCGCCGCGTACTTCTATCAACTGGCCGGCATCAAGCTCAACAACATCAACTACAAGGGCGCGTCCGAAGTGGCGGCCGCGGTCGCGGCCAACACGGTGGACTGCGGCGTGCTCGACCCCGGGTCTTTCATCGCGCTGGCGGAGGCCCAGCGCCTGCGCGTCCTGGCCGTCGCATCGGACAAGCGCCTGCCCAAGTTCGCCGACGCACCGACCTTCGCCGAAGCCGGATTCCCGGCCTTCATGGTGTCGAACTGGGCCGCGGCGGCTGTTCCGTCGTCGACGCCGGCAGCCGTCGCATCGAGGCTCGGTGAGTGGTTCCAGCAGATCGCCGCGAGCCAGGAGGCGTCGGACTTCTTCGCCCGCACCGGCAACCAGACCGCCCGCATGACGCCCGATCAGCTGCGCAAGATGCAAACCGACGAGCTGGCCACGTGGCGCAGCATCGCGCGCGACATCGGCATGCAGCAAGAATGAATATGCAGCACGAATCGATGCCTTCACATGCGGCCGCGCGTGCATCTTCCGCCGTGCTCGAAGGCATCCGCATCCTCGACCTCACGACCGTGCTCATGGGGCCCGTCTGCACGCAGAACCTCGGCGACTTCGGTGCCGAGGTGATCAAGGTCGAGGCGCTCGATGGCGATTCCAGCCGGGGCATCGGCAGCGCCGTCGTCCCGGGCATGGCCGCGGGCTTTCTGCATTCCAACCGCAACAAGCGCAGCCTGGCCATCGACTTGAAGAGCCCGGAAGGCCGCGACATCCTGATCGACCTGGTGCAAGGCGCAGACGCCTTCATCAGCAACATCCGCCCCAAGGCACTCGCCCGGCTCGGCCTGGCCTATGAAGACCTGATCGCGCACAAGCCGGATCTCGTCTACGTGTCGCTGGTCGGCTACGGGCAGAACGGGCCCTATGCGGACAAGCCGGCCTACGACGACCTGATCCAGGGTGCGCTCGCCATTCCGACGCTCGTGGCCGAGGTCGGCGACGGCGTTCCGCGCTACATGCCCGTGACGCTCATGGACCGGATGGTCGGCGTCTTCGCGGCCAACGCGACGCTGGCCGCGCTGTTGCATCGCCAGCGCACCGGCGAAGGCCAGTCCATCGAGATCCCGATGTTCGAAACCATGGCTACGCAGGTGCTGGGCGATCATCTGGGCGGCAAGACCTTCATCCCCGAGTCCGGCGAGATGGGCTACAAGCGCATCCTCGCCAAGGGACGACAGGCCTATGCCACCGCGGACGGCAGTGTGTGCCTGATGGTCTACACCGACCGCCAGTGGCGCAGCTACCTCGGGCTCGTCGGGCGGGCCGGCCAGTACGACGGCGACAGCCGTCTTCAAGGCATCGCGAATCGAACGGTCCATGCCGACGCGCTCTGCGACATGATCGCCGCCGACGTCGCGAAGCAGACGACGGCATGGTGGCTCGATGCCTGCGAGCGCGCCGACATTCCGACCATGCCGCTGCATACGCTGGAGTCGTTGCTGGACGATCCGCATCTTGCGGCATCGGGCTTCTTCAGAACCGTGGCGCACCCCGTCGTGGGCACCTACCGCGACATGGCCGCCCCCGGGCGCTGGAGCCGCACCCCGCCGGCGACGCGCCGCATGCCGCCGCGCCTGGGTGGGGACACGCGCGACATCCTGATCGAAGCCGGCATGAGCGCAGAACGGGTCGACGAACTCGCGCGCCAGCGGATCGTCGGCTGCGCGCCGGCCTGATCGGCGCAGAACCATGACCGCGCCATTCGTCGAGCGCTCCGATGAGGGCGCCATCGCGGTCCTCCGCCTGAACCGCCCCGAAACCCGCAACGCACTCGGCGGCGCCGACACGATCGCTGCGCTCGTCGACGCGATCGACGAGCTTCGGCGCGACCCGAGCGTGAAGGTCATGGTGCTCACGGGCAACGGCCCGGCCTTCTGCGCCGGTGGAAACCTCGACGAGGTGCGCATCGCCGCCGAAGCGGCGCGAAGCGCACCGGCCGATGCGCGCCGCGCCTTCGACGAGGGCATCCAGCGGATTCCCATGGCCTTCGAGCGCCTCGAAGTGCCCACCATCGCGGCCGTCAACGGCCCGGCCATGGGCGCGGGATGCGACCTGGCCTGCATGTGCGACATGCGCATCGCCGCACAGAGCGCGAGCTTCGCGGAAAGCTTCGTCAAGCTCGGCCTGGTTCCGGGCGACGGCGGCGCGTGGCTGCTGCCCCGGGTCGTCGGCCTGGCGCATGCGTTCGAACTGTCCTTGACCGGAGACGCCATCGATGCGGCCGAAGCGCTGAGGATCGGCCTGGTTTCGCGCGTGGTCGAAGACGACCAGCTCATGCCGGCGGCCCTCGAACTTGCCCGCCGGATCGCACGCCATCCCGGCGCTGCCGTTCGCATGGGAAAGCGCTTGATCCTCGAAGGACTTCACACGCGCCTGGACACCTCGTTGCAGTTGTCGGCAGCGTTGCAGGTGATCGCTCAACAGTCGCCCGAGCACATCGAGCTGCTCGCCAGGATGAAGGCCAGCACGTCTCGCGCACCGCGCTGAAGCGTCGAGTTCGCGCCTTGCGACAAGCGCAGAAATTCGGCTCGTCCACAGCAGGATGAGCCGCGTGGCGACGCACCTAAAGCCAATGGTTTAAGCGTCATCAGGGTGACTCGCCGACGTGTTTGGCTGACAGATCGCCAAACGAAAATACGTCACAAACGACACTGGTTTTCAGAGTCGTGTCAGTCGGCGATGTGCGTATCAAGCTGCACACTCGCCCGCAATACAACCACATTGACAAATGATGAGCGCCGCCGACCCTCACGCTGACGTCGAGTCACTTCGTCGAGTCCTGGCGTCCGGTGGTGCAGTCGCCCTAGTGAGTGCATTGAACGCCCGCGTTCCGCACCGCTTCACCGCCTTCTACCGGCTTCGCCACGACGTACTCGCCAGCATCTGCTTCCACGACAAGCTCGGGGAACTCGATGCGAGTTCTCTCGCCGACGTGCCCTTGAAAGACAGCTTCTGCCAGTTCGCACTGCGCGACGGCTCCTTCGAGACGCAGGACGCCTCGCTCGATCAGCGGCTCGACGGGCATGCTTACCAGTCGGTGGTGCTGTCCTACCACGGTGTGCCGGTGGTCGATGCGACCGGCGAGGTCGCTGGCACCTTGTGCCATCTCGACTACGTCAGGCAACAGCTGCCGCGCACCGAGTTCGATCTGCTGCGTGCCGTCGCCTTGTTGCTGCCGCTCCATCTCGACGACAGAAGCGCATCGGGCGCCTCATGCCAGGAATTGGCATGACCCGATCGAACGACAACGCGATGAAATACATGCGCGGCTCCCTGTGCCGCGGCGATTCCGGTGACGGCCCGTGGCCTTGCTGTGGCGAAAGGGACTGGCGTGCGACGCAAGGCCTTCATCGCTGAAGACGACCCCTCGATACGGAAACTTCTCACGACGCTGCTTCACGAACGCGCCGGCGTGGACGTGGTGGGCGCCGCCAGCCAGTCCACCGACGCATCCGTCTGGCTGCTCGAGCACGGCAACAGTTGGGACCTCGCGCTCATCGACCTCTTTCTGGAAGAGGGCAATGGCCTGACCGTGCTCGCGGGCTGCCGCGTGCGCAAGAGTGGGCAGCGGATGGTCGTGGTGAGCAATTTCGCGACGCCCGACATGCGGCGGCGTTGCGCCTTCTACGGCGCCGACGCCTTCTTCGACAAGACGACCGAGCTCGACGAACTCGTCTCCTACTGCAAATCGCTCGGTTCAAGCACCGTGCCATCGGCATGAGCGTCGGTGTGATCCGTGTGGCGATTTCCGCCGACCCGGCCCCGGCCGATCATGGCGGCGCGAACGAGCGTTGGCAGCGGGCCGTGCCTACGCGTCCGCGCGAACCGGAGCGTCGGCCGCGAACTCTGCCGGCAAGAGGCAGGTCGGGTCGTAGCCGGCCATGAACAGCGCTGCCGTGAAGGTCGCCATGCGCAGGCCCCTGCTGCGCGATGCGGGGTCGTCGGGCCAGGCCACGAACAGGTCCGGATCGCATCGGCGAATCACCAGGCCGATGAGCAGCCCGAGGCGCACCGTCGCACTGGCCCATCGGCCGGCGGTGGCGATCTCGGAGCCTTGGCTGTAGCTGAGCAAGCCAGGATCGACGGCGTCCGGATACAGGCGTCGCAAGCGTCGCTGCAACTGGCCGCCCACCGCCGGAAAGCGCAGGAACGCAGGCAGCGGCTCGCCCGCGCGGCCGGTCTCTCGACGCCAGATCTCGACCAGCGCCGCGATGGCCGCGGCGATGCGCGATTCATAGATCGGCAGGCCGTCGAGCGCGAGCAGCGAATGGATCTTGCCCAGCGTGGAGTTCATCTTGGGCACGACGCGGAAGATGCCGCTCTCGTCCGGGCACGCGAGCCGCATCGCCGCGCCGGTGCGCCGCAGGTACTCGGGCAGGCGATCGCCCAGCGATGCGAGGTAGGCGTTGGCGCCGACGCGGCTGTTGCGGTCCGCGCCCCATTGCGCGATGGATTCGCAGGCCGCCAGCGTTGCGACCGCATCGTTCGAATCGACCGCGGCGCGAAGCGGCGTCGCGAGCTTCTGCAGACACTGCAGCGTTTCCCACCAGTCGCCCACGGCCATGCCGGTCAGGCGCCACCGAAAGTGGTCCGGCACCAGTGCCGCGAAATTCGTCTCGGCACTGACACCGCCAGGCACATAAGGAGACGTCGGGATGGACAGGCGCACGGGCATCGACGCCAAACGAGCGGCCATCCAGTCGCTCAATTCATTCACCTCGGCATTCGCCAAGAATTCGCTTTTCACTGCGAGAGCTCCCTCTAACCACCATTGCCAAATTGACCAGGATTTCGACCCGGTTTCGCTGGGCGGAAATCTAACATCGGCACCCGCTGGGGTCAGGCGTCAGAGAGGGCAAAACTACCCATCTGCACACACTATGTTGCGCAAAAAAAGACGGCTAAAGCTTTGGATTTAAGCGGCAGGAGAGAGCTTTGGACTACATCGTTACGAGCCGTTATTTTCAAGCTTCATTTATGTCGACATGCCAGCGAAGCCGCATTCGAAGCACCCCGGCGCTGTCGAGCATCCGCAAGCCCGGCCTGCCCGCGAGATGAAAGGCATCGATTGGCTGCGTGATCGGCTCGAAGCAGAAGGCAGGCCCGTCGTGCGGCCGGTACATCAGGCAGTAGTGCGCCGCCGCGCCGCCGTCGGCATCGAAGTCGGGCATGGCCAACGTCAACTGCACGCCATGCTCGGGCCACTCGATGCGCGCCTGCCCGCCCCAGCCGGTGTACGCGTTGTCGACGAAGCTGCCGAAGGCCGGCGCGCCGTGCGAGAGGTTCCAGTCCTGCGGTATCTCGTTCGTGTGCCGTGTGGGCAGCGGATCGTCGCCGCAGAGCCAGACACCTTGCACGGGTGCCACGATGCGCGTGCCGGCCGTGCGAAGAAACCAGGGATGCACGCCGATTCCGTAAGGCAGCGGCGCGGGCCCGAGGTGCTGCACTTCGAGCGTCTGCTCGAGTCCGTCGTCGACCAGCCGGAAATGCTGGGTCGCGCGGTAGGCATAGGGGTTGCCGTCGAAGTGCCGGGATTCCAGGGTCATCGTCGCTGCGTCTTCGGTGTCGGTGTCGCGCTCCAATCGCCACGGCTGAAGCCAGCCGTCGCCATGGATCGGGTAGGGCTCGCCGGCGCGGTTGGGCCGCATCGGGTGGAACGCGCCCTGGGCTTCGAAGCCACCCCCGCTGATGCGGTTCGACCACGGCACCATGGGGAAGGATGCCGTGCGGTACAGGTCGGTGCTGCCGTCCCAGGGGCGCCACAGGTCGAGCGGCGTACCGGCGCGGTCCAGCCGCCAGGCCGCGACGCTGCCGCCGAGCGAAGGCACCAGGCCCAGGCGCTGTGCGCCGCGCTGCAGCCAGACGATGGGATGCGCCGACGAAGCGCTCATCTCAGCCCGCGAACTTGAAGGGCGCCACGCCGGGGCCGTCGACCTCCACGGCGAAGAGTCCGCCGGCAAGTGGTTCGTGTGCGAGCCGCGCCTCGTCCAGTCCGACCCGCGCCGACGTGATGTAGAGCGTGCGCAGGCCGGGCCCGCCGAACGCGCAGTTGGTCACCTGGCTCACCGGCAGCGCGATGCGCGCGAGCTCCTCGCCGCCGTGCGGGTGGTGGCAGGTCACGCAGCTGCCGGCCCAATGCGCGACCCAGATGCGGCCCGCCGCATCGGTCGTCATGCCGTCGGGCAGGCCGTCGCTGCGTGCGAAGCGCAGCCATGGCCGGCGGTGCGCGACGGTGCCTTGGGCGGGATCGAAGTCGTAGGCGTGGATCGTTCCGTTCACGGTGTCGTTGAAGTACAGCGTGCGGCCGTCGAGCGACCAGGTGGGGCCGTTCGTCACGGCGAAGCCGCTGTCGTGCCGGCTGCACCTGCCGTCGGCGTCCAGGCGGTACAGCGCGCCGGTGGGTGCGATGCAATCGAAGTCCATGGTGCCGGCCCAGAAGCGGCCATCGGCATCGCACTTGCCGTCGTTGAAGCGGTTGGCGGGCTGGTCGGCTTCGGGCTGCTGCAGCCATTGCACGCCGGCCTGCGGCGCAGCCGGATCGAACAAGGCGAAGCCGCGCCGCAGCGCGACCGCGAGCCCGGGCGCCGACGCCCGCTCGGCCAGCGCGGAGATCTCTTCGTCGAAGCGCCATTCGGCCTGCGCGCCGTCGGCGGGGTCGAAGCGGAACATGCGCTTCTCGAGGATGTCGAGCCAGTACAGCGCCTGCTCGCGCACCGACCACATGAGGCCCTCGCCCAGGCTGGCACCCGCAGGCAGGATGCACCGGGGCTGGCCCTCGATGCGCGGGGCGGCAATGCTCGTTGATGTGTCCAAGGGGGTCTCCGATGCAGTCTGCCAAGCCCGTGCGCCTGACGCGCGGCATCGTAGCAAGGCACGGCCGCCGACGAAACTGCGCAGATGCGGATGGGGCGATACGCGAATTGCAATCCTTCGACCACGCCAGGCCGCACCACTCCGCTCAGGCTTCGACCTCGAGCCGTCGTCCGTAGACCTCCAGGCTCGCCTGCTTCAAGGCCCGCAGCATCACCTTGGCCGCCGGCGAGAGCAGCCGGTCGGTGTGCGTGATGATGCCGAAGGCGTCCATGTGGCAGGGCACCGGCACGGGCAGCACCGCGCCCAGGCCGTGCGCGGCGTAGTAGCGCGCCACGTCGGTCGCCAGCACGGCCAGCATGTCGCTCTGCTGCAGCATGCGCGTGAGGAAGAGCAGCGCGGAGGTCTCGATGACGTTGCCCGGCGGCGCCAGGCCTTCCTCGCGGAACATCAGCTCGAAGCGGTGCCGCAGCACGCTGCCGGCCGGCGGCACGATCCAGCCCGCGCCGACCAGGTCGCGCAGCGTGAGGCCGGTCATGCCCAGCAGCGGATGGCCGGGCCGCACCAGCGCCGACACGGGCTCTTCGGTGAGCGGCTCGTAGCGCAGCTTCGTCTTGTCGTGCTCGGCGGACAGCCGCGCGACCAGGATGTCGAGCCGGCCCTGGTCGAAGCGCTCCATCAGCAAGGGGCTGGTGTCGATCTCGAGCGCCACGCGCAGCTGGGGCTGGTCGCGCTTCACCAGCGCGACGGCCGTCGGCATGAGCGTGAGCCCGGGCGCGGTGATGGTGCCCACGCTCACCTGGCCGAAGCGCCCGGCCTTGAGCGCGGTGAGTTCGTCGTGCGCCTCGTTGAGGCTGGCCAGCGCCATGCGGGCGTGGCGGATCATGCTTTCGCCGTACCAGGTGGGCTTCATGCCGCGCGGCAGGCGTTCGAAGAGCGGCACCTCCAGCACGTCTTCGAGGTCTTTGAGCAGCTTCGATGCGGCGGGCTGCGTCATGTTCAGCACCTGGGCCGCGCGGTGGATGTTGCCTTCTTCGGCCAGCGCGACCAGCAGCAGCAGCTGCCGCGTCTTGAGCCGCGCGCGAATGAACCAGTGGGTGTAGTTTGTCATCGGGTTTTCGCCAATCCGGTTTCTGGCATCGATTCGATCCAAATATTGATTGGAAAGATATCGGTGCGATTCCTAAACTGCGCCGCACTCTTCGCTTGTCCCGCACATTGGAATCACGACGTTGAAGCGCAGCCCCGAGGTCCAGCACACCGTGCGCCACTACATCGATGGCCGCTGGGAGACGGGCGTGACCACCGGGCTCAGCATCAATCCATCGGACCTGCGCGAAACGGTGGCCGAGTACGCGCGTGCCGACCGCAGCCAGACCGACCGTGCCGTGCGTGCGGCCGCCGCCGGGCAGCGGGTGTGGAGTGCGACCACGCCGCAGCGCCGGGCCGATGCGCTCGACCAGATCGGCAGCGAGATCCTCGCGCGCCGTGACGAGCTGGGCCTGCTGCTGGCGCGCGAAGAGGGCAAGACCTTGCCCGAAGCGATCGCCGAGGCGGCCCGCGCCGGCCACATCTTCAAGTTCTTCGCCGGCGAGGCCTTGCGCGTGGGTGGCGAAAGCATTCCCTCGCTGCGCCCCGGCGTGCAGGTGGACGTGTCGCGCGAGCCGGTGGGCGTGGTGGCGCTCATCGCGCCGTGGAACCTGCCGCTGGCCATCCCGGCGTGGAAGATCGCGCCCGCGCTGGCCTGCGGCAATGCGGTGGTGCTCAAGCCGTCCGAGCTGGTGCCGGCCTGCGCCTGGGCGCTGGCCGAGATCGTCAGCCGCGCCGCGCTGCCGGCGGGCGTTTTCAACCTGGTGATGGGCAGCGGCCGCGAGGTGGGGAAAGCGCTGGCCGAGCATCCGCTGGTCGACGCCATCAGCTTCACCGGCAGTGCCGCCAACGGCGAGCGCGTGCTGCGGGCCGCCGCCGCGCGGCGCGCCAAGGTGCAGCTGGAGATGGGCGGCAAGAACCCGCTGGTGGTGCTGGCCGATGCCGACCTGGACCTGGCCGTCGACTGTGCGGTGCAGGGCGCGTACTTCTGTACCGGCCAGCGCAGCACCGCATCGAGCCGCCTGATCGTCGAGGCGCCAGTGCACGACGCATTCGTCGCGCGCATGAAGCAGCGCCTGGGCACGCTGAAGGTCGGCCATGCATTGGAGCCCGGCATCGACATCGGCCCGGTCGCCGGCCGCAGCCAGCTCGAACGGAACCTGGGCGCCATTGCCAGTGCACGCGACGAAGGCGCCGAACACGTGTGGGGCGGCGAGCTGCTGCAGCGCCCGAGCGAAGGCCACTACCTGAGCCCCGCGCTGTTCCTCGCGAAGCCCGCGCACCGCATCGCGCGCGACGAGGTGTTCGGCCCGGTGGCCTGCGTGCTGCGCGCCGACGATGCCGAGCACGCGCTGGCGCTGGCCAACGACACGCCCTTCGGCCTGTGCGCCGGCATCTGCACCAACTCGCTGCGCCACGCCATGCACTTCAGGCGCCATGCGCGCGTGGGCATGACCATGGTCAACCTGCCGACCGCCGGTGTCGACTACCACGTGCCCTCCGGCGGCCGCAAGGCATCGGGCTATGGCGCGCGCGAGCAGGGGCGCCACGCCACGGGCTTCTACACCTTGGCGAAGACCGGCTACATCCGGGCATGAACGATTTCAACCAGAGCAAAGCAGAGCAACCAGGAGACTTCCGATGACACTGAACCGCCGCACCCTCACCACCGCCATCGCCGCCGCTTCGCTCGGCGCGCTCCTGCCGGCCGCCGCGCTGGCGCAGAAGAAGATCGTCCTGGGCTTCAGCCAGGTCGGCGCCGAGAGCGAATGGCGCACCGCCAATACCGAGTCGATCAAGTCGGCCGCCAAGGACGCCGGCATCGAACTCAAGTTCTCCGACGCGCAGCAGAAGCAGGAGAACCAGATCAAGGCCATCCGCTCCTTCATCGCGCAGAAGGTGGACGTGATCGCCTTCTCGCCCGTGGTCGAGTCGGGCTGGGAGACGGTGCTGCGCGAAGCCAAGGCCGCGAAGATCCCGGTGGTGCTGACCGACCGCTCCGTCAACACCAAGGACGACACGCTCTACGTGAGCTTCATGGGCTCCGACTTCATCGAAGAGGGCCGCAAGGCCGGGCGCTGGCTGGTCGAGAAGATGAAGGACCAGAAGGGCGAGGTCAACATCGTCGAGCTGCAGGGCACCGTGGGCTCGGCACCGGCCATCGACCGCAAGAAGGGCTTCGAGGAAATCATCAAGGCCGACCCCAAGTTCAAGATCATCCGCTCGCAGACCGGCGACTTCACGCGCGCCAAGGGCAAGGAGGTGATGGAGGCTTTCCTCAAGGCCGACGGCAAGAAGATCAACGTGCTCTACGCGCACAACGACGACATGGCGATCGGCGCCATCCAGGCGATCGAAGAGGCGGGCATGAAGCCGGCGAAGGACATCACCATCATCTCGATCGACGCCGTGAAGGGCGCCTTCGAGGCCATGATCGCCGGCAAGCTCAACGTGTCGGTCGAGTGCAGCCCGCTGCTGGGGCCGCAGCTGATGTCGGCCGTCAAGGACATCAAGGCCGGCAAGACGCTGCCCAAGCGCATCGTGACGGAGGAGACCATCTTCCCGATGGAGGTGGCGGCCCAGGAGTTTCCGAAGCGCAAGTACTGAGCCGGCTGCCATGCAGCCGGTGCTGGCGCTCGAGGGCATCCGCAAGCAGTTCGCCGGCGTCGATGCGCTGCGCGACGTGCGCTTGCGCCTGTACCCGGGCGAGATCCATGCGCTGATGGGGCAGAACGGCGCGGGCAAGTCGACGCTGATCAAGGTGCTGACCGGCGCGCTGAGTTCGGGCGGCGGCAGCATGCGGCTGGACGGCGAGCTCATTCAGCCGGCCACGCCGCTGGAGGCGCAGAAGCTGGGCATCAGCACCGTCTACCAGGAGGTCAACCTGTGCCCCAACCTGTCGGTGGCCGAGAACGTGTTCGCCGGCCGCTATCCGCGGCATGGCGCGGCGCAGGGCTTCCGCATCGACTGGTCGGCCGTCAACCGGCGCGCGCGCGAGCTGCTGGCGCGCATCGGGCTGGACATCGACGTCTCGCGGCTGCTGTCGAGCTACCCGGTGGCCGTGCAGCAGATGGTGGCGATCGCGCGGGCGCTGGGCGTGTCGTCGAAGGTGCTGATCCTCGACGAGCCGACATCCAGCCTCGACGACGACGAAGTGCGCAAGCTCTTCGAGGTGCTGCGCCGGCTGCGCGACGAGGGCCTGGCGATCGTCTTCGTGACCCACTTCCTGAACCAGGTGTATGCGGTGTCCGACCGCATCACCGTGCTGCGCAACGGCACCTGGGTGGGCGAGTGGCGCGCGGCCGAGCTGGGCCCGCAAGCCTTGATCGCGGCGATGCTGGGGCGCGAACTGGCGGCCCAGTCCGCGCGCGCGGCGGGGCTGCCGGTGGTCGGCATCGACGCGCCCGCGCTGCTCGAAGCGCAGGGGCTCGGCCAGTCGGGGCAACTGCAGGCGATCGACCTGCGCGTGCGCGCAGGCGAGATCGTCGGCCTGGCCGGCCTGCTGGGCGCAGGCCGCACCGAGCTGGCGCGGCTGCTCTTCGGGCTGGAGGCGCCGGACCGCGGGCAGCTGCGCATCGACGGCGAGCTGGTGCGCTTCGCGAGCCCGGCCGATGCGATTCGCCGCGGCCTCGCGCTGTGCCCCGAAGAGCGCAAGACCGATGGCATCGTGGCCGAGCTGTCGCTGCGCGAGAACATCGCGCTGGCGTTGCAGGCGCGGCGCGGCATGCGCCGCTTCCTGCCGCGCGCCGAGCAGGCCGCGCTGGCCGAGCGTTACGTGAAGGCGCTCGACATCAAGGCCGCGAGCGTGGACACGCCGATCGGGTTGCTGTCGGGCGGCAACCAGCAGAAGGCCATCATCGCGCGCTGGCTCGCCACCGAGCCGCGCCTGCTGATCCTCGACGAGCCCACGCGCGGCATCGACGTCGCGGCCAAGCAGGAAATCATGGCGCAGATCGTGCGGCTCGCGCAGGCGGGCATGGCGGTGATCTTCATCTCGTCGGAGATGAGCGAAGTGGTGCGCGTGGCGCATCGCATCGTGGTGCTGCGCGACCGCGCCAAGGTGGGCGAGCTGCCGGCCGGGAGCACCGAGGACGAGGTCTGCGAGCTGATCGCGGCGACATCCGATGCGTGACGCAACGCCGCCCCCCTCGACTCGCTTCGTCGCCGTGGCGCTGCGCCACCGGCTGGCCTGGCCGCTCTTGACGCTGGTGCTGCTGCTCGCGCTCAACGCGGCCTTCAACCCCGGCTTTCTGCACCTCGAATGGCGCGACGGGCATCTGTACGGCAGCCTGATCGATATCCTCAACCGCGCGGCGCCGCTGGTGCTGGTGTCGCTGGGCATGACGCTGGTGATCGCCACGCGCGGCATCGACATCTCGGTGGGCGCGGTGGTCGCCATCGCGGCGGCCACAGCGGCGTGGATGATCGGCGGCTCGGTGTCGGGCAACGTCGCCCGCTTTCCGATGCCGGTGGCCACCGCGGCCGCGGTCGGCATCGCGCTGGTGTGCGGCCTGTGGAACGGGCTGCTGGTCGCGCGCGTCGGCATGCAGCCGATCATCGCCACGCTGATCCTCATGGTGGCCGGTCGCGGCATCGCGCAGCTGATCACCGGCGGGCAGATCATCACCATCTATTACCAGCCCTTCTTCTTTCTCGGCAGCGGCTTCCTGCTGGGCTTGCCGTTCTCGCTCTTCGTGGTGGGGCTGGTGTTCGTGCTGCTGTACCTGGCGATCACGCGGACCGCGCTGGGCCTGTTCATCCAGGCGGTGGGCATCAACCCGACGGCCGCACGCGTGGCCGGCGTGCAGGCGCGGCGGCTCGTGGTGGGCGCCTATGCCTTCTGCGGCGCCTGCGCCGGCGTGGCGGGCCTGCTGATCAGCTCGAACGTGAAAAGCGCGGACGGCAACAATGCCGGGCAGCTGCTGGAACTCGACGCGATCCTGGCCGTGACCTTGGGTGGCACCGCGCTGACGGGTGGGCGCTTCAGCCTGGTGGGCAGCGTGATCGGCGCGTTGATCATCCAGACGCTGACCTACGCGATCTACTCGCTGGGCGTGCCGCCGGAAATCAACCTGGTGGTGAAGGCGGTGGTGGTGTTCGCGGTGATGCTGCTGCAATCGCCGGAGTTTCGCGCCAGCCTCGGCGCGTTGGCGCGGCGGGCACCGCTGGAGGGGGTGCGGCGATGAGCGCGGTGATGGAAGAGCCGAACGCGCCTGCGCGCGCCGCCGCGCCAGGTCGCCGAGCGCGCTTCAATCCCAAGTACCTGCCGCTGGCCGCCACCGTCTCGCTCTTCGTCGCCATGGGCGCGCTGGGCTCGGTGCTCTACGACGGCTTCTTCTCGGCCCAGGTCTTCTTGAACCTGCTGATCGACAACGCATTCCTGATCGTGGTCGCGGTCGGCATGACCTTCGTGATTCTTTCGGGCGGCATCGACCTGTCTGTCGGCTCGGTGATCGCGCTGACCACCATGGTGTCGGCATCGCTGGTCGAAAAGCACGGATGGAACCCGGCGGCCGTGATCCCGCTGGTGCTGCTGATGGGCACGGCCTTCGGCTGCGTGATGGGCGTGCTGATCGAGCGCTTCCGGCTGCAGCCCTTCATCGTGACGCTGGCCGGCATGTTCCTGGCGCGCGGGCTGTGCTACCTGATCAGCATCGATTCGATCAGCATCACCAACGAGTTCTATTCGTCGGTGTCGCAGCTGCGCATTCCGCTGGGGGCCGACGCCTCGCTGTCGATCAGCGCGGTGATCGCGCTGCTCGTGCTGCTGGCGGCGGTGTTCGTCGCGCATTGCACGCCCTTCGGACGCACCGTCTACGCCATCGGCGGCAGCGAGCATTCGGCCATGTTGATGGGGCTGCCCGTGCGCTCCACGCTGGTGGGCGTGTATGCGCTCTCGGGCTTCTGCTCGGCGCTGGCCGGCGTGATCTTCACTTTCTACATGCTCTCGGGCTACGGCCTGCATGCGATGGGGCTGGAGCTCGACGCCATCGCGGCCGTGGTCATCGGCGGCACGCTGCTGACGGGTGGCGTCGGCTACGTGGCCGGCACGCTGTTCGGCGTGCTCACGCTCGGGATCATCCAGACCTTGATCGCCTTCGACGGCTCGCTGAGCTCGTGGTGGACGCGCATCGTCGTGGGTGCGCTGTTGTTCTTCTTCTGCCTGCTGCAGCGCTTCTTCACCGCGCGGGCGCCGCGGCGCTGAGTCTTTCTTTGCTCCTACGAGGCCCCTTCGATGCCGGATGCCCCCAAGAAACTTCGTTCCGCCCAATGGTTCGGCCCGGCCGACAAGAACGGCTTCATGTACCGCAGCTGGATGAAGAACCAGGGCATCCCCGACCATGAATTCGACGGCCGCCCGATCGTGGGCATCTGCAACACCTGGTCCGAACTCACGCCCTGCAATGCGCACTTTCGCAAGATCGCCGAGCACGTGAAGCGCGGCATCTCGGAGGCCGGCGGCTTTCCGGTTGAGTTCCCGGTGTTTTCCAACGGCGAGTCGAACCTGCGGCCGACCGCGATGCTCACGCGCAACCTCGCCAGCATGGACGTGGAAGAGGCGATTCGCGGCAACCCCATCGATGCGGTGGTGCTGCTCGCCGGCTGCGACAAGACCACGCCGGCGCTGCTGATGGGTGCGGCCAGCTGCGACGTGCCGGCCATCGTGGTGAGCGGCGGGCCCATGCTCAACGGCAAGCTCGAAGGGCGCGACATCGGCTCGGGCACTGCGGTGTGGCAGCTGCACGAGTCGCTGAAGGCCGGCGAGATCGACCTGCATCAGTTCCTCGCGGCCGAAGGCGGCATGTCGCGCTCGGCCGGCACCTGCAACACCATGGGCACGGCCTCCACCATGGCCTGCATGGCCGAAGCGCTGGGCGTCGCGCTGCCGCACAACGCCGCCATTCCTGCAGTGGATGCGCGGCGCTACGTGCTGGCGCAGATGTCGGGCGCGCGCGTGGTGGCGATGGCCAAGGAGGGGCTCACGCTGTCGAAGATCCTGACCCGCGAGGCCTTCGAGAACGCGATCCGCGTGAATGCGGCCATCGGCGGTTCGACCAACGCGGTGATCCACCTGAAGGCGATCGCCGGCCGCATCGGCGTCGAGCTGGCGCTGGAGGACTGGACGCGCATCGGCCGCGGCACGCCGACACTGGTCGACCTGCTGCCCTCGGGCCGCTTCTTGATGGAAGAGTTCTATTACGCCGGCGGCCTGCCCGCGGTGCTGCGCCGGCTCGGCGAGGCCGGCCTGCTGCCGCACCCGGGCGCGCCCACCGTGAACGGCCGCTCGCTGTGGGACAACGTGCGCGATGCGCCGAGCTACAACGACGACGTGATCCGGCCGCTCGACAAGCCGCTGCTGGACGACGGCGGCATCTGCATCCTGCGCGGCAACCTGGCGCCGCGCGGAGCGGTGCTGAAGCCCTCGGCCGCCACGCCGGAGCTGCTGAAGCACCGTGGCCGCGCGGTCGTGTTCGAGGACTTCGACGACTACAAGCGGCGCATCGGCGACGAATCGCTGGAGGTCGACGCCAGCTCGGTGCTGGTGCTGAAGAACTGCGGCCCGCGCGGCTACCCCGGCATGGCCGAGGTGGGCAACATGGGCCTGCCGCCCAAGCTGCTGCGCCAGGGCATCAAGGACATGGTGCGCATCTCCGACGCGCGCATGAGCGGCACGGCCTACGGCACGGTCGTATTGCATGTCGCGCCCGAGGCCGCCGCGGGCGGGCCGCTGGCGGCGGTGCAGGAAGGCGACTGGATCGAGCTGGACTGCGAGGCCGGCCGCCTGCATCTGGACGTGAGCGACGACGAGATCGAGGCGAGGCTGGCTGCGCGGGCGGCGGATGCGCCGCTTCAGTCCACCGTGGCGCGCGGCGGCTACGCGCGCCTTTACATCGACCACGTGCTGCAGGCCGACGAGGGCTGCGACTTCGACTTTCTCGTCGGCTGTCGCGGCGCAGAGGTGCCGCGGCATTCGCATTGATTCGAACGCCTTTCCGAACGTTGTTCCTGGAGCCAGCATGACCCTGGACGCACCGCGCTACCGCGGCATCTTTCCGGTGGTGCCCACCACCTTCAGCGACACGGGCGCGCTCGACCTGGACAGCCAGAAGCGCTGCATCGATTTCATGATCGACGCCGGCTCCGACGGCCTGTGCATCCTGGCCAACTTCTCCGAACAGTTCCTGCTGGCCGACGACGAGCGCGAGCTGCTCACGCGAACCGCGCTCGAGCACGTGCAGGGCCGCGTGCCGGTGATCGTCACCACCACGCACACCAGCACGCAAGTGTGCGCGGCGCGCAGCCGGCGCGCGCAGGACATGGGCGCCGCGATGGTGATGGTGATGCCGCCCTACCACGGCGCCACCTTCCGCTTCGGCGAGCCGCAGATCCATGCCTTCTACGCGCGGTTGTCCGATGCCATCGGCATTCCCATCATGATCCAGGACGCGCCCGCGAGCGGCACGCCGCTGTCGCCGGCATTGCTCGCTCGCATGGCGACGGAGATCGAGCAAGTCGCCTACTTCAAGATCGAAACCGCGGGCGCCGCATCGAAGCTGCGCGAGCTCATCCGCCTCGGCGGCCAGGCCGTCGAAGGCCCGTGGGACGGCGAGGAAGCCATCACCCTGTTGCCCGACCTCGACGCCGGCGCCACCGGCTCGATGACCGGCGGCGGCTACCCCGACGGCCTCCGCCCGATCATCGAGGCACACCGCAAGGGCGATCGCGACAAGGCCGCTGCGCTCTACGAACGCTGGCTGCCGCTCATCAACTACGAGAACCGCCAGGCCGGCTTCCTTGCCGCGAAGGCGCTCATGAAGGAGGGCGGCGTCATCGCCTGCGAAGCCCCCCGGCATCCGTGGCCGGGGCTGCATCCGGAGACGCGCAAGGGCTTGATCGAGACGGCGCGGCGGCTCGATCCGCTGGTGTTGCGGTGGGGGCGTTGAGGATGGCTGCCGGCTGACCGTTCACGACGGCTGCGCCCTACAGGCCTGCGGTTGACGCGAGCGCCTTGACCGCTAGCATGGGTCGAAGCACCATGACCTACCAACTCCACTACTGGCCCACCATCCAGGGCCGCGGCGAATTCGTGCGGCTCGCGCTCGAAGCGGCCGGAGCCGACTACGTCGACGTCGCGCGCGAGCCCTCGGGCAAAGGTGGCGGCGGGGCGGCGTTGGGGCGCTTGCTGCGCGACTCCGGCAATCCGCGTGCTGCGTTTGCGCCGCCCTTTCTGGTCGATGGCGACATCGTGGTCGGGCAGACGGCGGCGATATTGCTCTACCTGGGGCCGCGCCTCGGCCTGGCGGGCATCGGCGAGACCGACGGGTTGTGGACGCATCAGTTGCAGCTCACGATCGCCGACGCGGTGGCCGAGGCGCACGACACGCACCATCCGATTTCGACCAACGCGTACTACGAAGACCAGCGCGAGGCGGCGAAGGCGCGGGCGAAGGACTTTTGCGATGCACGCATTCCAAAATTTCTCGACTGGTTCGAGCGCGTGCTGACGCTCAATCCGTCCGGCGACTTGCATCTGGTGGGCGACTCGTTGACCTATGCCGATCTGTCGCTGTTCCAACTGGTCGCGGGCCTGCGTTATGCCTTTCCGAAGGCCGCGGCGCGGGCGTTGGCGAACGCGCCGGCGGTGGCCAAGCTGCATGCCAACATCGCGCGCCGGCAACGGGTGCACGACTACTTGCAGAGCCCGCGCCGCATTCCCTTCAACGAAGAAGGGATCTTCAGGCACTACCCCGAGCTGGACTGCTGATCGCCGTTGCCGCGCAGGCGCAGTGCCAGGTCGTAGAGCGCGTTGCGTGGCGCGCCGCTGATCTCGGCTGCCAAGCGCACGGCGCTTTTGAGCGGGAGCTCTGCCAGCAGCAGCTTCAGCACGCGCTCCGCATCGGCGTCGTTGTTGTCGGCGGGCCGCGGATGCAGCACCAGCGCGAACTCGCCGCGCGTGCGGTCGCGGCCGGCGGCCAGCCATGCGGAAAGGTCGGCGGCGCTCGTGGTCGCGATTTCCTCGAACTGCTTCGTGAGTTCGCGGCCGACCGTCACGCGCCGCTCTCCGAGCACGGCCAGCGCGCGCGCCAGGGCCTCGATGCGATGGGGCGCTTCGAGCAGCACCACGCTGCGCGCCTCGGCAGCGAGCGTCTGCACGGCGGCATCGCGCTCGCCGGCCTTGCTGGGCAGGAAGCCGGCGAAGACGAAGGCGCCGTGGTCCTCGCCACCCACCAGGCCCGCCGCCGCGACCAGCGTGGTCACGCTGCTGGCGCCGGGCAGCGGCAGCACGCGCAGGCCGGCCTCGCGCACCGCGGCCGCCAGGCGCGCGCCGGGGTCGCTGATGCCGGGCGTGCCCGCGTCGCTGACGTAGGCGATGCGCCCGCCGGCCGACAACCGGGCCACCACGGCCTGCGCGGCCTCGGCCTCGTTGTGCTGGTGCAGCGCGAGCAACTGCGCCGAGGGGCGCTCGATGCCATAGGCGCGCAGCAGGCCCTGGGTGTGGCGCGTGTCTTCGCAGGCCACGACGTCGACCAGTTGCAGCACGTGCAGCGCCCGCAAGCTGATGTCGGCCAGGTTGCCGATGGGGGTCGCGACCATGTACAGCGTGGCTTCGGGATAATGCTGCGCGCCCGCGGCATCGCGTGCGCCTTGAAGGGCGGCGCCGAAGGAGGCGGAAGCGAGGGAGCTCAAGAATGTTTCTCCAGAACAAGAAGGTGGCGAGCGCCACCACCAAGCAGCGCGGCGATGCGGCCGAGGAGGCCGCACTGGCGCACCTGCAGGCGGCCGGCCTGATGCTGGTCGCGCGCAATTATCGAACCCCGGGCCGCGGCGGCGGCGAGATCGACCTGATCATGCGCGAGCCGCGCGACGGCACCGTGGTCTTCGTCGAGGTGCGCCAGCGTGCCGGCGCAAGCCATGGCGGCGCGGCCGGCAGCATCACCGCAACCAAGCGCCGGCGCATCGTGTTCGCAGCGCGGCACTACCTAAGCCGGCTGCGCGCGCTGCCGCCGTGTCGATTCGACGTGGTGCTGGTGGAGGCGCGCATCGAATGGATTCGCGCGGCCTTCGATGCGGATTGAAGTGTGTAGCCCCCACGCTCGGCACTTCGTGTCCTCGCTGCCCCCCGAGGGGGCTCTTCCGCCTTGGGGCTGCCCTGCGGTGGAAGGCCGCACGGCTCAGCGGAACCCTTTCGCGCGCATCGCACTCAACGCCAGCACTACCTTTTGTTTCCCTATGCGCAGTTATCATCCCGGCCCATGCTCGAGCAACGGATCCAGCAGCATTTCATCGACAGCGCCGACCTCAAGTACCAGGCAGGCCCGCTTCTCAGCAAACCCATTTCGCAAGCGATGCAGGCGCTGCTCGCGTGCGTCACCAGCGGCGGCAAGATCCTGGCCTGCGGGTCCGGCATCTCGGGCCTGCTGGCTTCGCAGTTCGCCGCGCAGTTCGTCGGCCGCTTCGAGCGCGAGCGCCCCGGGCTGGGCGCCATCGCCTTGCCGCTTGACGATGCCTCCGACCCCGCGTCCGACACCGAAGCCGCACCCGACCCCGACCGCTTCGCCCGCCAGGTGCGCGCATTGGGCCAGGCCGGCGACGTGCTGCTGGTGCTGAGCGCCAGCGGCCAGGCCGGCACCGTGCTGGCCGCCGTGGAGGCTGCGCATTCGCGCGACATGAGCGTGATCGCGCTGCTCGGCAATGCGGCCGGCAGCGGCGCCAGCAACCCCGGCGGTGCCGTCGGGCGCGCATTGCGCGAAACCGATGTCCAGGTCTGCGTGCCGCACGAACGCGCGGCACGCATCCACGAAGTCCACCTGCTCGCGCTGCATTGCCTGTGCGACGGCGTGGACGCCCAGTTACTCGGAGAACAGGAAGGTTCCATATGACGTTGACATCCACCCATCGCCTCGTGCTGGCCGCAGCCGCCGCTGCCGCGCTGGCCGCCAGCTTGTCCGCCTGCGTGCCGCTGGTGGTCGGCGGTGCCGCGGTGGTCGGCGCGGGCATGGTGGCGACCGATCGCCGCAGCTCGGGCGCGCAGATCGACGACCAGGGCATCGAGCTGCGCGCGGCCGCACGGGTGCGCGAGATCGCCAACGACCAGATGTACGTCAGCGTCACCAGCTTCAACCGCCAGGTGCTGCTGACCGGCGCGGTGGGCAACGAGGCCGACCGGCGCCGCGTCGAAGAAGTGGTGCGCCGCGTGGACAACGTGCGCTCGGTGGTCAACGAGCTCACCATCGGCGCGCCCAGCACCTTCCAGCAGCGCTCCAACGACACGTTGATCGTCGGCAAGATCAAGGCCTCGCTGCTCGATGCCAAGGACGTCTTCGCCAACTCCTTCAAGGTGGTGGTCGACCGCGGCACGGTGTACCTGATGGGCCTGGCCACGCGGCGCGAGACCGACCGCGCCACCGACATCGCCCGTGGCGTGTCGGGCGTGGAGAAGGTGGTGCGCGTGGTCGAGGTCGTGAGCGAGGCCGAGCTGGCAGGGCAGCAGCCCGCCGGCACCGGCAGCCCGCCGCCCGCGTCGCGCTCCAATGTGCCGCTGCCGCCGATGGAGCCGCTGCCCAACGCACCCGCACCTTCGGGCGGAGCGGGCGCGGTAGCGACGCCGGTGCGCTGAGGCAGCGCTTGCGCGCTACTTCAGGCGGGTGACGAGGCTGGAGGTGTCCCAGCGCCGCCCGCCGGCCTGCTGCACGTCGGCATAGAACTGGTCGACCAGCGCGGTGACGGGCAGCCGCGCACCGTTGCGCTTGGCCTCGTCGAGCACCAAGCCCAGGTCTTTGCGCATCCAGTCCACCGCGAAGCCGAAGTCGAAGCGGCCTTCGATCATGGTCTTGCCGCGGTTGTCCATCTGCCAGCTCTGCGCGGCGCCCTTGCCGATCACGGCCAGCACCTCGTTCATGTCCAGCCCGGCGCGCTGGCCGAAGGCGATGGCTTCCGACAGGCCCTGCACCAGGCCCGCGATGGCAATCTGATTGACCATCTTCGCGAGCTGGCCCGCGCCGCTTTCGCCCAGCAGCGTGACGGCACGCGCGAAGGCAGCGGCCACCGGCTGCACGCGCGCGAACGCGGCCGCATCGCCGCCGCACATCACCGTGAGCACGCCGTTCTGCGCACCGGCCTGGCCGCCCGACACGGGCGCATCGATGAATTGCAGGCCGAGTTCGGCCGCGGCCTTCGACAACTCGCGCGCCACGTCGGCCGAGGCGGTGGTGTGGTCGACGAACACCGCGCCCTTCGGCATGCCGGCAAAGGCGCCGTCGGCGCCCAGCACCACGGAACGCAAGTCGTCGTCGTTGCCGACGCAACAGAACACGATGTCGGCATCGGCGGCCGCTTCGCGCGGCGTCGGCGCGTGGCGCAGTGCGCCTTTGGCTTGTGATGCGAATTCCTGATGCCACGCTGCCGACTTCGCGGGCGTGCGGTTGTAGACCGCAACGCTGTGGCCGGCCAAGGCAAGGTGCCCGGCCATGGGGAAGCCCATCACACCGAGGCCGAGGAAGGCGACACGCTGTGCGGGGATGGGCTCGTAGGTCTTGGGGGTGAGGCTGCTCATGGAGGGAGCTTATTCGGCTTTGTGGTCAGCGGTGGCTGGCCTTTCGCTTTGATGCGCCCAGCGAGCTTGGCCAAGTCGCCATCGTCCGCGCGCATGTGATCGTGGGAGGAAATGTAGCCCTCGTAATTCGAGAAGTATTTGTCTACGTTGGATTTGATGGGCCGCCACGGGCCCGTCGTTCCGTGCATGGGAAATAGCTTGACGTGCGCGTGATCGACGCCGAATCCTTCCATGATGCAACCTGTGCGCCCAACATCCTCGAATGCTTCGTCCAGTAGCCTCCCAACCTTCTTGGCCGCTACTGCCAGCCGCGCAAGGGAGTCGTCTTCGAGATCGAAGAGATAGCTTTGCTTGTGCTCCTTGGTGATCAAAACTGTAAAGCCAGCTGTGTTGGGGTGCCGGGAGAGAAATGCAAGGTGGTTCTCATCCTCCCAGATTCTGTGTGCAGGTGCTAACCCATGCACAATTTGGCAAAAAATGCATTTCATTTTGCGCCCTAATGTTCTGAGATGCGGTGTTCACTGAGTCGATCGCTTCTCCAAATCTTAGTAAGATCAATCACATTTAAGTCATGTTTTCGGCATAAGTAATGTATGCAGGCTGAGGACAGAGCGCCCGCTAGCTCCGTGTTGGTCGGGCCAAAGCTCGGACCGATGAAGTATGGATTTCGCAGCCATTGAACGGAATCAATGTTGGCAACTCCTTTCTCGTAGTTTTTTCGTACGAGATAGCCAGCGTAGCCTTGAAAATATCCGGCATAAGCGACAAAAACTTTGGATCGTTCAGAAATTTCCCTTCCTAGACCCAAAGGTTCGTCTGCCGTTACCACCAGCGCATCGTATGAGTCCGCGAGGGAAATTGCGTCCGCTGCTTGCATTTTCTTCGTTACAACATCAAGCTTGATGTGCGGATAGCGCTCCGCGAGTAGGTGGCTTAGGACGCTCACTTTTGTTTTTCCTACATCATCACGCGTCCAGAAAAACTGGCGATTCAAATTGCTAATTTCAATCGTATCGTCATCCGCCAATGTCATTGATTCGACGCCGGCACCGGCGAGGTTGAGTGCAGTCAGTGAGCCGATTCCTCCACACCCCACTACCAACACTTTAGATTTGCGAAGTGCATCGAAACGTGAGAGTAAATCTCGACAGTTGCTGGCCACCGTAGCAAGGTAGGAAAAAGTTCGACTGTACTGAGGCTCGGTTAATAAGCTTTGGCACCGTCGGATGTGAGTTTCGTCGCCAAACATGATGCTGTCGGACTCAATCAGAGCACTCCAAAAATCCGCCGCCGTCCGATTCTGTAGCTTGACGATTCCTTTTCTGCCGCTGATATGAATATGGTCCTTGTCAAATCCAATCAAGGTTGATGGGATCAATAATCCTACAGCTTTGCCTTGGGAATAAACAATGCCACCTTCGATGTTATGACTTTCGTCCATGAATTCCGAAATCACTAAATGCTCCTGAAAAGGGGGCTGACGCCCCCTTGAGTTAGTTGCAGCCTATCGACGCCAATACTTCTGGCGGCAATGCAGAGTAATAATCGCAGCGGGCATTCCAGGCGACGATTGTCTGATTTATGTTAGCTGCTGGATCGATGCTTCTCTCGTGTGCCACCAGTCTGTTTTCTTTTAGAGCATTTGATTTGACCAGCGCGGACGCTTGAGCGCTGGCTGCGACTGCCAACATTGCAGCAACCGTAAGCGTAGTACTTTTAATTGACATTCTTTTACTCCTTGATGCCATCTCGCCCGAGCCGACCCGTTCTGCCCGCGGTGATTTGGCGGGCGAAGTCTAAACCAAAAAATTTTCGAATTTCCACAAAAAATCCAGCGAACTGAGCAATCAAAAGAAGTAATTCAAAAAACTAAGAACAACTGCTTATGTTTGTTTAGTGTCAAGGTGATAGGTATTAATCCTTTTAGCGCTCTTGTACTTTCGTTTGCCGAGCGTCCTCACTGTTGGAAAACGGGTCTAGGGCTCGTGTTTGGCAGATCAACGCTTAGGCCGATCTTCGAAACTTGCTAAATGTCGCAAAACCGCCGCCGGGGCATCAGGTTTTCCTAGTATTCGCGTCGACTTAACTACCGGCCCGAATCACATGACATTTATCGACGAGAGCGCAGGATCACCCGGGAACTGCCCAGGCTGGGCGCTGGTAACGGGGGGCTCGGGCCGAGGCGGCGCGGCCATTGTCCGGGCGCTGCACGCGCGCGGCCTATCGGTGGTGATCCACCACACGCCTCTTTCGCTCGATAGGGCGAGTGCCTTGCAACGCGAACTCGAAGCCGTGCGCCCGGGCACCGTCGATCTCTGGTCGGCCGACTTCGCTGCAGGGGACTTTTCGATCCCGGCCTGGCTTGCATCGAAGGGGGTGACCGTCATGGTCTGCAACGCCTCTGCCTATAGGGGCAGCCGCGTGGGTGACATAGAGCGGGCGCAGATCGACATCGCAATTCATGTGGGTGCACACGCAGGTCTTCTCGACGCGCTGAGGCCTCGCCCTGGACAAAGCCCACCCCTCCAGTCGGTCGTTGCGATCACGGATATCGCTGTGGATCGTGCGCCGAGGGGGCACGTGTCGTACACGACAGCCAAGGGTGCATTGCAATCCATGATCCTGGCGTTGGCGAATGATTGGGCGCCTCACGTGCGCTTCAACGTCGTGCAGCCGGGCACATTGCCCTATCCCGAGGACTGGACTGACACCGCACGCGAAAACAAGATCAAAGAAACCATACCGCTAGGCCGCATCGGCACTTTTGAAGAACTCGCCGGTGCTGTCGCGTACTTGGCCATTGATGCCACTTACGTGACCGGCCAGGTGTTGGCTGTCGATGGCGGCCGTAGTCGCCAGCTCTATTAGCAGCAGGCTGAGGAGCCTTATGTTTCGCAGACGACAACTGCTGACGCTCGCGGCGCTTGGTACTGCCGCGCAATCCTGCCGTTCCAATGAAGATGGGCGCGCCCTTCTCGTGGTCCGCGGCAGCATCCGCAAGTTCACTGACTTGCAAGCCAGGGCATTTGAATTCACCGAAGAGGAGTACATGTCTCTGCCGCAGACATCGATCACGACTGCAACCCCTTGGACCCCGCGATCAAGATTCGATGGGCCTTTGCTATCCCAGGTGCTTGCGCATGTCGGTGCCAGCGGGTCGCGCGTGGATGTGGAGGCGCTCGATAGCTATCGGGCCAGCATTCCGATGTCGGACCTCAAGACCTTTCGCCCGATCTTGGCGCATAGCCGGAATGGCAATCGAATGACGGCGCGTGACCACGGGCCCCTGTTCGTGATGTATCCAAGGGATGAGTACCCCAAAACGCTCAGTACACCGTCTGCACAGGCGAAGTTCATCTGGCAAGTGCGGAGCATTTCAGTTGTCGGATAAAAGCATTGGGCAATCGCGCCCGAGCGGGCGCAGCGTCGTCATTGCCGCGCTGATGGTGATCGCCATATCGTTCGCCTTGATTGGCCTCTGGATATCGCGGCTTGACGAAGAGATTGCACGCAAAGCTGGCCCGAACGAGGGCTACTACTGGACCGTCGCGCAGTACGAACTAGCGTACTTGCGCTTGCGAGAAGCGCTCGAAGTCGTGGCACTCCATGGTGAGATGCGCGACGAAGAACTGTCCAAGCGGAGTGATGTCCTTATGTCCAAGGCCCTCATCCTGATTGGGGAATCGGAGCTTGCAACGCTCTTCGAAGGCATCGCCGGGTTTGCGGACGGGAGAAGGGCCATTGACTCATTTCATCGTCGAGTGGACCCAGCTCTTGATGCGCCGAGCTTCATGCGTATCCATGCGTCGGAATTGGTGCAGGAGTTCGCAAGTATCGAGAACACGATCTTGACGCTGGCCAATGCGGTCAGACAAGAGGAAATGATCGCTCGAGACATTGCAGTGGAAAGCCTCCTGACCCGCCGCCGCCTGCTCTGGATTGCAGTCTGGTTTGGCTTCGGCTTGATGCTGCTGTGGGTGCTGAGCGTCAGCGTGTCGTGGTCACGCTATCGGCGCGAAGCCGCAGAGCGCGAGCGTGCCCTCGAATCCGAGCGCCAGGCGGTTCGCGCCAAGACACGATTCCTCGGCATGGTGAGCCACGAGCTGAGGTCGCCGTTGCAAAGCATCATCGCCGCGGTCGATGTTCTCGAGCGACGGCGCGCTTTGCCCGAACAGGCCGAGGTCACGCGCCGCATTCGACGGGCGGCCGATGAGTTGGCCGTGCAGCTGGGCGATCTTCTTACTTTGGCGCGCGGGCAAACGGGCCGCATCCAGCTGCGGCCAGAAGTCTTCGAGGCGGTGGAATTGGTGCGCGAAGCGACGGAAAACGCGGCGGCCGCCGCCGAAGCCAAGGGCTTGCACTTGAGGCTGGACATTCCATCGGACCCGGTCTTCGTCGTGGCCGATGGCGCCAGGGTCAGCCAACTGCTCGACAACCTCGCCGGCAACGCTGTCAGGCACACGAAGCGCGGCGGCGTGACCATTACGCTGCAGCCCTTCGACGCACGCGCCGCCATGCTGAACCTTCGCATCGAGGACACCGGGCCCGGGCTTCCCGGCGCCGCTGCGGCGACATTGAAGCATGGCATCGACCCCTTGCTTTACACACCGGGGAAGGGCCGCGGCATCGGGCTGGCCGTGGTGCGTGCGCTGCTGCTGCAACTGGGCGGCTCCGTGGAGGTCGCCGCCATCCAGGGCAGCGGCACCACGATCGATCTCGCCATTCCTGCCGTCGCGGCAGAAGATCGCGCGCCCTCTGCAGTCAGCGGCAATGGACGCGTGCTCTGTGTCAGCGATCGCCGCGCGGTGCTCGAACAGGTCGCACGCGTGTGTAGGCAGCTGGGCTTGGTCTGCGACGAGGCGGGAGATGCCGCGGTCGCGTCGAACCGGCTCGCAGCGCATGCCTACGCGGCGGTGCTGGTCGATATGGACACGCCGTCCATGAGCGGTGTCGAGCTGGCCGCGCAGCTCAGGGCCTCCGCACTGAACGGGGGTACCCGATTGCTGGCCTTGACGTCGAGCCGCCGACCGAACGAAGCCTCCAGTGCCTTCGATGCTCTGCTGAAAATACCGATTCGCCGCGAGTCGCTCGTAGCGTTCATGGCGTCGCGAACGAGGCAGCCAGCGCCGCCGAGATGATGGACAGCCGCGCCGGCTTTTCGAAGAACTTGAAGCGGTACTTGGCCATGGCGCTTGCGATGTCGGACTCATCAGCGACGCCGGTTTCCACTTCGCCCGTCAACACGACGATGGGGCAATGCGCATCGCGCGACCGGATCGATCCGATCAGGTCGCGCACCGTGTCGTTGACGCCGTTGCTTTCGATGATCCAGTCGAGCACGTAGGCGTCGAACGGGCGTTCGCCCGATGCCGCAGCGAGGGCGGCCAAGTCGGTGAACAGCGTGGGTTCGTACCCGGCGGACCCGAGGTAGCCGGCAATCGTTTGGGCGGTGTCGATGTGGTCGTCGAGGATCGCGATACGCCGGCTTGCTGCGGATGAGGGCTCCACCACCAGGCGGACGACCTCATACGCCTGCGTGGCCAGGTTGTGTTCGGCAGGGCTCACTTGCCAGCTCGAATCGACCAGTGCGGCGACGAGTGCGCCCGGGCGCGGCTTGTGCACGGCGGGACCGCGCGCGAAGCGGCACGCAAAGGCGATGGCGCCGACCTTGAGCGTGGCGCTCAGCATCTCGTCCGACTGCCCGAGCGAGACCATGCTGGCGAGCGATTCGCCGTAGTGCTCGGCCAGCGTGCGCAATTCTTCGAGTGTCCACGTGGCGTCGGTCGTGAGGCGACGGTGTCCTTGTGAATAGGAGAGCTTGAGGACGTCCGTCACGACGGCGGCGTGCTTGCGCTTCGGCACGCCGTGATGGTCGAGGAGCGCCCTGACGCATCGGGCAGCAAGGGTTTCAGTCCCCGGATCGGCCTTGGGGTTTGGATCAGACATGGCGGATTTTGCGATGAAGGCTGCAGGTGCTGCGATGTATCTGCGCTTTCATTCGAAATTTATCGCGTAGGATGCGTGAATTCGCATAATTTGCGACCAAAGCTATCGCAAGCTGGGACGGTTCAACGCGAACCGTTGCGGGCTGCTGGAAGGTCGCTTGCTTGTAGCAGGAGAGGTGAAATGACGCGACAGAACGAACGACAGAATGAGCAGTCAGCGGCGGGTTTCGATGCTCCATTGCTGATTTGCGATGACCATGGCAACTACCGGCGCGCCACGGCCGATCAGATCCTCGAAGCGGCGCGCCATGCGATCGAGCACAAGACCCAGCGCGGTGCGTCATTCGAATCGCCGCAAGCAGTCAAGGAGTACTTGCTGACCAAGCTCGCGGGCCTCGAGTGCGAGGTCTTTGCCGCGCTGTTCCTCGACGGTGAGGGCCGGCTGATCGACTACGTTGAGTTGTCGCGCGGCACGCTCAATTCGGCAGCCGTCTATCCGCGCGAGGTCGTCAAGGAAGCGCTGCGGCGCAATGCGTCGGCCGTGATCCTGTCGCACAACCATCCGAGCGGGCTGCCGGACCCGAGTCAGCAGGACTTGGCCGTGACAGCCATGCTGAAGATGGCGTTGGCGACGGTCGACGTGATGGTGGTCGATCACGTCATCGTGGGCGGCGCGCACACGTACTCGTTCGTCGAACACAGGCTGCTGTGATGCGCAGCCGAGGGCGTGAGCCAATGGCTAAACGATCGCGAAATGCTCCGTGCCCGCCGCCAGGTCCGTGGTGCGCGCGCGCTGGCTGTTGAGCTTGATCTGCAGCCGCAGGTCGTTGGCCGAGTCGGCGTTGCGCAGCGCGTCTTCGAAAGAAATCATGTGCGTCTCGAACAGGTCGAACAGCGCCTGGTCGAAGGTCTGCATGCCGAGGTTGCGGCTCTTCTTCATGATCTCCTTGATCTCGCCCACCTCGCCCTTGAAGATCAGGTCGCTGATCAGCGGGGTGTTGAGCAGGATCTCGACCGCGGCCACGCGGCCATGGCCGTCTTCGGTGGGGATGAGGCGCTGCGAGACCAGCGAACGCAGGTTGAGCGACAGGTCCATCAGCAATTGGGCGCGGCGCTCTTCGGGGAAGAAGTTGATGATGCGGTCCAGCGCCTGGTTGGCGCTGTTGGCATGCAGCGTGGCCATGCACAGGTGGCCGGTTTCGGCGAAGGCCACCGCGTGTTCCATGGTCTCGCGGTCGCGGATTTCGCCCATGAGGATGACGTCGGGTGCCTGGCGCAGCGTGTTCTTGAGCGCGGCTTCCCAGCTATCGGTGTCGATGCCGACTTCGCGCTGCGTCACCACGCAGTTCTTGTGCGGGTGGATGAATTCCACCGGGTCTTCGACGGTGACGATGTGGCCGTAGGAGTTTTCGTTGCGCCAGTCGATCATCGCGGCCAGCGTGGTCGACTTGCCCGAGCCGGTGGCACCCACCAGGATGCACAGGCCGCGCTTGGTCATCGTCACGTCCTTGAGGATCTGCGGCATGTTCAGGCCGTCGATGGTGGGCAGCGTGGCCGGGATGGTCCGCAGCACCATGCCCACCTTGCCCTGCTGCACGAAGGCGTTGACGCGGAAGCGGCCGACGCCGGTCGGCGAGATCGCGAAGTTGCACTCCTTGGTGCGTTCGAACTCGGCCGTCTGACGGTCGTTCATGATCGAGCGCGTCAGCGCCAGCGTGTGCTGCGCGCCAAGGGCCTGCTGCGACACCTTGGTGACCTTGCCGTCGACCTTGATCGCCGGCGGAAACTCGGCGGTGATGAACAGGTCGCTGCCGTTGCGGCTGACCATCAGCTTGAGCAGTTCGTTGATGAACTGGCTGGCTTGATCGCGTTCCATGAGGATGCAGCTCCTGATTCGAGATGAGTGGGTTATCGAGCGGTGCGGCCGAGCGGCGGGACGCTCCAAGGCGACCGCGCCTCCCCCGCGGGGGGTGGCGTGACACGCGCATCGCGCGTGAAAAGTCGGGGGGCCATGAGGCTAGCCGGGAAAGTTTTCGGGAATCTTCGCTTTGCTTCGTGCCTCGGCCGCCGAGATGACGTTGCGCCGCACGAGGTCCGTCAGGCATTGGTCGAGCGTCTGCATGCCTGCGTTGACGCCGGTCTGGATCGACGAGTACATCTGCGCGACCTTGTTCTCGCGGATCAGGTTGCGGATGGCGGGGGTGCCCAGCATGATCTCGTGCGCCGCGACGCGCCCGTCGCCGCCCTTGGTCTTGCACAGCGTCTGCGAGATGACGGCTTGCAGCGACTCGGACAGCATGGCGCGGATCATTTCTTTTTCTTCGCCGGGGAAGACGTCGATGATCCGGTCGATGGTTTTGGCCGCGGAAGACGTGTGCAGGGTGCCGAACACGAGGTGGCCGGTTTCGGCCGCGGTCATGGCCAGGCGGATGGTTTCGAGGTCGCGCATTTCGCCGACCAGGATGGCGTCGGGATCTTCACGCAGCGCGGAGCGCAGCGCGTTGGCGAAGGACAGCGTCATCGGCCCGACTTCGCGCTGGTTGATCAGGCACTTCTTGGAGTCGTGCACGAACTCGATCGGGTCTTCCACCGTGAGGATGTGGCCGTATTCGGTTTCGTTGAGGAAGTTGATCATCGCGGCCAGCGTGGTCGACTTGCCGGAGCCGGTGGGCCCGGTAACCAGCACCAGCCCGCGCGGCTTGAGTGCGAGTTCGCCGAAAATCTTGGGCGCGTTGAGCTGCTCGAGGGTGAGGATCTTCGACGGGATGGTCCGGAACACGGCTGCCGCGCCCCGGGCCTGGTTGAAGGCATTCACGCGGAAGCGCGCGAGGCCGTCGATTTCGAAAGAGAAATCGACCTCCAGGAACTCTTCGTAATGCTTGCGGTGCGTGTCGCTCATGATGTCGTACACCATGGCGTGCACCGCCTTGTGGTCGAGCGCGTCGACGTTGATGCGCCGCACGTCGCCGTGAACCCGGATCATCGGGGGCAGCCCTGACGACAGGTGCAAGTCCGACGCCTTGTTCTTGACGCTGAAAGCCAGCAGTTGGGTGATGTCCACGAAGTTCCTCGGTGACGTTTTGATACGTTTGGACGATTATGACGATGATTGGTGACAAGCTCCAGCAGGTTCATGCCCGTATCGTGAAGGCATGCACGGCAGCCGGCCGCGATCCGGCGAGCGTGCGCTTGCTTGCCGTGTCGAAGACATTCCCCGCCGAAGCCGTCCGCGAAGCCAGTCTCGCCGGCCAGATTGCCTTTGGCGAGAACTATGTGCAAGAGGGGGTGGGAAAGATCGAGGCCCTGTCCGACGAAAGGGGCCGGCTCGAATGGCACTGCATCGGCCCTCTGCAGAGCAACAAGACGCGGCCGGTGGCCGAGCATTTCGACTGGGTGCACAGCATCGACCGGCTCAAGATCGCCCAGCGTCTGGCCGAGCAGCGACCGTCCGAGTTGCCGCCGCTGCAGGTCTGCCTTCAGGTCAATGTGGACGGCGGCGCCAACAAGTCCGGCGTGACGCCAGAGGAAACCCTGACACTGGCCCGTGCTGTGGCGGCATTGCCACGCCTGCGGCTGCGCGGGCTGATGGCGATTCCGGAACCAGCGCCGGATTTCGAGGCGCAAAGGCAGTTGTTCCTGCGCGCGGCGGCCGTGTTCGACCAGCTTCGCAGTGCGGGCCTGGAAGTCGACACCTTGTCGCTGGGCATGTCGGCCGACCTGGAGGCCGCGATCGCTGCGGGCAGCACGATGGTGCGGGTCGGCACGGCCATGTTCGGGGCGCGCTAAAGGGCCGGGCCAAGGGGGCACCCGGTTCGCGGCACCGGCTTGCCGCAAGTGCATAAGGCCCAACGCATCGCGCATAGGTCATGGCGCTGAGCGATGGCCGCGACTATCGTCCGCGGCTTGTTCACAACGCGAAGTGCCATGAGCGACGACCTGAGCTACGTTCAACCGACCATCAACAGCCCCTGGGGCACCTACCTGTCGCAGGTCGACCGCGTGGTGCCCTACCTGGGCAACCTGGCCCGCTGGGTCGAAACGCTGAAGCGGCCGAAGCGCGCGCTGATCGTCGACGTGCCGATCGAGATGGACGACGGCACCATCGCCCACTTCGAGGGCTATCGCGTGCAGCACAACATGTCGCGCGGCCCCGGCAAGGGCGGCGTGCGCTTCCACCCCGACGTCACGCTCGAAGAAGTGATGGCCCTGTCGGCCTGGATGACCGTGAAGACCGCGGCCGTGAACCTGCCTTACGGCGGCGCCAAGGGCGGCATCCGCGTCGACCCGAAGAAGCTGTCGCAGCAAGAGCTCGAGAAGGTGACCCGCCGCTACACGAGCGAGATCGGCATCATCATCGGCCCGCAGCAAGACATCCCCGCGCCTGACGTCAACACCAACGCCCAGATCATGGCGTGGATGATGGACACCTATTCGATGAACGTCGGCGGCACCGCCACCGGCGTGGTCACGGGCAAGCCGCTGCACCTGGGCGGCTCGCTGGGCCGGGTCAAGGCCACCGGCCGCGGCGTGTTCGTCACCGGCCGCGAGGCGGCGCGGCGCTTGAAGATGGACCTGCGCGGCGCGCGCGTCGCGGTGCAGGGCTTCGGCAACGTGGGCTCGGTGGCAGCGGAGCTGTTCGCCGAGGCCGGCGCGAAGATCGTGGCGGTGCAGGACCACACCGGCACCATCGTCAATGCCAACGGCCTCGACCTCAAGACGCTGCTGCCGCTGGCGCGCGCGGAGGGCGTCGTGGGCTTCAAGGGCGGTGACGTGGTGGCGAACGACTCTTTCTGGGACGTGGCCTGCGACATCCTGATCCCGGCGGCCCTCGAAGGCCAACTGACCGCCGAGCGTGCACGGAAGACGCAGGCCAAGCTGGTGCTCGAAGGCGCCAACGGCCCGACGGTGCCGGCGGCCGACGACATCCTGGCCGAGCGCGGCGTCCTGGTGGTGCCCGACGTGATCTGCAACGCCGGCGGCGTGACGGTCAGCTACTTCGAGTGGGTGCAGGACTTCTCGTCCTTCTTCTGGGACGAGGACGAGATCAACCAGCGGCTCGACCGCATCATGATGAATGCGCTCAACCAGATCTGGGACACGGCCGACCGCCACCGCATCACGCTGCGCACCGCCACTTTCGCGGTGGCCTGCGAGCGCATCCTGATGGCGCGGCAGGAGCGCGGCCTCTACCCCTGACGCGAATCGAGCGCCGAATCGGCCAGGAGCAGGGAACGCGAAGGCGGGCACGGCGTCCAATCGGCTCCGTGCGACACGGCAGCGTGCCGCTAGCATTCCGCATTCCCTGATCTTTCCTGGCCTCCATGCGCTTCAACTTCCCGCACGCAGTCCCGGCGCTGCTGTTCACGCTCGTGCTCGCGGGCTGCGGCAGCACGCCGTCGCAGCGCCTTTCCTACGACCCCGAGGAATTCGATTCGACCACCACGCACACGCGCACTTTCGGCGCGAGCCAGGCCCAGACCTGCGAGGCGGCACGTCGCGCGCTGCTGAGCCAGGGCTACCTGGTGACCGCAGCCAACGCCGACCTGGTGGCGGGCCGCAAAAGCTTCCAGCCGGCGCGTGAGGTGCACGTGGAGATGGAGTTGCGCGTGGTCTGCGCGCGCGATGGGCGGGCCGGCGGCGGCAATGCTGCGGTTGCCGCCGGAGGCGGAAGCACCATCGCCTTCGCAAGCGCGCTGCAGGACCGCTACAGCCTGAAGAAGGTCAACAATTCGGCCAGCGTGGGCGTGGGTGCCATCGGCTCGGTGTCGCTGCCCTTCTCGTCCAGCGACGATGCGCTGGTCAAGGTCGCGAGCGAAACGCTGACCGATGAACGCTTCTACGACCGGCTGTTCGCTCTGGTCGAACGCTTTCTGGTGGTGCCCGAGGCGGCCCAGACTGAACCCGTGCCGACGCCCGTACCGCCGCCGTCGTTGCCGCCACCGAGTACCGAGGCGCCGCTGCGCCCGGTGCCCTTGTCGCCGAGCCGGGGCTGAATCAGACCGAGACGGTGCGCGACTGAGAGGCCGGCAGGCCGGTCAAGCCGCACAGGCGTTGCATGACGCCATAGCCCTGGGCCAGCGCGGCCGCGTAGGTGGCGAAGGGGCGCTCTGCGCGGTGCAGGGCCTCGAAGCGGCCGTCGTGGCGCGCGTCTTCCTGGATCACCCAGTAATAGGAACCGTCGAAGGGTTGTTCCACCAGCAGACCGATTTTCCTCACGTCCATGTTCTTAGCTCCGTAGTCGTTGAGTCGTCAAAATGAGTACTTAAGAATGTAAGACTATGTGTCTATTGGACGGGAGGGGAAATTTCACGCTTCACCGCCTTTTGCGCCGGTCACGTCGTCGCTGCCGGCTGATTGACTTCGGTGAGCCACCGTGCGACGGTGCTCCGACGAGTCGACAAGGAGCACGCCATGCTGGGCAACAAGGAAGCCGTCGCCAACCTCGCGGTCAAGGATCTGGACCGTGCACGCCAGTTCTACGAAGACGTCCTGGGTTTGGCCGTGGTCGAGGAAAACGGCGAGGAGATGGTCATTTTCCAGAGCGGTGTCTCGACGCTCAACGTCTACCGCTCGCAGTACGCGGGCACCAACCAGGCGACGGCCGTGACCTGGGCGGTCGGCGACGAGATCGAGGCCGTGGTGAAGGCGCTGCAAGCCAAGGGCGTGCGCTTCGAGCACTACGACATGCCCGACACCCGGCTCGACGGCGACATCCATGTGATGGGCGACATGAAGGTCGCGTGGTTCAAGGACCCGGACGGGAACATCCTGAACCTGATCAACGCCTGAAGGCGCTGCGCAGGTCGCGCCTCAGCGCAATCGGCGCAATCAGCGCAATCAGCGCACCAGTGTCGACTTGCCGAACAAGCTTTCGATCAACTCCACCGCCACTTCGGCCGTGCGGTTGCGCACGTCGAGCGCCGGGTTGAGTTCGACCACGTCGAGCGAGCCGAGCCGGCCGGTGTCGGCGATCATTTCCATGCACAGCTGCATCTCGCGCCAGGTCGGCCCGCCGCGCACGCCGGTGCCCACGCCGGGCGCGTAGTCGGGGTCGAGGCAGTCGAGGTCGAAGCTCACGTGCAGGTGCGTGTCTTCGTCGATGTCCTGCAGCGCCTCGGTCATGGTGGTGCGCATGCCGTGCTCGTCGATGTGGCGCATGTCGAAAACGTTCAGGCCCAGGGCGCGAATCGCGGCTTTTTCTTCGGCATCCACGCTGCGGATGCCCAGGAAGCGGATCGCCTCATGGTCGAGCGCCGCGGGCTCGCCGCTCCAGCCGGTCAGCGCCTGTGGACCCTGGCCCAGCAGGCAGGCCACCGGCATGCCGTGGATGTTGCCGCTGGGGCTGGTGCGTTCGGTGTTGACGTCCGAATGCGCATCGAGCCAGAGCACGCGCAGCTTCCGTCCGCCCTGGCGCGCATGCCGCGCGATGGCGCTGATGGAGCCGATCGCCAGGCAGTGGTCGCCTCCCATGAGCACCGGCAGATGCCCGGCGCCCAGCGCGTGGTCGACGGCCTCGTACACCGCGCGGTTCCATTCGACCACTTCGTCGAGGTGACGCAGCCCGTTGGACGGCGCGGCCCACGGCGTGGCCGGGCCGGCCAGGTTGCCCCGGTCGACGATGCCGAAACCCAGGCGGGCCAGGGTGCCACCGATGTCGGCCACGCGCAGGGCGTCGGGGCCCATGCCGGCGCCGCGCACGCTGGCGCCGATGTCGGTCGGTGCGCCAATCAGCTCGACGGTGATGGTGTTCATGGGCGGCCTGCCTTGGCAAAGGTGCGGATGTTCATGTGCCGACGGTACAACGCACGGGCCATGCCGGGGTCGCGACCACGGGCTGCATGCCGTAGGAAAACACCGCGACCGGGCGCTCGCCGGGCGTGCGCGTCAGCGCGTGGGTGCGGCCGCCGCAGTGTCGGCCCGGGCCGGCGTCTTGCGCGAGGCGGGTCGCTTGGCCGATTTGGCCGGCGCGGCCTTCGATGTATCAGCCTTAGGCGCCGCGGTCTTCGGCGCCACAGTTTTCGGCGTTGCAGTCTTCAGCGCCGCAGCCTTCGGTGTTGCGGCTTTCCGCGGCGTGGCCTTGGCGGCCGCAGGCGGCGCTTCGGCTTGGGCGGCCGGTTGCTTCGCCTCCTTCGCCGCGGCTGGCGCATCCAGTGCCTCGACGCGCGCCTGGATCGACTGGAACTCGGCCAGCAGGTAGTCCGCGATCACGTCCACGTCGGGCACGGCGCGCCGGCAGGCGATCAGGCCGAAGTCCAGGCTGCCGTTGTAGCTCTGCACCGTCATGTTGAGCGCCATGCCGTGGCTCGGGATCGACACCGGGTAATAGGTCAGCAGCTTCGCGCCGGCGAAGTAGAGCGCGACCTGGGCGCCCGGCACATTCGAGATCACCACGTTTGCCACCGGCGGCAGCCGGTCCGCCAGCCGCGAGCGGCCGTACATCGAGGCCAGGCCCGACATCAGCCACGGTGCGCCGAAGGAAGGGAAGTCGGTCGGTATCGCGGCCTTGATGTTGCCGATGAGGTTCTTCGCCGCGGCCGACGACTCGCGGATGCGCTCGATGCGTTCGATCGGGTCGGCCACGTCGGTGGCCAGGGTCATCACCGTCATCGACACCTGGTTGTTCGACGAGGTGTCGCCCGGCGCCCGCAGCGTGACGGGGATGGCCGCGCTCATCGGCTTCTTCGGCAACTTGCCGTGGTCCGCCAGATAGCGGCGCAGCGCACCGGCGCAGATCCCCATCACCACGTCGTTGAGGCTTGCGCCCAGCTTCTTGCCGGCCTGCTTGACCTCGGCCAGCGGGATCGAGCGAACCGCATAGGCGCGCTGGTTGGTGATGGCCACGTTCAGCAGCGTGCGCGGGCCCAGCATGTTGAGGTTCTTCGGGCTTTGCCATGGGCCTGCGCCTTCACTGCGCGGTTGCGGCACGACCAGGCTCTGCACCGCGCGCGCCATGTCGGGAAAGGTCTTCACGAGCTTCACGTACTGCTGCAGCGTATTGCTGATCGCGGCCCCGGCCAGCTCGGCCACGCCCAGCTGGTAGCGGTTGGTGCGTCGGGCCCGCTGGCGCGGCGGCTTGATCGGCTCGGGGTGCGCCTCCAGCGTCATGATGGCCTGTGCGAAGGCGGCGCCGGCCTGGCCGTCGATGCCCGCGTGATGCACCTTCGTGTACATCGCGTAGCGTCCGCCCTGCAGGCCGTCGATGACGTAGAACTCCCACAGCGGGCGGCTGCGGTCCATCAGCGTCGAATGCAGGCGGCCCACGTACTGCTCCAGTTGGCGCAGCGTGCCGGGGCGCGGCAGGGTGACGCGGCGCACGTGGTAGTCGAGGTCGACGTCTTCGTCCTCCACCCACACCGGGTTCGACAGCTCGAAGGGCATCAGCGCCAGCTTGCGCGTGAAGATCTCAGACAGGTGCAGGCGGCTCGCCACGTGGGCCTTCACGTCTTCGTAGAAGTCGCCGTCGTAGCCCGCGGGCAGCTCCAGCAGGTGCATGCCGCCGACATGCATCGGCGTTTCGGGCGTCTCGGTGTGCAGGAAGGTCGCGTCCAGGCCGCTCAGGTGTTGCATTCGGGTGTCTTTCCGTTATTGATGGATGCGGGCGCGCGGCGCGAAGCAAAAATTTTTCCGCAATGCGCCCTGGCGCGGCTAGCGGGTAAGCCCGAGGGGCTGTCCGGCGCGGGACTCGGCCGGGGCGTCGTAGCATCGCGGGGCCCGGCGGGGCGAATTGGGGCAGTTGGCCTAACTATCCGACGCTTCTAGTTTTTCCGGCCTAGGGCTTTGCGAAGAAGATGCGTCCATCGCGTCGAATGAACGGCGCGAGCGAGGACCGGGTCGATGCCCGGCCTCTCGTGTCCATCCACTTCGAGGAAACCAACATGTCCACGCAAACCATCTCTTCCGCAGCCCTCCACGTGGTCGGCCAGTACAACGAAGCCGGCAAGACCCTGGTCAGCGCCTACCGCACCGGCGCCCGCCGTCTGCTCGACGGCGCCGCATCGCGCACCAGCGCCTTCCTGGGTGCCCGCCAGCTGCCGCTGGTGACCGACGACGTCAAGGCCCGCCTGATCGGCGCGCAAGAAAAGGTCAACGGCTTCCTGGCCAACCGCCTCGACATCGACACCAGCCGCGTCGTCGCCGTGATGGACCGCGTTGCAGTCACCACCACCAGCGGCATCGAGTCGGTCGCCAACGTGGCCGCCCGCGTCGAGTCGCCCCTGGGTACCTCGGTGCTGCAAGCCCTGGGCACGCTGAACCAGCCCATCGCGACGATCTCGGTGCAGATCGCCGACCGCATCGCCGACGGCGCGAAGAAGATCGAAGGCCGTGTGGCTGGCGAAGAAACGCCGGTCCAGGTCGTGAAGGCCAAGGCCCGCAGCACGGCCGCGCGCCGCCCGGTGCGCCGCACCACGCGCAAGGCTTGAGTTTCGAAGGCGGACGGTCCGCCTTCTTCCCCGATCCAGGAGCACTGAATGGCGACTCGCCGCGAAGAGGTTGAAACGGTCAAGGTGAAGAAGGCGGCCGGCGCCGGCCGCAAGCCGGCAGCGTCGACGAAGGCGCCGCAGGTCAAGGCGACGCCCGCGAAGAAGGCGGCGCCGACCAAGAAGGCGGCGGCCGCCAAGAAAGCCGCCCCGGCCAGGAAGGCCTCGGCAGCCGACACGAAGGCTGGCTCGCAGGGATTGCTGCGCGCCGGCCTGAAGGCCTTGGGCCAGGTGCGCGACGACGTCGTCAAGCGCCAGACCAACGTGATCGAAAGCCTGCTGGGCATCGGCCAGCCCAAGACCGATGCGCCCGCGCGCGGCTTCGGTCTCGAAAGCTTCGGCATCCGCAAGTTCGAAGACGTGTTCGACCAGCGGGTCGCCACCGCCCTGCAACGCCTGGGCATGCCGACCGCACAGGAGATCCAGGAATTGCGCGAACAGATGCGTCTGCTGCTCGAGCACCTGGACCGCATCGAGTCTTCGGGGCCCAAGCGCTGACGAAGAAGCCCGCACCAGCCCGTGGCGAGCCCCAACACCCGCGAACGCATCCTGCAGGCCAGCCTGGCGCTGTTCAACGCGCAGGGGCTGGCGGCCGTGTCGACCCATCGCATCGCGGCCGAGCTGGAGATGAGCCCCGGCAACCTGCACTATCACTTCAAGGCCAAGCAGCTGATCGTCGAGCGCCTGTTCCGGCGTTTCGAGGAACAGCTCGAGCTGCTCAACGCGTCGTCGAACTCGGTACGTGCCATCGACGACTTGTGGCTCGCACTGCACCTGCGCTTCGAGGCCATCGATGCCTATCGCTTCGTCTACCGCGACATGGCCTTCCTGGCCGGCGAGTACCCGGCACTGGGCCAGCGGGCCCAGGCCTTGACGGCGCAGAACCTCCTGGCCGCGCAGGCGCTGTGCGAGGCCCTGGTGGCCGCAGGTGTCATCGAGGCGACAGCCGAAGAAGCGCAGATGCTCGCCTTGCAGATGGTCTTCACCACCACCTGCTGGCTCTCTTTCGAACGGCTGGTGCCGGGCCGTGACGCCCTGCAGCAGGCCGACCCGGGACTTGCGGCGTTCTACACACTGACGCTCGTTTCCCCCTATGTTTCGCGCGAATCGCGGGCTTACCTTGACTATTTGCGAGGGAAGTACCTCGGATAGCCGATTGACCCGCCGCCTGCCGCTCTTACAGTCGGTCACAAGCACAAAGGAGATGTTCATGATGGCAGCCACCCACGAACCCGTTTCGCCACCCTCGCGCCTGCTGCTGCTGGCGGAGGGGCGCGCCCTTTGGGAAGCCGGTGCGACCCTGGCCTTGTGGCCCCTGCTGCAGTTCGCCCCGCGCGGCGACGGTCATTCAGTGCTGGTGTTGCCCGGCCTGGTGGCCGGCGACTTGTCGACCAAGCTCCTGCGGCGCTACCTGCAGGGCCGCGGCTACGACGCCCATGGCTGGGGCCTCGGCCGCAACCTCGGCCCGCGTGCCGGCATCGAGGATGGCATGGTCGCCAAGCTCGAGTCCCTGCATGACCAGAGTGGCGGCAAGGTCAGCCTGGTGGGCTGGAGCCTGGGCGGCGTCTACGCGCGCCTGCTGGCCTCGCGGCATCCGCAATGGGTGCGCAGCGTCGTCACCCTGGGCAGCCCTTTCACCGGCAGCGCGCGTGCCACCAACGCCTGGCGCATCTACGAGGGCGTGAGCGGCCAGAGCTCGATCGACCCCCGCCGCATGCAGCACGTGCAACCCACCCCCTCGGTGCCCACGACCTCCATCTACAGCCGCAGCGACGGCGTCGTGGCCTGGCAATGCAGCGTCGAAACGGCGGGCCCGCAAGCCGAGAACATCGAGGTCGTGGCCAGCCACCTCGGGCTGGGCGCGCACCCGGCGGTGCTCTACGCGCTGGCCGACCGGCTGGCGCAGCCGCAAGGGGAGTGGAAGCCTTTCGATCGTCGGCTGTGGGGTCCGTTGATCTATCCGGATCCGGCGCGGCCCGACTGATCGGCGAGCGAGAATCTCGGGCCCGAAACTCACGAGCAAAGGCCCATGACACGCAGACTCATCAGCTCCGGCTCCACCTTCGAGCAGGAAATCGGCTATTCCCGCGCAGTGGTCGACGGCGACTGGGTGTTCGTCTCCGGCACCACCGGCTTCGACTACACGACGATGACCATCGCAGACGGCATCGTCGAACAGGCTGAGCAATGCCTGCGCAACATCGGCGCCGCGCTGGCCGAGGCCGGCGCGTCCTTCGACGACGTGGTGCGCGTGAACTACGTGCTGCCGAAGGCGGAAGACTTTCCGCCCTGCTGGCCGGTGCTGCGCAAGTACTTCGGCGAAGCCAGGCCTGCCGCGATGATGATCTCCGCGGGGCTGGCCGACCCGCGCATGCGCATCGAGATCGAAGTCACCGCGCGCAAACGCAGTTGAGGCTGGCGGGCCGGCTCAGCTGCCCGCCCACACATCCAGCACGTAGCGCTTGTCGGCGATCATCTTTTCCAGCCAGGCCTCGCCGTCCTGCCCGTGCTCGCGTGCGATGTCGGACAGGGCACGCCGCACGTCCGGCTCCATCCGCGAGCCGTCCCCGCAGACGTAGACGATGGCGCCCTGGTCCAACAGGCGCCAGACGTCGTTGGCTTGCTCGCGGATGCGGTCCTGCACATAGACCTTGCGCTCGCCGGCGCGCGAGAAGGCGGTGAAGAGCTTCGCCACGCCGCGTTCGGCCCAGGCATTCAGCTCGTCGGCATAGATGAAGTCCTGCTGCGGATGGCGGCATCCGAAGAAGAGCAGGGCCTCGCCGGGCGACGTGCCCTTGGCCAGCTGTGCCTCGCGTTCCTGCAGAAAGCCTCGGAAGGGCGCCAGGCCGGTGCCGGGGCCGACCATGATCAGCGGGCGCTGCGCATCGTCCGGCAGTCGAAAGCCCTCGGCCGTGGTCTCGCGCACCACGCCGTGCACCAGCTCGCCAGGCTCGGCGCGCGCCAGGTAGTTGGAGCACACGCCCTCGAACCGCCCGAGGCCCGAGCGCGCCGCACCGCTCACCACGCCGACCGTCACGCTGCAGCGGCCGTCGTCGACCGAGGGCGACGACGAGATCGAGTAGTAGCGCAACGACAGCGGAGACAGCATCTCCAGGAAAACGGCGAAGGGCGGCTGGCACGCCGGAAACTCTTCCAACAGATCGAGCACCGACTTGCGCTTCTGCAGCACCTCGCTGCGGTACAGCGCGGCAGCGGCTTCGTCAGCACCCGACAGCGCTTCGAGCTTCGGCCGCGTGAACGGGCACTGCGTGTGGGCCGCGAGCGTCGCGATCTGCTTGCGCGTGGCCACGTCCTGCAGCTCGACGTAGTCACCCAGCAAACGGTCGACCGCGACCACCTCATCCACCGGCAGTGCCGCCTTGCGTCCCGGCATGGCCTGCAGCCGCACGTGGGCCTTGCGATCGAAGCCGAAGCGGGCCATCGCGCGGTCGACCTGGGCCGCGCCGTTGCGCGGCACCACGCTCAGGTGGTCGCCGGCGCGGTAGCTCACGCCCTCGGGCAACTGCAGTTCCACGTGACGGGTGGATCGGTCTTGCGCGGCGTCGCCGCTGATCGTCTGCAACTCGCGGTTCGCGAGCACGCGCAGGCTCACGGCGCCGAGCGCATCAACCAGCGCGTTCTTTTGCGGCGGCGGCATCTCCTCGACCGTGTAGAGCGGCGCGCTCTGCAGCGGCACCGAGTCGGCCGCCTTCAGGTCGAAGGCCTTCGCCAGCTTCGGCCACAGCGCATCGCTCCAATCCTGGAAGGCGCCGTCGAGGTCTTCGCGTGCATCGCCTTCGCCGCGTTCGTGCACACGGGTGGCGCCCAGCACGCCCAGGCGCTCGTCGATGCGGCGCGGCACCGCCTGGTAGGTGGACGCCCAGTCGGTGTTGCCGCAGCCGAAGACGCTGAAGCGCACGCCTTTGAGCGAATCGTCGGCCTGGTCCAGCCAGCGGTGGAACTCGGCCGCGTTGTCGGGCGCCATGCCGTTGTACGACGCGCAGACGATCGCCACCGCGCCTTCGGCCGGCAGCCGTTCGGCGTAGTCGTCGAGCGAGGCGAGCTGCGTGGAGTAGCCGCGCATCTCGGCGGCTTCGGCCAACTGGCGCGCCAGGTCTTCGGCGGTGCCGAGGTTGGAACCCTGCAACACCAGCAGGGACGTGCCGTGTCGCGCGACCTGCGGCTTGGCAGCGGCCGGCCGCTCGGCAGCGGCCGCGACCGGCTGCGCCAGCAGGTGGTCGCCACGCGCACGCGTGGCCGGGTCGCGCGGCAGTGCGCGGATCTTGAAGTCCTCGGGCTTGATGGTGAGCGCTTCGCGGATCTTCAGCTTGTAGCCGGTGTGGTCGAGCAGGTCGAAGCGTTGCAGGATCATCCCCAGCGTGAGCACCGCCTCCTGCAGCGCGAACTGCCGCCCGATGCAGGCGCGCTGGCCGTTGCCGAAAGGCTTGAAGGCGTTCACCGGGCGCTCGCGCTCGGCCTCGCGGCTGAAGTGGTCGGGGTTGAAGCGGTCGGCGTCCTCGCCCCACACCGCCTTGTCGCGATGCAGCGCCAGCGCGTGCAGGATCACCATGTTGCGCTTCTTGATGGTGAACTGGCCGCCGATCTTCGTGTCCTCCTTCGCGGCCATGGCGACGGCCGGCGCGGTGGGGAACATGCGCAGCGATTCCTTCAGCACCTGCAGCACGTAGGTGAGGCGGTTCACCTGCGCGTAGGTCGGCTTCACCGACAGGTCGGGCCCGAACACGCTGTCGACCTCGGCCTGCGCCTTGGCCAGCGCCTCGGGGTTGTTGAGCAGGAAGTAGATGGCGAAGGAGAGCAGCCCGCTGGTGGTCTCGTGGCCCGCGATCAGGAACTCGATGCACTCGTCGCGGATCTGGCGGTCGTCGAGCCGCTCGCCGGTCTTCTTGTCGACGCCCGCGATCATGTAGCTCAGCAGATCGGGCTTGGTCGCGATGTCGGCACCGCTGGCCCGCCTCTCCTGGATGATGTCTTCCACCATCTTGTGCATGTAGCGGATGTCCTTGCGCTGCTGGGCCAGCTGCTTCTTGAGCATGAACTCCTCGAGCGGAATGCCGCGCCGGTTCTGCACCGTTTCCAGCGTGCGCACCATCGCATCGACGAAAGGATGGAAGCCCTCGCGGTAGAAGGAGTTGAAGCGGTAGCCGAAGCCGCACAGGCCGATGGTGTCGAGCGTGAGCGCGGTCATGTCGCGCACCACGTCGATCTCTTCGTCGAAGTTCAGGCGCTCCCACTTGGTGACCAGCTGTTCGGCGATGTCCAGCATCATCGGGTGATAGGCCTGCATCGCGCGCTGGCTGAAGTTGGCCAGCAGGATGTTGTGCGGCTTCGACCAGGTGGACTCGTGCGTGTCGGAGGTGAAGAGCCCGTGCGACAGCGCCCGCAGGCGGCGCAGCGTGCCCTTTGTGCTCTTGTCGAAGCGCTTCTCGTCGCACAGCTCGTCGACCAGCGCGGCCGACGACACCACGATCACCGGCATGCCGGGCATGTCGAGCCAGTAGATCTCGCCGAGGTCCTGCGCGATCTTCCACATGTCGAGCACCGGCGAGTCGGAGCCGATCGACAGGATGTTGCCCACGAAGGGTTTCCGCGCCGGGTGCGGGATGGGGTGGAGCGGGTTCTTGCCTGCCATGATGTTCTCGTTCCTCCAGTCGCCCGCGTGCGCGGGACATCGCAGTATCCAGATGCCGCCGTGCGCGGCGGGCAGGGCTATCCCTTAGCGTCTCGGTCGCGGCCCGGGCTGCCCGCATCGCCGCGCTCGCGCAGGCCCAGCACGCGCCATGACAGCCTTGCCAGCTCGGCCACCAACGCGTCGGGCGAGAGCCGGCCATCCGGACGGTACCAGCTGTAGAGAAAGCCCGGCAGGCTCAGTGCGGCCAGCGCGGTGAGCTTGGTCTCGCGGAAATCCAGGTCGCCGTCGCGCCGGGCTTCTTCGAGCAGCGGGCACAGGCGGTCGTAGAAATGGTGGGCCAGCTTTCGCTGCGCCTCGACGTACTCGGGCCGGTACACCTGCGGCTCGCGGTAGGGAAAGAAGGCGCAGGGATGGTGCGCGACGGTGGCGCGAATGAGCCGTTCGATGCCGTCCTTCACCTTCTCGACCGCGGGGCGCGGATCGGTCTCCGCGAAGTCGAGCGCGGTGAAGCAGTCGACGGTGGGGCGCCACGACAGCGTCTCGAAGATCTCCTGCTTGTCGCGGAAATAGTAGTAGACGAAGGGCTTGGTGACGTCGAGCGCGCGCACGATCTGCGCCATGGTGGTGTTGGCGTAGCCCTGTGCCGCAAAGAGGGTCGCCGCGGCCTGCAGGATGCGCTCGCGCTGGGCGTCGGTGCCGGCGGTGGCGACCCGCTGCCGCCCGGTGCCTTGGGGAAGATCGGTGCGCGCAGAGGGTTTGTGCGGTGTCGCCGAGGTTCTACCCATCGGTAGGATTGTTGAAGCACCATGCGGGACCAGGCCCTATCGATAACCCTGTGAGAGTGACGCCATGGAGACTATGACGCTTTCCGGCCGCCTGCAAGTCCGCGGGTGATGGCGGGCATGTTCAGGAAGATCCTGATCGCCAATCGCGGCGAGATCGCCGTGCGGCTGGTGCGTGCGCTGCGCGACCTCGGCATCGGCAGCGTGGCGGTTCATGCCAGGGACGATGCGGCCGCGCTGCACGTGCAACTGGCGGACACGGCCGTGGCTTTGAACGCGACCGGCCCCGCCGCCTACCTGGACGGCGCGGCGCTCATCGCCGCGGCGCGCGAACAGGGCTGCGACGCGGTGCATCCCGGCTACGGTTTTCTCAGCGAGCGCGCCGACTTCGCACAGGCCTGCGCCGATGCGGGGCTGCGCTTCATCGGGCCCACGCCGGATCAGTTGGCGTTGTTCGGCGACAAGGCGCGGGCCCGCGCGCTCGCGCAGCAGTGCGACGTGCCGGTGATGCCCGGCAGCGAAGGGGCGGTCACGCTGGCCGAGGCGCAGGCCTTCTTCGCGGCGCAAGAGGCCGGCGGAGCCGGGGTCATGCTCAAGGCCATCGGCGGCGGCGGCGGCCGCGGCATGCGGGCGGTGCTGAAGGCCGCTGACCTGCCCGAGGCACACGCGCGCTGCACGTCCGAAGCCAGGGCTGCCTTCGGCGTGGAGGGCGTGTACGTCGAGCGACTGATGCGCCATGCACGCCACGTCGAGATCCAGGTGATCGGCGATGGCCACGCGGTCGCCAGCCTGGGCGAGCGCGAATGCACGCTGCAGCGCCGCTTTCAGAAGCTCGTGGAGATCGCGCCCAGCCCGTCGCTGCCGGCACCCTTGCGCGAGCGACTCACGCAGGCCGCGCTGCGCATGGCGAAGGCGGTGGGCTACCGGGGACTGGGCACCTTCGAATTCCTGGTCGACGAGGATTCGCCCCGCCTGCCCTTCGTCTTCATCGAGGCCAATGCGCGCTTGCAGGTGGAACACACGGTGACCGAGGCCGTGACCGGGCTCGACCTGGTGCAATTGCAGATCGGCGTGGCAGCGGGGCAGGCCTTGGCCGAACTGGGTATCGAGGCCGACCGCAGCGTGCCGCAGCGCGGCTTCGCGGTGCAATGGCGCATCAATGCCGAAACGCTCGACACGCAGGGTCAGGCGCGACCCGCGGGCGGCATGCTGTCGCGCTTCGACCTGCCGTCCGGCCCGGGCGTGCGCGTCGACACGCACGGCCACACCGGCCTCGCGCCCTCGCCGCACTACGACACGCTGCTGGCCAAGCTGATCGTGCATGCCGCCTCGCCGCGCTTCGACGACGTGGTGCGGCGCTCGCAGCGGGCGCTGCAAGAATGCCGCATCGAGGGCATCGCGACCAACCTCGGCCTGCTGCGCGCGATCGGCGAGCGGCCCGAGTTCGCCACGCAGAATCTGCACACGCGCTTCGTCGAGACGCATCTGGCCGACCTGCTTGCGGCCGTATCGCGCATCGATGCGGCACAGTCGAAGGACGGTCATCCGCAGGCCATCGATGCGAAAGCCGCGCAGGCCGAAGCGGACGACGAGCGCGGCGGCCTGGTGGTGAAGGCGCCCATGCCCGCCCGCCTCGTGCAGTTCGAAGTCGCGGTCGGCGACGAGCTGCCGGCCGGTGCGCAACTGGGCGTGCTCGAGGCCATGAAGATGGAGCACCTGCTGCATGCGCCCGTGGCCGGCCGCGTCGTCGCGCTGCTGGTGGCGCCGGGCGACTACCTGGTCGAAGGCCAGTCGTTGCTGCGGCTCGAGCCCGTGGACGCGCAGTTCGTGAGGGCCGAAGTGCGAGTCGAGCAGAACCTCGACGCCATCCGTCCCGACCTGCAGAAGGTGATCGATCGCCACGCCGTCACGCTCGACGCCAGCCGGCCCGCCGCCGTCGCCAAGCGCCATGCCCAGGGCGGCCGCACCGCGCGCGCGAACATCGCGGACCTGTGCGACCTGGCCGCGGACCCCGGCAGCTTCATCGAGTACGGCGCGCTGGCCATCGCCGCGCAGACGCGCCGCCGCACGCTCGACGACCTGGTCGCCAACACGCCGGCCGACGGCATGGTCACCGGCATCGGCAGCGTCAACGCGTCGCTCTTCGGTCCGCAGGCATCGCGCTGCGTGGTGATGGCCTACGACTACACCGTGCTGGCCGGCACCCAGGGCATGCGCAACCACCAGAAGACCGATCGCATGCTGGGCCTCGCGCACCAGCTCGGTTTGCCGGTGGTGCTGTTCGCCGAAGGCGGCGGCGGCCGGCCGGGCGACACCGACATGCCCATCGTGGCGGGCCTCGACAACCACACCTTCAGCGGGTTCGCGGCGCTGTCGGGCAAGGTGCCGGTGGTGGGCATCGTGCACGGCCGCTGCTTCGCGGGCAACGCGGCGCTGCTGGGCTGCGCCGACGTGATCATCGCCACCGAGGCCAGCAACATCGGCATGAGCGGGCCCGCGATGATCGAGGGTGGCGGGCTCGGCCGATTCGCACCCGAGCAGATCGGGCCGAGCAGCGTGCAATCGCGCAACGGCGTGATCGACATCCTGGTGAAGGACGAAGCCGAAGCGGTGGCCGCGGCCAAGCAGTACCTCGCCTACTTCCAGGGTGCGACCCAGGAATGGCAGTGCGCCGACCCGCGCGCACTGCGCCATGCGGTGCCCGAGAACCGCCTGCGCGTCTACGACATGCGCGCCGCGATGCGCGGCGTGGCCGACACGGGCTCCCTGCTGGAGCTGCGCGCCGGTTTCGGCGCCGGCGTCGTGACCGCGCTGGCCCGCATCGAAGGGCGGCCGGTCGGGCTGCTCGCCAACAACCCGCATCACCTCGGCGGCGCCATCGATGTGGAAGCAGCCGACAAGGCGGCGCGCTTCATGCAGCTGTGCAATGCGCACGGTCTGCCGCTGGTGGCGCTGTGCGACACGCCGGGCTTCATGGTCGGGCCCGAGATCGAAGCCCAGGCGCAGGTGCGGCACGTCTGCCGCATGTTCATGGTGGCGTCGCACTTGCGCGTGCCTTACTTCGCGGTCGTGCTGCGCAAAGGCTATGGCCTCGGCGCGCAGGCGATGACCGCGGGCGGCTTCGACGCGCCGGTGTTCACCGTCGCGTGGCCGACCGGAGAGTTCGGCGCGATGGGGCTGGAAGGCGCCGTGCGGCTGGGATTTCGCAAGGAACTCGACGCCGTGGCCGAGGGCGCGGAGCGCGACGCGTTGTTTCGCAAGCTCGTGGCGCAGCAGTACGCGAACGGCGAGGCCATCAACATGGCGCAGACGCTGGAGATCGACGCGGTGATCGATCCGGCCGACACGCGGGCCTGGCTGGTTCGCGGGCTGGCATCGGCATCGGCCTCAGGCTCGACCATGCAGCGCCCCCCCGCGCCCTTCATCGACACCTGGTAGCGCGCCGAAGCCCCTGCGCGCCGCCGACGTGGATGGCCTTCCGTACACTGGGCCGCTTTGCGCATGGACCCGATTTCACGACGACGCTTCGCCCAGAGCGGGCTCGCGCACTGCGCGGGCCTGGGCTTGCTCGCAGGCCTGCCGCCGTGGGCCGCCGCACAGTCCGCGCCGGCATCGGCAACGCAGTGGGCTGCGAGCTGGGCCGGTGCGCCGCTGGACTACCTGCCCTTGCCGATCTTTCCGGGGCTGCCCGCGCCACCGGCCGAGCGCCTGAGTTTCGGCGGCCAAAGCCTGCGGCAGCGCATGGTGTCCACGCTGGGCGGGTCGCTCGTGCGGGTTCGCTTTTCCAATCTCTTCGGCCGGCAGCCGCTGCACGTCGTCGAGGCCAGCGTGGCGCTGAGCACCGGCGCGGAGGCGGTCTCGCCTGCGAGCCTGCAGCGTTTGCGCTTCGGCGGGCGCGCCGTGCTGACCATTGCGCCTGGCCAGGAAGCCTGGAGCGACGGCACGAAGCTGGACGTCGCAGCGGGGCAGGCGGTGGCGGTGAGCTACCAGGTGCAGGCAGGCACGCCGTTCGCCACTCGCCATCTGCTGGCCACCACCTCGACCGTGCCGGGCGCGGCCGTGATGCGCGCGGATTGGCGCGGCGCCATGCCCTCGCAGGTCAACCACGTGGTCACGGGCCTCGACGTCGCCGCCCGCGCTGCGCCGCGCGTCATCGTGGCCTTCGGCGATTCGATCACGCAGGGTGCGGCCGGCGTTTCGCAGGAGAGCTATCCCGACCGGCTGGCCGCGCGCCTGCGCGACATGCCCAAGAGCAATGGCAATGGCAACGGCGACGCCAACGCCAACGCCAACGGCAACGTCGGCCATGGCGGCTTCGCGGTGATCAACGCCGGCATCGGCGGCAACCGGCTCCTGCTCGACGGCACCGGCCCGCGCGCGCTCGACCGCTTCAAGCGCGATGCGCTCGGGCAGAGCGGCGTGACGCACGTGCTGGTGCTGATCGGCATCAACGACATCGGCGTCAGCCTGCCGGTGCCGATCCAGGCCTTGTCGCCCACTTTCAGGCCAGCCACTGTCGAGCAATTGACGGCGGGCTTGCAGCAGTTGATCGACCAGGCGCGGCAGCGGGGCGTGAAGCTGCTGCTCGGCACCATCACGCCTTTCAAGGGCGCGGCCTACTGGAGCGAAGAGAAGGAAGTGCGGCGACAAGCCTTGAACCGCTGGATTCGCGGCCGGCAGGAAGTGGATGGCGTGATCGATTTCGACGAGGCGCTGCGCGACCCTGCCGATCCGTCCGCCATGCGCGCGGCCTGCGACAGCGGCGACCACCTGCACCCGGGCCCGGCGGGCTATGCGGCGATGGCCGATGCCATCGACTTGCGCGAACTCCGGGAGTGATGTCGTTCCAGAGCAACTTGGGTGCGGCAAAAGGTACTCAAAGCGCCCCGGGGCTGCAACAAGAGGCGACAGAGCTTTACAAAACACTTCAGACGCGGCTTACACGGGCTTCACATGGGGCGCAGAGGATGAAGGCTCCTCCAACAACTCATGAGGTGAACACCCATGAAAAAACTCGCGATCTCTTTGGCTGTGGCTGCAGCTTCCGTGCTGACAGTGGGAGCCGCAGTCACCGTGCCCACCACGGCACAGGCGCAACCGGCCGTCATCATCCAGACGCCGCCACCCCCGCCGCGCGTCGAGCGCGTGCCGCCGCCCCGTCGTGGCTACGTGTGGGCGCCGGGCCACTACGAGTGGCGTGGCGGGCGTCACGTGTGGGTCAACGGCAACTGGATGCGGGCCCGTCAGGGTTACGCATACCGCGCACCGGAATGGCGTGAACGCAACGGCCGCTGGGAATACGACCGCGGCCGCTGGGACCGGGACGGCGACGGCGTACCGAATCGCAACGATCGGCGCCCCAACAATCCCAACCGCAGCTAAGTGCTGATCCAACACCCGCTTCGGCGGGTGTTGCGCTTTCCGGCCTTCAGAAAAGCCGGAACACCAACGGCATCAGCAGCGCCGCCAGCACGACCTGCAGGCCCAGCGCGAGCCCGGCATAGGCGCCCGCATCGGCGTTGACGTGCAATGCGCGCGCTGCGCCGATCCCGTGGGCGATGGTGCCGAGCGCGAAGCCGCGCGCCGCGAAGCCACCCGCGTCGGTGCCGATGCGCAAGGCGTCGAAGAGGTACTTGCCCGTCAGCGCGCCGATCATGCCGGTGAGCACGGCGAACACGGCGGACAGCGCGGGAATGCCGCCGATCTTTTCCGAGATGCCCATGGCGACGGGTGCGGTCACCGACTTGGGCGCGAGCGACACCACCACGTCGTGCGGCAAGCCGACCGCCCAACCCAACGCGACGGCCGAAGCCGCGGCTGCGACGCCGCCCAGCAGGGCAGCGAGCAGCACGCGGCCGAAGCGGGCCTTCAGCTCCGCGCGGCGCTGCCAGAGCGGCCAGGCCAGTGCGACCACGGCCGGACCCAGCAGGAAGTGGATGAACTGCGCGCCCGCGAAGTAGGTCGGGTAGTCCACGCCGGTTGCGACCAGCCCGCAGGCCAGCACCACCACCGACCACAGGACGGGGTTGGCCCAGGGAGCACTGTCGAGCCGCGTGTAGGCCGCATTGGCCAGCAGGTACACCACCAGCGTGGCCGTGAGGCCGAAGAGCGGCGTGGCGGAGAGATAGATCCAGAGCGCGACGAAACGCGGCACGGCCTCAGTCCCTCGCCTCGGCCTTGTCGCGGCGGGCAGGCCAGTGGAGCACCG
>NZ_LYVO01000007.1 GCF_001984055.1 Variovorax sp. KK3
CGGTCGACCGCTGCCTCGGACAGCCGCAGAGTGCGAGCGCGATCCCCGCCGTGGAAGCTCGCGCGCGCGATGCCGCACGCAGCGTCCGCCGCGACGCCCGGCAGCGCCAGGGCGTCGGCGAGGTCGGCCGCCTCGCGTGCGCGCTGCTCAGCTTCGCCGCCGTTGCCCAGGAGCGACGCCGCATAGCTGCACGCCACGAGTGCGCGCGCTCGGATCTCGCTTGGGGTGCGATCGCGTTCGAGCGCGGAGGCGAGCCAGCGGTACTCCTCGACGACGTAGCTGGCGCCGACGCGGTACAGCTGGAGAGGCGTGACGATCGCCATCACGGCGGCGTGATCGTGCAGTTCGGCGCTGCAGTACTCGGTCGCCGTTCGCAGATTGGCATGCTCTTCTCGCACACGACGTGCCCACTCCGTCTCGCGGGGGCTGAAGTACGCCGTCCGGCCACGCTCGGCCAGAGCGCGGAAGTAGTCGAGGTGACGCCGCCTGAATTGCGTTTCCTCCCCAACGTCCCGCAGCCGCTCGATCCCGAACTCGCGAAGCAGGCCGAGCATCGTCAGCCGTGATGTTCCTCCGCTTGAGCCGCCCTGCCGAGTGAGGATCGACTTGTCGACCAGCCCGGTGAGGAGCTCGAAGATCTGCTCGCGCACGATCGCCCCGCCACTGCAAACATCTTCCACCGCATCGACGGTCATGCCGTCGGCGAAGACCGAAAGACGGGTCCACAGCACCTGCTCGGGCGCAGAACACAGCCCGTAGCTCCAGGCCACGGTCGACTCCAAGGTGCGGTGGCGTTCGGGCGTCGTTCGCAACGTGCTCGCGAGCGCGCCGACGGAGTCCTCGAGTCGCTCGAGGATCGTTTCGAGCGAGAAGGCACGCAGCCGCGCTGCGGCGAGTTCGATCGCCAGGGGGATCCCCTCGAGCCGGTGGCAAATTCGGTACAGCAGATCCCGATTGGCGTGGTCGACGGTAAATCCTGGCAGCGCGGCTGCCGCGCGCTCCGCGAAGAGCAGGACCGCGTCCGCGGTGTCGTCGCGGCTCGCAGCCGTTTCATCGGTCTGGGGCGCTTCGAGCGGCAGTATCGGAAACACCCGTTCACCTGGCACGCCCAGCACCTGCCGACTCGTCGCGACCACGCGAAGCTCGGGTGCAGATGCAAGCAGCGCGTGCAGCATCACGGCGACCGGCTCGACAAGGTGCTCGCAGTTGTCGACGACCAGCATCAGGTGCTGTCCGCGCAGCTGCGCGGCGAGGGCGCCGGCGGTCGCGGTCGGAACGTGGAAAAGGCCGAGCCTCGAGCCGATCACCGAAGGGAGCACGTCGCCATCGGTAACGTCCGTAAGGTCGACGAACCATACGCCATCGCGAAAGGCGTGTCGTTGCTCGGCGGCGATCTGCTTGGCCAGGCGGGTCTTGCCGACCCCGCCAGACCCGATCATGGTCAGCAATCGAGTCGTGGGCAGCAGGGCTCGCGCCTCAGCGAGTTCGGCTTTGCGGCCGACGAAGCTCGTCACTTCGGCAGGAAGGTTGCCTTGGTCAGGCGAGGGCATGCTGGCTCGTGTGCCGATAGCACCGCGGGAGTGAGTACGGATGCGGCATCTGCTGCTTACGGCGTGCAGTGGGTCAACATGCGAGTCGGCATTTTATTCGGCACCTTATATTTCGAGTTGATCGTCGCCGCCATCCGGCAAGGCACGAAATCGCTCTTACGGGAATGATGAAGGAGAATCTGATGACAGTTGCCGCACTCGAAGCTTGGCACCCGGAGTTGCGCGAGGTGATCCCGACCACACGATCGTTCACGCTGCATTCGGAGCTCGTCGGCGGTGCCTTCGCAGTCTGGGTGACGGTACCGCCGGGCTACGGCGCTGGAGATGCCGCCTTGCCCGTCCTCTACGTCCTGGACGGCAACACGCAGCTGGCGATCACCGCTCCCACTGGCTCGCTGATGATGCTGCACGAGACCACCCCGATCCGGCCATTCATCCAAGTGACAGTCGGATATTTCGGCGACGATGCGCGAAACTTTTTGAAGGTGCGCAACCGCGACCTCGTGCCGCCGGGCGAGCCGTTCCCTCACCAGATGGCGGCTCATCTGCGGCCGCGCGTCGAGCGGGGAACGCTCAGCGAGGAGCAATACGCTGCGATCATCGCGGACCTCAGCCAGTCCGCTGGCGATCGGTTTCTCGCTTTCATCGAACGCGAGCTCCACCCTCGAATCTGCGAGCGCTGGCGAGTGGATGCCAATGACGTCGGGCTGTTCGGCTACTCTTACGGCGGCCTTTTCGCCATGTATGCATTTGCGACGGCCAGCCGGCTGTTCGCCTTGATCGGGGCGAGTAGCCCCGGCATACTTTCAGAGAAGAGTGAAATTTTCCGGCACTACGATCGCCGCATCGCCGAGCGCGACGACACGCTGCCGCCCCGGCTGCACCTGACGATCAACGACAGCGAGACGAGTAGCGAGTTCGCGCTCTATCGAGAGCTTTCGCGCAACTATCTGGCGCTCGTCGACCGTATCCGCCGCACCCCGCTGCCAGGTCTGCATGCGACAGCCGAGGTGATCCGCGGCGAGACGCATGGCACGGGCATCGTCGACGCGTACCGCAGCTTCGTGCGTTCCTGCTACACGGTGAAGGGGCATGATCCGCGCACCGAGCTCTACTGGCCCGCTTGACGCGAGCGCCTCAGCGCGAACACACGCTCACCAGCACCTTGCAAGGCTCGGTCGGCAAATGGTCGTTGCACTGCTTGGCCGCCGCCTTGCCGGCATCGGGCGATGCGGACGCTATCGCCGCGCCCCACTCACCGAAGTTGCCGGTGGCCAGCGCAGCGCAGGCGCGGTCGAACGAGGTGCGCACCACGCAGGCGCCCGGCCGCCCTGCGGCGCGATCGCATCGGGCGCGCGCGGCGTTTTCCGCGGCGTCGCGGGTGGGTTGGTCGTACGCGTAGCCATACGAGTTTTGAATCGAGGCGATGGCGCCCCAACTGGGGCGCGGGCCGGTCTGCGCGTGTGCGGCACCGGCGAGGACACAGCACGCCAACAGCGTGCGCCAAAGAAAGCGGAATCTATACATCGATCGAAAGGTGAGTGGCGCCGCCATCCATCGGCGCGTCATAACTTGAGCGGCTGCGCATAGCCGGTCATCTCGAGGTACCCGCGCCCGACACGCCGGCCGGCCGCATCGAGCAGGTCGCTCACGCCTTCCCAGTACACACCACCGGTCGAGCCGCGACTGTCGAGTTCCTGGTCGTCGAGCAGGGCCTGCACGGTGAAGGCGCCGGCGGGTGTCTCGATGCGCCAGCGCTGCGGATAGGTGGCGCGGGTGCGCGGGCTGGTCCAGGGCTGCGTGCCCTCGAAGCGCAATTCGTCGGGGCCGAACACGCGCAGCCTGCCGTCGGCGCTGCGCATCGAGCCGCCGAACCAGAGCGCCGAGCCGTCGCGTCGTCGCAGCCGGAAGGCGGTGAGCGCGCCGCCGTCGTCGAGGTTCATGCCGACCCAGTCCCATCCGACCGCGTCGGGATGCATGAGCGCCTCGCTCCACTCGTGGTCGAGCCAGGCGCGGCCACGCACCTCGAAGGCCCGGCCCTGCAGCGTGAGGCGGCCGGTGGCTTCGAGCTGCGGCTCGCTGTAGTAGTAGCTGGCCTGCTCCGCATCGGGGCCCTTGCGCGAGAGGCCCGCCTGCCCCTGCAGCAGCACGGGCTGGGTGGGCGCGAAGCGCAATGCCATGCCGAAGCCGGAGGCGGGCAGGCTGGCCGCGTAGGCGCCGTCCTTGTCGCGCTTGAGCGACCAGTCGCGCAGGCGCAGGTCGGTGTCTTCCTCGCTGGCCGAGGCGATGCCGAAGCCGGCGCGCGCGATGCGCTGGTCGTGCCAGAGCTTGCGGCCCTGCAGGTCGGTGACGGCCGCATGCGCGAAGACGAGCTGCCGCGCCGCGAAGGCCGAGCGCAGCGACTGGGTCTCGTCGACGCGCGACCGGAAAAAGGTCAGCTGGAATCCGAAGGCGCGTTCACCGGCCTGCGCATGGCCGGTGATGTACCACCACTCGGTGCGCAGATCGGGGTGGCTGCCGTAGTCGCGCGGAAACTGCAGCGTGCGCGGCGGCAGGGCCCAGGCGAACCCCGGCAGGCCGCCCAGCAGTGCCAGGAGTGCGCGACGCTGCATCGTCAGGCTGCGAGCGCGTCCTTCACGCGCTGTTCGGCGGCGCTGCAGTCGCCGAAGTTCTGCGCCACCCAGTCGGCGTCGTGATAGCTCGGCAGGTAGCGTTCGCCGGCGTCGCAGAGCAGAGAGAGGATGGAGCCGGCGCGGCCTTCTTCGCGCATCTCGGTCGCGAGCGTCAGCATGCCGACGAAATTGGTGCCGGTCGAAGGCCCCACCTTGCGGCCCAGCAGGCGCGACAAGGCACGCATCGCGGCCACCGAATCTGTGTTGGGCACCTCGATCATGCGGTCCACCAGCGAGGGAATGAAGCTGGGCTCCACGCGCGGGCGGCCAATGCCTTCGATACGTGAGCCGGGCGCGGTCAGCGTGGCATCGCGGGTCGCGTGGTAGGCCGAGAACACCGAGCCTTCTGGGTCGGCGACGCACACGCGCGTGTCGTGGCAGCGGTAGCGCACATAGCGGCCGATGGTCGCGCTGGTGCCGCCGGTGCCTGCGCCCACCACCACCCACGCCGGCACCGGATGCCGCTCGCGCGCCATCTGCTGGAACATGCTCTCGGCGATGTTGTTGTTGCCGCGCCAGTCGGTCGCACGCTCCGCGTAGGTGAACTGGTCCATGTAGTGGCCGCGCTCGCGTCGGGCCAGTGCACGGGCCTCGTCGTAGACCTGGGCCGCGTGGTCGACGAAGTGGCAGCGGCCACCATAAAAGTCGATCTGCGCGATCTTCTCGGGAGACGTGCTCTTGGGCATCACGGCGATGAAAGGCAGGCCCAGCAGGCGCGCGAAATAGGCCTCGCTCACAGCGGTGGAACCGCTCGACGCTTCGACGATGGTCGTGCCTTCGCCGATCCAGCCGTTGCACAGCGCATAGAGAAAAAGCGAACGAGCCAGCCGATGCTTGAGGCTGCCGGTCGGGTGGGTGGATTCGTCCTTGAGGTACAGGTCGATGCCGTGCGCGGCGAACTGCGGCAGCGGCAGCGCGATCAGGTGCGTGTCGGCGCTGCGCTGGTAGTCGGCTTCGATGCGGCGGATCGCGCCGTCGAGCCAGCGTGCGCAGACGGTGGGAGACGTGGTCATGCCTGCATTGTCGCCAGTCGTGCTCACCAGTCTTCCTTCACCGCCAGCACCGCGTCGCGCGAAGCCGCCGCGCGCCCGGCCAGCCATGCGGTGAGCGTGCCGGCCGCCACCACCGCGGCGCACAGCGCGGCCAGGCGCAGCCATGGCACCAGCATGTCCATGCTCCAGTGAAAGCTCTGCGGGTTGACCACGTGCACCAGCACCACCGCGACCGCAAGGCCGAGGCCCAGTCCGGCGGCCGCGCCGATCGCGGTCCAGGCCGCGCCTTCGCCGGCCACCACGGCCAGCACCTGGGCTCGGGTGAAGCCCAGGTGCGCGAGCAGACCGAACTCCTTGCGCCGCGCCAGCACCTGCGCGCTGAAGCTCGCAGCGATGCCGAACAGGCCGATGCCGATCGCCACCGCCTGCAGCCAGTAGGTGACGGCGAAGCTGCGGTCGAAGATGCGCAGCGAGGTGGCGCGCAGCTGGCCGACCGAGGCCATCTCGATCGGCTCGGCCGGGCCCAGCTCGCGCGCGGCCAGCGCGCGGATGGACTGCTGCACTTGGGTGTCCGCCGCGCCGGGGGCGAGCCACACGGCCACGTCGCTCACGCTGCGGTCGCCGGTGAGGCGCTCGAAGTCGCGCGCGTCGATCGTGATGGCGCCGAACTGCCGCACGTAGTCGCGCCACACGCCGGCCACGAAGAAGCGGGCGCGGCCGTCGAAGGCGCGGGCCAGCGGCTCGAAGTCGGCGCCGGGCCTGGCGCCGTAGAGCTCGACCATGGCTTCGCTCACGTAGACGGGGACTGCGCCAGCCGGCGGCGCCAACGCGGCGCCGAGTAGCGGCAGTGCGCGCGAGGCCTCGTCGTCGAGGCTGCGCGAGATCAGCGTGACCGAGGGCCGCGACGGGTCGAGCAGCAAGGCGCGCGTGCGCAGCGTGCCAGTGCGCGCGACGCCGGGCAGGCGGCCCAGCGCCTGCACGAAGGCCGGCGTGAAGGCCGCCTGGTCGCCGCCCAGCGAACCGCCGCCACCGCCGGCGGTGCTGCGCACGTACACGTCGGCGGGCAGCACCACGTCGAGCCAGCGCGTCACCGATTCGCGGAAGCTCGCCACCATCACGGTGAGCGCCACGGCCAAGCTGAGGCTCGCGACCACGCCGCTGACCGCGACCGCGGCGGTGGCGCGCATGCGGCGCGCGCGCTCGATGGCGAGCATGGGCAGCACGCGTCGCGCGAAGAGGGGTGCGAGCCGGTCGTAGAGCAGGGCGATCAGGCCCGGCAGCGCCGCGATGCCGCCCACCAGCAGGAAGCCCACCGACAGGTAGGCCGCCACGGGGATGCCGAACACCGAAGGCGCAGTCGCCAGCGCCGCGCCGGCCACGATCAGCAGCAGCGCGACCCGGGGTGTGCCGGCCTGCGCGTGGGCGCTGCCCAGGCCCTTGAGTGTCTGCGCCTCCGGCAACGACTGCGCCGCGCGCGCGGGCCACCAGCCGCCCACCGCCGCAGCCAGCAGGCCCAGGCCGCCATAGAGCACGGCCGGGCCCCAGCGCCAGTGCAATGTCGGTGCCACGCCATCGAAGTAACCGCCGCCCAGGTCGCCGCCCAGCACGCGCAAACCGAAGGCAGCGAGAGCGGTGCCGAGTGCCAGGCCCAGCACGCTGCCGACCAGCCCGAGCACCAGCGACTCGGCCAGCACGATGCGCAGCCGTTCGCGCGGCGTGAGGCCGAGCACGCCGAGCAGCGCGAACTGTTGCGCGCGCTTGGCGACGCTGAGCGCCAGCACCGAGAACACGAGGAAGGCGCCGGTGAACAGCGCCACGAGTGCCAGCACCGTCAGGTTGACCCGGTAGGCGCGCGAAAGATTGCTCACGCGCTCGGCCGCATCGCCGGGCTCGGCGATCTGGATGTCGGCAGGCCAGCCGGGCGCGGCGCGCAGCTCGCGCATGAACGCAGCGCGGTCCGTGCCGGGCGCGAGCCGCAGGTCGATGCGGCTGAGCTGTCCGGTGCGGCCCAGCAGGTCTTGCGCGGCGCCGATGTCCATCACCGCCAACGCCGCGCCGCCGGCGGCCACCTGGCCGGCGATGCGCAACTCGCGCGTCGCGCTGCCGATGCGCAGGCGCAAGCGCGTCGCGTCCTCGCCGAGCGCGGTGCGGGCTGCGGCGTTGAGGAACACCGTGTCGGCTGCGAACAAGGCGAACCGCTCGGCATCGGCTGCCGGCTTCGGCATCAGGGCGGGGGCGATCGTCGGGAGCACCAGTGCATCGACACCGACGAGTCGCATCGCCACGCGGCGTCCATCGGCAGCGAGTGCCTGGGCCTCCGTTTCGAGCACCGGGCTGGCAAGCTGCACCTGCGGCAACTGCGCGACCCGGCCGAATACCGTCTCGTCGAAGCTGCCCTGCGCCGCTCGCAGCTCCAGGTCGGGCTGCCCGTTGACCGAGCGCACCGCACTCGAGAACTCGTCGAGCGCCGACGCGTTGATCAGGTGCACCGAGAACGCCAGCGCCACGCCGAGCATCACGGCCATCACGGCGGCGGCGCTGCGCCAGGGGTGGTGGCGGAGTTCTTGCCAGGAGAAGGTAAGGAGAAGGGCGCGCATCGGGTTCGATTCTGCGCGCCGCCGCAGCAACGCCCTTTATGTCACGCTGCCGAGGATGGAAGCCGTGCGGCTTCGGCAGCCAGGTGCGCGCGCACCGCGGTGCTGGTGCTGAGTCCCATGGCGCGAGCGTAGGCCGCACGCGCGGCGTCCCGACGTCCGCTCGCGCCCAGCAGATGGGCCCGCGCGGCCCAGTAGGGTTGGTAGCTGGCGACTTCGTCGGCAGGCAGTGCGTCGAGTGCCTGCAAACCCGCAGCCGGCCCTTGTGCGCGCGCCAGGGCGCAAGCCCGGCCCACGTGCGCACCGGTCGAGGGGCGAAGGCTCAGCAACCCGTCGTAGAGCGACACCATGGCCGCGGGTGGGACGGCTGCGCCGAGGCAGCGCGCACAGTGAGCCGACTGGATCGCCGCCTCCAGTTGATAGGCGCCGGGTCTCGCCATGCCGGCCGCGTGCTGGAGCGCCTGCTCGGCGCGAGCCTGCATGTCGCGGTCCCAGCGCCGGCAGTCCTGCCGGTCCAGCGGCACGTAGGCTTCGTCGTCGCTGCGGCGTGCCGCGGCCCGGCTCTCGCAGAACAGCATCAGCGCGAGCAGGCCCTGCGGCTCGGGCTCTTGCGGCATCAGGCCGCACAGGATGCGGCAGAGGTCGATGGCTTCGGCGGTCAGGCCGCGCTGCGTTTCATCGGCGCCGTCGATCTCGTCCCAGCCCGTGCCGTAAGCAGCATAGATGCCGTCGAGCACGTCCTGCAGCCGCTGCGGCAGGTCGCTCGCGCGCGGATATTCGAAGGGGATCCGCGCGGCGCGAATGCGTGCCTTCGCCCGAACCAGCCGCTGGCCCAGCGTGGCCGGTGCCACCAGGAAGGCGCCGGCCATTCGGGTCGCGTCGAGCCCGAGCACGGTCTGCAGCATCATCGGCGCACGTGCCGCCGCATCGATGGCGGGATGCGCGCAGACGAAGAGCAGCCGCAGGCGCTCGTCCGGCACCGCATCGGCACCGGGGTCGGCGTCGGCCGCGAAGGTCTCGGCCAGCGCGAGCAGGGTCTGCGCCGCCTCGTCCTGCACGCGGCTGTGGCGCCAGGCGTCGAGCACGCGGTTTCGGGCCACGCTCAGAAGCCATGCCTCGGGTTGGCGCGGGACACCGTCGATGGGCCAGCGCTCGAGCGCGCGTGCGAACGCATCGGCCAATGCGTCCTCCGATGCGGCGATGTCGCGGGTGCGCGCCGCAATGATCGCGATCAGCCGGCCATAGGACCGGCGCGCGGCTTGTTCGGCCGCTTCGAGCGCTTGCGCTGGCAGCGGGGCGCCGGACACGCTCAGGGCGCGATGAACACCGGCCGCACCTCGACGCCGCCGGTGGTGGCGCAAGGTGCGCGAGCGGCCCATTCGAGCGCGGTGTCGAGGTCTGGCACGTCGATGATGAAGTAGCCGCCGAGTTGTTCCTTGGCGTCGGCGAACGGCCCGTCCTGCACTTGGCGCTTGTCGCCTCGGATGCGCAGGGTGGTGCCGGTCATCGGCGGCTGCAGGCCGTGGCCGCCCTGCGAGATGCCCGATTCGCGCACCGCGCCCACGTAGGCCATCCAGCCGGCCATGTAGGCCTGCGCGTCGGCAGTGCCGCGCTGGTCGAATTCGGATTGGGGTTGGTAGAACATCAGCATGTACTGCATGAGAAAGCTCCCGAGATGGAGATGCCGAGCAGGATCGCTCATGCCCATGACGGTTGGCAACCGGGCATTTCGACAGGGCCTCGCGTCGAAACCTCCACGATGCATCGACCCGCGATTGTTTCCAAATCGATGACACCGCGATTCCAAAAACGAGGGTTTCTACTTAGTCTTCAGTCGCATACTCCATCTCACGGGTCAGCCCTTCCAAAGCAGGCCCGACCGAACAGGACGACCGGTTCGACATCGTTCCAAAGCATCTAGGAGATCATCATGAAGAACACCAAGCTCATCGCCGCCGCCGCTCTCTCGCTGCTGGCCGTCGTCGGCGCCCACGCCGAGACCTACGAAGGCGTTCACCCCCTGACCAACGGCTACAACCGCGCCGACGTGCAATCGCAAGCCGTGGTGGCTGCGCGCAGCGGCAATGCCTACAGCGACGTCGCCAATGCCGGCGTGCAGACCATCGTCTCGACCGCCGACCGCGCCAAGGTTTATGCCGAAGCCGTCGCCAAGGCCCACGACCCGCTGCAAAGCCTGGATCGCCGCGCCTTCTTCCGCGACGAAGTGCCGGCTGCCTACAAGAAGCCGAGCGTGTCCTTCACGCGCCAGGCTGGCCTGTAAACCGCAAGTTGCCCACGCGCTTCGGCGCGCATCGAAGCCGGACCCGCATCGCGGGCCCGGCTTTTTTTCGCCCGCGAGTCACCATGGCGGCATGGGTGGCTCGAACCGCGGCTCGAGGTCCAAGGTCTGCGCTTCGTGGCAACATGGCGCCTCGAATCCCACCGCAGACTTCGCGGTTCACATCCATGACATTTCAAACCAAGCTTTTCATGGCGATCGCCGCGGCGGACGAGACCCTGTGCAACGGCAGCCTCGTCACCAGCAAGCTTCTGGATGCCGGCGGTGCCCTGCCGCCGTTCGTCGACCTCGCCGACGGCTCCACGGTCAACATCCAGGATGGCGTGATCAGCATCGACGACGAGGGCCGTGCCTACGCCGAGCAGGGCGGCGAGCCCATCGTGTGGCGCTTCCGCGCCATGCAGCCACTGACGGCTCAGAACGTGCCGACGATCGACCCGCCACGGCTGAAGGTCTCCGAAGTGGTGGATCGACTGCGCGTGCGCGGCAACAACAACCCGCGCGGCCCGCGCTTCGGCTAGGCGCCGCGCCGCGGCATGGAGCGCGGGGCGGCTCCGATGCCCCGCGTGCGGTGCGGCAAGTTCAGTGGCCGGCCGATGCGGCGCGCTGGCGCACCATGCCCAGCACAGCGTCGATGAAGGGCGTGTCGATGTCCAGCAGGTCACCGATCTCGGCCACTGCGCCGATGATGGCGCCGATCTCGGGTGCGCGGCCGGCTTCCATGTCCTGCAGCATCGAGGTCTTGACCGGCCCGAGCGCGCGCATGCCGGCGATGCGCTCTTCGGTGCGCATGCCCAGGTCGATGCCGAGCGCGTCCGTGAGGCTGCGGGCCTCGTCCATCATGCGGCCGATCAGCTGCGAGACCAGCGGGTCGGCCACCATGCGGTCGATGGTGGCGCCGGTCAGGGCGCTCAGCGGGTTGACGGTGAGATTGCCCCAGAGCTTGAGCCACACCTCGCGGCGGATCTGATCGCTCTGGCGGATCTCCAGGCCCGAGCGTTCCAGCACCGCGACCGCCCGCGCCAGCGCCTGGCCGCCGGCGTCGACCGCCTCGCCCAGTACCAGCCGGCTGTGGCCGCCGGCATGGATCACGCCCTCGTCGTCGGTGTAGGCGGCGATGTAGATCATGCAGCCCACGCACTGGCTGGCCGGCAGGTTGCGCGCGATCTCGCCATGCGGGTCCACGCTCTGCAGGCGCCGGCCGGCGAGGGCGCCGCCGAAGCCCTCGAAGAACCACCAGGGAATGCCGTTCTGCGCCGCGACGACGAGGGTCTGCGGCCCCACCAGCGGCGCTAGGCTGCGCGCACCCTCGGCCAGTGCGTGGCCTTTGAGACAGAGGATCACCAGGTCTTGCGGGCCGAGCTCGGATGCGTCTTCCGCCACGGGCGGATGGTCGTGATAGAGCACGCCGCCCTCGCGCACGCGCAAGCCTTCGCGCCGTAACACGGCCGCGCCGCGCGGGCTGGCCAGCAGCGAGAGTTCGACGCCGCCGCGCAGCAGCCGCGAGGCGATGGCGCCGCCGATGGCGCCGGGTCCGACGAGGGTGATGCGCATCAGCAGGTGAGCGTGTCAGAGGTCGAGGACGAGTTCCGGGGTCAACGCGCGCGAAACACAGGTGCAGATCACCTTGCCGTCCGCCCGCTCGGCCGCGCTCAGCGCGTGGTCGCGGTGATCGGGCAGGCCTTCCAGCACGGGGGTCATGCACATGCCGCATTCGCCGCGGCGGCAATCGTAAAGCGGATCGAGCCCGGCGGCGATCAGTGCGTCGAGGATGCTCTGGTCGGCCTTCACGTCCAGCGTGCGGCCGCTGCCGCGCAGCACCAGGCGGATCGGGCGGTCGTTGGCGAGCGCCACCGCGCCCTTGAAGCTCTCGTAGTGCAGGCGTTCGGCCGGCCAGCCCAGGGCTTCGGCGCGTTCCAGCACGCCGGCGATCAGCCCGCGTGGTCCGCAGACGTAGAGGTGCCGCGCCTCGCCCGGATCGGCAAGCACGGCGTCCAACGGCATGCCGCGCGCCGGATCGCCCTGGTCGAAGTACAGCGTGGCGCCGGGCAGCGCGGCCGCCTCGTCGCGGTACGCCATGCATTCCGGCGCGCGCCATGCAGAGGATGGGCGTGATGCCGATGCCGCCCGCGATCAGCAGGTGCTCGCGCGCCTGTTCGGCCAGCGCGAACTCGTTGAACGGCCCGTCAGCCTCGAGCACGTCGCCGACCGCCAGCGCGTGCATGGCTGCCGAGCCGCCGGTGCCCGCGGGCTCGCGCAGCACGGCGATCTCGTAGCGATCGCGTTCGTCGGGGGTGCTGACCAGCGAATACTCGCGCACGCTGGCCTGCCCGTTCGGCAGCACGAGCTTGAACTTGAGGTGCGCCCCGGGTGTGAATGCAGGCAGGGCAGCGCCATCGCCGCTGCGCAGCTCGATGCGGCGGATGCCCTCGGCAGCGGGCTCGGCCCGCGTCACGATCAATTTCATGGTGCGTTCGTCAGAAGAGGATGAAGGGCCGCGGCGACGGCCAGGAGCGCGCGCTCCTGCCGCGGGTGGCCCACCAGCTGCACGCCGATCGGCAAACCCTTCGGCCCGCGCAGGCCCGGCACGTTGACGCAGGGCAGGCCGAGCAGCGTCCATACGCGGCTGAACACCGGGTCGCCGGTGGCGGACAGCCCTGCAGGCGCCTCGCCCGGCGCGGCCGGCACCAGGAGCGCGTCGAGCCCTTGCATCAGCGCGCCTATGTCGCGCCGGCCTTCTTCCGCAAGAGCAAGCGCGCGGCGGTAGTCGGTCTCGTCGGTGCGACGCCCCGTTTCGAGCAAGCCGTGTAGCGCGGCGCTGAGCTGCTGCGGGTGCTCGCGCCATTCGGCGTCGAGCTGGCGCGCGGCCTCCCAGGCCATCACTGTCTTTTGCGCGTCGAGCAGCCCGGCGGTCGGTGCCGGCAGTGCCACGTCGCGCAGGCTCGCGCCGGCCACGCCGGCGAGCTTCACTGCCTGCTCGAAGGCGGCGGCGCCGCCGGCATCCGCGGCCGGCCATTCATGGGTGCAGCAAACGCCTAGCCGCAGCGCGCGCGGCGCAAGCGGCTGCAAGGCCTCGAAGTCGATCGCCGCCATCGCGCAGCGCATCAACTCCAGGTCGTCCGCGCTGCGGGCCAGCCAGCCCAAGGTGTCGAGCGATGGCGAGAAGGGCTTGATGCCTTCCAGGCTCACCTGGCCGAAGCTCGGCTTGAGCGCGAACACGCCACAGTACGAAGCCGGTCGAATCAGCGAGCCCGCGGTCTGCGTGCCGAAGGCGACGGGCGCCATGCCGTTGGCCACCGCGGCGGCCGAGCCGCTGGACGATCCGCCCGGCGTGTGGTCCAGGTGATGCGGGTTGGCGGTGGGGCCGGGCTGGAAGTACGCGAACTCGGTGGTCACGGTCTTGCCCATGACCACCGCGCCGGCCTGGCGCGCGGCAGTGACGCAATGCGCATCGGCCGTGGGCCGAAAGCCTTCGTAGATGGGCGAGCCGTAGCGCGTCGGCAGGTCGGCGGTGGCGATGATGTCCTTCACGCCCAGCGGCACGCCGCCCAGCAGGCCGTGCACGCCGCGCGCATCGAGCGCGCGTGCGGCCGCCAGCGCGCCGTCGGCGTCGAGATGTTGCCAGGCATGAATCTGCGGCTCGCGTTCGGCGATGCGTTCGAGCGCGGCGCGCACGGCCGCCTCGGCGCTGAGTTCGCCTTGCGCCAGCGCGCGGCGCAGCGCGACGGCCGTCATCGATTCATAGCCTTTCATGCCAGCACCCCCGCTTCACGCAGCGCGGCGATGTCCGCATCGCTGCGCCCCAGCAACTCGCGCAGCAGTGCATCGCCGTGCTCGCCCACGCCGGGTTCGCGCGCGACCGTCGCAGCGCCACCGCTCGCGAATCGCGCCGGCTGCGGCACCATGCCGATCTCGCCGAACACCGGATGCGCCACGCGCTGCTCGATGCCGCGTTCGCGGGCCTGGTCGGAGGCCATCGCCTGCGCCAGGTCGTGCACGGGGCCGGCCGGGATGTCGAGCGCACGGCAGCGCGCCACGGCCTCGTCGACGCTGAGCGTTGCGAACCAGTCCGCGATCGACGCACGCAGCTCGGGCTGATGCGCGCGCCGCGCGGCGCCGGTGGCGAAGCGTGCGTCGGCTGCCAGCTCGGGCCGCGCCATCGCCTCGCACAAGCGCGCGAACAGCGCATCGGTCGGCACCACGATCGTCAGGTGCCCGTCGCGGGCCGCGAAGCAATCGACCGGCACGGTCACCGGGTGGCGACTGCCCACGCGCCCCGGCGCGCGGCCGGCTGCGCGCAACTGGGCCAGGCCCGTCATCTGCAGCGACATCATGGCGTCGAACATGGCGAGGTCGATGGTCTCGCCGGTGCCCGTGTGGTGGCGCGCCTGTAGCGCCGCGAGCACGGCCCACGACCCGAATAGCCCGGTCCACAGGTCGCTGATCGATTCGCCGGTCGCGGTGGGCGGGCCGTCGGGGTCGCCGGTCAGCGACATCAGGCCCGACATGCCCTGGATGATCAGGTCGTAGGCCGGCATGCCCGTGGCCGGGCCCCGCTGGCCGAAGCCGGAGATGCTCAGGTACACCAGCTTCGGGTTGATGGCGCGCAGCGTCTCGGCGTCGACGTGCAGCCGCTTCGCGACGCCGGGACGGAAGTTCTCCACCACCACGTCGGCCGTAGCCGCCAGCTCCGCCACGATGGCCTGCGCGCGCGCATCGCGCAGGTTCAGCGCCAGGCTCTTCTTGTTGCGGTTGATCAGCGAGAAGTACACGCTCTCGCCTTCGAGGAAGGGGCCGAAGCGGCGCGCGTCGTCGCCTTCCGGCGATTCGATCTTGATCACCTCCGCGCCCAGGTCGGCCAGCAGCGCCGTGCAGTACGGCCCCGAGAGCACGCGCGACAGGTCGATCACGCGCAGGCCCGTCAACAGTCCCATGTGTCGTCTCCTTTGATCAGAGTGAAGGCAGGTCGAGCGAATGCCGCCGCGCAGTGTCGATCGCCTCCGGATACCCGGCATCGGCATGCCGCATCACGCCGCTGGCCGGATCGTTCCACAGCAGCATCTCCAGCCGCCGCGCGGCATCGTCGGTGCCATCGGCCACCACTGCCATGCCGGCGTGCGTCGAATAGCCGATGCCCACGCCGCCGCCGTTGTGCACGCTGACCCACGATGCACCGCACGATGCATTGAGCAGCGCATTCAGGATGGGCCAATCGGCCACCGCGTCGGAGCCGTCGCGCATGCCCTCGGTCTCGCGGTTGGGGCTGGCCACCGAGCCCGAGTCCATGTGGTCGCGGCTGATCGCCACAGGCGCCGACAGCTCGCCGCGCGCCAGCATCTCGTTGATGGCCAAGCCGGCGCGGTGCCGCTCGCCGAGGCCCAGCCAGCAGATGCGTGCCGGCAAGCCCTGGAACTTGACGTGCTCGCGCGCCAGCGACAACCAGCGCTGCAGGCCCCGGTCGTCGGGGAACAGTTCGGCCAGCCGCGCATCGGTCTTGTAGATGTCCTCGGGGTCGCCCGACAGCGCGACCCAGCGGAAGGGCCCCTTGCCGGTGCAGAACAGCGGCCGCACGTAGGCGACCACGAAAGACGGGAACTCGAAGGCGCGCGCCACGCCGGCATCGAAGGCCACCTGCCGGATATTGTTGCCGTAATCGAAGACCGGAATGCCCATGTCCTTGAAGGCGAGCATGGCCTCGACATGGCGTGCGATTGACTCGCGCGCCGCCGCTTCGACCGCGGCCGGGTCGGCGGCACGCGTCGCGTTCCACTGCGCCTCGCTCCATCCGGCCGGCACGTAGCCGTTCTGCAGGTCGTGCGCGGCGGTTTGGTCGGTCACCACGTCGGGCCGCATGCCGCCGGCCTGCGCGCGCCGCACGAGTTCGGGCAGCACCTCGGCCGCGTTGCCCAGCAGGCCGACCGACAGGCCCGCGCGGCGTTCCTTCGCGTCGGCCACGAGCGCGAGCGCCTCGTCGAGGTCGCGTGCCTGCCGGTCGAGGTAGCCGGTGCGCAGGCGCATGTCGATGCGGCTCTGCCGCGCCTCCACCACCAGCACCGCGGCGCCGGCCAGTCGCCCGGCCAGCGGCTGCGAGCCGCCCATGCCGCCGAGTCCGGCGGTCAGCAGCCAGCGCCCCGTGAGCTCGCCGCCGAAGTGCTGGCGCGCGACCTCGCAATAGGTCTCGTAGGTGCCCTGCACCGTGCCCTGGCTGCCGATGTAGAACCACGAGCCGGCCGTCATCTGGCCGTACATCATCAGGCCCTGCTTGTCGAGCGCGTTGAAGTGTTCGGCGGTGGACCAGCGCGGCACCAGGTTGGCGTTGGCGATCAGCACACGCGGCGCACCCGCGTGCGTGCGGAACACGCCGACCGGCTTGCCCGATTGCACGAGCAGCGTCTCGTCGGGCGCGAGTCGTTCCAGGCTCGCGACGATGTTGTCGAAGGCCTCCCAGTTGCGCGCGGCCTTGCCGATGCCGCCGTAGACCACCAGGTCCTCGGGCCGCTCGGCGACTTCGGCGTCGAGGTTGTTCATGAGCATGCGCAGGGCGCCTTCGATGCCCCAGTTGGCGGTGTGGAGCTGGGTGCCGCGCGGTGCGCGCACGGTGCGCGGAACGGCGGCGGAGGGAAGGCGGTCGTTCATGAGGCGTCTCCCGATGCGAGCAGCACGCTCTTGCCGGTGGTGCCGCGGCCTGCCAGGTCGCGCAACGCCAGCGGCAGTTCGCCGAAGGGGTAGGTGCGACCCGGCGCCACGCGGATCGAAGCGCGGGCATGCAGGTCCAGCAGCGCGGCGACCGAGCGCTCCACCTGCGGCAGGCTCCAGTCGTGCGACCAGTAGACGCCCAGGGCCGACAGGTTCTTCAGCAGCAGCTTGTTGGCCGGTATCTGGGGAATCTGCCCGCCCGAGAAGCCCACCAGCAGCAACCGCCCGTTGCGCGCGATGCAGCGCAGGCTCTGCAGCGTGGCGTCGCCGCCGACGCTGTCGACCACCACGTCGGCGCCGCCGTGCTCGCGCACGATGTCGCTCCACGCGTCTTCCATGCTGACCACCTCGTCGGCGCCGGCCGCGCGTGCGGCGTCGAACTTCTTGCGCGAGCCGACCAGCGCGATGGACCGTGCGCCGGCCGCGCGAACGAGTTGCAGGCAGGCGAGGCCCAGCCCGCCCGCGGCGGCATGCACCAGCACCGTCTCGCCGGGCTGCAGGTGGGCGCGATCGTGCAGCGCGATCCACGCGGTGGGCCAGACCACCGGCAGCGTCGCGGCGGCCGCGTCGTCGAGCGTGTCGGGCACGCGGATGGCCATGGTCTCGCGCACCAGCGCGTAGTCCGCGAAGCCGCCCCATTCGACCTTGCTGCAGATGCGGTCGCCGGGCTGCAAGGTGCTGCCTGCGGGCGCCTGCACCACGCGGCCGGCGATCTCCTGTCCGGCCGCGAAGGGCGGCGGCGGGCGCACCTGGTAGCGGCCCTCGACCATCAGCAGGTCGGAGAAGTTGAGCGCTGCGGCCGACACCTTCACGAGCAGCTCGCCCGGGCCCGGCACGGGCCGTGGCACGTCCAGGCATTGCAGTGCGTCGATGCGGCCGGGCTGGTCGATGACCCAGGCTTTCATGGTGCTTGTCTTCATGTTCATGGTGTGGTCTTGAATGAGTCGGGGTCGAGGATTTCGGCCATCAGCGGCTGGCACTGAAACCAGCCGAAGTCGGGCGTGCCGATCTGCGCCGCGAGCGAACGGGCCTGCGCGTCGGGAATGCGGTGCGGCTCGCCCGCGGCTTCGGCCAGCAGCTGGATGCGGCAGCTGCGCTCCATGAGCACGAACCACCACAGCGCCTCGTCGACGGTGCGGCCGACGGTCAGCAGGCCGTGGTTGCGCAGGATGGCGGCCTTGTGCGCGGCCAGCGCGACGGCGATGCGCCGGCCTTCGTCCATGTCGACCACCAGGCCCATCGGCTCGTCGAACACCACGTGGTCCTCGAAGAAGGCGCACACGTCCTGGTTGATGGTCGCGAGCGGACGGCCGAGCGACGCGAAGGCGCTGCCGTGCACCGGATGCCCGTGGGCCGCGCAGGCCACGTCGGGCCGTGCGCGGTGGACTTCTGCATGGATGGCGAAGGCGGCCGCATTGATGGGCGCGCCTTCGACCACGGCGCCGTCGTGCCGCACCAGCGAGAGGTCTTCCGCACGCATCGCGCCCCAGGGGCGGCCGAACGGGTTGACCCAGAAGTGATCGTGCAGCAGCGGGTCGCGCGCGCTGACGTGGCCGGCCACGCCGACGTCGAGGCCATGGCGCGCGAGCAGGCGAAAGCCGGCCGCGAGCCGCGTCTTCGTTTCGTCGCGGCGTGCCTCTGCCGGGCCTTCGCGCGGACGCGCGGCGGGCTCGAATGCGATGGGGTTGATCGCGTTCATGCGAGCACTCCAGGGCTAGAATAAATTTTCAACATGTCGCTACCTCTCCGTGCCACCTGACCAAGGCGATCGAACCTCCGGCGAAGGCAGTGCCGAGCTCCGTGCACCCGACTTCTCGCTGCGCCAGCTCTCGTACTTCGTCGCCGTGGCACGGCACCAGTCGCTGCACAAGGCCGCCGATGCACTGCACGTTTCGGCCCCGGCCGTGTCGGCCGCCATCGCGCACCTGGAGACCACGCTCAACGTCCAGCTCTTCCAGCGTCGCCATGCGCGCGGCCTGGTGCTGACCGAGACCGGCAGCGCCTTCGCGGTGGAATGCCGCAACCTGCTGCTGCAGTCGTGGGACATCGGCTCCGGCCGCCTCACCGACAGCCGCGAGATCCAGGGCCACGTGCACCTGGGTTGCCTGTTCTCCTTCGCGCCCTACGTCATTCCGCCGCTGATGCGCCAGATGGCCGACCGCTTTCCGAAGGCGCGGCTCTTCTGGCACGAGGGCCATCACGAGTACCTGCTCGAAGGCCTGCAGACCGGCGCCTTCGACCTGGCGCTGATGTACGACTTCGAGGTGCCCTCGGGCATCGAATGCATTCCGCTGCGCGCCGCGCCGCTGCAGGCCGTGCTGCCGGCCGGCCACCCGCTGCTGCGCCGCAGCCGGCTCACGATGCGCGAGCTCGCCACCGAGCCGCTGATCCTGCTGGACCTGCCGCGCACGCGCAACTACATGCTCTCGGCTTTCAGCGCCGATGGCGTGGCGCCGCGCATCGCGCATCGGGTGTACAGCATGACGATGCTGCTGGGGCTGGTGGCCAATGGCCATGGCTTCTCGCTCCTGAATTTCTGTCCGCCCAACACGCATTCGCGCGAGCTCGAATCCACGCTGCGCACGCCGAACCTGGTGCTCGCGCATTCGCATCGCTATCGCTTCACGCGCATCGCCGCAGCGGTGGGCGAGATCGTGACGGTGCTGGCCGAAGAGCTGGCTTTCAGGGCCGACTGAACGGCGGCCGCAGCGGCGGCAGTTGCCGACGGACGCTTGCAAGTCAGGCATCGCGTCGGCTCTCATGACGACCAGTGCAGTCCTACTGCTTGGGCGCAGCAGCCAGTTCGAACTTGCCCGCCTTCACGGTCAGCATCACCACGCTCTCGGGCCGTGTGCCGAAGTGGTCGTCCGGCGCGTAGGCGTAGAGGGCCGTCACGCCGACATGGTTGCGCGTGGCCTCGAGGGCGTCGCGCACCTGCTCGGGGCCGGTGCCGGCCTTGCGGATTGATTCCATCAACAGCATCGCCGCGTCGTAGCCATTGCCGGCGAAGGTGGCGGGCAGCTTGCCGTACTTCTTCTGGTAGTCGGCGACGAAGCGCTCCACCACGGGCTTCTGCGTGTCGGACGCGGGCAGCGACTCGGTCACGTAGAGCTTGGACGAGGGCAGCATGACGCCGTTGGCGGAGTCGCCGGCCAGGCGCAGGTAGTTGAAGTCGTTGGCCGAGTGCGCCAGGTACAGCGGTGTCTTGATGCCGAGCGCGCGGTGGTTCTTGGTCGAGATCGCCAGGCCCGGCCCGGTGGCCCAGACCACGGTGGCCTGCGCGTCGGAGGCGCGGATCTTGGTGAGCTGCGGCGAGATGTCGGTGTCGGCATTGCCGAAGGTCTCGCGCGCCACGATCTGCACGCCGAAGTCGCCGACCAGCTTGTCGAGCGCATCGCGGCCGCTGGTGCCGAAGGCCACGTCGGAGTGCAGCACCGCGATTTTCTTGATGCCGCGCGCCTGCATGTCCTTGAGCATGGCGGTCTGCACCACCACGTCGGTCAGCGGTGCGAGGAAGACGAAGCGCTTCTGCTCGGGCGGCAGCACGATGCCGCGCGAGGCGCCGTTTGCGATCATCGGCACCTTGGCCTTCTCGACCGTGTCGGCCACCGCGAAGGCCGAGCCGCTGCTCATGGGGCCGACGATGGCGACCACCTTCTCCTGCTCGATGAGCCGCTTGGCGCCCGAGACGGTCTTGGTGTTGTCGCTTTCGGAATTGACGTTGACGAACTGCACCTTGCGGCCGGCGATGCCGCCCGCCGCGTTGACCTGCTCGACTGCGAGCATGGCCCCTTCGAGGCCGGGCTGGCCCAGCGATGCGATGAAGCCGGAAGTCTCGAGCAGGCCTCCGATCTTGATGTCCTGCGCCTGCGCGCCGGCGGCCAGGACGGTGGCGATGACGAGGGCTGCGAAGCGTTTCATGGGGAAGGTCCTTCGTGGTTGATGATCAATGGGTGCCGACGCCGTGCAGTGCGCGTTCGAAGTGCGCGACCGCGGCCTGGAAGATGCCGCCGCCGATACGGCCGCGCCGGCCGTGGCGGTCGAGGATGCCGAGCGCGACCACCGGCGCCTTGCCGGTCTTCAGCACGGCCTGCGCCGAGAGCCCGAAGCGGGCGTTCGATTGCGTGAAGGCCGGGTGCGGCTTCCACAGCAATGCGCGCGCGAGTTGGTCGGCGGGCTCCGGCAGGAAGGCGCCCAGCGCCTCGCGCTGCGCGGGCGAATGGCCGAAGGCCATGGCGCCCAGGCCGAAGGCCTCGACGAGCGCGCTGTCGCCGATGGCGGGCAGCCGGTCCGCGGCATCGATGCCGGCGTCCAGCCGGCCGTCGGGCGGGGAGGAGGGCGCCAGCACCCAGTGGCCCGGCCGCGCCGCGAGCTGCAGGCCCATGTGCACGCCGTTGCCGCCCATCGCGGTGACGACCGTGCTGCCTTCGACGCCTTCGGCCGCGCCCAGCATGCACTTGACCGCGGCCATCCAGAGGTTGAGGAAGAAGCCGGGCGACTCGGCCAGATAGCCGCTCGCCTGCGCGGGCAGCGGCGCCAGGGCCTGCGCCAGCAGCGCGGTGGCGGCCACGGTGCGGCCGTGTCCGTCGTCGCCTTCGGCAAGCGCCCGGTCGGCGATGGGCAGCAGGTCGATACCGCTGCGGCAGCGCTCGCGCAGCGCATCGGCGAAGGCGCCGTTGAGCCAGCGCAGATGCGCGACCACCTCGGGGCCCGGCAGGCCGAGCCGAAGGGCAGGCCCGCTGCCACCGTTGAGCGGCGCGAATGCGGGGCGTGTGTGGCCGGCCGCATCGTGCACGACCTGCACCTGCTGCGAAGGCGAGAGCACCGAAGCCAGCGGCACGGCGCAGCGGTGGTCTTGCGCCGGTGCGAGTCGCACGTCGCCGAGGGCCAGCAGCGCCAGCGCCTCGTCGCGGTGGTGCGCCCAGCCTTCGAACACCACCGCCGCCGCCGCCGAATTGGCCACGGGCGCCGGCACGGCCGAGGGCTGCTCGAAGGGCGGCCCGGCATGCAGCACCGTGCGCGGCGGGAAGGCGACGACCTCCGCCGCCGGCCGCAGGTCGACCAGCCGCGGCTGCACGCGCGCGATCGCGCCGAAGGCTTGCTCGTCCTGCTCGCTCGTCATGCGACCGCCGCCACGGGTTCGTTGGCCGCGGCCGCCGCTTCGTCGCCGTCCCAGCCCAGGTAGGCCTGGGTGATGTCGGGCCGGTCGAGCAGTTCGCGGCTGCGGCCCTGCGCCACCACCTTGCCGTTGACCAGGATGTAGGCGCGGTCGGTCACCTGCAGCGCGGAGCGCGCGTTCTGCTCCACCATCAGCACGGTCACGCCCCGCTCGGTGAGGCGCGGCAGCGACTCGAGAATTTCGCGCGACACCTGCGGCGCCAGGCCGAACGAAGGCTCGTCCAGCATCAGCAGGCTCGGCTTGTTCATCAGCGCGCGGCCGATGGCGAGCATCTGGCCTTCGCCGCCCGAGAGCGTGCCGGCCTGCTGATCGAGCCGTTCGCGCAGGCGCGGGAAGAAGTCGAGCACTTCCTCCAGCGCGGCCTGCATCTCGGCGGCGGCGCGGCCGAAGGGAAAGAGCAGTTGCGCGAGGCCGGCCTTGCGCACCTGGGCGTAGCGGCCCACCAGCAGGTTGTCGCGCACGCTGAGCGCGGGAAAGAGCGCGCGGCCTTCGGGCGCCAGGCTGATGTTGAGGCCGGCACGCGCCTCCATCGGCACGCCGGCCAGGTCCTGGTCCTGGAACAGCAAGCCGCCGCCGCTGGGCGCCACGGCGCCGGCCACCGCCTTGAGCAGCGTCGACTTGCCTGCACCGTTGGCGCCGATGAGCGCGACGATCTCGCCGCGCCGCACGTCGAGGCTGACCGCATCGAGCGCGATGAGCCCGCCGTAGCGCACGCTGAGCCGGTCGATGGACAGCAGCGGCGGCGCGTCGGGTGCCTCGGCCGCGGCCGGGCGTGCGGTCACGGCCACGTCGGTGTGACCCAGGTAGGCCTCGATCACCGCCGGGTTGGCGCGCACCTCGCCGGGCAGGCCGCGCGCGATCATGCGGCCATGGTCCAGCACCACCATGCGCTCGGCCAGGCGGCCGACGAAGCCCAGGTCGTGCTCGACGAAGACCACGGTGGTGCCGTTGCGGCGGATGCGCAGGATCACCTCGACCAGCAGGTTCTTCTCCAGCGTGTTGAGGCCCGCGCCGGGCTCGTCGAGGATCAGCAGCTCGGCGCCGGTGGCCAGCGCGCGGGCCACCGCCAGCAGGCGCTGCTGGCCCGCGGTCAGCAGCACGGCCGGTGTGTCGGCCAGGTGGCCCAGGCCGACCACCTGGAGATGCTTGAGCGCGTCTTCGCGCAACTGGCGCTGCACGCGTTGCGCGCGGCCGATGCCCAGCAGGCCGTCGAGCACGCCGCTGCCGCTTCTGGCCACGCCGGCCGCCATCACGTTCTCGCGCACGCTCAGGCTTCGCAGCACCTCGGCGCCCTGGAAGGTGCGCACCAGGCCGCGGCGGTTGACTGTCTCGGGCGGCAGGCGATCGATGCGCTCGCCTTTGAAGCGCACCTCGCCGGTGTTGGCCGGCACTGCGCCGGAGATGACGTTGAGCATCGTCGACTTGCCGGCGCCGTTGGGGCCGATGAGCGCGAGGATCTCGCCGCGGCGCACGTCGAAGGACACGTTGTCGAGGGCCTGCAGGCCGCCGAAGCGGCGGCTGACGCCACGCACGTCCAGGAGGATCTCGGGGCCGCTCATGCTGCATGCTCCTTCGAAGCCGGTGCCGGGAACACGCGCCGGTACGCATCGGCCAGGCCCGCCAGCAGCCCGCGCGGGCAGTAGATCATCACCACCACCAGCAGCACGCCGTAGATCACCACGTCGTAGCGCCCGAAGGGCTTGAGCACTTCGCTGATCAGCACCACGAAGAACACGCCGAAGAGCACGCTCCAGGTGCCGGCGAAGCCGCCCAGCGCCACGATCAGCAGCAGGCGGATCGAGAAGCCCACGTCGAAGGGCCCGGGACTGATGTAGCCCAGCCAGTGCGCATAGAGCGCTCCGCCGAGGCCGGCATAGGCGCCGCTGAGCGCCATGATCTGCCGCTTGAGCCGCGCGCTGGCGATGCCGATGGAGCCGGCCACCGATTCGTTTTCGGCCACCGTGCGCATGCTGAGGCCGGCCGGCGAGCGCACCAGGTTGTGGGCCAGCACCATGCCGACCAGGCAGACCAGCCACACCAGCGGGTACATGGCGAAGTCGGTGTTGAGCGCGAGGCCGCCCAGGCGCAGCGGATGGATGTCGGACACGCCGTCCTGCCCGCCGGTCAGCGAGCGCCATTCGACCAGGCCGACGTGGACGATGATGCCGAAGGCCAGCGTCGCCATCGCCAGGTGATGGCCGCGCAGGCGGAACACCAGCCAGCCGATGGCCCAGGCCGCCAGCGTGGAGAGCGCAGTGGCCAGCAGCATCGACAGCCACGGGTCCAGCCCCAGCGAACGCGCGGCCAGCGCCGAGCCGTAGGCGCCGAGCCCGACGAAGGCCGCGTGGCCCAGCGAGATCTGGCCCGTGTAGCCCATCAGCAGCGACAGGCCCAGCGCCGGCAGCGCGAACATCGCCGCCACCACGAACAGGTTGACGAGGTAGGGGTTGCCCAGTGCATACACCGCGGCCAGGAACAGCGCCATGAGCGCCAGCTTCTTGCTCATCGCTTCACCGTGCCCATCTCGCCGAGCAGGCCGCCCGGACGCAGGAAGAGGAAGGCCAGCAGCATCACGAACGCGATCGCGTTCTTGAAGCCGGAGCTCAGGTAGCCGGTGGCGAAGGCTTCGAGCAGCCCGAGCACCAGGCCGCCGAGCGCGGCGCCGATCGGGTTGCCGAAGCCGCCGATGATGCAGGCCACGAAGCCCTTGATGCCGAGGAACACGCCGCTGTCGTACTGCATCAGCGCGATGGGCGCGACGATCACGCCGGCGATGGCGCCGGTGAGCCCCGACAGCAGGAAGCCGATGCCGCGCATCACGCGGGTCGGAATGCCCATCAGGCCCGCGGCCTGCGGGTCCATGGCGCAGGCGCGGTAGGCGCGGCCGAGGTAGGTGCGCGTGTAGAACACGTAGAGCGCCACCATCAGCAGCGCGGCACTGCCGAGGATCCAGAAGGCCTGCGGCGGTACCGTCACGCCGCCCAGCTCGATCGGCGTTTCGCCCGAGAAGGCCGGCAGCGGTTGCGCGTCGGTGCCCCACACCAGCACCGCCACGCCCTGGAAGGCCACGCCCACGCCGATGGTGATGATGATGCCGCGCATCACGTCGTTGCCCGCGGGCCGGATGGCGATGCGCTCGGTGAGCACGCCCAGCAGGCCCACGCCCAGCACGGCGCCGATGATGGCGACCGGCAGCGAGGCGCCGAAGCCCAGCAGGCCGACCGCGCCCAGCGCGCCCAGCATCGACGCGTCGCCCTGCGCGAAGTTGACGATGCCGGTGACGTTGTAGACCGCCGTGTAGCCGATGGCGATGAGGCCGTAGATGCAGCCCACCACCAGGCCGGAGGCCAGGTATTGGAAGAACTCGGTCATGACGCGTTTCCTTGCGCTGCCGCGGGCGCCACCTGCATCCACGATTCCGAAAAGGCCAGGAAGGCCGTGCTCTTCTTCGTGTCGGCGAAGTCGCGGATGGCGATGCGGCCGGCCAGCGGCTTGCCGTTGATCGTGACCTCGGCTTCCTCCGCGTCGATGAAGAGGCTGTACATCTGGTGCGCCTTGGTCGGCCCCTTTTCGGCCGGCATGTCGACCGCGTAGGGCTGGCCCAGGCCGCCCCAGGTCATCACCACCTCGAAGCCCTCGGCGCGCACGATCTCCTGGTAGCGCGAGCGCGTGTCGCCGGCGCGCTGCACCTCGGTGGCGGCAACGTAGGTGATGGCGCCCACGCCCGGCGAGACGCGGAACGAGGCGAAGCGCGAGAAGAAGTTGTCGACCAGGAAGCGGGCCAGCGCCTCGTTGTCGCTGACGCAGAAGTTGTGCACCTCGGGCAGGCCGCTCGCCACGTTCGGCTGGTCGAGCACCAGCACGCCGCTGCCCATGCCGTAGGGCGAATAGACCACGCGGAAGAAGGTGGCCAGGCCGGTCCAGGGGCCGTCCTGCTCGTGCTTCAGGTAGATGCCGGGGTTCTCGCCGGTCCAGTCGACGCGGCCCGGATGGATGGGGGATGGCATGGAAAGCTCCTCGTGGTGTTCTGGAAGATTCGGATCGGGCTCAGGCGACGGTCTCGCGCCGGCTCTCGGCGTAGGCATGGATCAGCGCCCGCACGCGCTCGTGCCGGTCGGCCTGCTCGTGCTGCGGGCCCTTCACCACGATGTCGGTGATGCCCTTGCCGATTTCGCGCAGCAGCGCCGCGTCGTCCTGCTTGTCTTCGCGCGGTGGCACCTGGATCACGGTGTCGTGCGTGTAGGTGGGAATCAGGCCGCCGCTGCGCACGGCAGACACGCCCGGTGCCTCGCCCTCTGCCATGCGTCGCATCTGCCGACGAATCAGCTGGCGCAGCATGGCGACGCCGCGGTCGCAGCGCGTGAGGTTCTCCAGCGCATGAACGGCGATGGGACGCTGCGACACCTGCGCGTCGTAGTCGCCGGGGATGCGCTGTCGTTCCTCGTAAGGACGGTCGCCGTTCTGGCCGAAGAAGTCGACCGACTCGGGGCCGCACTGGCTTTCGTCGGCCAGGCCGCGCGGGTCGGCGTCGGGATGGAAGTGGCGCCAGCCGATGATGCGGCAGGTGGTGTCGTCCACCGGCGTGGTCCAGCGCGTGATGGCGACGCGGCCGAAGGCCTTGGGCGTGGCGCCGTCTTCCCACACGTGGCCCACCTGCGCGAGGTTGGGCAGCAGGATGTCGTTGGAGCGCACCCACACGTTGTCGCCCCAGCGCCGGGTGGTGACGTAGATCATGCCGGTGGGCGTGGGCACGAAGTCCATCTCGGGCAGCTCGCCCCAGGCATCGGCGAAGTGCGAGAAGCTGATGCGCGTGTGCAGGAACACGGCATGCGCCGGGTCCATCACGTTCTCGTGCACCTGCAGCCAGTTGCACGGGTAGGTGATGTAGTAGGGCACCAGGCGGTCGCCCGGGTGCTCGAAGGAGTCGTAGATGGGGAACTCGGGCTTCGCGGCCGGCGGCCCGAAGTAGCCGAAGACCAGGCCCTTGTATTCGTGCACCGGGTAGGCGCCGTGGCAGAGGCTGTGGCGCAGCGTCGATTCGGGCGGGTCGCCGGGGGTTTCGAGGATGGTGCCGTCCACGCCGAACAGCCAGCCGTGATAGCAGCAGCGCAGGCCGTTCTCTTCGCAGATGCCGAATTCGAGCGAGGTGCCGCGATGGCTGCAGTGCGGCTCCAGCAGGCCCAGTTGGCCGTTCTTCGCGCGGAACAGCACGAGCGTCTCGCCGAACATGCGCACCTTGATCGGCAGCTCGCCCACTTCGCTGGACAGCGCCACCGGCTGCCAGTAACGCCGCATCAGCTCACCGGCCGGCGAGCCGCGTTCGACGTGGGTGAGGTCCGCGTCCTCGGCCGGCGCCGGCTGGCGCTCGTAGGCGGAATAGGGTTTGATCAATATGACCTTGCTGGACATCCGTGGCTCCGTGCATGCCCCGTGGGGAGGGCGATGCACGAGATCGTAGGAAGCCGCAGGCCGTTCGCCAATTCACATGATCTACGCGCTTGGTTCAGCTTTTCCGAACGTCAGGGTTCTCCCGCACCAACGATGGATGCCTTGCCCCAAAGATGGGAAGCACCGCTTCGGCGCGGTGCCTCGATGCATCGGATCATCGGATGGGTCGGATGGTCGCGCGGCGTTCAGGCGGCCTTTGCCTGGGCCGGCGCGAACATCGATTCCATCTCGTTGCGCAGGCGGTAGGCGTCCGTCGTCGTGTCCATCGCCACGTCCGCCCAGCAGAGGCTCTGGCCCTTCTTCACCGGCCGCACCACCTTCACGTTGTGCGCCAGACCGAGCGGCAGGCCGCCCAGCCGAAGCGAGCGTTCGGCCGGCAGCAGCTTGCCCCACACGGTATAGCCGCCTTCGCCGTCGAGCATCTCGCCCGGTGCGAGGTCGCGCTTGGCGGTCGCGACCACGTCGGCGTTCCAGCAGGTGGCCACGCCGGTGGGCTCGCGGCGCAGTGCGACGCTCGCGACCGACATGCCGACTTCGAGCCCGATCAGGTGCCAGCGCTTGTAGAGCGTGAAGTAGCGGCCGCTCGGATCGGTGTGCGCGTTGTACTCCTCGAAGCAGTTCTTGATGTATTCGGTCTCGGCCTCGACCGTGACCCAGACGCCCATGCGGATGTCGTAGGGGATCTTGCGGCCGTCGGCTTCGAGCGAGGACACCACTTCCACCATGCCTTTGCGTTCGAGCACACCGCCTTCGCTCTTCGGGCGCGTGACGAAGGGGATGTCTTCCACGCTCGCGGGCGGGTAGAGCAAGCCGTCCGAAGGCACGGTCAGTCCGGTCGCGTTGGCCACGGCAGAGCTTTCGATCGAGGGCTTGGAGCCGTCGAGGAAGCTGTTGAACATCTTCGGGTTGAGCCCGCCGCGCTTCGCCTGCTCGGGCGTCAGGCCGTAGTGGCCCCATACCGTCTCGGGCGTGGATTCGCTGAAGTGCGGCAGCCACTTGTGGCCGCGCCCGGCCGCCACCACCGGAAAGCCGCAGGTGCGGGCCCAGTCGACCAGGTCGCAGATCAGCGCCGGCTGGTCGCCGAAGGCCAGCGAATAGATCACGCCGGCCTGTTGGGCGCGGCGCGCGAGCAAGGGGCCGCAGAAGGCGTCGGCCTCGACCGTGACGTTGACCACGTGCTTGCCGTGCGCGAAGGCATCGAGGCAGTGCTCCACGGCGGCGACCGGGTTGCCGGTGCATTCGACCACGATGTCGATCGATGCCTCGCGGGTGACGGCCTGCCAGTCGTCGGTGATCCAGGTGGTGCCCAGCTGCACGGCCTCCTGCACCGAGCGGGCCGCGGCGCGTTCGCGCGGCCAGCCTACCCGTTCGAGGTTGGTGCGGGCCGCGTCGGGCGACAGGTCGGCGATGGCGACCAGATGCACGCCTGGCGTGCGCGGAATCTGCGCCAGGTACATGGCGCCGAACTTGCCGGCGCCGATCAGGCCGATGCGCACGGGCTTGTCGTCGGCGGCGCGCTGTTGGAGTTGGCGATGCAGGCTCATCGTTCAGGCCGCCACGGTGTCGATGGTTTCGAGGGAGGTGCGCAGGGCGCTGTCGGGCAGGCCGTTCTTCCACGGCACGTGCACCGGGTACGGCTTCAGCAGGCAGTCGTCCGGCAGCAGTTCGATCGGCGTGAAGTCGCGGTGCGCGATGTACTCGGGCCGCTTGAAGCGGCGGATGTGGTTGCCGACCGCACACAGGCTCAGGTACACCGCCACGCGGTTGAAGGGCGACAGGTTGCTGCCCGAGGCATGCACGAGGCAGCTGTGGAACAGGATCATCGAGCCCGCCGGGCCCTTGGGCGAAACGATGCCGCCGTTCTTCCCGCCCGCGCGATCCACCAGTTGCGAGATGAGGTCGTTGTCGACCGTCCAGAGCGGGTAGCTGGTGGTGGTGAGGTCGTGCTTGGCCTCGACCACGCCCTTGACGTGGCTGCCGGGGATGAACATCAGCGGGCCGTTGAACTCGCTGACGTCGTCGAGGAAGATGGCGACGTTCATCGCGCGCTCGGTGGGCATCAGGTCGTCGTTGAGCCACGTGCCGTAGTCCTGGTGCCACTGCCACACGTCGCCTTCGAAGGCCATCTTCCCGTTGATCTTGAACTGGTGCATGTAGACCTCTTCGTCGAAGAGGTCCATCACCGGCGCCACCATGCGCGGGTGCCTGGCCAGCCGCGCGAAGGGCTCGCTGATCAGGTGGGCCGCGAAATTGGTGCGCACTGCGTCCGAGCCCTTTTCGCGCACGTTGAAGGCCTCGCGCCGGGCGTAGAGCGCGGGCACGGCGTCGGTCAGCGTCTTCGTCTCCTCGGGGGAGAAGTGGCCGGGGAAGAAGATGTAGCCGTCGCGCTCGAATTGCGCGCGCTGCTCGGGCGTGAGTTTCATGGGTGTCTCCTGGTGGGGAACGGGCTCGACCAGCGCATGCGCGGCGGGCGCCATGGCCGGTACGTGACTGGACTCTGTATACAGAGTACGACGAAGCGACGTCCGTGCCACTAGGGTTTGTGCCGGGGCCGCAGGTCGGCCCCCGGCGGCTTCAGCTCGACATGCCGTAGGGCGTGGCGCGGCTGCGGTTCTCGTCCACGTCGAGCGCCCGGCCCACGAAGGGAAAAGCGCGCTGCGGGCAATCGACGCGCTCGCAGACCTTGCAACCCATGCCGATGGGCGTGGCCACGTCGGGGTCGCGCAGGTCCAGGCCCTTGGAATAGACGAGGCGCGGCGCATGCCGGATGTCGCAGCCGAGGCCGATCGAGAACACCCGCTTCGGCGTGCCGTAACCGCCTTCGCGGCTCGACACCGTCCGCGCCACCCAGAGGTAGGCGCGGCCGTCCGGCATGCGCGCGAGTTGGGGCAGGATCTGCCCGGGCTGGGCGAAGGCCTCGTAGACATTCCACAAAGGGCAGGTGCCGCCCGTGCGGCTGAAGTGGAAATGCGTGGCCGACTGCCGCTTGGAGATGTTGCCCGCGCGATCGACGCGCACGAAGAAGAAGGGCACGCCGGGCGCATCCGGCCGCTGCAGCGTGCTGAGCCGGTGGCAGACCGTTTCGAAGCCGACGCCGAACTGCTGGCTGAGCAGGTCGATGTCGTAGCGCAGCCGCTCGGCGGCCGCGAGGAAGGGCGTGTAGGGCAGCAGCAGCGCGCCGGCGAAGTAGTTCGCCAAGCCAACGCGTGCGAGCTTGCGGGAAGGCGCGTCGTCCTGGAAGGGCGGCCCGGCCACGAGGCCATCGATGCAGTCGGCATACTCGATCAACGCGAGTTGCGTGGCCAGCTGGAAGACCTGTTGCGCCGGGTCGAGCGCGGACGAGAGCTGCAGCGTGCGCTTGCCCGGATCGAACTGCCGCTTGCCGTGTTCGCCCGCAGACGCGACGACCCGCACCTTGTGCTGCTGCAGCAGCCGCTGCGCGAGCCAGTCCGCCAGAAGCGTGCCGCTGACGCGCGCCTCATCCGCGAGCGCCTCTGCACGGCGGTCGATGTCGTCGAAGTGGTTCTGGTGCGCGAAGAAGAAGTCGCGCACCACCTCGAAGGGCATGGCGCGCGGCGCCACCAGTTCGGAGCGGTCGTCGCCCAGGCGCAGGGCCATCGTCTCCAGGCGCTCGTGCGCTTCCAGATGCCGCCGGTGCAACGCGATCAGCGCGCGGCCCACGGCGGGCATCTGCGCGGCGATCTCCTTCAGCTCGGGCAGCGACACGGGCTCCGTGGCATCCGCCAGCGCATCGCGCATGCCGGCGATGAGGCGGGCCTCTTCGTCTTCGGAGAACTGCTGGATGTCGACGCCCAGCGCGCGATGGATCTTGAGCAGCACCGCCACCGTGAGCGGCCGCTGGTTCTGTTCGAGCTGGTTGAGGTAGCTGGGCGACAGGCCCAGCGTATTGGCCAGCGCGATCTGCGACAGGCCGCGTTCGTCGCGCAGCTTGCGCAGGCGAACGCCCATGAAGGTCTTCTTCATCGCGATGTTCCCGGCACGGTATTCGCAAGATTCGCAGAGTCGATCATTTTCGTTCGCAAGAATTCGCCAATTCAGTCATGGGCAGAAGGGTGCATTTTGCGTAAATTGCGAAGCATGACAACACCCCGCGACCGCCGCACGTCGGCCGCCCAGGAATCCACATGACCACGACGACCGAAGCTGCAGCGCCGGCCAGCCTCAAGCCCAAGAAATCCGTCGCGCTCTCGGGCGTGACGGCCGGCAACACGGCGCTGTGCACCGTGGGGCGTACGGGCAACGACCTGCACTACCGCGGCTACGACATCCTCGACATCGCCGAGGTCTGCGAGTTCGAGGAGATCGCACACCTGCTGGTGCACGGCAAGCTGCCCACGCGTGCCGAGCTGCGTGCCTACAAGAACCGCCTGAAGGCCATGCGCGGGCTGCCGGCGAGCGTGAAGGAAGCACTCGAAAGCCTGCCGGCCAGCGCGCATCCGATGGACGTGATGCGCACGGGCGTGTCCGCACTGGGCTGCAACCTGCCCGAGAAGGAAGACCACAACCTGGCCGGAGCGCGCGACATCGCCGATCGGCTGATGGCCTCGCTGGGCTCGATGCTGCTGTACTGGTACCACTGGAGCACGCAGGGCAAGCGCATCGACGTCGAGACCGACGACGACTCGATCGGCGGGCATTTCCTGCACCTGCTGCACGGCCGCAAGCCATCGCAGGCCTGGGTGAGCGCGATGCACACCTCGCTCAACCTCTATGCCGAGCACGAGTTCAACGCCTCCACCTTCACGGCGCGCGTCATCGCCGGCACCGGCAGCGACATGTACTCGTCGATCGCCGGCGCCATCGGTGCGCTGCGCGGGCCCAAGCATGGCGGCGCCAACGAGGTGGCCTTCGAGATCCAGAAGCGCTACGACAACCCCGACGACGCCGAGGCCGACATTCGCCGCCGCATGGAAGCGAAGGAAGTGGTCATCGGTTTCGGCCACCCGGTCTACACCGTCAGCGACCCGCGCAACGTGGTCATCAAGGGCGTGGCCAAGCGGCTTTCGGACGATGCAGGCTCGACCAAGATGTTCGACATCGCCGAGCGGCTCGAGTCGGTGATGTGGGACGTGAAGAAGATGTTCCCCAACCTCGACTGGTTCAGCGCCGTGAGCTACCACATGATGGGCGTGCCGACGGCGATGTTTACGCCGCTCTTCGTGATCGCCCGCACCAGCGGCTGGGCCGCGCACGTGGTCGAGCAGCGCATCGACAACAAGATCATTCGCCCGAGCGCAAACTACACCGGCCCCGAAGACTTGAAATTCGTGCCGATCGACGACCGCAGCTGAGCGCGCACCCCCTCGTACCCCATCGATCCACATCGCCGCATTGCATTTGCACGGCCGGCATTAAGGCCGGCCTTCTCACTTTCGCCCCACATGAACAGTCGATACAGAAAGAAGCTGGCCGGCACCGCGCTGGACTGGTTCGATGCCCGCGAGGCCGTGGACGCGCTGCGTCCCGGCGCCTGGGCGACGCTGCCCTACACCGCGCGCGTGCATGCCGAGAACCTGGTGCGCCGCGCCGAGCCGGCGCAGTTGAACGACTACCTCACGCAGTTGATCGAGCGGCGCCGTGACCTCGACTTTCCGTGGTTCCCGGTGCGGGTGGTGTGCCACGACATCCTCGGGCAGACCGCGCTGGTGGACCTGGCGGGGCTGCGCGATGCCATCGCCGCAGAGGGCGGCGACCCCGCCGCGGTGAACCCTGTGGTGCCCGTGCAGTTGATCGTCGACCATTCGCTGGCCGTGGAGTGCGGCGGCTTCGATCCCGATGCCTTCCGCAAGAACCGCGCGATCGAGGATCGCCGCAACGAAGACCGCTTCCACTTCATCGAATGGACCAAGAAGGCCTTCGACAACGTCGACGTGATCCCGGCGGGGAACGGGATCATGCATCAGATCAACCTCGAGAAGATGTCGCCGGTGGTGTTCGTGAGCGACGGCGTGGCCTTCCCCGACACCTGCGTGGGCACTGACAGCCACACGCCGCACGTCGATGCGCTGGGCGTCATCGCCGTGGGCGTGGGCGGGCTGGAGGCCGAGAACGTGATGCTGGGCCGCGCGTCGTGGATGAGGCTGCCCGACATCGTCGGAGTGAAGCTCACGGGTCGCCGGCCCAGCGGTATCACCGCCACCGACATCGTGCTGGCGCTGACCGAATTCCTGCGCAAGGAGAAAGTGGTCGGCGCCTACGTCGAGTTCTTCGGCGAGGGCGCCGAGAGCCTCACGATCGGCGACCGCGCCACCATCTCGAACATGTGCCCCGAGTACGGCGCGACCGCGGCGCTGTTCTACATCGACGCGCAGACCATCGACTACCTCAGGCTTACCGGCCGCAGCGACGAACAGGTGGCGCTGGTCGAGACCTACGCGAAGACGGCGGGCTTCTGGGGCGGCACATTGAAGAGCGCACAGTACGAGCGCGTGCTGGGCTTCGACCTCTCCACCGTCGTGCGCAACATGGCGGGCCCGTCGAATCCGCACCGCCGGTTGCCGACATCGGCGCTGCACGAACGCGGCATCGCGGTCGGGTTGAACGAAGCGCGTGCCGAAGAGGCGCAGGGCCTGATGCCCGACGGCGCCGTCATCATCGCGGCGATCACGAGCTGCACGAACACGTCGAACCCGCGCAACGTGATCGCGGCCGCCCTGCTGGCACGCAACGCCCTTGCGCGTGGCCTCGCGCGCAAGCCCTGGGTCAAGAGCTCGCTCGCGCCGGGGTCGAAAGCCGTCGAGCTGTACCTCAAGGAAGCCGATCTGCTCGACGACCTGGAAGCGCTCGGCTTCGGCATCGTCGGCTTCGCCTGCACCACCTGCAACGGCATGAGCGGCGCGCTCGATCCGGCCATTCAGCAGGAGATCGTCGACCGTGACCTGTATGCCACGGCGGTGCTGTCGGGCAACCGGAATTTCGACGGGCGCATCCATCCTTATGCGAAGCAGGCCTTCCTGGCGTCGCCGCCGCTGGTGGTGGCTTACGCGATCGCAGGCACGATCCGATTCGACATCGAGCAGGACGTGCTGGGCATCGATCCGCAGGGCAGGGAGCTTCGGCTCAAGGACATCTGGCCGACCGACGAAGAGATCGACGACATCGTGGCCCGCAGCGTGAAGCCCGCGCAGTTCCGCAGCGTCTACGAGCCCATGTTCGGCATTCGCGTGGACGACGGCGTGCAGGTGAGCCCGCAATATGACTGGCGCCCGCAGTCGACCTACATCCGCCGCCCACCTTACTGGGACACCGAAGGCATCGGCGCGCTAGCGGCGCATCCGCGCACGCTGACGGGCATGCGACCGCTGGCGCTGCTGCCGGACAACATCACGACCGACCATCTGTCGCCGTCGAACGCGATCCTGATGAACTCGGCTGCGGGCGAGTACCTGCACCGCATGGGGCTGCCCGAGGACGATTTCAATTCCTATGCCACGCACCGCGGCGACCACCTGACCGCGATGCGCGCGACCTTCGCGAATCCGACGCTGAAGAACGAGATGGTCCGCGCGGCCGATGGCAGCGTGCGGCCCGGATCGTTGGCGCGCATCGAGCCTGAAGGGGAGGTCGTGCGCATGTGGGAGGCGATCGAGACCTACCTGCAGCGCCGCCAGCCGCTGATCGTGATCGCCGGCGCCGACTACGGCCAGGGGTCGAGCCGTGATTGGGCCGCGAAGGGCGTGCGCCTCGCGGGCGTCGAAACCGTCGTGGCCGAAGGCTTCGAGCGCATCCATCGCACCAACCTGATCGGCATGGGCGTGCTGCCGCTGGAGTTCGAGCCGGGCACCGACCGCCTGACGCTGCAGCTCGACGGCACCGAGACCTACGACGTGGTGGGCGCACGCACGCCGCGTGCCGTGTTGACCCTGGTGATTCACCGCCGCAACGGTGATACCGTGCACGTGCCGGTGCGCTGCCGCCTCGACACGGCCGAGGAGGTGTCGGTGTACGAAGCGGGCGGCGTGCTGCAGCGCTTCGCCCAGGACTTTCTGGCATCGGCCGCGCAGCCGCCTGAGCGAGCAAGCGATTCACCATGACTCATCGACCCCAGATCAGGATTCCCGCGACCTACATGCGCGGCGGCACGAGCAAGGGCGTGTTCTTTCGCCTGCAGGACCTTCCAGCCGCGGCACAGCAGCCCGGCGCCGCGCGCGATGCCTTGCTGCTGCGCGTGATCGGCAGCCCCGACCCCTACGGCAAGCAGATCGACGGCATGGGCGGCGCCACGTCGAGCACGAGCAAGACCGTGATCCTGTCGGCGAGCGCACGGCCCGGCCACGACGTGGACTACCTCTTCGGCCAGGTCGCGATCGACAAGGCCTTCGTCGACTGGTCGGGCAACTGCGGCAACCTGTCCGCGGCGGTCGGGCCGTTCGCCATCGCCAACGGGCTGGTGTCGCCCGAGCGAATTCCGCGTGATGGCCTGTGCACGGTGCGCATCTGGCAGGCCAACATCGGCAAGACCATCGTCGCTCAGGTGCCGATGGCCAACGGCCAGGTACAGGAGACCGGCGACTTCGAGCTCGACGGCGTGACCTTTCCCGCGGCGGAAGTGCAACTGGAGTTCATGGACCCGGCGGACGACGGCGAGGACGGCGGCGCCATGTTCCCCACGGGCCGGCTCGTCGACGACCTGGAAGTGCCGGGCGTCGGCACCTTCGAGGCCACGCTGATCAACGCCGGCATCCCCACCATCTTCCTGAACGCGGGCGACATCGGCTACACGGGCACCGAGTTGCAGGGCGCGATCAACGGCGACAAGGCGGCCCTGGCTCGCTTCGAGACGATCCGCGCCTGGGGCGCCGTCAGGATGGGTCTGATCCGCCAGGTCGACGAAGCCGCGACGCGCCAGCACACGCCCAAGATCGCCTTCGTCGCACCGCCGGCGGACTACATCGCCTCCAGCGGCAAGCCCGTGCGCGCTGCCGACGTCGACCTGCTGGTGCGCGCGCTCTCGATGGGCCAGTTGCACCACGCGATGATGGGCACGGCCGCGGTGGCCATCGGCACGGCCGCGGCGGTGCCGGGCACGCTGGTCAACCTGGCGGCCGGGGGCGGCGAGCGCCAGGCCGTGCGCTTCGGGCACCCATCGGGCACCTTGAGGGTCGGCGCCGAGGCCCGGCAGCAAGACGGGCAATGGGTCGTCACCAAGGCGCTGATGAGCCGCAGCGCGCGCGTGCTGATGGAAGGCTTCGTGCGCGTGCCGGGCAGCGCGTTGTTCGATTGACGCGCGCGGGCGCCATCGACTACTGGCGTGCGATCTCGACGAAGGCCTCGAGGTAGTCGATGCCGGTGTCGGACTCGCGCGCGCCCAGGAAGATCTGCTTGGCGATGCCGCGCGGTCCCAGGCGCACGGGGACGATGTCGAGCTTGTCGGCGTACTCCTCCACCAGCCAGCGCGGCAGTGCGGCCACGCCGCGGCCGCTGGCCACCATCTGCAACATGATGTCGGTGGTCTCGATGGTCTTGTGCCGCTTCGGGCTGATGCCGGCTGGCATCAGGAACTGGTTGTAGATGTCGAGGCGATCGGTCTCGACGGGGTAGGTGACGAGCACTTCCTGCGTCAGCTGCTTCGGCTTGACGTAGGCCGCTTCGGCGAGCGGATGGTCGTGCGCGACGACCAGCACCTGTTCGTAGTCGAACACGGGCTCGAAGCGCAAGCCGGGCTTGTACAGCGGGTCGGGCGTGACGAGCAGATCGATCTCGTAGCCGAACAGCGCACCGATGCCGCCGAACTGAAACTTCTGCTTCACGTCGACGTCGACGTCGGGCCATGCCGCCAGGTAGGGCGAAACGATCTTGAGCAACCACTGGTAGCAGGGGTGGCATTCCATGCCGATGCGCAGCGTGCCGCGCTCGCCTTGCGCGAACTGGCGCAGCCGCTCTTCCGCCAGGTCGAGCTGCGGCAGCACGCGGTTGGCGACCGCCAGCAGGTACTGGCCGGCCTGCGTCAAGCGCAGGCTGCGGCCTTCGCGCAGCCAGATGTCGGTGCCGAGCTGCAGCTCCAGCTTCTTCATGCTGTGGCTCAAGGCCGATTGGGTGAGGTGCAGCACGCCGGCTGCGGCTGTCAGCGAGCCTTGTTTTTCGACTTCCTGAACGATGGCGAGGTGCGAACGCTCGAGCATGGTTGTGAATGCCTATGAGCAGAGTTCATGGATACGTGAAGAAAGACCATTTTACTTCATGACTCATCGTTCATAGCATTGGCCGGCCATCGCTCAACAACGACACATGACCACCATTCACAACCTCGGCTTCCCCCGCATCGGCGCCCGCCGCGAACTGAAGTTCGCGCTGGAGTCGTACTGGAAGGGCGCCACCACACGCGACGAATTGCTGGCCATCGGCGCGCAGCTTCGCGAACGTCATTGGAACGACCAGCAAGGGCTCGACCTCGTCCCCGTCGGCGACTTCGCCTTCTACGACCAGATGCTCGACATGAGCTTCACCTTGGGCAACCTGCCCGAGCGCGTGCGCGGCTTCCATGGCGATGCGTTCGACAACTACTTCCGCGTGGCACGCGGCCGCTCGGCGCAATCCGCGGAGGAGCACGGCGCTTGCTGCGGCGGTGTGGCGGCCGGCGAGATGACGAAGTGGTTCGACACCAACTACCACTACATCGTCCCCGAGTTCACGGCCACGACGGCGTTCGAGCTCGACACCTCGCGTCTGCTCGGGCAACTGGCCGAAGCCAAGACCCAGGGCGTGAAGGCCAAGCCCGTCATCGTCGGGCCCGTGACCTACCTGGCGCTGGGCAAGGCCAAGGACGATTCCGACCGCCTCGCGCTGCTGCCGCGCCTGCTGACCGTGTACGCGCAACTGCTCGAAGCGCTTGCCGCACAGGGCGTCGAGTGGGTGCAGATCGACGAGCCGCTGCTGGCCACCGAACTCGATGCCGACTGGCAGCACGCTTTCAACACGGCCTACCACCAGCTCAAGAGCTGCGGCGTGAAGTTGCTGCTGGCCACCTACTTCGGTCCGCTGCTCGACAACAAGTACCTGGTCGCCAACCTGCCCGTGGCCGGTGTGCACGTGGATGCCGCCAACGGCCGCGACGACGTGCTGCCCTTCCTGAGCATGCTGCCCGCGCACAAGGTGTTGTCGCTCGGCGTGATCAATGGCCGAAACATCTGGAAGACCGACCTGACGGCCGTGCTGGACTGGCTGGAGCCGCTGGCCGAGCGCCTGGGCGATCGGCTGTGGATCGCGCCGTCGTGCTCGCTGCTGCATGTGCCGGTCGACCTGGCGAGCGAAGAGAAGCTCGACGCCGAGCTGAAGTCTTGGCTGGCCTTCGCTTTGCAGAAGCTCGACGAGTTGAGGCTCCTGGGCCGAGCACTGCGCGAAGGCCGCGCCGCCGTCGCCGAGGCCTTGGCGGCCAACCATGCAGCGTTGGCGGCGCGTCGCGTATCGCCTCGGGTCAACAACCCGGCGGTCCAGGCCGCCGTGAAGAAGATCGACAGCGAACTGGGCCGAAGATCGAGCGTCTATGCCGAGCGCGCGCCGAAGCAGGCGGCCTTGCTGAAGCTGCCGCCGTTCCCGACCACCACGATCGGCTCGTTTCCGCAGACCACCGACATCCGCCACGCCCGCAGCGAGTTCAAGGCCGGGCGCCTGGATCTTGCGGACTACAAGGCTGCGATGCACGCCGAGATCCGCCGCAGCGTGCGCGAGCAGGAAACACTGGGGCTCGACGTGCTGGTGCATGGCGAGGCCGAGCGCAACGACATGGTCGAATACTTCGGCGAGCAGCTCGAAGGCTATGCCTTCAGCCAGTTCGGCTGGGTGCAGTCGTACGGATCACGCTGCGTGAAGCCGCCGATCCTGTTCGGCGACATCAGCCGCCCGCGGCCGATGACGGTCGAATGGATCGCCTATGCGCAGTCGCTCACCCCGCGGCCGATGAAAGGCATGCTGACCGGGCCGGTGACCATCCTCAACTGGTCCTTCGTGCGCGACGACCAGCCGCGCTCGGCATCGTGCAAGCAGTTGGCCTTGGCCATCCGCGAAGAGGTGCTCGACCTGGAGCGGGCCGGTGTGCGCGTGATCCAGATCGACGAGGCCGCGCTGCGCGAAGGCCTGCCGCTGCGCCGGTCGCAATGGAAGGACTACCTGGACTGGGCGGTCGAATCGTTCCGCATCACGGCCAACGGCGTGCGCGACGAGACGCAGATCCACACCCACATGTGCTATTCGGAGTTCAACGACATCATCGCGTCGATCGCCGAGATGGATGCCGACGTGATCACCATCGAGACCTCGCGCTCCGACATGGAGCTGCTCGATGCCTTCGACCACTTCAGGTACCCGAACGAGATCGGCCCGGGTGTCTACGACATCCACTCGCCGAACATCCCCACGCAGGCGCACATCGAGCAGCTGATGCGCAAGGCCGCGCAGCGCATTCCGGCGGAGCGCCTGTGGGTCAACCCCGACTGCGGGCTCAAGACGCGGCAGTGGCCGGAGGTGATCCCGGCGCTGGCCAACATGGTGTCGGCGGCCAAGGCCTTGCGCGCGGAATCAGGCGAGCAGAGCGCCCCGGCTTGAAAGCGCGTCGCGCAGCGCGTTGACGTCGACGGAGCGCACCGCGCCTTCGTGCTTCGCTGCCATGGCAGCCGCCGTGCCGGCTGCCTGGCCCACCGCCATCGAGATCGTCATGACGCGGATGGCCGCCAGCGCCTGGTGCGTCGCCGAGATGCCCCGGCCGACCGCCAGCGCGTTGTCGAAGGCGGTCGGGATCAGGCTGCGGTAGGGGATGCGGTAGGCGTGGTCGTCGCCCAGCGGCACGTAGTGCAGTCCGCCGCCCGCGGCCGGATGGATGTCGATCGGGTAGGCGCCGGCCGCGATGGCATCGGTGAAGGGCTCGGGCCGCAGCAGCTCCTCGGCCGTCAGCACGTGGTCGCCCTCGACGCGCCGCGTCTCGCGCACGCCGACCTGCGTGGCGAAGGCGCGCAGCCGCCCATCGCTGCAGCCGGGCACTGCCTGCTGCAGGAAGCGCGCGGCGCGCCAAGCCTGGCGCCGGCCTTCGATCTCGGCGGCGCCTAGCGCCAATGGATCGGTCGCGTCGATGCCGAGCCGGCTGATGTTGAACCAGCCGTCGTTCGAATACGGGTCGCGGCTCAGGTGCAGGGCCGCGCGCGCCAGCTCGCCTTGCTCGTGGCCGCGGCGCGAGAGTGCGGCCAGCTCGTCGGCCGAGAGTGCATCGAAGCGCGCGAAGTCGATCGGGCCGAAGCGGAAGACCATGGTCGCCGGCTGCAAGGCCTCGCCATCGTCGAGTTCGAGAAATCGCGCGCCGGCGCGGTGCAGGGCGTCGATGTCACCCGAGGCGTCGACCAGCACCTGCGGCCGCAGCGTGAGCACGCCGCCCTTGGTCAGCACGCGCAGCGCGGCGATGCGACGGCCTTCCGCGTCGACGTCGAGCAGGTTCGCATGCAGCAGCGGCTGAACGCCGGCTTCGGCCACCATGTCGTCGAGCACCAGCTTGAGCAGCTCGGGCGAGTACTCGATGCGGTCCATCTGGTGGCCGGTCGACATCATGAAGGTCTCGTGCGGACGCGCGCCGCCGTAGGCCTGCAGGCGCTCCACCACTTCATCGGCCAAGCCGGCCACGACGCGGCGGCCGGCGGTGGTTTGCCAGCTGTTGAACTGGGCCACCGCGCCGGCTGTGGCGTTGCCGCCCAGGAAGCCGTAGCGCTCGACGAGCAACACCGATGCGCCCTGGCGCGCGGCTGCCACCGCGGCCATCGTGCCGGCGACGCCGCCGCCGCAGACCACCACGTCGGCGGTCAGTGCCTTCGCTGCGGCAGTCATCAGTTGTCCACCTGGATGTTGCGCGCCTTGATCACCTCGCGCCAGCGGTCGCCCTCGGCCTTCAGCGTCTTCGCCGTCGCGTCGCGGCCGCGCACCACCGGCGCGACGCCGAGCGTGGCGAAGCGCTTCTTGACCGTGTCGGAGGCGAGCGCGGCAGCCAGCAGGGTCTCGAGCTTCGCCAGCCCTTCGGGCGGAATCGTGCCCTTGGGCGCGAGCAGCGCGGCCCAGCCTTCGACTTCGAGCGCCGGCAGGTTCAGGCTGCGGAAGGTGGGCACGCCCGGCAGATCGGCTACCGGCTGCGGGCTCGACACCGCCAGCGCACGCAGGCGGCCCGACCGGATGTGCGCGATCACGCTGGGCAGGTTCAGGAAGCCCAGCGACACCAGGCCCGAGATCAGGTCGGGCATCAGCGCACTTTCGCCTTTGTACGGAACGCTGACCAGCGCCGCACCGGTCTGGATCGAGAACAGCTCCGCGCTCAGGTGCGCCAGCGTGCCGGTGCCGCTGTTGCCGGCACTGAACTTGCCGGGCTGGGCCTTGGCTTGCGCAATCAGGTCGGTGGCCGACTTGATGGGCGAGCTGGCCGGCACCACCAGCACCAGCGGCTGGGCCGACACCATGCCGATCGCATCGAAGTCGCGCTGCACGTCGTAGCCCAGCTTCGGATTCAGCGAGGGGTTGATGACCATGCTATTGCTGCCCATCAGCAGCGTGTGGCCGTCCTTGCTCTGCGCCGCGGCGGCGACGCCGATCGCGCTGCCGGCACCCGGTCGGTTTTCGACGATCACGCCCTGGCCGAGCGAAGGCGCGAGCACCTCGGCCAGCACGCGTGCCGACCCGTCGGCCCCACCGCCGGGTGCGAAGGGCACGATGATGCGAACGGCTTTCGATGGCCAGGCCTCGGCTGCGAAGGCGTGGCGCGAAAGCCCCGCCATGAAGACCGCGAGCGACGCTGCAGCCGTGCGGCGCGTGATGCCCGGGCGCGGGTGAACAGTGGGGAAGTGTCGGACCATGTCGATTGCCTCGTTGTGTTGTCTGAGGCCGATGGTAGGGAGTCGGGGCAAGAGCATCCAATACCAAGAAGTCCGATTCCCATAACATCGAGTTAACCGACACCGAAGCGCCCGATGCATGTTCCACATCGGCCGCTGTGCAACGTACATCGTCGACCTCGTACGCCATCGAGAAAGAGCCCATGAACCTGCGCCAGATCGAAGTGTTCCGCGCCGTCATGCAGGCCGGCTCCATCACCGGCGCGGCCGAGTTGCTGCACGTGTCGCAGCCGGGCATCAGCCGGATGCTGTCGCACGTGGAACTGCAGATGGGGCTTCGGCTGTTCGAGCGCCGCAAGGGCCGGCTGCTCGCGACGCCCGAGGCGCAGGCGCTGTATGCCGAGGTCGAACAGGTCTACCGCGGCGTGTCGCGCATCGACGAGTGTGCGCAGGCGTTGAAGGCCGGCAGCCTGTTGACGCTGCGCGTGCTCGCGAGTCCGAGCACCGGGCTGGAGATGGTGCCGCGCGCGATCGCGGCGCTGACGCAGGAGCATCCGTCGGCCCGGCTGTCGTTGGAAGTGGTGTCGGCGCGCGAGATGGCGCAGCGGCTGCTGGCGCGCGAAGCCGATGTCGCGATCAGCACGCTGCGCATCGACGAGGCGCCGCTCGGGTCGCGCGCCATCGGCCAATGGACGCTGGCCTGCGTGTTCCCGCAGGCGCATGCGTTCTCGAAGCGGCGCACGCTCGCCCCGCGCGACGTGCTGAAGGAGCGGCTGATCGCCTTCAGTGCCGACACGCCGCAGGGCCGGATCATGGCCGACTGGCGCAGGCAGCTGAAGCTGGCGCCCGAGGCACCCATCGAAGTGCGTGCCGGCCAGACGGCCTGCGCGCTGGCGGCCTGCGGCGCCGGCATCGCGGTGGTCGACGACCTGACCGCGCGCGGCTGCATGACGGACCGGCTGGCTTTCAGGCCGATCCAGGGTGCGCCGTCCTTCGACATCTTCGCGGTGACGCACCGCGGCGTTGCAACCTCGATGCTGGGGAAGAAGTTCGAAGCGCACGCGGAGGCGGCACTGAAGCGCCTGCGCCAGGCAAGCTAGCGCCTCAGCCCTGCACGATGCCGCCTGCGCTCAAGTGCAGCACGCGGTCGGCCCGCGCGGCTGCCGCCTCCGAATGCGTGACCAGCACGAGCGCCGACCCGTGCTCCCGGTTCTGCGCGAGCAGCAGGTCCAGCACCTTCGCGGCGGTGCCGGGGTCGAGGTTGCCGGTCGGCTCGTCGGCCAGCAGCAGCGAAGGCTTGTGCACCAGCGCGCGGGCGATGGCCACGCGCTGCAGCTGGCCACCGCTGAGCTGTTGCGGCAGGCGCGCGCCCAGTCCCGCGAGGCCGACCGCGTCGAGCATGTGCGTCACGCGGGCCGCGTCGGGCTGCTGCAAGAGCATCAGTGGCAGCGCGATGTTCTGCGCGACGTCGAGGTGCGGCAGCACGTGGAAGGCCTGGAACACGAAGCCGACGTGCTTGCGGCGCCAGAGCGCGCGCGCTTCGTCGCCGAGCGTGCCGATGTCGGTGCCGTCATGCGTGATGCGGCCGGCGTCCCAGGTGTCGAGGCCGGCCATGCAGTTGAGCAACGTGGACTTGCCCACGCCCGATTCGCCGACGATGGCGACGAACTCGCCCGGCGCGACCGTCAGCGAGACGTTCTCGAACACGGCCGACTCGCCGTAGTGCTTGGCCAAGCCTTCGACCGTCAGCGTCATGCGATGCCACCCACGTGCTCGACGATGCGCGCGACCGCGTCCGGCGCCTCGGCCGGCACTAAGCGACGCGTCGGCATGCTGCGCAGCCAGGTGATCTGCCGCTTGGCCAACTGGCGGGTGGCGGCGATGCCGCGTTCGCGCAGCTCCGGCAGCGGCCAGGCGCCGTCGAGCGCTTCCCAGGCCTGGCGGTAGCCGACGCTGCGCATCGAGGGCAGGTCGGGGTCGAGGTCGCCGCGCGCACGCAACGCCATCACCTCATCGAGGAAGCCAGCGGCCAGCATGGCGTCGAAGCGCGCGGCGATGCGCTCGTGCAGCCAGGCGCGCTCGGTGGGTTCGAGCGAGAAGAGGGCGATCGGCGGCAGGCCGGCGCCGCCCGGCTCGCGCGCCGCTGCGGCATGAAAGCTCGACAGCGGCCGGCCGCTCGTCAGCCATACCTCCAGCGCGCGCTGGATGCGCTGGCTGTCGTTGGGCGCCAAGCGCGCGGCGGTGACGGCATCGACCGCGGCCAGGCGTGCATGCATGGCCGGCCAGCCCTCGGCCGCGGATTCGGCTTCGATGCGCCGGCGCACCTCGGGGTCGGCGGCCGGCATGGCGTCGATGCCATCGGCCAGGGCCTTGAAATAAAGCATGGTGCCGCCCACCAGCAGCGGCAGCCGGCCGCGTGCGCGAATCTCTGCGAGGAGGCGCCTCGCATCGGCGACGAAGGCGGCCGCGCTGTAGGGCTCGCGCGGGTCGCGGATGTCGATCAGGTGATGCGGCACCTCGGCCTGCTCGGCGGCGCTGGGCTTGGCGGTGCCGATGTCCATGCCGCGGTAGACCAGGGCCGAATCGACGCTGACGATTTCCACCGGGCGGCTGCGCGCGATGGCGAGCGCCGCGGCGGTCTTGCCCGAGGCCGTGGGCCCGGCGAGCGCGACGTAGCCGCCCTCAGTGCCCATGCGGATCGCCGAGGCGGCGCACCAGGGTCCAGGCGACGAGCGCGATGCACACGCTCCAGAACCACATGCCCAGGGCCAGCGGCAGCGTGGTGCCGTCCATGCGTGTGCCCAGCCAGGCACCGATGCCGAAGGCGGCCAGCATCATCAGGAAGCCGTTGAGGGCCGATGCGGCACCGGCCGCCTGCGGAAACGGGCCGACCGCGCCGGTCTGGCCGCAGGGCTGGTGCACGCCGTGCGCCAGCATGATCAGCGTGAGCGGCGCGACGATGGCCCAGGTGGCCTGGATGCCGGCCAGCGCCAGCAGGCCCATGACGGTCCCGCCGGCCAGCGTCAGCCCCGCGGCGCGTGCGATGCTGCCGCGCACCCCGAAGCGAGGCAGCCATCGCCGGCACATGAAGGTGCCGGCGATGTAGGACAGCGAACTCCACAGCATGACCAGGCCGTACTGGGTCCTGCTCAGCCCCAGCACCTGAATGAACACGAAGGACGAACTCGCGAGAAAGGTGAAGAGCACGCCGTAGGCGCAGGTGGTGAGCGCGGAGAAGGCGAGGAAGGTGGGGTGGCGCAGCACGCGCGACCAGGTCGCCAGCAGCGTGCCGGGGCGCAGCGCGTCGGGATTGCGGCGGGCCAGCGATTCGTCGAAGCGCATCGCGACCAGGCCCAGCGTGGCGGCGCCGAACAGCGCCGGCATCGCCAGGGCGACGCGCCAGCCGAACAGGTCTGCCAGCACCCCACCCACCGGCGCGCACAGGCAGGCGATGACGCCGAGCCCGGTGAGGGCACGCGACATCACGCGTGCGCCGTCCGCCGGCTGGTACAGGTCGCGCACGATGGCGCGCGCGGCCATCACCGCCGCGCCCATGGCGGCGCCCTGCAGGGTACGCCAGACGATCAATAGCTCGATCGAACCGGCGACCACACCGCCGATGCTGGCGAGCACGTAGGCGGCCAGCCCCCACAGCAGCACGGGCCGGCGGCCGAAGCGGTCCGAGAGGGGCCCCAGCACCAACTGAGCGCAGCCGAACGCCAGCAGCAGCGCGGTCAGGGTGAGCTGGGCATGGCCCATGTGCGCGCCCAACTCGGCGGTCAGCGCGGGCAGGGCGGGCAGGTAGAGATCGGTGGTGACGGGCTGGATGCCCAGCAGCAGGGCCAGCACCAGCACCACCAGGGCGGGCGACGTCTGCGGATGGGACGCCGGGTTGGCGGGGGCAGCGGGCGCTGCGATGGGCGGCATGCGCCCGAGGGTAACAAATGCGAAAGCCCCGGCCGCGGGGGCCGGCGCGAAGCCCCTGGTCAGATCTTGTGGGGCAGCGCCGCCGCGGCGGCGTCTTGCAGCTTGTCGGCTGCCGCCGGCTGCGCCGCAGGCACGGCGAGCGGCGCCGGCGTGCCTTCATGGGCCGCCAGCATGTTCGGCTGCTTCATGCGGAACAGCTGCGCCAGTGCCGAACGGTACTGCGCCTCGCCGATCGAGCCGGTGCTGTGGTGCGAGCCGCCCTCGACCAACACGAACTGCTTGGGCACGGTGGCCGCCTCGTACAGCTTGCGCCCGAGCGTCGGGTTGATCAGGCTGTCGGCCGAGCCGTGCACGACCAGCAGCGGCGCGCCGATGTTCTTGACCTTGGTGATGGCCTCGAAGCGCTGGGTGATCAGAGGGCCGAAGGGCAGCCAGCCCCACTTGAAGCTGCTGACCACGTCGGCGATGGAGGTGAAGGTGCTCTCGACGATGGTGCCGCTCTCGTCGTTGACCTGGGACGCCAGGTCGATGCCGATGGCGCCGCCCAGCGAGTGGCCGAAGATGTACCGGTGCTGCTTGGGATGGCGCGCGGCCAGCCAGATCCAGGCGGCGCGTGCGTCCTCGCGGGCCGAGTCTTCGGAGGGCAGCGCCTTGCTGCTCTTGCCGAAGCCCCGGTAGTCGATCGCCAGCACCGAGAAGCCCAGCTCGTGCATGCGCCGCATGCGCGGGGCCGAGCCGGCCACGTTGTAGCGGGCACCGTGCAGGTACAGCAGAACGGGAGTGTCGACGGATTCGGGCGGGCCGCCCAGCCACAGGCCGTGCAGGCGGGCCGGCTGCCCGGTGACGTTGGAATTGAAGTCGATCCAGACATGCTCCATGCCCTCGGTCTGGGCTTCGGAGTTGCCCCAGCTTCGGTCGCTGGGCTGGAATATCCATTCGCGCTGCCGTTCGTCGAGGGTGGAACAGCCCCCGGCCAGCAATGCGACCAGGGCGGTGGTGGAGGCGAACAGGGTCCAGGACTTCATCACAGGGCGGAATGACAGGCGTTTGGGTGGAAAGTTCAACCGAAAGACTGCATGCAACGCCCGTGCCGGGCCGCCCGCCGACGAGTGGAAACCCTTATGTAGCGTCCAAGTTGCGACAAATGTGCCGAAATGCCACCAGAGTCGGACGCGGCGGCTGCCAGCCACCGAGCGGTCAGCGCCCGCGCATGAACAGGCTGTCGAGCTCGCGCACCGAGAGCTGGCGCCAGGTCGGACGGCCGTGGTTGCACTGATCCGAGCGCTCGGTGGCCTCCATCTGGCGCAGCAGGGCGTTCATCTCGTCGACTGTCAACCGGCGATTGGCACGCACCGCGCCGTGGCAGGCCATGGTGGACAGCAGCTCGTTCTGGGCACGCTGCACCACGGTGCTGGCATCGTGCTGGGCCAGCTCGGCCAGCACGCTGCGGGCGAGTTCGACCGGGTCGCCGTCGGCCAGCGTGCTGGGCACCGCGCGCACCGCCAGCGTGCGCGGCGAAAAGGGCGTGATCTCCAGGCCCAGCGACGGCAGCACCGACGCGCAGGCCTCGGCGGTCGCGACCTCCTGCGGCGTGGCCGCGAAGGTGGCTGGGATCAGCAGCGGCTGGCTCGCGATGGCCGCGCCGTCGAGCTGGACCTTGAGGCGCTCGTAGACGATGCGTTCGTGGGCCGCGTGCATGTCGACGATCACCAGGCCCTGGTTGTTCTCGGCCAGGATGTAGATGCCCTGCAACTGGGCCAGGGCGCGGCCGAGGGGCCAGGCCTCGTCCGCATCGGCAGGGCGGGAGGCCGCGCCCGGCTGGGCGAAAGCGACGGCCGGCATGGCGTTCTGCCCCCCGGACGGGATGGCCGGCGCGGCGTCGTCGCGCCGGGCGGTCGGCCACATCGCCGCGGCATCGCCCAGACCGCGTTCGGCGGCGAAATGCATGGCCGGTTGCGTCCAGGTCGGCATGACCGGGCGCGGCTTGAAGAAGGGTTCGGCCGGCGGCGCGGCCGCATCGCCCGCACGCGGCGCGGCCAGCGCGTTCTCGATGGCGTGGCGCACCGCCTGGTGCACCTCGCGGCCGTCGCGAAAACGCACCTCGATCTTGGTCGGATGCACGTTGACGTCGACGCGTGCCGGGTCGATGTCGAGGTACAGCGCATAGACCGGCTGGCGCTGGCCGTGCAGCACGTCTTCGTAGGCGCTGCGCACGGCGTGGGCCAGCACCTTGTCGCGCACGAAGCGGCCGTTGACGTAGAAGAACTGCTGGTCGGCCCGTGAACGCGCGGCGTCGGGAATGCCCGCTCGCCCCGACACGTGCACCGGGCCCGCCGCGTGCTCGACCGCCACGCTGTGGGTGACGAAGTCGTCGCCCAGCGTGTCGGCGAGGCGCGGGGCGCGCCCTTCGGCGCCGCGCCACTGCTCGACCAGCCGGCCGTCGTGCCAGACCGCGAAGCCGACCTCGGGCCGCGCGAGCGCGTGGCGGCGCACGGCCTCGATGCAGTGCGCGAGCTCGGTCGCGTCGGTCTTCAAGAACTTGCGGCGGGCCGGCGTGGCGAAGAACAGCTCGCGCACTTCGACGGTGGTGCCGGTGGCGCGCGCCACCGGTCGCAGTTCGCCGGTGCGGCCGTCGAGCGCGAAGGCGTGCTCGGCACCGGCCGCGCGCGACTGCAGGCTCAGTTCGGCGATCGCATTGATCGCGGCCAGCGCCTCGCCGCGAAAGCCCATGGTGCCGACGGTCTCGAGTTCGCCGAGGCTGGCGATCTTGCTGGTCGCATGGCGGCGCAGCGCCAGCGGCAGCTCGTCGCGCGGCAGGCCCTGCCCGTCGTCCTCGACCGAGATCAGGCGCACGCCGCCGGCCGCGAGCCGCACGGTGACCTGCCGGGCACCGGCGTCGAGTGCGTTGTCGAGCAGCTCGCGCACCACCGAGGCCGGGCGCTCCACCACCTCGCCGGCAGCGATCTGGCTGATGAGTTCGTCTGGGAGTTCGCGGATGGGGCGGCGCGTGGCCACAGGGGAGACGGATGGGTCAGAAGCAGTGGGGAGGGCGCTCACCCGGCGATTCTAGAAGGGCATCGCGGAAGCTGCGGCGCGCCGCCACGGATAATGCGCGCCCATGGAAATCATCAGCTTCTTGCTCGACTTCATCCTGCACGTCGACAAACACCTGGAGACCTTCGTCATCACCTATGGGCCCTGGGTGTATGCGCTGTTGTTTCTCATCGTCTTCGTCGAAACCGGGCTGGTCGTCATGCCCTTCCTGCCCGGCGATTCGCTGATGTTCATCGTGGGCGCGCTGTGCGGCGCGGGCCTCATGAGCTACGGCATCGCGGTGCCGGTGCTCATCGCCGCGGCCATCCTGGGTGACCAGTGCAACTACAGCATCGGGCGTTACTTCGGCCCCAAGGTGTTCCAGTGGGAAAGCTCGCGCTTCTTCAACAAGAAGGCTTTCAACCAGGCGCACGAGTTCTACGAGCGCTACGGTGGCATCACCATCGTGCTGGCGCGCTTCATGCCTTTCATCCGCACCTTCGCGCCCTTCGTGGCAGGCGTGGCCGAGATGACGCGGGGCAAGTTCACCATGTACAACGTCGGCGGCGGCCTGTTGTGGGTGCTGAGCCTGTGCACGGCCGGCTACCTGTTCGGCAACATGCCCTTCGTGAAGGAGCACCTGGACAAGATCATCTGGGCGTTGATCATCGTGCCGGGGCTGATCGCCATCTTCGGCGCCTGGCGCGCAGGCCGCACGCCGTCGTCGGCGCGCTGAACGCGAAAGGGCGTGCCCTGGAGGACACGCCCTTCGTCGTCTAGCGGAAGCCGACTCAATAGTTCGGGCCGTTGTACGGGTAGTAGCTGTTTCGCTGGCGGTCGTAGTTGCGCTCGTCGGCGCGACGACCCACCTGGTTACCGATCAAGCCGCCGATGGCGGCGCCGCCCACCGTGCTGGCCGTGTTGCCGCCGATGGCGTTACCGATCACGGCGCCGCCAACCGCGCCGCCTGCCGTACCCCATTGCTCGCCAGGCCCCGATGCGCAACCGGCCAGGGTCATCACGGCGGTCGCTGCGCCGGCTGCAATCCAAAGACGTGTCTTCATGTTGTCCACCTTTCGGATGAGTAATGACTTCATTGTGGAAAGCCGGCGCGAAAAGCATGTAGGAGCCCACCGCAGCCCGATGCCCGAAGTCGCGCGCTTCCCATGTGCAACAAGAAGCAACGCACAGGCGGTCGATGGCCGACCCGCTGTCAGCGTTGTCAGCGCTGTGTCGCGGTGACCGGAATGCCGCGCAGCTGGCCCGCCGAGCGCGAGGACGCAGGGCGCGGAAAGGCCTGCGGGTCGAAACGGTGCAGCAGCTCTGCCTCTCGCACGCGCGCAAGTGCCACGTTCGCCAGCTTCACGTGACCGAAGCCGCGCATCTGCTGCGGCAGCAGCGCGATCTCGGTCGCGACCTTGAGTCGCTCGCGGCTCAGCGTGGGCAGAAGCGATTCGATGCGCCGCTGGTAGTCCTCGATCAGCTTGCGTTCCATGCGACGTTCTTCGGTGCGACCGAATACGTCGAACACGGTGCCACGCACGCGTCGGCCGTGGGCCAGCAGTTTCAGCAGACCCATCATCCAGCCGCCGAAGCGCAGCTTGCGTGGCGCCTCGCCCGGGCGCGCGCGGGCGAGGCCGGGCGGCGCCATGTAGAACTCGAGCTGCGGCTCGCCTTCGAACTGCTGCCGAAGCGAGTGAAGGAATTCGCCATCGGTGTATAGCCGCGCGACCTCGTACTCGTCTTTGTAGGCCATCAGCTTGAGCAGGCCCTGCGCGACGGCGCGCGTGAAGGGAAGCTCGGGGTCGGCTCGCAAGGCGGCCTCTCGCTCCCGCACCGCGCCGACGGTGTCGGCATAGCGTCGTGCGTAGGCCTCGTTCTGGTAGCCCCGCAAGTGCGCCTGCGCACGCTCGATCGTTTCGTCGACGGATTCGGCAGGGGCCGGCTCCGCCGCATCGGCTTCGCGCAGCAGCACGGCCGCGGCGTCCTGGTCGCCTGCGGCCAGGCGGCCCAGTGAAAAAGCGAGCTTGTTGTTGTCCACCGCCACGCCGTTGAGCTCGATGGCGCGCAGCATCGCTTCCAGCCCCACCGGCACCAGTCCGCGCTGCCAGGCGTAGCCCAGCGCAAGGATGTTGGAGGCGATCGAATCGCCCAGGAAGGCCTCGGCCAGCGATTGCGCGTCGAGCGTTTCGATCCGTTCGTCGCCCGCGGCGAAGCGCAGCTTCTGCAGCAGCATCGGCACCTTCAGGCTCGCGTCGGGGTTGTGCAGGCTCTCGGCCACCGGTGTCTCGTGCGTGTTGGCCAGGATGCGGGTGCGGCCGCGGCGCACCGTGGCCAGCGCATCGGCCGAGGCGCCCACCACCAGGTCGCAGGCCAGCAGTGCATCGGCCTGCTGCGTGTCGATGCGCACCTGATTCAGCCGCTCGGGCACGTCGGCCAGGCGCACGAAGCTCAGCACCGAGCCACCCTTCTGCGCGAAGCCCATGAAGTCGAGCACGCTTGCGCTGCGGCCTTCCAGGTGCGCCGCCATCGCGACCAGCGCGCCGACGGTCACGACACCGGTGCCGCCCACGCCGGTGACGAGCAGGTCGTACGGGCCGGTCCAGGTGTGCGCCGCAGGCCGTGGCAGGCCCTCGACGCGTCGAAGAAAGCTGTCGGCGCTGCCGGCCAGGGCACCTGCCTTCTTGCGCAGCTTGCCGTCCAGTACGCCCACGAAGCTGGGGCAGAAGCCCTTGGCGCAGGAATAGTCCTTGTTGCAGTTGCTCTGGTCGATCTTGCGCTTGCGGCCCAGCGGCGTTTCGTGCGGCAGCACGGCGACGCAGTTGCTCTGCACCGAGCAGTCGCCGCAGCCTTCGCAGACGCGCTCGTTGATGAACACGCGCCGGGCCGGGTCGACCAGTTCGCCCTTCTTGCGGCGGCGGCGCTTCTCGGCGGCGCAGGTCTGCTCGTAGATCAGCACGGTGACGCCGGGCATCTCGCGCAGCCGGCGCTGCACCGCGTCGAGTTCGGCCCGGTCGTGGAACTCGGTGCCTTCGGGAAAGAGCTGCCGCATGCCGTGGTATTTGCCGATGTCGTCGGACAGCACCACCACCTGCTTCACGCCCTCGGCCTCGACCTGGCGTGCGATGCGGTCGACGCTGATGATGCCGTCGACCGGCTGGCCGCCGGTCATCGCCACCGCGTCGTTGAAGAGGATCTTGTAGGTGAGCGTGGCCCGCGCCGCGACGGCCTGTCGGATGGCCAGGTAGCCCGAGTGGTAGTACGTGCCGTCGCCGAGGTTCTGGAAAACGTGCGGCACGCGCGTGAACATCGCGTGCGACACCCAGTCCACGCCTTCGCCGCCCATCTGGATCAGGCCCTCGGTGTCGCGGTCCATCCAGCTGGCCATGAAGTGGCAGCCGATGCCGGCCTGGGCACGCGAGCCTTCGGGCACGCGCGTGCTCGTGTTGTGCGGGCAGCCGGCGCAAAAGTAGGGCAGGCGCTTCACGCTGTCGCCGGCGTTCGACAGCAGTTCGGGCGGCGTGAAGTCGCGCACCAGGTGCCGGCGGTCGAGGTCCGGAAAATGCACGGCCAGCCAGCAGGCCACGACCTCGATCAGGCGCGAGGGGCGCAGCTCGCCGAGGGCGCTGACCAGCGGCCTGCCGTGCTCGTCCTGCTTGCCCACGATGGTGGGGCGCGCGGCATCGTTGTAGAACATCGTGCGCAACTGGTCTTCGACCACCGGGCCCTTTTCTTCGATGACCAGCAGTTCCTTCAGGCCCTGCACGAAGGCGCGCATGCGCGTCGGCTCGATGGGGTAGGTCAGGCCCAGCTTGTAGATGCGCACGCCGTGGCGGGCCAGTGCCTGCGTCGAGATGTCCAGCCGCCGCAGCACCTCCATGAAGTCGTAGTGCGCCTTGCCGGCAGTCACGATGCCAACCACCGCGTCGTCGCTCTCGACGATGTGGCGGTCGATGCTGTTGACGCGCGCGAAGGCGCGCACCGCGTCGAGCTTGGCGTGCAGGCGCTGCTCGATCTTGAGCGAGGGCAGGTCGGGCCAGCGGTAGTGCAGGCCGTCCTCGGGCGGTGAATGGCCGGTGATGCGCCGCACGGTGTCGGCGTCCTGCCATGCCGCCGCGCGCGCGTTGACGCGGTCGAGGTCGACCGTCGATGCGCTCTCGACCACTTCCGACAGCGCGGTGAAGCCCACCCAGTTGCCCGAGAAGCGCGACAGCGCCCAGCCGTAGAGCCCGAACTCGAGGTATTCGCCCACGCTGCCCGGCGAGACCACCGGCGCATGCCACGACTGGAAGGCCTGGTCGCTCTGGTGCGGCATCGAAGAAGACACGCAGCCGTGGTCGTCGCCGGCCACCATCAGCACGCCGCCGTGCGGCGAAGCACCGTAGGCATTGCCGTGCTTGAGCGCGTCGCCGGCGCGGTCGACGCCCGGCCCCTTGCCGTACCACATCGAGAACACGCCGGCGCAGGTGCGCTCAGGGTCGGCTTCGACGCGCTGGGTGCCCAGCACCGCGGTGGCGCCCAGTTCCTCGTTGATCGCGGGCAGGAAGCGGATGCCGCTTTCGTCGAGCTTCTTGCCGGCTTTCCACACGGCCAGGTCGACCATGCCGAGCGGCGAGCCGCGGTAGCCGCTCATGAAGCCGCGCGTGTCGAGCCCGGCGGCCGCATCGCGCTGGCGCTGCATCAGCATGAGCCGCACGAGCGCCTGCGTGCCGGTCAGGAAGATGCAGCCGCCGGTGGCCCACAGGCTGTCGCTCAGGCGGTAGTCGGAACGCGCCAGAGGCGCGGGCGCAGTGGTTTCTGCCATCAGTTTGGATTCCTCGGGGGACGTGCCCACACTAACGCCAGATGATGACGAAGAACGCGGCGCGGTGCCGGCCGGCGCGCAATTGCCGCTGCGGCCGGCGATGTCATCCTTGCATGGCGTCGACAGGCCCTCAGAGCTGGCGGCTGCGCGCCAGCGGCGGGTTCTGCGCGAAGTAGCGCTGGATGCCGCGCATCAGCGCGTCGGCCAGGTCTTCCTGGTAGGACGTGCTGCGCAGCTTGGCTTCTTCCTCGGGGTTGCTGATGAAGGCGGTTTCGACCAGCACGCTCGGGATGTCGGGCGCCTTGAGCACCGCGAAGCCGGCCTGCTCGACGCTCGGCTTGTGCAGCCTGGCGCCGATGCCGCGGATCTCGCCCAGCATCGCGCCGCCGAGCTTGAGGCTGTCGTTGATCTGCGCGGTGGTGCTCATGTCGAGCAGCGCGCGCTGCACCTGGGCCTCGTGCGAACCGACGTTCACGCCACCGACCTTGTCGGCCTGGTTCTCCTTGTTCGCGAGCCAGCGCGCGGCGCTGCTGGAGGCGCCGCTCTGGCTCAGCGCGAACACGCTGGCGCCTCGCGCGTCGGGGTTGGTGAAGGCATCGGCATGGATGCTGACGAACAGGTCGGCCTGCACGCGCCGTGCCTTCTGCACGCGGGTGCCCAGCGGCACGAAGAAGTCGGCGTCGCGCGTGAGGAAGGCACGCATCGGGTTGCCGTTGACGCTGCTCGCGTTGATGCGGTCGCGCAGGCGGTGCGCGACCTGCAGCACGATGTCTTTCTCGCGCGTGCCGTTGGGGCCGATGGCGCCGGGGTCTTCGCCGCCATGGCCCGGATCGAGCGCGACGATGATGATGCGGTCGGTGCGGCTGGCCGTGGCGACGCTGCCGTTGCTGGTGCCGCTGCCGTTGCGCGGTGGCGGCGTGGGAGCGACGGGCGCGGTGCCCACCACCGGCGGCAGCGGTGCGGGCGCCACCAGCGGCGGTGCCGCCGAGGGGCCACCCGGCGTGGGGCGCATCGACTGCTGCGCCATCAGGTCGCCCAGCGGGTCGGCGCCAGGCGGCGCGGGGCGCAGCGGTGCCGGTGTGTCCCCGGGCGCGCCGGCGTTGCGCGGCGCGACGCCGGCCACCGTGCTGTCGCGGCCCTGGGCTCGCGGCGCATCGCGCAGGCGTTCGGCGATCAGGGCCTCCATCGGGTCGACGGCCTGCTGCGGATACAGGTCGAGCACCAGCCGGTGCTGGTACGCCGCCACGGGCGCCAGCGAGAAGACCTGCGGTGCCACGGTCTGCTTGAGGTCGAACACGATGCGCACCACGCTCGGCGCGAATTGGCCGACGCGCAGGCCGTTGATGTACGGGTCGTCGGGCCGGATCTTGCCGACCAGCTCGCGAAGTGCGGGATTGAGGTCGATGCCCTCGATGTCCACGGCCAGCCGCGGCGGGTTGCCGACCACGAGCTGTTGTGACGCGAGGCGGCCGTCGGATTCGATGGTGACGCGGGTGTAGTCGTTCGCGGGCCAGACCCGCACGGCCACGATGGTGGCGCCGCGCGCGATTTCGGCGGTGCCCAGCAGCAGGGCGAGGCTGCCGCCTTGCAGCAGCGCGCGTCTTTGCAGTCCTCGGGCCTTCATGCAGCGGCGTCGAGCAGCCGGTTGCCGCGCGGGGTGTGGGCCTGCAGGGTCACGGTGCGTGTGTCGTCGTTCATTGCTTCGATTTTAATAGCAAGATCAGCAATCGGAATGCGCCCCGCGGCGTTGCCCGGCCATTCCGCAAGCTTGAGGCCCGGCCCCGCGAAGATGTCGCGGAAGCCGGCGTCGTCCCATTCGTGCGGATCGCTGAATCGGTAGAAGTCGAAATGGAAGATGGCCAGGCCGCCGGGTGCTTCATGCGGCTCGACCACCGCGTAGGTGGGGCTCTTGATGCGCGAGCCGATGCCGAGCGCGCGCAACAGGTGGCGTACGAAAGTGGTTTTGCCGGCGCCGAGGTCTCCATGCAATGCGATGAACGCATCGCGCAGCGCTTCCGATGACGCGAGGCTGCGTGCCAGCGCATCGCAGTCGTCTTCGGTGTGCCACCGTTGCTCGAGGCTTCGTGTCGCGAGCGTTTTTACAATCGGCAGGTGATCGGCAGCCATCCACTCGTGAGTCGTATTCGGGCCTGGGCCCAGGAACTCGGATTCTCCCAAATCGGTGTGACGGGTGTCGACCTGTCGAGCGCCGAGTCCGGCCTGGCGCAATGGCTCGCGCAGGGCTTTCATGGCGACATGCACTACATGGCCGCGCATGGCACGCGGCGCGCGCGGCCGGCCGAGCTGGTGCCGGGCACCGTGTCGGTGATCACCGCGCGCATGGACTACCTGCCGCGCGCCACGTCCGACGACTGGCAGGCCATCGAGTTCGAGCGGCTGCAGCGGCCCGGCGAAGCCATCGTGTCGCTCTATGCCCGCGGCCGCGACTACCACAAGGTCTTGCGTTCGCGGCTGCAGAAGCTGGCCGACCGCATCGGCGAGGACGTGGGTACATTCGGCCACCGCGTCTTCACCGATTCGGCGCCGGTGCTCGAGGCCGAGCTGGCCTCGCGCAGCGGCCAGGGCTGGCGCGGCAAGCACACGCTGGTGCTCGACCGCGAGGCCGGGTCCATGTTCTTTCTGGGCGAGATCTACGTCGACATGGCTTTGCCGCACAGCGAGCCGGTCAGCGCGCATTGCGGCAGCTGCAGCGCGTGCATCGACGTCTGTCCGACGCAGGCCATCGTCGCGCCGCAACGGCTCGATGCGCGGCGCTGCATCTCGTACCTCACCATCGAGCATGCAGGCAGCATCCCGGTCGAGCTGCGGCCGGCGATGGGCAACCGCATCTACGGCTGCGACGACTGCCAGCTGATCTGCCCGTGGAACAAGTTCGCGAGGAAGAGCACGTTGCCGGACTTCGATGCACGCGAAGGGCTGACGGGGCCGCCGCTGGCGACGCTCTTCGCGTGGAGCGAAGACGAGTTCTTGCGCTTCACCGAAGGCAGCCCGATCCGCCGCATCGGGCACGAGCGCTGGCTGCGCAACATCGCGGTGGCCTTGGGCAACGCGCTGCGTGCGGGCAACGAAGAGGCGCGTGCACCGTTGCTGGCGCGGCGCGAACACGCGAGTGCGCTGGTGCGCGAGCACGTGGCCTGGGCGCTCGAGGCGAGGCCCTAGCCCGCGAATCCGCCCTCGTCCAGGAAGGCTTGCTCTTCTGGCGTAGTGTCCCGCCCCAACACCGCATTGCGATGCGGAAAGCGGCCGAAGCGCGCGATGATGTCCCGATGCAGCACCGCGAAACGCTGCGTGTTCGCGTCGAGCGCGGCGTTCAGCGCGACCGATCGCTCCTGGTCTTCCAGCGATTCGGAATGCATGAAGGGCAGGTAGAAGAAGGGCCGCAGCGCGCTGTCGACTTGCTGGTCCAGGCCAGCCGCGATGGCCGCCCGCGCCACCGCGCGGGCCTTGCCATCGGTCGCGAACATGTGGGCACTGCCGCGAAAGCCGTTGCGCGGAAACTGGTCGAGCAGCACGAGCAGGGCCAGTGCGCTCTCGGCATCGACGGCCCATGCATCGAGCGCACCGGATGCGGCGGCGTGGTGCGCGGCCTCGAAGCGGGACTTGAACTCGGTGTCGAAGGCGTCGTCCTTGGCGAACCATCGTTCGGGGCCGGCGTCGCGCCAGAAGGCGGCGACATCGTGCGCGGAGGGCAGGGGAGCAGGGTTCGTCATACGCCGAATGATGCCATCGCACGATCCCGGCACGCTCTCAAAGTCGGGCTTGCGGCCGACACGCGAAAAGCCGCGTGCTGCCTAGGCTTTTCGTTTCCGACAACGAAGGAGATCCGCACATGAACCGTTATGCCACCCTCTTGCGCGCGGCCCTGGTGGCCGGCGTGGCGACCGCGGCCCTGGCAGGCTGCGGAATGATGTCCAGCTCGAACACGTCGAGCTTCAGCGGCAGCATGAACGCCGCCAGCGAGGTGCCGCCCAACATGACGCGCGGCAGCGGGCTGGTCGAGGCCTGGCTGAACAAGGACACGAACGTGCTCAAGTACAAGATCGTCTACACCGGCCTCAGCGGGCCGGCGACGGCAGCGCACTTCCATGGGCCGGCATCGGCCGGCGAGAACGCCGGAGTGGTGCTGCCCTTCACGAGCGCAGCGAGCCCCATCGAAGGACAGGCGACGCTGACCCCCGCGCAGGCCTCCGACCTGGGTGCCGGCAAGTGGTACGCCAACATCCACACCGCGGCCAACCCGAACGGCGAGATCCGCGGGCAGTTGCTGCCGAAGATGTAGCAATCGGCGCGGGGGTGATCGCGAGTTGATCGTGCAATGGTGTCCAATGGACACCATGCGTACCACCAGCCCCCGCAAGAAGCCGCAGCATCCCGCCACCCCCTCCAAGCCCGCGCGAGGCCGGGTCGACATCAACACCGCGAAGAAGGCCCTGGTGCTGCAGGGCGGCGGCGCACTCGGTGCCTACCAAGCCGGTGTCTACGCCGGTGTGTACGAGAAGAACAAGTCGCTCGACTGGGTGGCGGGCGTGTCGATCGGCGCGATCAACGCCGCGCTCATCGCAGGCAATGCGCCCGAGCGCCGAGTCGATCGGTTGCGCGAGTTCTGGGATCTCGTTTCTTCCGGGCCGGCCCAGCGGCTGACACCCGGCTGGGGCGACCGCACGCTCTTCAATCAGTGGAGCGCGACCTCGGCGGCCTTCTTCGGCGTACCGGGCTTCTTCACGCCACGGCCGGGCGCCGCCTTGCTGCTGGGCGGTGCGTCGCCGGTGTTGAGCTACTACGACACCTCGCCGCTCAAGTCCACGCTCGAACGCCTCGTCGACTTCGACCGCATCAACCATTGCGACATTCGCTTCAGCGTGGGCGCGGTCAACGTGCGCAACGGTAACTCGATCTACTTCGACAACACCACGCAGCGCATCGGCCCAGAGCACATCATGGCCAGCGGTGCGCTGCCGCCCGGTTTCGCGCCGGTGACGATCGAGGGCGAAGACTACTGGGACGGCGGCATCGTCTCGAACACGCCGCTGCAGTACGTGCTGGACACGCATCCGCGCACCGAGCCGCTGATGGTGCTGCAGGTGGACCTGTTCAGCGCGAGCGGCGCCATGCCGCGCACCCTGGCCGAGGTGACGGAACGGCAGAAGGACATCACCTATTCGAGCCGCACGCGCCTCAACACCGACGCGCTGGCCGCCAACCTCAATCTTCAGCAGGCGGTGGCGGACCTGATCACCAAGCTGCCCGCCGCGCTGCGCAGGGACCCGAGCGTGGCCGCGGTGTGCAGCCAGCTCACGCACGAGCCGATCGAGATCGTGCACCTGATCTACCGCGACAAGCCCTACGAGATCGAATCGAAGGACTACGAGTTCTCGCGTGCCTCGGTCGACGAACACTGGGAGGCGGGCCAGCGCGACATCGGCAGCGTACTGGCACATCCCGAATGGCTGCGCAGCGCGTCGCAGGACAACGGCGTGACCACCTTCGACATGCGCGAGCCGAACGCGCCGCGCGTGCGCCGGCCGATGCAGGTGCCGATGAACGGTCCCTCGAACGCGGCGGCTGCGCAGGCCGATCAGCGCTGAACTGCGCCGAACGCCGATGAAGCGCAGTCAGGCTGCCCAAAGGAATCTGCGGCACTCTTCGTCACGGGCACGCCGCTTGCAGGCGCCACCATCCTTTTTCACCATCACCAGAGGAATCCCATGCAACTCAAGGACAAGGTTGCCTTCGTCACCGGCTCGGCCAGCGGCATCGGCAAGGAAATCGCCATCCTCTTCGCGCAGGAAGGCGCCAAGCTCGTCATCGCCGACCTGAACAAGGAAGCGGCCGATGCGACGGCCGCCGAGCTGCGCCAGACCGGCGCCGAGGCGATCGGCGTCGCGGTCGACGTGACGAACGAAGCCCAGGTCGATGCTTCGGTCGAAGAGGCGGCCAAGGCTTTCGGTGGCATCGACATCCTGGTCAGCAACGCCGGCATCCAGATCGTGCATCCGGTCGAGGAATTCGCCTTCGCCGACTGGAAGAAGATGCTGGCCATCCACCTCGACGGCGCCTTCCTCACCACCAAGGCCTGCCTGAAGCACATGTACGCGCAGGGCCGCGGCGGCAGCATCATCTACATGGGCTCGGTGCACTCCAAGGAAGCCTCGCTGCTGAAAGCGCCCTACGTCACGGCCAAGCACGGCCTGATCGGGCTGGCGAAGACGGTCGCCAAGGAAGGCGCGAAGCACGGCGTGCGGGCCAACGTGATCTGCCCCGGCTTCGTGCGCACGCCGCTGGTCGAAAAGCAGATCCCCGAACAAGCCAAGACGCTGGGCATCACCGAAGAGCAGGTGATCAAGAACGTGATGCTCAAGGAGACGGTGGACGGCGAGTTCACCACCACCGACGACGTGGCGCGCGTGGCGCTGCTGTTCGCGGCCTTCCCGACCAATGCGCTCACCGGCCAGTCGCTGGTGGTGAGCCACGGTTGGTTCATGCAGTAAACGCGGGGACCTGGGTCAGAGCTTGAGCTCCCAGGTCTCGCCCACCAGCTGCTGGCCGAAGCCTTTGTAGGCCTCCGACTTCGTCAGCTGGAAGCCGCGCGCCGCGTAGATGCCGCGCGCGGCGGTCAGGCAGCTGTTGGTCCACAGCACCATCTTCTTGTAGCCCTTGCGCCGCGCGAACGCGATGCATTCGTCGGTGAGCCGTGCGCCCAGGCCCAACCCGCGCGCCTGCGGGGCGAGGATCAGCATGCGCAGCTGGGCCACGGTGGCCGACTTGCGCACCACGAACACGGCGCCCACGCGTTCGCCACCCAGCTCGGCGATCCAGCAATGCTCCCAGTCGGGCTGGAACTTGCGCAGGAACTCGGCGCCGATCTCGGCGACCAGTGCTTCGAACTCGCTGTTCCAGCCGTACTCGCGCGCGTAGAGTTCGCCGTGCTGTTGCACCACCCAGCCGATGTCGCCGGGCCGTGGATCGCGCAGCACCGCGGTCGGGGGGCGTGACTGAGCGCCTGGCTCGGGCTCGATCAGCGTCTCGAGCTGTTGCATGGCTTCGACCAGCTGGCGCCGGCGGGGTGCCGACAGCGGCGCGAGCAGGGCGCGGGCTTCGTCGCGCGACTTCTGCTGCAGCGGCGCGAAGGCGGCGTGACCGGCCTCCGTCAGACGCAGCAGGCTCTGGCGCGCATCGCGCGGATGCGGCTCGCGCGCCAGCCAGGCCTTGGCCTCGAAGCGGCGCAGGATGCGGCTCAGGTAGCCGCCGTCCAGGCCCAGGTCCTTGCCGATCTCGCTGGCCACGGCCTGCTCGCGGTGGGCCAGTTCGTAGAGCACGCGCACCTCGGTCAGCGACATCTCGCTGCCCAGATAGGGGTCGAGTGCACCGATGTGGCGGGTGTAGAAGCGGTTGAACCGGCGCACGGCCTTGACGGCGGCAACTTCGTCGGGGGAGGGGGCAACGGCAGTCATGGCTGCCATTGTCAATCGAAATGATTGACTGAGGCAAGCAAATACGAGATCGCGGCCAGTTCGGCCCATGGCCTTCGATTCGACGGGGCAAGCCCTGGCACCTAAAATCGCGGGTTGCCCGAAACAGGGCCACCGCGGCCTGCATTGCCGCTGCACTGCCGCCTGCACCTGCCGCCAAAGTCCCCACATGAACGCCCCCGTCGACGTCTCCTTCTTCGCGCGCGCCGCCAAGCCGCTGACCAGCTACCGCAAGTACTGGGCGGCCCGCTTCGGCACCGCGCGCTTCCTGCCCACCTCGCGCGCCGAGATGGAAGCCCTGGGCTGGGACAGCTGCGACATCGTGATCGTCACCGGCGACGCCTACGTCGACCACCCCAGCTTCGGCATGGCCGTGATCGGCCGCATGCTCGAGGCGCAGGGCTTTCGCGTCGGCATCATCGCCCAGCCCGACTGGCAGAGCGCCGAGCCCTTCAAGGCACTGGGCAAGCCGAACCTGTTCTTCGGCGTGACCGCCGGCAACATGGATTCGATGATCAACCGCTACACGGCCGACCGGAAGATCCGCAGCGACGATGCCTACACGCCCGGCGACGTCGGCGGCCATCGGCCCGACCGCGCGGCGGTGGTCTACTCGCAGCGCTGCAAGGAAGCCTGGAACGACGTGCCGATCGTGCTCGGCGGCATCGAAGGCTCGCTGCGCCGCATCGCGCACTACGACTACTGGCAGGACAAGGTGCGCCGTTCGGTGGTGGTCGACGCCAAGTGCGACCTGCTGCTCTACGGCAACGCCGAGCGCGCCATCGTCGAAATCGCCCACCGGCTGGCCGCGCGCGAGCCGGTGCAGCAGATCACCGACGTGCGCGGCACGGCCTTCGTGCGGCGCGAAACGCCCGCGGGCTGGTTCGAGATCGACTCGACCAGCGTCGACCTGCCGGGGCGCGTCGAAGCGCACGTCAATCCGTACTTGATGGTGTCGGAGCAGGCCAAGGCCAACGGCGCCACCTGCGCGAAGGAAGACGAAGCGCAGGCCGTCGCAGTGAAGGCCGAAGCCGCGGCGAAGCCTGTGCAGTTCGTGCCCAACCCGGCCGTGCGGCTGAAGCCTCCGCCGCGCGACCGCTCGGTGATCCGCCTGCCGGCCTACGAGCAAGTGCGCGCCGACCCTGTGCTCTACGCCCACGCCAACCGGGTGCTGCACCTCGAAACCAACCCCGGCAACGCCCGCGCCCTGGTGCAGGCCCATGGGGAAGGCACGACCGCGCGCGACGTGTGGATCAACCCGCCGCCCATTCCGCTGACCACGGCCGAGATGGACCACGTGTTCGACCTGCCCTACGCCCGCAGCCCGCATCCGCGCTATGCCGACGAGAACGGCAGCCACGACGGCGCGACCAAGATCCCGGCCTGGGAGATGATCCGCTTCAGCGTGAACATCATGCGCGGCTGCTTCGGCGGCTGCACCTTCTGCTCCATCACCGAGCATGAAGGCCGCATCATCCAGAGCCGCTCGGAAGACTCGATCATCAAGGAGGTCGAGGCCATCCGCGACAGCGTGAAGGGCTTCACCGGCACCATCTCCGACCTGGGCGGGCCGACCGCCAACATGTACCGCATCGGCTGCAAGAGTCCCGAGATCGAGGCAGCCTGCCGCAAGCCCAGCTGCGTGTACCCGGGCATCTGCCCGAACCTCAACACCAGCCACGATCCGCTCATCAAGATCTACCGCCGGGCGCGCGCGCTCAAGGGCATCAAGAAGATCCTGATCGGTTCCGGCCTGCGCTACGACCTGGCCGTGCAGTCGCCCGAGTACGTGAAGGAACTGGTGCAGCACCACGTCGGCGGCTACCTCAAGATCGCGCCCGAGCACACCGAGCAGGGGCCGCTCACGAAGATGATGAAGCCCGGCATCGGCAGCTACGACCGCTTCAAGCAGATGTTCGAGAAGTTCAGCGCCGAGGCGGGCAAGAAGCAGTACCTGATTCCGTACTTCATCGCCGCCCACCCCGGCACCAGCGACGAGGACATGATGAACCTCGCGCTCTGGCTCAAGCGCAACGGCTTTCGCGCCGACCAGGTGCAGACCTTCTATCCGTCGCCCATGGCCACCGCGACCGCGATGTACCACACCGACCGCAACCCGCTGCGCAAGATCACGCGCGACAGCGAGACGGTCGACATCGTGCGCGGCGAGAAGCGCCGCCGCCTGCACAAGGCCTTCTTGCGTTACCACGACGCCAACAACTGGCCGCTGCTGCGCGAGGCGCTCAAGAAGATGGGCCGCGCCGACCTGATCGGCAACGGCAAGCACCATCTGATTCCGACCTACCAGCCGATGACCGACGGCAGCTACCAGAGCGCGCGGCGCAAGAACTCGACGCCACTGGCTGCCAAGCCGACGCAAGCGATGAAGCCGGTGCAGCCTGCCAAGGGCCGCATCCTGACGCAGCACACCGGGCTGCCGCCGCGCGACACCGGTGCGGGCCGGGTCAAGCCCTCGCGCAAGGCGCGCTGAGGCCACACCCGCGGATCGCGACCGGCCAAACGCCCAGTCGTTGTATCGTGCGGGGATGATCAGCCGGTCGGCATCCTCTCTGCCCCGCGCCTTGCGCGTGGGCTTGGCGTTGTGCCTTGCAGCCTGTGTTGCCTGTGTGGCCTGTTCAGTCGCAGCCCAGACAGCCGCACTTGACGCCGGCTCGGCGCCGGCCCTGCGCGAGCAGCACCAGAAGCTGGCCGGCCAGTTGGCAGCGAGCCCCCTGAAGCGGCCGATGCACCTGGAATCCACCGAAACCGACGGCGGCCTTCAAGGCGACGTCTACGCCGTGGTCGACCATCCCCTCGACGAGGTGCGCACGGCGCTGGCCAATGGCGGGCAGTGGTGCGAGATGCTGCTGCTGCACATCAACAACCGGCGCTGCCGCGTCAGCAAGCAAGGCCAGGGCGAGGTGCTGACGCTCAGCGTGGTGCAGCGCTACGACAAGCCGGTGGAGCAGGCTTTCGAGCTGCCCTTCGTGCATCGCATCACCAGCAACGGCAACGACTACCTGTCGGTGCGGCTGTCGGCCGAGAGCGGCCCGCTGGGCACCAGCAACTACCGCGTCACGCTCGAGGCCATGCCGCTCGGCGAGCGCCAGAGCTTCCTGCATTTCGGCTACGCCTACGACCACAACATGATGGCGCGGCTGGCCACCAAGGCCTACCTCGCGACCTTCGGCAGCCACAAGATGGGCTTTACCGTGGTCGGCAACAAGCCGAACGGCGACCCCGAATACATCCGCGGCGTGCGCGGGCTCATGGAGCGCAACGCGATGCGCTACTTCCTCACTCTGGACGCCTACCTCGACGGCCTCGACGCGCCGCCGCAGGAGCGAGGCGACAAACGCCTGCATCGCTGGTTCGAGGAAGCCGAGCGCTATCCGAAACAGCTGCACGAGGTCGAACTCGCGACCTACCTCGAGCACAAGCGCGCCGATCGCAAACGCGACGGCGCGAAGTCCAATTAGCCTGGTGGTCTGCTAGCCCTGGGCCTTGCGCCAAGCCTCGTAGAGGTCCTCGCCCTCGGGTCGCACGGGCAGGCTGGTGATTTTCATCTCGCGTTGCTCGACGGGCCTGGCGATCTCGACGTAGCCGCGTTCGGCCGACAGGTCGTAGGGCGCGCCGTCTTCGTTGGAATAGGCGTAGTAGACCTCCTTGACGCCCGCCAGGTACATGGCCGTGAGGCACATCGGGCAGGGGTAGCCGCTCGCGTAGACCGTGCTGCCGCTCAGGTCGGTGCTGCCTTGCACGCGGCAGGCATCACGCACCGCCTGCATCTCGGCATGGGCCGAGGGGTCGCACAGTGCGTCGACCTCGTTGACGCTGCGGGCCAGCACCTTGCCGTCGCGCACCAGCACCGCGCCGAAGGGCCACGTCTTTCGATCGCGCACGTTGCCCATGGCGAGGCCGATGGCGTCGAGCAGATACTTTTCGGTGGTGTCGTCGATGGTGGTCATGCCTTGATTCTCTTCGTGGTCGTTGCGGCCGTCGTGGTCGTGGTGGTCGTCGCGCTCTTCTTGCGGGCGATATACGCAATCACCAGCACGGCGGCCAGCAGCTCGATCGCCGCGACGATGTACAAGCCGGCGCTCACCTTGCCGGTGGCGGTCTTGATCAGGCCCATCACGTAGGGTGCGCCGAAGCCTGCCAGGTTCGAGATCGAGTTGATCAGCGCCACGCCGATCGCAGCCGCGCCGCCGGCCAGGTACATGTTGGGCAGCTGCCAGAACACCGGAATCGCGCTCATGGTGCCGACCAGCGCCAGCCCCATCGCGAGCAGCGGCACCACGGGCGGCAGGCCGGGCACGGTGAGCGCCAGGGCCAGCAGCGCCATGCCGCTCGCGCCGCAGATCGCCGCGCCGCTGAAGTGCCAGCGCACCTCGCCATGGCGGTCCGAATGGCGGCCGTTGAGGATCATGCCGGCGGCGCCGAAGATGTAGGTGGCACCGGCGATCCAGCCGACCATCATCGGCGTGACGAAGCCGGTTTCCTTGATGACCGTGGGAATCCAGAAGGTCAGCGTCGAATTGGCGCACAGCAGGCAGAAGAAGATCGCGATCAGCAGCCACACCTTGGGGTTGGTGAAGAGCTGGCGCCAGTCGGTGCCGCGCTCGCCCTGGGCACGGGCGTCGCGCTCGAGTTCGTCGCGAACGATGCGCTTCTCGTCGCTGCTGAGCCAGTGCGCCTGTTCGGGCTTGTCGGTCATGTAGAAGTAGGCGACGACGCCGGCGAGCACCGACGGAATGCCTTCGATCACGAACAGCCACTGCCAGCCCGACCAGCCCTGCACGCCGCCCATCGAACTCATGATCCAGCCGGCCAGCGGGCCGCCCAGCACGCCGGCGATGGCCGATGCCGACATGAAGGTGCCGAAGGCCTTGGCCCGGCGCTGCGACGGATACCAGTAGGTCAGGTACAGGATCACGCCGGGGTAGAAGCCGGCCTCGAAGGCACCCAGCAGAAAGCGCAGGATGTAGAACTGCGTCGGCGTGGTCACCCAGGCCTGCAGCATGCAGATGAGCCCCCAGCCGATGGTGATCCGCATCACCGTCTTCTTGGCGCCGATCTTCTGCAGCAGCATGTTGGAGGGCACCTCGAAGAAGAAGTAGCCCAGGAAGAAGATGCCGGCGCCCAGGCCGTACACCGCTTCGCTGAAGCGCAGGTCGTCCAGCATCTGCAGCTTGGCGAATCCGATGTTGACGCGGTCGAGCCAGGCCAGCACCCACAAGGCGCCCAGGAAGGGCAGCAAGCGCCACGAGATCTTGCTGTAGGTCGCGTCGACCCGGTCGGGAGCGGCGGTGGCGCCGGGTAGCGCCGCGGAGGGTGTGCTCATGTCGATTCCTTTGTCTCTGGTGTCCGTCGTTGTGGAGAGCCCGCCATGCAGGGCTGCGCCAATGGTCTTCACTCCGGGCCCTGTGCGAAACTGGGCAGGCGCAATAGGGCGCATAGCAAAGTCGATATCCGGAGCCCCACCGCACCGTGTCCCGCGCCGACGACCCCTTCGAGACCTACCTGCTGCGCGTGCTGTGCGCGCTGATCGCGGAGCAGAGCGTGTCGCGCACCGCGATCCGGATGAACCAGTCGCAGCCCGCCATCAGCGCCGCGCTCAAGCGGCTGCGCGAAGTCTTCAACGACCCGCTGCTGGTGCGCGACAAGAACACCATGGTGCCGACCGCACGGGCACTGGCGGTGGCCGCGCAGGCCCAGGCCGCGCTCGGCCTGCTCGACGGCCTGCTGCGCAGCGGCGACGGCTTCGACCCCGCGACCACCGAGCGCAGCTTCACCGTCGCCATGCCCGACTACCTGGCGCCGCCCTTCCTGGCGCAGGTGGTGCGGGCCTTCCGCGCGCAGGCGCCCCACGCGCGCCTGGTGGCGCAGCCGCTCGGGCCGCAGTACGACTACGAGATGGCGCTGCAGGACGGCACCATCGACATCGTGATCGGCAACTGGCCCGAGCCGCCGGAGCACCTGCACATGTCGACGCTGCTCGAAGACGAGGTCGTCTGCATCATGGCGCACGACCATCCATTCGCGGTGCCCGGGCAACTGACCGTCGAGCGCTTTCTTCAGGCGCCGCACCTGGTGCCCATGCCGTATTCGATCGCTCAGCGCGGCGTGGTCGAGTCCACGCTGGCCACGATGCGCGTGAGCCGCGACCGGCGCGTGCAGTGCCCGTACTTCGGCCTCGCGCCCAGCCTGCTGCCGGGCACCGACCTGATCATGACCACCAGCCGGCATTTCGCTGCCTACCATGCGCGGCAATTGCCGATCGCCATCGTGCCATCGCCGATCGAGTTCGCGCGGATGCGCTTCTACCAGCTGTGGCATGCCTCGCAGCACCGGGCCGCCCCGCACGTGTGGCTGCGCGGGCTGCTGACGGCGGCGGCGCCGGTGCTGACGGATCTGCAGGCGGGCTGAGCCGGCCCTCGGCGCAAGGCGTGGGCCACGGACGCGGCCTGTTATGCGCCGTATAACGGCACGCGCCTTTTGGATGCGGCAGCGCCTTCCTACACTGCCGCTCCATGTCCACCGAACTCCACACCCTCGACCTGCGCGCCCTCAACGCGATGGACCGCGCCGCCTTCACCGCCGCCCTGGGCGAGACCTTCGAGCACTCGCCCTGGGTGGCCGAAGCCGCCTGGGCCGCGCGGCCGTTCGCCACCGTGCAGGCCCTGCACGACGCCATGATGGCCGTGGTGCTCGACTGCGGCCGCAGCCGCCAGATCGAGTTTTTGCGCGGCCACCCCGAGCTCTCGGCCGCCGCGGTGCGTGCCAACAGCATGACCGCCGACTCGATGGACGAGCAGAAGAGCGCTGGCCTCGGCACCCTGTCCGCCAGCGAAGAAGACAGCCTCGCGCGCCTGAACAAGGCCTACCGCACGCGCCACGGCTTCCCCTTCATCGCCTGCGCGCGCCACTACACCAAGCCCGGCATCTTCGCGGAGCTGGCTTCCCGCGGTGCGCGCGAACCGGGGCAGGACCTGGGCGAGGCACTGCGGCAGATCGGGTTCATCAGCCGCATGCGGTTGGAGCGGCGGCTCGCTGCCTGAGCGGCCGTGCTTCGGCGGCGAACGGGGCTTCGCGCACGAAATTTAAGGTTCGGTGAGGGATTGCGTAAGCAATTCTTAGCGGCGCGCCGCGCCCGCGATTTCTAGACTTCTTTCCAGCAGGCAGCGCATGGTGCGCCGGCCGCACAAGCGAAAAGAAGTCCTCCCATGAACATCGATCCCCGAGAAATGCGCCAGGTGGCGCAAGCCGTCGCGCCCCGCGTCGACCTCTACGCCGGCATCCACAAGGCGCTGCGTGCGTTGATGGCCGACACCCTGCTGGAACTGGGCCGCGCGGATGCCGACGATGCGCTGGAACTGGCGCAAGCCACGCAGCGCGTGATGCAACTGCTGGACTTCTGCCGTTCGCACCTGCAGCACGAAAACACGTTCGTCCACACCGCCATCGAGGCGCGCGCGCCGGGTGCGAGTGGACAGATCGCGCACGAGCACGGCCAGCACGAAGAAGAAATCGAGGCGCTGTGCGCGCAGGCCACGGCGCTGCTGAACGGCGACTCCGCGACGCGCGAGGCCGGCGCACTGGCCCTGTACCGCGGGCTGTCGCTATTCATCGCCCACAACTTCGAGCACATGCACGTGGAGGAAACCGCCCACAACGCCGTGCTGTGGGCGCGCTACACCGACGGGGAGCTCATGGACATCCACAACGCCCTGGTCGCGTCGATTCCGCCCGAGGAAATGATGTTCACGCTGCGCTGGCTGGTGCCCTTCATGAACCCGACGGAGCGGGCCGCGATGATGGCCGAGATGCGCGCGCACGCCCCGGCGCCGGCCTTCGCCGCCGCGCTCGATGTGGTGCGGCCGCACCTGCGCGAGCGCGAATGGGCCAAGCTCGCGGGCAGCCTGGGCCTGCCCGTCTAGGCGGCGATTTCTTCGAGCAGCACCGGCCGGTCGGTGCGCAGCTTGAAGCGCCCGCGACCCGTCTTCTCGATCCGGATGTCGGCGCAGTTTTCGGCGAGCCGGCGCTGCAGCAGCACCAGCCGCGCCTCGAGGTTGTCCGACAGGTCGGGCAGGCGCAGGGCCGGGTCCAGCCGCAGTTCGCGATTGGTGAACTCGTTGCGGCCCTGGCCCGTGTGCTCGCGCAGCAGCTTGCCCAGGATGGCGCCGGCCACGCCCTTGATCAGGTAACGCTCGCCCACGAAGACGCTGTTGTTGGCGAGGTAGTGGCGCACGGCGAGCGGGGCGCCGCCGGCCACGGGTGCGATGCTTTGCGCCGCGTCTTCCGGCGCAGCGGGCTCGGCGGCGGCCTGCAGCAGGTCGAGCGTGGCGCCCAGGTGGGCCGCCACCGCGACCAGCGCGTCTTCGTCCTCGAAGCCGAAGCGCATGTCCTGCAGGCTTTCGACGAAGAGCACGCCCAGCAGCCGCCCGGCCGACACGATGGGCACCGCCAGCTGGCTGTGCGGCTCGGCCAGGCCGGGGTAGGGAATCTCGGTGTCCAGCACCAGGCCGGGCTGCAACTCGCGCAGGCTGCTGCGCACGGCGTGGCTGTACGAGGCCGCGTTGGTCATGTGGCTGATGCGCACCGGCGTGCGCTCGCGCGCGGCCGTGCCGACGACGCCGTGGCCCATCTCGATCTCCGAGCCGACGCCGGAGGTGGCGTAGCCGCAGCTGGCCACGGTGTAGAGGCGCTGCGCCGCCGCATCGAGCATCAGCACCATGGCGTGCCGCACGCCCAGGTGGTCGCTCAAGGCCGCGAGCGTGGCCTGCAGCAGCTCGTCTGTGGCGGTGCACGCGGCCAGTCGCTCGGCCGAGCGCCGCACGCCGGCCAGCAGCGGCGGGCGTGCCGGCGCCTGCAGGCAATCGCCCTCCAAGGGCTCGACGTGCTCCACCTCGTACACGTCGGAGCCGAGCAGGCGGAACACGCCGGCCATGCCCGAATGCGATGCGATGCCCGCCAGCTGCGCCTTCATGCCCTCGAAGAGCGCGCCCTCGGTTTCGGTGCGCAGGTACCGGATCTGCAGGCGGTAGAAGGCCGCGGTGACGGGGTCCATCACCAGCACGGTGCCGTGCGGGTTGGCCAGGATGTTCTGGCGCGTCTTGTTGAAGAACTGGAACGACAGCGCGATGTGGCGCTCGTCCACGTAGTAGACCTGCGAGATGTAGGCCACGTTCGGCGTGCCGTCCGCGCTGCAGGTCGCCATCATGCCGGGGATCGCACCCTCGAAGCAGGCACGGATGGCGGGCAGGGCGGGGGCGGCGTTCATCGGGCCGGCAAGGGGCTGCCGGCGCGCGGCCCGGGCGTCTGGTCGAAGGCCTGCGAGGGCCGGAAGCTGACGGCCATCATGTCCTCGAGCGGGCAGGCGAGCATGGCGCGCACGAACGGGGCGTCGAAGCCGACGCAGCCCACCTCGTGCTCCATCGATGCAAGGTAGCGGCGCAGCAACGGAAGATCGGCATCGCCCGCCGGGCGGAGCTGCGCCGCCTGCGCCTTGACCTGCACGGTGCGATGGCTCAGCGGCTCGCTGAACACCACCGCCACTTCGCCGGTGGCCGCCACGTCCTGCAGCAACTGGCGCGACTGCGTGCGCGACAGGTAGACCGTGACGTCGGCGCCATCGGGCGAGATGCTCGCACCCACGGCGCGCATGAGGCTGGGCCGGTTCGCAGCGCTGCGCGAGGCCACGATGGCCGAGACGCCCTTGTCGATCATCGCGATGTGCTCGGGCGTGAGCAGCGGGGCTTGCACACTCATGAAGAAAGGGGTAGAGACGGGCCTGGGAGGCAAGACCACATCGTAATTCGAAGTCGCCGAAAAGACGTGCACGCGCCGCGGCGGCATTGCTTTTGCTTCGGAGGAGACATGACCCACACCACCTTTACCCGCACCACGCGCCGCGGCGCGCTCCAAGCCCTGGCGGCCGGCGCCGCGGCCCTGGCCCTGCCAGCCCGCGCCGCCTGGCCCGACAAGCCCGTCAAGATCGTCGTGACTTTCGCGGCCGGCGGCTCCAGCGACATCCTGGCGCGGGTGCTGGCCGAGCAGCTCACGCGCAAGCTGGGCCAGCCGGTGGTGGTGGACAACAAGCCGGGCGCCGGCGGCACCATCGGCGGTGCGCAGGTGGCGGCGGCGCCGGCCGACGGCTACACGCTGATGCTGTCGAACACCACGCCGATCGCGCTCGGGCCCTTCGCGCTCGAGAAGCAGCCTTACGACCCGGTGGCCGCCTTCACCCACATCGCCTACCTGGGTTCGGCGCCGCTGGTGCTGATGGCGAGCAAGGAATCCGGCATCAAGAGCTTCGCCGACCTGGAAGCCCGTGCACGCAAGGACGGCCGGCTCGACTTCGGCTCCGGCGGCCCGGGCTCCGTCGGCCACGTGCACGGCGAGCTGATCCGCAAGATCACCGGTGCCAATCTGGTGCACGTGCCGTACCGCGGCGGGGCGCCCATGACCACCGACCTGATCGCCAACGTGGTGCCGGTGGGCATCGACGTCATCACCGCCTACGTGCCCTTCTTCAAGAGCGGCCAGTTGGTGCCGCTGGCGGTGACCGGCAGCGCACGCTCGCCGCTGATGCCCGAGGTGCCGACGATGGTCGAGCTGGGGCAGCCCAAGCTGGTCTTCGAGAACTTCTTCGGCCTGAGCGGGCCGGCCAAGTTGCCCGCCGACCTGGTCGGCCGACTCAATGCCGCGAGCAACGAATCGCTGGCCTTGCCCGAGGTGCAGAAGAAGCTGGTCGAGCTGGGCATCGTCTCCAAGCCCGGCACGGCCGCGCAGTTCGAGGGCTTCGTGAAGGAGCAGGTCGGCGTGCTCGGTCCGACGGTGAAGGGCGCGGGCATCAAGCTTTGACGCGGGGCGGTGAGCGCGGCTGCGTCGCCGCTCACTAGAATTCCGCGATGGCTACGAGCAAGGTCGACAAGAACAACGAAGCGCAACGACGAACCTCGCGTGGTGCGCGCGGTGAAACCCGGCTGACGCGGTCCCAGATCCTCACGGAGGCGCTTCGCCTGGTCGACGAAGCCGGCATGGCGGCGCTGAACATGCGAGAGCTCGCGCGGCGGCTCGGCGTGTTCCCCACCAGCATCTACTGGTACGTTCCGAGTCGGAATGAACTCGTGTCCGGCATGGTGGAGCTGGCCTTGTCGGACGTGGCCACGGACCTTCGCAACGGCGCCTGGCAGACACGGCTGCGGACCGTGCTGCGCCGCTTTCGCCGGGCCCTGCAGGCGCATCCGCATCTGGCCCACGTGATCGGTGCCGAGATGGTCAGCAACAGCGCGCTCGATCTCCCGCTGCTCGAATATATCGTCTCGGCATTGGAAGATGCCGGCTTCAAGGGCGCCGGCCTGGTCACGGCGTACAACACCGTCATCGCCGCGATGTGCGGTTTCGTGACCCTGGAGCTCGCGCCGCCGCCACCCGAAGACACGGCGGCGTGGGCCGGCAGCCTGCAAGAGGAAATGGCCTCGATCTCCCCCGCCGAGTACCCGGCACTGTCGAGGAACCTGAAGAACCTGGAGAACCGCGCGTTCGTTCTGCGCTGGTCCAGCGGTACCGAAAAGCCCATGGACTCGAGCTTCGACCTCTGGGTCGACGTCATGATCCAGGGGCTCGCGCTGAAGGGCGCCGGTTCGTAGCCGACTCAGCGCGAAAGCCGCGCCGCATGCGCCATGAACGGCTCCAGGCTGTGCGGATTGGCCATGGTGTCGCGATCCACCACGTCGACCGCCGTCAGGCCCAGCAGCAGCTTGCGCACGGGCACTTCCATTTTCTTGCCCGTGAGCGTGCGCGGCACCTCCTCGATGGCGTGCACCTCGTCGGGCACGTGCCTGGCCGACGCCTGCTCGCGAATGGCTTGCCGCACGCGCTGAACAAGCGCCTCGTCGAGCGACCGGCCCGGCGCCGGCACGACGAACAGCAGAAGCAGCGAGGGCCGTCCCAGGTATTCCATGTCGACGAGCAGGGAGTCGGCCACCTCGGGCAAGCTTTCGACCACGCTGTAGATCTCGGCCGTGCCCATGCGGATGCCATGGCGATTGATGGTGGCATCCGAGCGCCCGTAAATGACGGCGCTCCCGCCCGGCGTGAAGCGGACCCAGTCGCCGTGCCGCCAGATGCCCGGGTACATGGCGAAATAGCTTTCGCGGTAGCGGGTGCCGTCGGCATCGTTCCAGAACTGCGTCGGCATGGATGGAATGGGGTGCGTCACGACCAGCTCGCCGGTCTCGCCGATCACACGCTGGCCGTTGTCGTCGAACGCATAGGCTGCCACGCCCAACTCCCTGCATTGCAGCTCGCCAGCGACCACCGGCAACGTGGGTGCGCACGCCACGAAGCCCGAAGCGATGTCCGTGCCCCCGCTGATCGATGCGAGCCAGACGTCGCTTTTGACGGCGTCGTACACCCAACGATAGGCATCGGGCGGCAGCGGCGAACCGGTGGAGTTGATGGCGCGCAGGCTTTGCAGCGCCGCGAACTCGCGCGGCCGCAGCCGGGCCTTCATGCACTGCACCAGGTAGGCGGCCCCGCAGCCGAACAAGGTCACGCGATGCGTGTCGACGAGGCGCCAGACCGATGTTGCGTCCGGCCAGGCCGGGTTGCCGTCGTACAGCACCAGCGTCGCGCCAACCAGCAGTCCGCCGACCTGCAGGTTCCAGACGATCCAGCCCGTGCCGCCGAGGAACAGCAGCCGGTCTTGCGGCTGCAGGTCGTGCTGCAGGCCGAGCGTCTTCAGATGCGTGAGCACAATGCCGCCGTGGCTGTGGACGATGGCCTTGGGCAGCCCGGTGGTGCCCGACGAGTAGACGATCCACAACGGGTGGGAGAACGGCACGCGCTCGAAAACGAGCTCGGCTTCGTGGGCAGTCGCGTCGTCCCATGCCAGCACGTCGAGCGTTCCGCAGTCGATCGTGCCGGCCGCCGGGCCGCCGACGCAGATCACGGCCCGAAGGCCGAGAAGCGACCGCGCGATCTCCGCCATGACGGCGCTGCGATCGTGCACGCGGCCGTTGTAGCTGTAGCTGTCCACCGTGAAGAGCACCTTGGGCTCGATCTGGCCGAAGCGCGCCAGCACGACGCCCGTGCCCATGTCGGGCGAGCAGCTGGACCAGATGGCGCCGAGGCTGGCGCACGCGAGGAACGCGACCACCGTCTCGGCCCGGTTCGGCATGCAGGACACGACCCGATCGCCCGGCCCCACGCCGAGTGCCCGCAGCGTATGCGCCAGCGCGCCGGCCTGCCGCCGCAGGTCCTGCCAGCTCACCTCTGTTGCGCCGTCGACTTCGTTGCAGACGACGAGCGCCGGCTCCGTCGAACTGGCGCGTGCGAACGCATGCTCGGCATAGTTGAGGCGCGTGTTGGGGTACCACTGGGCGCCAGGCATCTTGCGGTCGGCCAGAACGGGCGCTCGCGAGCCCTCGCTGCGCACTTCGAAGAAGTCCCACACCGCGTTCCAGAGCAGATCCGGCTGGTCCACGGACCATTGCCACAGGGCTTCGTAGCTGTCGAACGGGCGGGCGTGCCGCTTCGACAACCATTCGGTGAACGCCGTCAGCCAGGCACGTTGGATGCGCGCCTCGTCGGGCGCCCACAGAACTTCGGCATCTTCCACGGTCATGGCGCGGCGCCTGCGATCACGGCCAGGGCCGAGATCTCGACCGCCATGCCCGGCGTGAGGAAGCCGATGCCCGTGACGGTCGCGCTCGCGGGGTAGGGCGCCGCCAGGTGTCGCTTGCGCGCGTCGTTGACGGCCGCATAGCTGGTGGCGTCGCGCAGGTAGATGGTGAGCGACACCAAGTCCGACATGCTTCCGCCGGCCGCCTCGACGATCGTGCGGATGTTGCGGAAGATGACATCCGCCTGTGCGGCAGCGTCGGGCGGCGATGTCGTGTCCTCTACGACACCCGACTGGCCGGCGATGGCCAGCAGCCGGCCCGGGGGCGCGAGGAGGCCGTTGGAGTAGGGCCCGATCGGGCGCTTGATGCCGGCCGGGTCGATGGCTTGTGCGTGGTTCATGCGAGTCTGCTGCCTGGGGTGCGGTGGGCTCGACTCAATCTTCCAGCACGATATTGGCCGTACGGGCGAGCGCCTGCCAGTTCTTGAGGTCGGCGTCCATGTAGCTGCGAAGGGCGGTGCCGGTGAGGTAGTGCGGCTCCGCGCCCGCGGCTGTCAGGTCTTTGCGGTACTCGGGGCTCGCCGTGATGCCGGCCAGTTCGCGCTTGAGGCGATCGACGACGTCGGCGGGCAGCCGCGCCGGCCCGATGAGCACGAAGTACGAAGTCGGCGTGAGCTTGGGAAAGCCCGCTTCGGCAGTCGTGGGCACCTGGGGAAGCAGCGGATGGCGAGTCGCACCGGTCTGCGCCAGCGCATGGATGCGGCCCTCGCGGCCCACCACGCTGACGGCGGTCAGCGTGCCGAAGGCGATCTGGCCCGACATCAGGTCTTGCAGCAGCGGTGCGCCGCCGCGATAGGGAACGTGCGTCATCGAGATGCCGGTCTGCGCTTCGAGCTCGGCCGTTCCCAAGTGCAGCGCCGAGCCGACGCCGGCGGAGCCGTAGTTGATGTCTTTGCCCTTGCTGCGCGCGTGGTCGACGAACTCGCCGAGCGTCCTGGCCGCGACGGCGTTGTTGGCGACGAAGACCAGCGGGTTGAGAGCGACGGTCGACACGTAGCTGAAGTCGGCTTGCAGCGACCAGGGGGACTTGCGCCGCATCGCGCTGCCGATGGTGAGGTCCGAGCTCTGCAGCATCAGGGTGTAGCCGTCCGGAGCCGCCCGCATCAGCTCGTGGGTGGCGATGAGCGTGGAGGCGCCGGGCTTGTTGTCGACGACGACCGGCTGCCCCAGGCTTGCCTGCAGCCGGTGGGCCACGGCGCGCGCGATGCCATCGGCCCCGCCGCCCGCCGGGTAGCCCACGAGCAGCCGCACTGGGCGCACCGGGTAGCTCGGCGATGAATCCTGTGCGGACACCTGTGCGGACACCTGTGCGGACACCTGTGCGGACACCGGTGCCTGCGCGCCCAGCAGCAGGCTTGCCAACACCAGCACCAGGCGCCGGCGAGAAGGCGCGAATCGATCGTCAGACTGCATGGAAATGCTCCAGTGAAATGAGAAGGGGGCGGATCAAAGTTGCAGCACCAGCAGCGGGCTCTTGCTGCGTGAAACGCAGGCGCACATGAGTCGGCCCTCGGCGCGGTCTTCGTCCAGCAGGAAGTCGTCGCGATGATCGATCTCGCCCTGCTGCACCGTGACCAGGCAGGCGCCGCAGTTGCCGGCGCGGCAATCGGCACGGACGGCAGCCCCGGCCGCGAGCAGCGCATCAAGCAAGCTCTGGTGCGGCGGCACCCGCAGCGTCAGGCCGCTGACGTCGAGCCGGACCTCGAAGGCGCCTGCGTCCTCGGTCGCGGCCGCTTCGAACCGTTCGAAGTGCACGTACGACGGCGCATGGCCGGCGTCGGCCGCATGCCGGCGCATCGCGTCGATGAAGCCCGCGGGCCCGCAAACGTAGAAGTTCGAAATGCCCGGCGTTCGCATGGCGATGCCCGCGAGCCGGCGCTCGATGTCGTCGCGCGACAGCCCGAAATGCGTGTGCACCGCCACGCCCGGCAGCGCCTCCAGATCGGCCAGGAACGCGGCCTGCTCGGCGTCGTGGCAGAAGTAGTGCAGCACGGCGTCTGCGTGCTCGCGGGCAAGCCGCTCCGCCATGCAGAGCAGCGGCGTGATGCCGATCCCACCGGCAACCAGCACGTGCGCCCCGGCATGCGGGACGAGCGCGAAGGCATTGCGTGGAGGCTCGCATTCCACGATGCTGCCCGCTCGCACGTGGGCGTGCAGATGGGAGGAACCGCCCCGGCTTCGCGGGTGGAGCAGCACGCCGATGTCGTAGCTCGGCACCGCCCGCCCGGGTTCGGGCGCGTTGAGCAGCGAATAGGAACGCGCAACGACCGCGCCATCGCCGAGCGGCAGATGCAGCACGACGTGGGCACCCGGTTCGAATGACGGGAGCACGCCGCCCCCGGCGGGGCGCAGCACGTAGCGCATCACCCGCGTCGTCTCGCGCCGGACTTCGGTCACCACGAGCTTCATGGCGACCCCCTTCGGGCATACACCGGGATGTCCAGGCCGTTCCAGCTCAGGTTGACGAATTCGTGGGTGTCGTGAATCGAGCCGTCGAAAACCTCCACGGCATCGCCCGGCCGCACCGGTCCGCCCACGACCACGTCGATCATCACGCCCAGGTCCTGGTGGCCGAAGTTCTTGACGAGTGCTTGCGGAATGCCGGCATCCTTCGTGCCCGACGCCGGATCGATCATCGTGATCGCGCAGCGGCGCGTGGGCATGATGACGTGCCCCACGGCGCCACCCAGTCGCATGGACCGGCCCACCCAGCGCAGCTCGTCCCACGGCTCGACGCCGTCGATGTAGACGTTGGCGCGAAAGCGCCTCGGGTCCAGCGCGTCGCGCTTCATGCGCCCGGCCAGGTCGCGCACGGTGGCCAGGTTGATGACGGACACGGTCGAATGCAGCCCGGCGTCGACCATGGCCATGTCGGTGAAGATGTTGCGACGGCCGCGCACGAGCCGAGGCCGTCCCTGCGGCACCAGCTGCAAGTGGTCGATCACGAAGTCGATGAAGCCTTCCACGCTTTGCGGGTCGTCGAGTCGCACGGTCACCGCGCGCCCACCCGGGGCAGCGCAAGTCAACGAACCGGACGCTTCGTCCATGCGCAGGTTCAACCTCGATAGCCCGCTGTGCGCCAGCAGCGCGATGAATTCCATCTTCGCCCTGGGCTTGTAGGTGTTGTCGTCGTAGCGCCAGGTGCCGTCGGTGACGGCGAATTCGCGGTCGAGCGGAAAGCCCTGTCCAGGAACGAGCTCGACCGCGTCGAGCGACTCGCCCGAGAAGCCCTTGACGGGATAGCGAAACAGTGAGGCGATGGCGGACAAGTGCGATTCCTGCTGGCAGTACGTTGTCGATGCCCGCGATCGTCGTCGGCGCCGTCATCGCCATCTGTCATCGCAACGACAGTTGGCCGCCGGTTCATCCGACGTCGGGCCAACCGTTCGTGCCGATGGCACGCAGACGGGCGGTGTCGAGCACCGTGATGGCGCCGTACTCCGTCGCAATGACGCCGGCTGCGCGCAGGCGCGCCAATGCGCGGTTGCAGCGCTGCCTGGAGAATCCGGTGAGGCTCGCGAGTTCCTCCTGGGAGACATGCAGCGCGCGCGACGCACCCGGATTGAGGTCCGGATGGAACATGCCGGCCAGCGCCCGCGCCACCTGGTCGTCCACCGGCATCGTGGTCCGCGCCGAGAAGCTGCCGATGAACCACTGAAGCCGATGGTTGATGTTGCGCAGCAGGGCGGCGTTGAAGGGCAGGCTCTCTTGCAGCAGCCAGTCGAAGACATCTTGCGGCATGCAGCTCACGCGGCTCTCGCGCAGCGCGACGATGTCGCCGTGCCGGGGAAACCGGCCGAGCAGCGTGCCGTGGCCGAACCAGGCGTCGACGCCGAGGCTCGAGAGCGTGACCTCGCGGCCGTCGCGGTTGCAGAGCGACCACTTGAGCAAGCCCTCCAGCACCGAGTAGGCGTGCGTGGCGACCTCGCCGCCGCGGGCCAGGTACTGACCCGGCGCCAGGCGCCGCTCGGTCATGCGCGAGGCGACCCAGCGCCGTCGTTCGCCATCGATGGCTCGATACCAGGCCGTCTGGTCCAGAAAGCCTTGCAGGCTCGTCGGGTTGCCGGGGGGAACTCGCTTCAAAGCTCGCATGTACCGCTCCTGATGCGCGAAATGGTGGCCTCCGGTTGAATGTACGGTGTACAGTTAGTGCTTGTACAGCGTACATCGAATGCGTATCATCCGGCCATCGCCGAACAACGTGGAGTCGTGCCGTGCATATCGAAGACGGGATCGACCGAGCCCTTGGCCAATGCATCGACGCGTATGTCGACCGCACGCCGGAAAGCCGAAAGCAGTTCGAGTTCGCACAGCGTCACCTGCCTGCGGGAAACACGCGCTCCGTTCTGTTCTACGAGCCTTATCCCTTGGCGATGAATCGTGGAGAGGACGCGCTGCTCTGGGATCTCGATGGCCATCGCTACGTGGATTTTCTGGGGGAGTACACCGCGGGCCTCTACGGGCACTCCAACGCCGTCATCCGTGCCGCGCTCCACCGCACCATCGATGCCGGCTTGAGTCTGACGGGGCACAACGAACTGGAAGGCCGCCTCGCCGCGCTCATCTGCAGCCGCATTGCGTCGCTCGAGCGCATTCGCTTCACCAACTCGGGTACAGAAGCCAATCTTCTGGCGGTGGCGGTTGCAAAGGCGTTCACGCGACGGTCGATGGTCATGGTCTTCGAGGGCGGCTACCACGGCGGCGTGCTCACCTTTGCGCAGGGGCCGGCGACGATCAACGTTCCGCACGATTTCCTGCTGGCCCGCTACAACGACATCGACAGTGTCGACCGTCTGTTCGAGCGCCATGGCACGGAGATCGCCGTCGTGCTGGTCGAGCCCATGCAGGGGGCCGCCGGCTGCATCCCGGGCGATCCGGCGTACCTCGAACACTTGCGCCAGCGAAGCAGCGAACACGGCGCGCTGCTGGCCTTCGACGAGGTGATGACCTCGCGGCTGGCACCTGGCGCACGCCAGGATCAGATATCGGTTCGGCCCGATCTGACCACCCTGGGCAAGTACATCGGCGGCGGCATGTCGTGTGGCGCCTTCGGGGGGCGCAGCGACATCATGGACCTGTTCGATCCGCGCAGGAAAGATGCGCTCCCGCACGCGGGAACCTTCAACAACAACGTGATGAGCATGGCCGCCGGCATCGCCGGGCTGGAACAGGTGTTCACGCCGGACGCCTGTATCGATCTGAACGCCAAGGGCGATGCGTTGCGCGATCGCCTCAACGGCATCTGCGCGCAGAGGCGGCTGCCGTTCCAGTTCAGCGGGCTGGGGTCGACCATGAACTTCCATCCGACCGGCAATGCGATCAGGTCGACCGCGGATCTTCGGAGTTGCGACACCCGGTTTCGCGATCTCTTCTTCTTCTCGATGCTCGAACAGGGCATCTATGTCGCGCGCCGCGGCTTCGTGGTGCTTTCGCTGCCGACCACGCTGGCCGACATCGACCGGTTTGCCGAGGCTTTCGACAACTTCGCCGACAAGTGCGGGCCGCTGCTGGGCTGAACGCCGAGACCCGCGCGGGGATCACGCGAGTGTGAGCAGCGGCAGGTCTCGCTCGCGCGCCAGCGCGTCTAACTCGGCGCGTGTGCGGGTGTGCAACCACGCGGCGATGGCGTCGCGCGTGGAAGGCGCCATCATGTCCTGCGTGCCCAGCCCGGCGGCGTCGCACAGGCGCGCGGCAAAGTGCGGCTCGAGCGCCGCCACCGCCACCCGGCCGTCGGCGCAGGGATAAACGCGGTAGCCCGCATGGGCCCCGCCCACGGCGCCGTGGACTTGCGTCAGCCCCCATTGCCGCGGCAGGGCCAGCCAGTCGGCAGCTGCATTGAGCGCGACTTCGAGGTAGACGCCGGCGCCCGTGCCGGCGCCGGTGCGCTTGTGAAGCACCGCCTGTAGCACGGCTTCGGTGGCCAGCAGCGCCCCGCCCATGTCGGCGAACAATGTCGGCGGCAGTTCGGTGCCGTTGACCAGGCCATATTCGGCCAGGTAGGTCAGGTCATGTCCTGGCTCCTCGGCGCGTGCGCCGGGCGCGCCGACGATGGCGACTTGCGACAGTGCCGGGTGGCGTTCATGAAGCGGCTCCCAGCCCAGGCCCAGCTTGGCCAGCGCCGAAGGCCGGAAGGAAGTCAGCAGCACGTCGGTCTGTGCCAGCGCACGGTGCAGTTGCTCGCGGTCTTCCTCCGTCTTCAGATCGGCGGTGTGGACCTCCACGCCCTCATGCAGGGCGGCGTAGGCGTCGCGGTTGTAGTGCGCCATCGGGTCGCCGGCCGGCGGCTCGAACTTCAGGCAGTGCGCGCCCATCGTGCGGCAGCGCAACAAGGCCGCCGGGCCGGGCAGGTTGAGCGCGAGGCTCAGCACGCGCACGCCGGCCAGGGGCGCGAAGGCGAACGTGGTTTCGGTGGAAGCAGGGGGCATCGGGCGTCTCCTCGGTCGCAACGGACTGTCACCTTGGGAGCTTACCGGCTCGGGCTGCCCGTTCTACGATGCGCTTGCATCCGTTCCCCAACCCGACCCAAGGAGACATCCATGTATCAGAGCGACCTGATGGCCGGCCGGCGCATCCTCGTGACCGGCGGCGGCACCGGCCTGGGCAAGGCGATGGCCGAGCGCTTCCTCGGCCTGGGCGCGGACGTCGCGATCTGCGGCCGCCGCCAGCCGGTGGTGGAAGAGACCGCTGCGCAATGGCGCGAGCAATTTCCCGGCCGGCGCATCGACGCCTTCGGCGTCGACATCCGCGACGCGCAGAGCGTGGAACAGATGATCGATGCGCTGTGGCAGGGCGGCGGGCTGACCGGCCTGATCAACAACGCCGCCGGCAACTTCGTCGCGCCGACCGAGAGCCTGTCGTCGCGCGCCTTCGATGCCATCGCCAACATCGTCTTTCACGGCAGCTTCTACGTGACGCAGGCGGTGGGCAAGCGCTGGATCGCCGAGGCCAAGGCCGGCCAGTGGAAGGCCGGCGACCCCTACCGCAGCGTGATGAGCATCATCGTCACCTGGGTCGACAACGGCGGCCCCTACGTCGTGCCCTCGGCCATGAGCAAGGCCGGCGTCGAAGTGATGACCCGGTCGCTGGCCATCGAATGGGCGCGCTACGGCATCCGGCTCAACGCCATCGGGCCGGGCGAGATCCCGACCGAGGGCATGAGCAAGCGCCTCAACCCCGGCGAGGAACCCGGTGCCCGCAGCAAGGCGAGCAACCCGATGGCGCGCACCGGCGAGATGAGCGAACTGCAGAACCTGGCCGCGTTCTTGATGGCGCCGGGCCAGTGCGACTGGCTGACGGGGCAGAGCATCATGATGGACGGCGGTCAGGCGCTGGCGACGGGGGGCAACTTTTATGAGTTGCGGGAGTGGAGCGATGCGCAGTGGGTGGAGGCGAGGGAGCGGATCGAGGCGCAGAACAGGAAGGATAAGGAGCAGAGGTGAAGCGCAAGGGAGGGGCGCCGTTCGTCTCGCATCTGATTCGTCTTGATGTTTAGAGGCTTCCATCAGAGTTATCGGCGTTCGAACGCAGCTCGGCGCGCTCGTGGCAGCTTGCGTTGAATTCTGATTATTTCTGCTTTTTGACGCGACTAGGTTTTGGGGGCGGCTAAGGTCACGGCCCCAGAGTTCGCAAGAGCAGAAAAATTGAGAAAGTTCTATGCGAGGCAGGCCGCATCTGCCTCGGATTCAGGCATATCCACGCCTGATGAGCGTGTCGACGCTTGGTGTCGCCCGTCGTCAGATGAATGCAGAGTCGCATCCAACTCGAGCGTGATCAATGCATCAGCGATGCAGCGTTCGAACGATGCCGGCTTGCGTTCGTGGCGTGATGCCTTCGCGCGTCTCCCGCGTTCAAATGAAGAGTTCTTGCCACGGGTCGAAGGACCGCTCAAAGCGTTCTTCCCTTACCGCAGATTGATCCTTGGCCACGGAGAACTGATAGCCCTATCGAACGGACACGACGGCGTCTGCCTACGGCAATTTGCAACCGCTTTGGCGTCGGAGCATCCGCGTCATTGATGCGCAAAAAAATTTACTCCCGATTTCGAGTTGAAAAGCCAACGTGTAGGCAAGCGAGGTCTCTTAATTAAAAATTCTTTCAAGTAAATTCATGATTGAAATATTTTTATTGCTAATCGGCGCTGCACTAGGTTTCTTCGGTTCACTAATGGCTGAAGGGGATGTTGCCGTCACATTGATGCGATGCGCTGCATACGCTTTAGTGGGATTTTCTGGGGCCATTTTTTTCCTTTCTTCAGCGATCAAAAATGCTGTGCGCAAACTTCCAGAGAGCGAGCGCGGCGTGATGGGCTTGCTAAATGTGGCCCTCAACGGCGAAGCAGACCGACTTAAATTGTTCATTGCATGCGTTCTGATTTGCTTTCTTTTTGTCGTAGCGGGCGTCGGTGTTGGCGCTCTGTTTTTTGTGTTTGTTGCTTCTAGGTAAAGTATGAGTGGTGTTTCGCCTTATGAGTTAGCTGGATCTCTTTCGAATCTCTCGGGTGCTGTGCGCGATTTTGCAAACAATGGAGTACTTCCGAACCTCGGAACAGCCGACGCTGCTGCAACTACGCTTGGGGCTGCACTTACAACCAGTCAAGCGACTTTGGCCTCGCTTGGCCTTTCAAGGGCTGCATTCAACTTGGGTGCAGCAGGAATCGCAGCCAATGCGCTTGCACTTGATATCGCCGAGAAGCAGACAGCACACGCTGAGGCCATCGGCGACTCATCCGGATATTGGGCGGGAGTCTTTGGTCAAGTTTCTGCTATAGGCGGAATTGTGGCTGGCGTGCCATTTTTGCCGCCCAACGTTAGAGCATTAGGTCTGGCCTTAAATCTTGGTGGCGCGCTCGCGAAGGAAGTCATTTCTAATCGAGAAGCCATCTGCAACGCCATTGGCGAGGTATTCGATGATCTCGCTCGCGAGTTGGGCAAGCTGATGGATGATCAGCCAGGAATGGGAGGAGATCCGTTCACTGGGATGCCTTGGCCCGGAATCGATCTTCAGGTCGATCAGTTGTTCGATACGGCTCGTGCCTGGCGCCAACCCGTAGACCCTCTGATGTTGGACCTCGACGGCGACGGCCTCGAGTTGAAGCGCGCCGATGGCTCCATCCTCTTCGACCACAACGCCGACACCATCCGCACCGGCACGGGCTGGATTGGCTCCGACGACGGCATCCTCGTTCGCGACCTAAACGGCAACGGTGCCATCGATTCCGGCCGCGAGCTCTTCGGCATCGATACCGTCAAGGCCGATGGCAGCGACGCCGTCAACGGCTTCGATGCCTTGGCCGACCTCGACTCCAACGCCGACGGTCAGTTGACTGCCGCCGACTTGGCTTGGGGCGAAGTCAAGGTCTGGCGTGACCTGGATCAGGATGGTGTGTCCGACGCGGGCGAGGTTGTCGGCCTCGATGCCTTGGGCATTACCCGCATCGGTGTGGCCGGCAGTGCCGCGAACACCACTGGCGGCACCCAAGCCGGTTCCACCGTCAACGGCAACCTCATCGCCCAGAGCGCCAGCTTCACCCACACCGTGGATGGTGTGTCGGTGAGTCGCACCGTCGGCGCCATCGATCTCGAATCGAATCCGTTCTATCGCGAGTTCATGGGTGTTGTGCCGCTGACCGAGCAAGCCCGGTCCCTGCCCGACATGCAAGGCTCCGGCCGAGCCCGCGACCTGGCCGAAGCCGCCAGCCTGAGCGCTTCGCTCGGCATCAGCCTTGCCGCCTTCAGCACCGCCACCACCCGAGACGCCCAACGTACCCTGCTTGATCCGCTCCTGACCGAGTGGTCGCAAAGCTCCGACTTCTGGCAGAGCCTGGAAACCACCCTGGACGGCAACGTCAAGATCAGCGGCCTGCCCGCAGGCATGACCGAAGCCCAGTACCGTAACCTCGTCGGCGTGCTCGAAGTGTTCAACGGCGAGCGCTTGTACAGCACAGGTGCACAGGGCACTGCCATGACGGCAGGCACGACCCGCACGGACAGTACTGATGCAGCAACCCTGGTCACACGCGCCGGCTACGGCCTCGCCCCACCAGCGGCCCAGTTGGCCCTGCTGCAGCAAAGCTACGACGCCCTGAAGGAAAGCATCTACGGCGCGCTGGTCGTTCAAACCCGCCTCAAGCCCTACCTCGACACCATCTTGCTCACGATCGACGAGCACGGCCTCCGCTTCGACACCGCCGCACTGGCCGGCCTGCTCGACCAGCGCAAGGCAGCGGACGAACGCAATGCCATCCTCGACCTGGCCGAACTCAATCGGTATGCCCAGCCCACCCTGCAGGCCGTGGGCTTCGTCGGCCTGGACACTCTGCGCGGCTGGGTCGAGGCCTTGCCTTCCGACTCGACGCTGCGCGGCGAACTGACCACCCTGGACGTATTCACCGCTTCATCCACCAGCGGCACCGGTGCATCGGACATCTATCTGGGCAACGCCGGCAACAACAGCTTCAGCGGCGGTGCAGGCGACGACCACATGACGGGCGGTGCCGGCGGCGACAGCCTGGACGGTGGTGCGGGCGACGACACGCTGCTGGGCGGGGACGGTGACGACGGCCTCTATGGCCAGTCGGGTGCCGACGTGCTCCTCGGCGGCGCAGGCGACGACCAGCTCTTCGGCGGCGGCGCCTACGGTGGCGGCGACTGGTTCGGTGACGACGACACGCTCGACGGCGGCGCGGGCAATGACTGGCTCACCGGCGGCTTCGGCAGCGACACATACCTGTTCGGCCGCGGCGACGGCCGCGACACCATCAACAACGACGCCGACGGCTGGAACGGCTATGCCGACGCCGATCCGAACAAGCTGGACGTGCTGCGCTTCAAGGAGGGCGTTCGCCCCGAGGACGTGCGCGCCACGCGCAACGGCGACAACCTGGTGCTGAAGATCGACGGCACGGCCGACGAGGTCACGGTCCACGGCTACTTCACCGGCGACGGCATCAGCGCGCGCGGCTGGGCTATCGACCGCATCGAGTTCACGGACGGCACCGCCTGGACACTCTCGGACATGAATACAAGGGTACTGCAAGCGACCGATGGCAAGGACGCCATCACCGGCTACGCCAGCGACGATACGCTTGCCGGCCTCGCAGGCAACGACACCTTGCAGGGCCGTGGCGGCAACGACGTGCTGCAAGGCGGCGAGGGCGACGACAGCCTGTACGGCGAAGAAGGCATCGACCTGCTGGACGGCGGTGCAGGCAGCGACAGCCTGGACGGTGGTGCCGGCAACGACACGATCGTCGGCGGCGATGGCGAGGACATGTTGTTCGGCCAGGGCGGCGCCGACGTGCTGCGGGGTGGCGCGGGCAACGACAGCCTCTTCGGCAGTGGCTACTACGGTGGCGGCGATTGGTTCGGCGATCACGACACGCTCGACGGCGGCACCGGCAACGACTGGCTCACCGGCGGCTTCGGCAGCGACACGTACCTGTTCGGCCGGGGCGACGGTCAGGACGTCATCAACAACGACTCCGACCGCTGGAACGGTTATGCCGACGCCGATCCGAACAAGCAGGACGTGCTGCGCTTCAAGGAAGGCATTCTGGCCAGCGACGTGCGGGCGAGCCGCAACGGAGAAGACCTGGTGCTCAAGATCGACGGCACCAACGATCAGGTCACGATCCAGAACTACTTCGTCGGAGAAGGTGTCGCAGCGCGCGGCTGGGCAGTCGATCAGATCCAGTTCGCCGACGGCACGACCTGGAAGCTGGAGGACGTCAAGACCCGGGTGCTGCAGGGGACCGACGGCAACGACGCCCTGGCTGGTTTCGCAAGCGACGACACGCTCATGGGCCTCGCAGGCAACGACACCCTGCAGGGCCGTGGCGGCAACGACGTGCTGCAGGGCGGTGAAGGCGACGACAGCCTGCACGGCGAAGAAGGCATCGACCTACTGGACGGCGGTGCGGGCAGCGACAGCCTGGACGGCGGTGCCGGCAACGACACCCTCCACAGCGATGCAGGCAACGATCTTCTGCAGGGCGGGAGCGGCGACGACACCCTGCGCGGCGGCTCAGGCAACGACCTCCTGGCCGGCGGCCGCTACGACACCTGGAACGGCATCTACGACGGCTCGGGCAACGACACCTACGAATTCCACCGCGGCGACGGCCAGGACCGCATCGTCGATATCGACCCCACGCCCGGCAACACCGACGTGGTGAAGTTCGGCCCCGACATCGATGCCGACGATCTCTGGTTCCGCCAGGCCGGCAACGACCTGGAGGTGAGCATCATCGGCACCGACGACAAGCTCACGATCGACAACTGGTACGCCGGCCGCGCCCACCAGGTCGAGCAGTTCAAGGTCTCGGACAGCGCGGCGCTGCTCTACAACCAGGTCGATGCCCTGGTCGCGGCGATGGCTGCGTTTGCGCCGCCCGCTTCGAGCCAGATCTCGCTGCCGCCCGACTACCAGACGGCGTTGAACCCGGTGATTGCGGCCAACTGGAAGTAAGCCCGCCCCAGGGTTGAACCGCCCCCTCGCGTTGCCCAGAAGTCAGGTCTGGCCGCAACGCCGGGGGCGTCGCAGCGCAATGAAAAGAAACACAGACTGATGGCAGACGACCACACCGACAGTGCCGATCGGCGCCTAATGATCGTCGAGCCCCCGCCCACGGCAACCAGCGAGCCCCCCGTAGCCGCCAAACCAGACACCGGCCTGGCCTGCCTCGTGATGGTGGCCCGCCTGCACGGTGTGGCAGCCGACCCTCATCAACTGGCCCATGAGTTCGCTAAAGCCGGGAGCGAGTTCGGCGTCACCGACATCCTGCTCGCAGCGAAGCGACTCGAACTGAAGGCCAAGGCGGTCAAGATCGACATCGCGCGCTTGTGCAAGACGCCGTTGCCCGCCATCGCGGTCGGCATGGACGCCGCAGGCAAGCCCCGCTTCTTCGTCCTGGCACGACTCGACGGCGACCGGCTCCTGGTGCAAGACCCGGCAACGGGCCGGCCGGAAGCATGGAGCCTGGCTCAACTGCAATCGCGCTGGACCGGCGACGTGATCCTCGTCACGTCCCGCGCCTCGATCGCCGGTGAGCTGGCGAGGTTCGATTTCACCTGGTTCGTCCCGGCGATCGTGAAGTACCGCAAGCTCCTGGGTCAGGCGCTGTTGGTGAGCTTCGTCTTGCAGATTCTTGCCCTCGTCACGCCCCTGTTCTTTCAGGTGGTGATGGACAAGGTGCTCGTCCATCGCGGCTTCACCACCTTGGATGTGATCGCCGTGGGGCTGACGGTGGTCGTGCTGTTCGAGGTGTCGCTCACGGCATTGCGCAGCTACGTGTTCGCCCACACCACGAGCCGCATCGACGTGGAACTGGGCGCGCGGCTCTTTCGGCATTTGCTCAGCCTGCCACTGAACTACTTCCAGGCGCGGCGCGTCGGTGACTCCGTGGCCCGGGTGCGCGAACTCGAAAACATCCGTGCCTTCTTGACCGGCAACGCCATCACGCTGGTGCTGGACCTGTTGTTCGCAGTGGTGTTCATCGCCGTCATGCTGTACTACAGCGGCTGGCTGACGCTGATCGTCGCGCTGTCGCTGCCGTGTTACGTCATCCTGTCGCTGGCGTTCACCCCCGTGCTGCGCGCCCGGCTGCACGAGAAATTCGACCGCGGCGCAGAGAACCAGGCCTTTCTGGTGGAAACCGTCAGCGGCATCGACACCGTCAAGGCGATGGCCGTGGAGCCGCACTGGACGCGGACCTGGGACAACCAGTTGGCAGCGTACGTGTCGTCGAGCTTCAGAACCGTCACCCTCGGCACGCTGGCCAACGGCGGCGTGAGCCTGATCTCCAGGCTGGTGACCGTGGGCACGATGTACGTCGGTGCCCGTTTGGTGATCGACGGTCGATTGTCGGTAGGGCAGCTGATCGCCTTCAACATGCTCGCGGGGCAGGTGGCGCAGCCGATGATGCGACTGGCGCAGTTGTGGACCGACTTTCAGCAGACAGGCATCTCCGTTCAGCGCCTGGGCGACATCCTGAATACCCGGACCGAGGTGACGGGCGCCAAGAGCGCTTTGCCGCCGCTGGTCGGCCGCATCACGCTGGACGGCGTGATGTTCCGCTATCGCCCCGATGGTCCCGAGGTGCTCAAGGGCATCGACCTGGACATCCGCCCCGGCGAGGTGGTCGGCATCGTGGGGCGCTCCGGCTCGGGCAAGAGCACGCTGACCAAGCTGCTTCAGCGGCTGCATGTCCCGCAAAGCGGCCGGGTGCTGGTGGACGGCGCCGACCTGGCTTTGGCTGAGGTCAGCTCGCTGCGCAGGCAGATGGGCGTGGTGCTGCAGGAGAACGTGCTGTTCAACCGATCGATCCGGGACAACATTGCGCTGGCCGAGCCCGGCGCGCCGTTGGCGGCTGTAATTCGCGCGGCCAGGCTAGCCGGTGCGCACGACTTCATTCTGGAGCTGCCCGAAGGCTACGACACCCTGGTGGGCGAGCATGGCTCGACGCTGTCGGGCGGGCAACGGCAGCGTATCGCCATCGCGCGCGCACTCATGGCCAACCCGCGCATCCTGATCCTGGACGAGGCGACGAGTGCGCTCGACTACGAGAGCGAGCGCATCGTTCAGAACAACATGAAGGCCATCTGCCAGGGCCGAACGGTGATCGTCATCGCGCACCGGCTCTCGGCGGTGCGGCATGCCGACCGCATCGTGGTGATGGACCGCGGTCGGATCGCGGAAAGCGGCAGCCATGAGGAACTGCTGAGACACGAGGCCGGCCACTACGCGCGGCTTCATCGCCTGCAGCAAGGGTGAGTGTGACCATAAACGCGAAGCCGGAGCTTCGGGCCGCCGGGGATCTGTGGCGCCGCTACACGCAGGCGTTCGCCCAGGCATGGCATCGGCAGGCACAGATGGAACCTGTGGAGCGCCTGCCGCATGAGGCGCAATTCCTGCCCGCCGCACTCTCGCTGCAAGAGAGCCCGGTGTCACCTGCGCCACGCGTCGCCTTGTGGATGCTGCTGTTGTTGGCGCTGTCGGCCCTGCTCTGGTCGGTGTGGGGTCATATCGACGTGGTGGCGACCGCGCAAGGCAAGGTGGTCCCCAACGACCGTACCAAGACGATCCAGGCGTTCGAGACAGCCACCGTGAAGCACATCCTCGTCAGCGACGGGCAGCCGATCCAGGCCGGTGATGTGCTGGTCGAGCTCGACGCCACCAACGCACAAGCCGACAGGGACCGCGTGCAGGGCGATCTGTCCGCGGTGCGCCTGAAGGTCGCACGCGCGCAGTCGTTGCTGACGATGATCGACAAGGGCGCGGGGCTCGTGCTGGCTCGCCCGGAGCAGGTGACCGACCAACAGTTCATCGGCGCGCAGCGCCTGCTGGCCGGACAACTGAGCGAATACCGCGCCAGGCTGGGACGCATTGACGCCGACGTGGCACGGCGCGAGGCGGAACTGCGTTCGACGTTGGCACTGGTGCGCAAGCTGGAACAGACCGTGCCGATCGCCCAGCAACGCGCCAGGGACTTCAAGCATCTGGTTGAACAGAACTTTGTCTCCAGGCACGGCTATCTGGAGCGGGAGCAGGCGCGCATCGAACAGGAGGCGGACCTGGCCAACCAGAGCAGCCGCCTCATGGAAATCGAAGCCGCGTTGCGTGAAGCGAGGGGCCAGCGCCATGAGCTGACGGCGGAAACCCGCCGCATCGCGCTCGACAGCATCACCGACGGGCAGCAGAAAGGCGCGGCACTCGAACAGGAGCTTCTGAAAGCCGATATGCACAGCAAGCTGATGCGATTGACTTCACCCGTCGATGGCACCGTGCAGCAGTTGGCCGTGCACACGGTCGGCGGCGTGGTCACTCCGGCACAGCCGCTGATGGCGATCGTGCCGCGCGACAACCCGCTGGAGGTCGAAGCGTTCATCGAGAACAAGGACATCGGATTCGTCAAGCCCGGCCAGGAGGCGGAGATCAAGGTCGAAACCTTCCAGTACACCAAGTACGGCACGATCCACGCGACGGTGAGCTCGGTTTCGCACGACGCGATCAACGACGAGAAACGCGGGTTGATCTATTCGACCCGGGTGAAGTTGGCCAGGTCCGCCGTGCTCGTCGATGGCACGGAAGTCAGGCTCAGCCCCGGCATGGCGGTGTCCGTCGAAGTCAAGACGGGCAAGCGGCGCGTGATCGAGTATTTTCTGTCGCCCTTGATTCAGCACGCCGGAGAGAGCCTGCGAGAGCGTTGATTCAAAACGCTAATCCACGATCTCCGCCCCGCGCTCCTTCAGCAGCGCACGCAAAAACGATCGATGGCACTTCGCCTCGTCCTCGCAATAGCAACCCATTGAAAAATCGCTCTGCTGCGACAGCGCGGCGAGCAGGTCCAGGCTGCGGCTGGCGTCGGGCTCGGCCATCTCCGACTTGAACTTGCGGCCGAAGGCGGCCCATTCCGCGGGCTTGCCGGAGGCCACGGCGGCCTGGGCCTGTTTCATGGTGTCGACCGAGGGTGCGAGGTTGGGGTACCACACGTCGTACCAGTTCTGCGAGGCGAACTCGCTCTTGGGCACGCCGCGCGGCGGGCGGCGCACCGTGCCGATGCGCAGGCCCTCGCCGGGGGCGCGCTCGCTGCCGAGGCGGACGATTCGGATGGCCATGGACTGTCTCCTCCTGGATGGCGTCGCTGTTGACTGCGCGACAGCCGCGATCATCGCCGAGCCGCGATACTCGTGGCGCCCTGAACGGAGACACACGCGCCATGAATGAACGCATCGAAGCGATCCGCCACCCCGACGGCGTGGTCGAACTGCATCTTGCCCGCGCCGACAAGATGAACGCGCTCGATCCCGCGATGTTCGATGCGCTGATCGAGGCCGGCGAAGCGCTCTGCGGCGACGTGCGTGTCCGCGCCGTGGTGATCGCCGGCCGTGGCAAGGCCTTCTGCGCGGGCCTCGACATGCAGTCCTTCGAGCGCATGGAGCAAGGGGCAGGTCCGGGGCCGGGGCCGGGCTCGGACTCGCCTAGTGCGCTGCTCGGCAAGCAGGCATCGGCCGACCTGGTCGAGCGCACGCATGGCCTCTCGAACGCGGCGCAGCGGGTGGCCACCGTGTGGCGCGACGTGCCGGTGCCGATCATCGCCGCGGTGCACGGCGTGGCCTTCGGTGGGGGGCTGCAGGTGGCGCTGGGTGCCGACATCCGGCTGGTTGCGCCGGACGCGCGGCTGTCGGTCATGGAGATCAAATGGGGCCTGGTGCCCGACATGGCCGGCATGGTGCTGATGCGCGAGCTGGCGCGTGCGGACGTGGTGCGCGAGCTGTGCTTCACCGGGCGCATCTTCTCGGGTGAAGAGGCGGTGGCGCTGGGCCTGGCGACGCGCGTGTCGGCCGATCCGCTGGCCGACGCGCTGGCCATGGCCCACGACATCGCGCAGAAAAGTCCCGACGCGATTCGTGCCGGCAAGCGCTTGCTGAATGCGGCGATGGGGCACAGCGCCGCCGAGCTGCTGCTGGCCGAATCGGTGGAGCAGAAGGCGCTGATCGGCAGCGCCAACCAGGCCGAGGCGGTGCGGGCGAACCTGGAGCGGCGTGCGCCGCGCTTCGATCTGCAACCCTGAGGCGCCGGCGCGATGCCTACGCAGTGCCGCCGGTGCCGCCGGTGTGGCCGAATGCAGTGACGATCTGCAACACCTGCACCCCGCTGGGCAGCTCGATCAGGAACTCGGGATCGCGCGCCAGGTGATGGATGCGGCGCGGGTCCGGGCCAGCGAAGCGCGACATCGCCTCGACGCTTTCCCAGTACGAGATGGTGACGAACTCGCTGTCGGTTTCGCGGTCTTCGCGCAGCAGTTGCACGCCCAGCGCTTTTTCTTCGAGCGGGCGGATGCCTTCTTCGTACAGGTAGGCCGCATAGGCGTCGGCCTTGTCCCGGGTGGTGCGGCCGCGCCAGATGCGGGCGATGGTGGGCTTCGAAGCGTGGGTCATGCGGATCCTTTGCAGAGAATGAATGACGCGAGGCCCGGATTGTCGCGGCATACTCTGCGCGATCTCAACCTGCCTGAATTCCACGTCGAATGGACAAAGAAGTCGAACCCGCGGTGCTCGCGGTCATCAATGAAAAGCGCCTGTCCGGCGAAAAGCGTACGCCGGTCGACATCATCGCCAAGATGGGCGTGCCCGACGCCCGCGACAAAGCCTCCGATCAGGCCTGGATCGCGACCGGCGACAACGTGATCGCCACGGTCTGGGCCGAACTCGTGAGCATCGGCGCCGGCGGCCGGTGGTTCTTCATCGAATCGCTCGACACGCAGCGTCGCATCGGCGGCGGCGACCGCAGCGCGCTGCAGATCCAGCGGGCCAAGGACCGGCTGGGCCTGCTCAAGCGGTCGCTCGACGCGGGGCAGGGCGTCAGGGCGGTGCTGCAGACCAACCGCGTGGCGATCCGCGAGGCCGAAAGCGACAAGGCGGCCCGGGTGTCGACCCGCGTGCCGGACGACGAGGAATGGCATGTCGCGCAGTGGGAGCCCGCGCGCAAGTTCGCGGTGCTGGTGCGCGGCGCGCGCGGCTGGCTGCCGGGCGACGAGGACATGCAAGCCGCGCGGACGCGGGCGAACATCCCCTCCGACGCGCCGGAGGCCGGGCCTGGCGGGGCATCGGCCGACGATCCGCAGGCGGCCGCGATGGGCTACCTGGCCAGCCACTTCGCGAGCTATGGCTACAAGGCAGAGGACGTGTCAGCGCAGAAGCTCGGCTACGACATCGAGGTGTCGGACAAGAAGGGCAAGGTGCTGCTGCAACTCGCCGTGAAGGGCACCGCGACGGGCAAGACCGGCTTCAGGCTCTCGGCCGAGGAACGCGCCGTCGCGGCGAAGGGCGACCCCTGGCGCCTGGCGGTGGTCACCGACGCCTTCGGGCCGGCGACGCAGCACAAGCTGTACCGGTCGTCCGAGATGGACAAGGCGCCGGGCCTCGAGCCCTTCTGACCGCTGACAGCTACCTGCCCTGATCGGCCGTCGCAGCGACGCATTGCGCGGCTGCATCGCGCGGCAGCATCACCGCGCTGCGCCGCACCTGTTTCAGGCGGCCGCGGCAGGCGCATCGCCGCCCGCGCGGCTGCCGCTCAGCATCCGGCTGAACAGCCGGGCGGTCTTCGCATCGCAGGCCATGCCGTGGTCCAGGTGCACGTTCATGGCGAAGCCGTCGAAAGCCATCAGCACCACGCCCGCGATGATGCTTCCCTGCGCCGGCGGCACGTCGAGGCATTCGCCGATCCACTGCGCGACGCGCCCCTGGAACAGCTCGCGCAGGTGCGGGCTGTAGCTGTCGCTGACGCTGCTGGTCGACAGCGCTTGCATGATGTTCTTGGCGAAGCCGTTGGTTTCGCGCGGCAGGTCGCGCCATAGCGCCGTCAACAGCCGCTCGAGCCGTGCCTCGGGCGATGCGATGCGCTTGAGCGAGCGCTCCAGCTTCTCGAGCCGCTCGGTGAGCCAGGGCTCGTAGAGCGTGTACAGAACCTCCAGCTTCGACCCGAAATACACGTACACGTTGGCCGTCGAAATACCGGCTTCGCGCGCGATCGCCGGAATCGACGTGTCGATGTAGCCCTGTTCCGAGAACAGGCGAAAAGCCGCGTCGAGGATGGCCGTTCGGACGTCTTCTTTCTTTCGTTGTGACATGTTGGTGCCGATCGTGTTCCGGGGTGGTGCGCCGCATTCTCTCAAAACTGAATGGTATTCGCTATTGACACGCGAGAGCTTGACTTCTAAATTTGTTGGAACGCTTCACGAACCTTCGACGACTCGTTCAGGAACCCCACGATGATGCAAGCTGCCATCCGCACGCAAGAGCTCAACCCGGCGATGCTCATGTCGCTCTTTCGCAAGCAGTTCGAGCTGTGCCGCGTCACGCCGGGCCAGACCGTGGCGATCGTCAGCGACCTGGGCACGCGGCGCGAATACATCCAGGCCGCCTTCGCCGCGGCGAAGGACATCGGCTTCGACATCTACGAGATGTGCGTCAACGCGATTCCCGGCTGGACCAGCGTCGGCGTGCCGACCATCGGCAAGTGCAAGGGCACGCTCGAGGCGCTGATGGCGGTCGACATGGTGCTGATCTTCCACGTGCCGCTGTTCTCCAAATGGCTGCGCGACGTGCAGGCCAAGGGCGTGCGCGTGCAGATGATCATCGACGCGCCGGACGACCTGTACCAGCTGCAGTCGCCTCCGGGCTTGAAGGAAGCCGTCCTCCATGCCACCGCGCTCTACAAGAAGACGCGCGAGGCGCGCGTCACGAGCAAGGCCGGCACCGACCTCACGTACCGCTGCGGCGAATACCCGGTGATGAGCCAGTACGGCATGGCCGACGAGCCCGGCCGCTTCGACCACTGGGGCGTGGGCCTGCTGCACACTTTTCCGAACGAAGGCAGCGCGCAGGGCAGGGTGGTGATTGCGCCCGGCGACGTCATCATCCTTCCGTACTGCCGCTACGTGCAGGACGCGATCGAGATCGAGGTGCGCGAGGGCCACATCACGAGCATCGAGGGTGGCCTCGACGCGGCCCTCATGCGCGAATGGCTGGCCGAGGGCGAGGAACATGCGGGCGACCGCGACCCGTATGCGCTGTCGCACCTGGGCTGGGGCCTCAATCCGCAATGCCGCTGGGATTCGCTGGCGCTTTACGGCGACGCACCCGAGCGCAGCCGCGCCGCGGCGCGCAGCTTCCCCGGCAACTTCCTCTTCAGCACCGGCCCGAACACGCAAGGCGGCGGCAAGCGCACCACGCGCGGCCACTACGACGTGCCGATGCGCGGCTGCACCATCGCGCTCGACGGCAACGTGGTCATCAAGGACGGCCGCGTGGTCGACCCCGAGATGATCGTCAAGCGCGTGGCCCGCTGAGGCGCTGCATCGACGCACGACAAGAAAGACACCCCATGCTGATCGAAGGCCAATTCCCCATCGCCGCATCGCGCGAGGCGCTGATGGTCCACCTGTTCGACGCGGGCCTGATGGCCTCGTGCCTGCCCGGCTGCGAGAAGCTCGAAGCCATCGATGCCGACAGCTACCGCGCCGTCGTCGTCATTTCGATGGCGGGCATCAAGGCCCGCTTCAACCTCCAGGTCGCCATCACCCGACGCGATGAGCACAACGTCTGGGCCGTGACGCGCGGCGACGAAGGCGGCAAGGCGAGCAACCTGCAGGCCGACAGCCAGGTCAACCTCGAAGACGCGGCCGAGGGCACGCAGGTGCGCTACCGCTCCGAGGTGTCGGTGACGGGCCGGCTCGGCCGCTTCGCGCTCGGCATGATGAAGAAGAAGGCGCAGAGCATGGGCGACGAGTTCGCCGTCAACCTGCAGCGCAAGCTCGAACAGGTCGGTGCCGCGGCCGCCGCGCCCGCGCACGAAGGGCATTGAACATGCCGACCCTGCAGGGGCTCTATCGCCCGAAGACCGTCGACGAGGCCACGGCCTTGCTGGCGCAGGATGCCGAGGCCAAGCCGCTGGCCGGCGGCGCGACGCTGGTCGCGATGCTCAATGCGCGGGTCATCGAGCCTGCCGCGCTCATCAGCCTGGCGGACATCGACGAGATCAAGGGCATTTCGGTACTCGCCGATGGCCGCGTGCGCATCGGCGCCTTCACGCGGCATCGCGACACCGCCGCGTGCACGCTGGCGCTGGGTGCGGCCGGCGTGGTGCCGCATGCCGCCTCGCAGATCGCGAACGCGACGGTGCGCAACATGGGCACCATCGGCGGGTCGATCTCGTTCGCCGATCCGGGGCTCGACTATCCGCCGGCGCTCGTCGCCGCGGGCGCGGTCATCGAGATCGCGTCCGTCGACGGACGGCGCACCGTGCCCGCGGCCGAGTTCTTCGTCGACTGGTACCTGACCGCGCTCGAACCCGGCGAAATGGTCACGGCCGTGCTGCTGCCGCCGCCGGACCACGGCGTGGGCATCTACGTCAAGCATGCGCGCGTGGCCGGGGACTACGCCACCGCCTCGGTCGCGGCCTGCCTGCACGACGATGGGCGCATTGCCATCGCGGTGGGCGCGTGCGGCCCCACCCCCTTGTCCGACGCCGAGGCCGATACGCTGCTGTCGTCCGACCGCAGCGATGCGGCCATCGCGCGCGCGGCCAAGATGCTGGAGCAGCGCGCCGACCCGCTCGACGACGTGCGCGGCAGTGCCGACTACCGGCGCCTGTTGATTCCCCGCCTGCTGTCGCGCGCGGTGCGTGCGGTGGAGGCCTCGTCGGCAACATCGCAGCGGAGCATGGCATGAGCAGCGCGACGACCCTCGTCACGCTCGACGTGAACGGCAACGAAGCCCAGGTCCCGGCCGCGCTTCACGACACGATGCTCACCGTGCTGCGCGACGGCCTGCAATTGACCGCTGCCAAGCGAGGCTGCAACCAGGGCGTGTGCGGCGCCTGCACCATCAGCATCGACGGCGTGCCGATGCGCGCCTGCCTGAGCCTGGCCCATGCCTGCGAGCATGCCGAGGTGCGCACGCTCGAAGGCTTGCAGGGTGGTCGCGAGATGCGCGCCCTGCAGGCGGCTTTCGCCCGATCGGGCGCGTTTCAGTGCGGCTTCTGCACCGCCGGCATGCTGGTCGCTGCGCACGCGCTGCTGCAACGCGACCCCGCGCCCGACGAGCAGGCGGTGCGCAAGGCGCTCTCCGGCAACCTGTGCCGCTGCACCGGCTACGTCAAGATCATCGAGGCGGTGCAACACGCCGCGCGGTCGCTGCAGCCCGAAGGAGTCGCATCGTGAGCGGCACCGTCATGCAGCCGCCGCGTGCGCGCGAGGCCGCCGAGGAAGACGAGTTCCGCGGCGCCGTCGGCCAGGCCATCCCGCAGCTCGAAGCCGACGAGAAGCTCACCGGCTCCGCGCAATACATCGCCGACATCTACCGCCCCGGCATGCTCTTCGGGGCGATCCTGCAGAGCCCCGTGGCGCATGCGCGCATCCGCGGCTACGACCTCGCCGAGGCGCTGGCTCTGCCGGGCGTGCGCGCCATCGTCACGGGCGACGACTTGAACGATGCCCACAAGATGGGCGCCTTCATCAAGGACGAGCCGGCCTTCGCGAAGGGCAAGGTGCGCTACGTCGGCGAAATCGTCGCCGCCGTGGCCGCCGACACCGAGGCCATCGCGCGCCAAGCCACGCGGCTGATCCGCGTCGACTACGAAGAGCTGCCCGCGGTGCTCGACCCCGAGCAGGCGCTGGCGCCCGGTGCTGCGCTGGTGCACGACGATGCGGCCTCCTACGTGTCGGTGTTCGACTCCGGCACCGACGGCAACCTGTGCTCGCGCACCTCCTTCCGCGCCGGCGATGCCGACGCGGCATGGGCCGATTGCGACGTCGTCGTCGAGGGCCACTACCAGACCCAGGCCCAGGCCCACCTGTCTCTGGAGCCCTGCGGTGCGCTCGCCGAGGTCGATGCGGCCGGCCGCGTCACGCTGTGGTCGGCCAACCAGTCGGTGTTTCGCGTGCAGGCCAGCGTCTGCGAATCGCTGGGCCTGCCGATGACGCGGCTGCGCTCGCTCACCCCGCGCATCGGCGCCGGCTTCGGCAACAAGATGGAAGCGCACGTGCAGCCGGCGGTGGTGCTGCTGGCGCTCAAGGCGCGCCGGCCCGTCAAGCTCATCCTGAGCCGCGAGGAAGACTTCGAGACGGTGCGCGCGCGCCACCCGGCCACCATCCGCATCAAGACCGGCGCGAAGCGCGACGGCACGCTGGTCGCGCGCGAGGTCGAGCTGCTGCTCGACGGCGGCGCCTACGGCGACGACAGCCCCGGCGTGCTGGGCTATGCGCTGCTGATGAACTGCGGGCCCTACCGCATTCCGCACGTCCATGCCCATGGCCGCGTGGCCTACACCAACAAGCTGCGCTTCGGCGCCTTCCGCGGCTTCGGCGTGCCGCAAATGACTTTCGCGTCCGAGACGCAGCTGGACGAGATCGCGCGTCGCTTGTCGATGGACCCGATCGCCTTGCGCCGCCGGAACATGCTGATGGGCGACGACCCGTGGTTCGGTGGCCAGCCCATTCTTTCGAACGGCCTCGCGGAATGCGTGGACCTGGTCGACAAGGCATCGGGCTGGGCCGCAAGGGCGACGGCAAGCGCGTCGCAGCCCGGCCGCCGCCGCGGTTTCGGCGTGGCCCTCACCGCCCACATCAGCGGCCTGCTGGCTTCGGGCGCCATCGTGCGCATGCTCGAAGACGGCACCGTGCTGCTCAACACCGGCGCGGTCGACATCGGGCAGGGCTCCAACACCGTGCTCACGCAGATGTGCGCGGAGGCGCTCAAGCTGCCGGTGGAGCGCGTGGCCATCGCCAGCCCCGACACCGACGGCTCGCCCTACAACTGGGGCACCACCGCCAGCCGCGTCACCTACGTGGCCGGCCGCTCGGTGGTCGGCGCGGCGGCCGAGGTGGAAGGCAAGCTCAAGGAGCATGCGAGCCAGATGCTCGAATGCGCGGTGGACGATCTCGAACTGCTGCCCGGCGGCAAGGTCGCGATCAAGGGCGTGTCGCAGCGCGCGGTGAGCTTTGCCGAGATATCCGGCCGCGCCCACTGGGCCGCCGGAGGCCCGATCATCGGCACGCACAGCTGGGTGTTCGACCAGAAGACCATCGACCCGAAGCGCGCCGTCGCGCAGGGGCTGCCGTTCCCGCAGATCGGCATCTATTCGTTCAACGCGATGGTGGTGGAGGTCGAGGTCGACGATGCCACGGGCAAGGTGCGCGTGGTCAACGCATGGTCGGCCTGCGACATAGGCCGCGCCATCAACCCGACCCTGGCCACGGGCCAGATCGAAGGCGCCTTCGTGCAGGGCATGGGCTACGCGCTCACCGAAGAAATGGTGTGGGACGGCCCGCGGCTCGCCAACCCGAGTCTGATGGACTACAAGATCCCGACCATGGCCGAGCTGCCAGAGAGCCTGCGTGCCTACATCGTCGAATCGAACGAGCCCAGCGGGCCCTTCGGCGCGAAGAGCGTAGGCGAGATCGGCATCAACGGCGTCGCCGCGGCCATCGCCAACGCGGTGGCCGATGCGACCGGCGTGCAGTTGCACCAGTTGCCGCTGACGGCCGAGCGCGTGCTGCGCGGCTTGTTGGCGCAGGAGCAAGAGCAAGCGAAGGCGGAGGCCGCATCGTGAAGCTCGAACTCTATCCCCCGCAGGAGCCGCTGTCGCCGCTGGGCCAGGCCTACCAGGCGCGCATCATGGCGCTGGGCGAGGGCGTACAAGGCCATGAAGCCGCCTATGGCGACGATCCCTACCAGTCGCTGGCCGTGTTCCCTGCGATCGATCCGAGCGGCGACGTGCTGGTCTTCTTGCACGGCGGCGGCTGGACCAGCGGCTACAAGGAGTGGATGTACTTTATGGCGCCCGCACTCACTGCGGCGGGCGTGACGCTGGTCAGCGCAGGCTACCGGCTGGCACCGGGTCATGTGTTCCCCGCGGGCTTCGAAGACGCAGCCGATGCGGTCGCCTGGGTGTATCGCCACATCGAAGCGCATGGCGGCGACCCGCAACGCATCTTCGTCGGCGGCCATTCGGCAGGCGGCCACTACGCGGCACTGCTCGCGGTGTCCTCGGCCTGGCGGCAGGCGAGGGCGCTGCCGTCGGATGTGCTGCGCGGCTGCCTGCCGGTGTCAGGCGTGTATCGCTTCGGCGAAGGCAGCGGGCTCAACGTGCGGCCGCGCTTCCTGGGCATCGGCGACGAAGCGCAGGTCGACGCCGCGGCTTCACCGATGCAGCGCATCGAGCGCGCAGCCTGCCCGCCGTTCCTGATCACCCACGGCACCCGCGACTTTCCGCACCTGATCACGCAGGCGCAGCAAATGCAGGCGGCGCTGCTGGCCGCCGGCGTTCCCGTGCAAGCCCACGTGCTCGAAGGCGCAGACCACTTCGATGCGAGCGTCGCCTGTGGCGACCCGTCCTCGGAATGGCCGGCACTCGCAGCAGCGTGGATGCACCGCATCCGCAAGCCCTGAGCCGGCGCACCGAACCCACCTCGTCAACAGGAGAACCAAGATGCAGAGCCCCACTTCGAATCGCAGGCTGGTCGTGAGCGCCATGGCCTCGATCGCCGCCCTGGCCTTCATGGCGGCGGCGCCCGCCGCGCGTGCGCAGGCCGACAAGCCGGTGCGCATCGGCTTCTCGATGGCGCGAACCGGCATGCTGGCCAACGCCACGCCTTCGCAGTCGAACACCTACGAGCTGTGGAAGGAGCAGGTCAACGCGCGCGGCGGGCTCGACGTGGGCGGGCAGAAGCGCCGGGTGGAGTTCGTCACCTACGACGACCAGTCGAAGCCGGAGCAGGCCGTGCGCATCTACGAGAAGCTGATCACCGACGACAAGGTCGACCTGCTGCTCGCGCCCTGGGGCACGCCCTTCCAGATCGCCATCGCGCCGGTGCTGGAGAAATTTAAGTTCCCGATGGTCGGCAACACCGCGGCCTCGGTCGCGCTGCGGCAGGTGAAGCCGGGCTACATCTGGTTCCCGACCTCGGCCATTCCCGACCGCATCGGTGTGGAACTCACGGCGATGCTGAAGGCCAACAACGTCAAGACGGCCGTGGTGCTGGCCAACGTGCTGCCTTTCACCAAGGAGATCAAGAACTACCTCGAGCCCGAGCTCAAGAAGGCCGGCATCGAGATCAAGCTCTCCACCGAGTACCCGCCGGACATCAAGGACATGACCTCGATCCTCACGCAGGTGAAGCAGGCCAACCCCGATGCGGTGCTGGCGCTGGCCTACCCGGGCGATTCGGTGCTCTATGCCAAGCAGGCCAAGGAGCTGGGGCTGGCGAGCCCGGTGCAGTTCATCGCCATCGGCCCGAGCGATGCCTTCTTCGCGAAGGCCGTGGGCACCTCGGCCGCAGAAGACGTGATCACCATCGCCCACTGGTCGCCGCGGCCCGAATGGAAAGGCTCGCAGGCCTTCCACGACGCCTACGTGAAGAAGTTCGGCGAAGACCCCGACTACCTGAACTCCGCGCTGGCGTGGATGTCGCTCGAGATCCTGGAGACGGCGGTCGCCAAGAATGGGCTCGACAAGCCGAAGATCCGCGAGACCATCAGCAAGGACACCTTCGAGACCATCAACGGCAAGGTCAAGTTCGAAGGCGTGCAGAACTCGATCACGCCCACCGCCTTCGTGCAGACGCAGAAAGGCAAGCTGCAGATCATCTGGCCGCAGTCGATCGCGACCGGCAAGTACGCGCCCAAGAAGTCCTGGTAGCGCATGCCTATCGTCGACGTGCTCACGTCGGGGCAGCTGCTTTTCGCTGCCCTGGTCACGGGGTCGGTCTACGCGCTGGTCGCGCTCGGGCTCAACCTGGTCTACGGCACGATGCGCATGCTCAACGTGGCGCACGGCGACCTGGTCATGCTGGGCGCCTACGCGGCCTACTGGGCCTTCAGTATCGCCGGCATCTCGCCGCTGCTCGCCGCGCCCGTGGTGGCCGGCCTGGGCGCGCTGCTCGGCTGGGCGCTGTACCGCGGGCTCTTTCGCCGGCTGCTCGCGGTGGCGCCTGCCGATGCGGGCCGCATGGAGGGCAACTCGCTGCTGCTCTTCTTCGGGCTGTCGATCATCCTGCAGAACGCGGCGGCCATGCTCTTCACGCCGAACAACCGCGCCATCCAATATCTCGACGAGGTCTGGCGCGTCGGCAACGTCGCAATGACGGGTAACCGCATCGCCACCTTGCTGCTGGCCGGCACCACCTGCATCGGCATCGCGCTGTTCCTGGCGCGCAGCACGGCCGGCCTGGCGATGCGCGCGGTGATCGAGCGGCGCGAGGCGGCCTACATCGTCGGCGTCGACGTCGACCGCGTGCAGTGGGGCAGCTTCGCGCTGGGCTTCGCCAGTGCCGCGCTGGCCGGCGTGCTGATGTCGATGCTCGAACAGTTCTCGCCGTTCTCGGGCTTCCCGTTCACCATCGCGGGCTTCATCGTGATCATCCTCGGCGGCCTGGGCAACGTGATGGCCGGGCTGGTGGCGGCGTTGCTGCTCGGCGTGATCGAAACCTACGGCGTCGCCCTGACGTCGGCCAACCTCCGCTCCGTGCTGCTCTATGGATGCTTCGTCGCCGCGCTCCTCCTCTTTCCCAACGGCCTCCTTGCCCGCACGGCCCGCCGTTGACATGAAGCTCCCACGCAGCGAGCGCGCCTGGCTGTCCGTGCTGGCCGCCGGCGTGGTGGCGCTCGCGGCGCTGCCTTTCGTGGCCAACGACTACCTGGTCGGCACCGGGCTCACGCTGCTGATGTGGCTCGCGCTCACGCAGAGCTGGTGCGTGCTGTCGAAGATGACGGGCTACGTGTCGCTCGGCCACGTGGTGTTCTACGGCCTGGGCGCCTACCTGATGGTGGTGACCTGGCAGCAGCTGCCCTTCGTGCTGGTCATCCTTTTCGCCGGTGGGCTGGCCGCAGCCTTCGCGGCGCTGGTCGGGCTGCCGGTGCTGCGCGTCAAGGGGCCGTACTTCGTGATCCTCACCTTCGGCCTGGCCGAGCTGGTGAAGTTCAGCATCATGGCGGGCGAGGCCGCCAGCGGCACCGCGAGCCGCATCCTCTTCGGCACGCCCGACCTGGTGGTCGTGTACTTCCTGATGTTCGCGCTGGCATTGCTGGCCACCGGGCTGCTCACCTGGGTCAGCCGCTCGCGCTTCGGCCACGGCCTGCGCTCGCTGCGCGAGAACGAAGAGGCGGCCGAGACGCTGGGCGTGCCGGTGGTGCGCTTCAAGCTGCTGGCCTTCGTGCTGTCGGCCGCCATTCCGGGCATGGTCGGTGCGGTGATGGCCTTGCGCTCCACCTACTTCGTGGTGGGCGGCGTGTTCGATCCGATGATCTCCATCACCGTGATCGCGATGGCCATCCTCGGCGGTGGCGACAACGCGAAGGGGCCGCTGCTCGGCGTGGTGTTCCTGTTCGCCATCCAGGAGCTGCTGTGGGCGCATGCGCCGCTGCTCTACATGATCATCCTCGGCGCGATCCTCATCACCTTCGTGCTGGTGCTGCCGAACGGGCTGGTGGGGCTGCCCGAGGCCTGGGCACGACGGCGCACGGCGCGTGCGTCGGGAGATCGAGCATGAGTCCCTTGCTGGCCGTGCGCGGCCTGGGCAAGCGCTTCGGCGGGCTCACGGCGCTGCACGGCGTCTCGTTCGAGGTGCCGGCCGGGCACATCGTCGGGGTGATGGGCGCCAACGGGGCCGGCAAGACCACGCTGTTCAGCCTGATCGCCGGCAACACGCGGCCCAGCGAGGGCCGCATCGACTTCGACGGCACGCCCATCGTCGGCCTGCGGCCGGACCAGATCTGCCGGCTGGGCGTGGCGCGCACTTTCCAGATCGTCAAGCCCTTTCCGTCGCTCACGGTGCTGGAGAACCTGCGCACCGGTGCGATGTTCGGGCATGCGCAGTTGCATCGGCGCCAGGATGCCGACGCCGCGTCGATGCAGGTGCTCGACGAGGTCGGCCTGGCCGACGTGGCGCACCGGGCCGCGTCGTCGCTCACGCTGTCGGGGCAGAAGCGGCTGGAGATCGCGCGCTGCGTGGCCACCGGCGCGCGGCTGCTGCTGCTCGACGAAGTGATGGCGGGGCTCACGCCGACGGAGGTCGGGCAGATGCTCCAGACGCTGCGGCGCATGCAGGCTGCGCGCGGGCTCACGCTGCTGGTCATCGAGCACGTGATGCGGGCGCTGATGGAGTTGTGCGGGCGAATCGTGGTGTTGCACCACGGGGAGCTGATCGCGGAAGGGACGCCGGCGGAGATCGGGGAGAACGAGAAGGTGCTGTCGGTCTACTTCGGAGCGCATGCATGACCCCCGCCATGCTCGAAATCGATTCGCTCGTCACCGGCTACGGCCAGACAAGGGTCGTGCACGGCCTCACGATGCAGGTCCGCGAGGGCGGCGTCACCGCGCTGCTCGGCGCCAACGGCGCCGGCAAGACCACGCTGATGAAAACGCTCTGCGGCCTGCTTCCCGTGCAATCCGGCGCGCTGCGCTTTCTCGGTGAAGACATCGCCAAGGTCGCCGCCAACCGCCGCGTGCTCTCGGGCCTAGTACTGGTGCCCGAGGGCCGCATGGTCTTCCCCTCGCTCACGGTGCACGAGAACCTGCGCCTGGGCGGCATCAACGACCGCGCACGGCCGCGCTGGCGGCAGAACGTCGACCGGGTGTTCGACATCTTCCCGCGCCTGCGCGAGCGCAGTGCGCAGCAGGCGGTGACGCTGTCGGGCGGCGAGCAGCAGATGCTGGCCGTCGGACGCGGCCTCATGGCCGAGCCCAAGCTGATGCTGCTCGACGAGCCCACGCTGGGCTTGGCCCCGGTGATGGCGCTCGAGATCTTCGCGCTCGTGCGCCGGCTGGCCGCGGACGGGCTCACGCTGCTGCTGGCCGAGCAGGATGTGCAGCGCACGCTCGACGTCGCGACCCATGCCTACGTCGTCGAGAACGGCCGCATCGCCGCCGAAGGCCCGGCCGCGGACATCGCCGGCGATCCGCGCATCCGGCAGGCTTACCTAGGACTTTGACCATGACCCCCACCACCCATCGCACCTATCGCATTCCCGGCACGCCCGCATTGGCCGTCGACCTGGCAGCCGACGTGGCGCCCGGCCCGCTCGCGCTCTTCATGCACGGCATCGGCGGCAACCGCGGCAACTGGCGCGCGCAGCTGCCGGTGTTCGCGCCGCACTTCTCGTGCGTGGCCTGGGATGCACGCGGCTACGGCGGCAGCGATGACTACGACGGCCCGCTCGCCTTCGACGACTTCGTGGGCGACGTGCTGCGCGTGCTCGACCACTTCGGCGTGCAGCGCGCGCACCTGGTCGGCCTGTCGATGGGCGGCCGCATCGCGATGCGCACGGCGCTGCTGCACCCCGAGCGCATCGCCACGCTCACGCTGCTCGACACGCACGAAGGCTTCGAAGCCTTCACGCCGCAACAGCGCCAGGCTTTCGTCGACAGCCGGCGCGCGCCGCTGCTGGCGGGCCAGGCGCCGGCCGACATCGCCGATGCCGTGGCGCGCTCGCTGGTCGGCCCGAAGGCCACGCCTGCGCAGTTGCAGCAGCTGGTCGACAGCATCGCCGCGCTGCACAAGGATTCGTACATCAAGTCGCTGCAGGCCACGGTAGAACAGGTCACGCTGGGCGACATCTCGCAGATCGGCGCGCCGGCCCACTTCGTCGTCGGCGCCGACGACCGCCTGACGCCGCCCGCCATGCATCACGAGATGGCTGCCAAGCTCGGCGGCGCACCGGTCAGCGTGCTGCCCGATGCGGGGCACCTCAGCAACATCGAGAACGCCGAGGCCTTCAACCGGGTGGCGCTCGACTGGCTTCTGCCGCGTGCCGGCCTGGGCGACGTGCCCACCCGCTGGCCGCTGTAGTCGCTACGACGCCGCGGTGCCCGTGCGCGGCAGCAGGGCCGGCACCAGCGGCCGGTCGAGCCGGTCGCGCCACCAGCGCAGCGCACGGCCTTCGCTGCCGGTCTTCCAGGCGAGCCAGAAGGTCTCGGGCGCGCGCGGCTCCTCGGTGGCCAGCTCCACCAGCGAGCCGCGCGCCAGCTCGCCAGCGATGCAGGCGCGCGGCAGGTGGCCATGGCCCAGGCCCTCGACCTGGCAGGCGATCTTGGCGGCCATGCTGGGCACGGCGATGCGCGGCTGCCCGGCCAGCAGGCCCACGGTGCGGTCCGAGGAGGTGCGCGCGCTGTCGCCGACCACGATGGCGTTGCAGTGGATCAGGTCGCCGCGCTGCAAGGGCTGGTCGAGCCGGGTGAGGGGATGGGTGGGCGCGACGCAGAAGGCGAAGTCCAGGCTGCCCACGTTCACCGCCTGGTAGCCGCCGCCGGCCGGCCCCTCGCCGGCGGCGATCACGATGCGGCGCGGCCTTCGCGCAGCGCCTCCCAGGTGCCGGTGAGCGCCTCGCAGCCGATGCGCAGGCGCGTGCCGCAGCGCAGGTCTTCGAAGGCGCGGATGTCGCCGATCAGCGCCTGGGTGGGAATCAGCGAGTCGTGCACCAGCCGCAGCTCCGACTCGTAGCCGGTGGCGATCTGCCGCATGCGCGATTCGAGGTCGCGGGCCGCGGTGAGCAGCCAGCGGCCCTCCTTGAGCATTTCGTCGCCCGCCGACGTGAGCGTGACGCGCGGGCCGTTGCGCTCGAAGAGCTGCATGCCGAGCTGCTCCTCGAGCTTGCCCACCGCGTACGAGATGGTCGAAGGCACCTTGTTGAGCCGCACGGCGGCCGCGGCGAACGACCCGTGGCGGGCGATGGCATCCACGAGTTCGATGGCTTCGAGGGAAAGCTTGAGCATGCGTTGCTCCGAAAAAGGTCGGCGTGAGCGATGTTCGAAAAATTCGATCGTCGACGCCTAAAAGTTTCGCCAACGACCGGGCTCGGCTTCGACATGATTGCGTCCATGCCGAGGGGAAATATTCAACAAGATCCCCGACGCAGATTGTGAATTCAATCGAATTCGAACGGAAGCAGAAGGCCATCCATTTCACACGGCCCGCTTCTTCCGCCCTTCAACGCCATGTCATCGACCCAGGAGCCTCTCATGACCGTCAAAGCCACCCCCACCGCCGGCGCCAAGCTGCTCACGCCCACCGACCACACGCTGGTGATGATCGACTTCCAGTCGCAGATGGCCTTCGCCACGCACTCGATCGACGCAGTGACCCTGCGCAACAACGCCGCGCTGGTGGCACAGGCGGCCGCGGGCTTCAAGGTGTCGACCATCCTGACCACCGTCGCCGAAAAAAGCTTCTCGGGCCCGATGTTCGGCGAGATCACCGACGCCTTCCCGGGCCAGAAGCTGCTCGACCGCACGTCGATGAACACCTGGGAAGACGCGGCCGTCATCGACGAAGTCAACCGCATCGGCAAGCCGCGCATCGTGCTGTCGGGCCTGTGGACCAGCGTGTGCATCGTCGGCCCGGCGCTGTCGGCGCTGGACCAGGGCTTCGAGGTCTACGTGATCGCCGACGCTTGCGGCGACGTGTCGGCCGAAGCGCACAACCGCGCGATGGACCGCATGGTGCAGGCCGGCGCACGCCCCATGACCTCGCTGCAATACCTCCTGGAGCTGCAGCGCGACTGGGCCCGCGGCGACACCTACGACCTCACCACCGGCATCGCGAAGAAGGTGGGCGGCGCGTACGGCCTTGGCATCACCTACGCCAAGAGCATGTTCAACGCCCACGAAGGCTGATCGTCGAGTCGAAGGCGCCGACCATGAAGCCCTACCTCGTCTCCCTTGCGCTGGGCCTGCTGGTCGGCGTGATCTACGCGCTCTTCCAGGTGCGCTCGCCGGCGCCGCCGGTGATCGCGCTGGTCGGCCTGCTGGGCATCCTGCTCGGAGAGCAGATTCCACCGCTGGTCAGGCACGTGTTCCACCGCGACACGGTGAGCACGTCCTGGCTGCATCACCAAGTCAAGCCGCATGTGTTCGGCGAGCTGCCGAAGTGCGCGCAGCCGTCGAATGCATCGGCCACCCCTTCATCCGGAGACCGAAGCGCATGACATCATCTTCCGACCCCGGGCGCCGCCGCTTCCTCGGCGCGATCGGCGCCACCCTGGCCGCACCCGGCTTCGCGCAAATCCCCAACACGAGCCCATCCGCCATGTCCGACACCCAGACGCCCGACCTGATCCTGCGCAACGGCCGCATCACGACGCTGGACCGTGCCAATCCCATCGCCAGCGCGGTGGCCATCCGCGGCGGCCGCTTCACGCACGTGGGCCGCGACGAGGACGTGCTGCCGCTGGCCGGCAGCGCCACCCGCGTCATCGACCTGAAGGGCCGGCCGGTGCTGCCGGGCCTGATCGACAGCCACCTCCACATCATCCGCGGCGGCCTCAACCACAACCTGGAGCTTCGGTGGGACGGCGTGAAGAGCCTCGCCGACGCGATGGCGATGCTGAAGCGCCAGGTGGACGTCACGCCCGCACCGCAGTGGGTGCGCGTGGTGGGCGGCTTCACCGAACACCAGTTCGCCGAAAAGCGCCTGCCCACGCTCGACGAGATCAACGCGGTCGCGCCCGACACGCCGGTGTTCATCCTGCACCTGTACGACCGCGCGCTGCTCAACGGCGCCGCGCTGCGCGCCGTCGGCTACACCAAGGACACGCCACAGCCGCCCGGCGGCGAGATCACGCGCGATGCCGCCGGCAACCCCACGGGGCTGCTGCTGGCCAAGCCGAACGCGGCCATCCTCTACGCGACGCTCGCCAAGGGCCCGAAGCTGCCGATCGAGTACCAGGTCAATTCCACCCGCCACTTCATGCGCGAGCTCAACCGCCTGGGCGTGACAGGCGCCATCGACGCGGGCGGCGGCTTCCAGAACTACCCCGAGGACTACCAGGTCATCCAGCAGCTCGCCGATGCCGGCCAGCTCACCATCCGCCTGGCCTACAACCTGTTCACGCAGAAGGCCAAGCAGGAGAAGCAGGACTTCCTCAACTGGACTTCCACGTCGAAGTACAAGCAGGGCGACGACTACTTCCGCCACAACGGTGCCGGCGAGATGCTGGTGTTCTCGGCCGCCGACTTCGAGGACTTCCGCCAGCCGCGGCCCGACATGGGCCCCGAGATGGAAGGCGAACTCGAGGAAGTCGTGCGCGTGCTGGCGCAGAACCGCTGGCCCTGGCGCATGCACGCCACCTACGACGAGACCATCACGCGCTCGCTCGACGTCTTCGAGAAGGTGAACCGCGACACACCGCTCGCGGGCCTGAACTGGTTCTTCGACCATGCCGAGACCATTTCGGACAAGTCGATCGACCGCATCGCCGCGCTGGGCGGCGGCGTGGCCGTGCAGCACCGCATGGCCTATCAGGGCGAGTACTTCGTCGAGCGCTACGGCGCCGCCGCAGCCGAGGCCACGCCGCCGGTCAAGCGCATGCTGGAGAAGGGCCTGAAGGTCGCTGCGGGCACCGATGCGACCCGCGTCGCGTCGTACAACCCGTGGGTGTCGCTGTCGTGGCTGGTCACGGGCCGCACGGTGGGCGGGCTCCAGCTGACCCCGCAGCGCAACTGCCTCGACCGCGAGACGGCGCTTCGGCTCTGGACCGAGAACGCGACCTGGTTCTCCAACGAGGAAGGCAAGAAGGGCCGCATCGCGGCCGGCCAGCTGGCCGACCTGGTCGTGCCCGACCGCGACTACTTCGCCTGCCCTGAATCGGAAATAGCCGACACGAGCGCGCTCTTCACCATGGTCGGCGGCAAGGTGGTCTGGGCGGCCGGCGACCTGGCGGCGCACGACGAGGGCTCGGTGCCGCCCGCCATGCCGGACTGGTCGCCGGTGCGCCGCTACGGCGGCTACGGCGCCTGGGGCCGCAGTGCGAACAGTGAAGGCGCGCCGCTGCAGAAGGCGATGCGCCAGGCCGCCATGTCCTGCAGTTGCGCCAGCAGCTGCGGCGTGCATGGGCACGCGCATGCGTCTGCCTGGGGCAGCAAGCTGCCGGTGTCGGACCTCAAGAGCTTCTGGGGCGCGCTCGGCTGCGCCTGCTGGGCGGTATGACGATGCGCTGGACCACTTCTCCCGCGCTGCGCTGGATCGCCTTGCTGCTGCTGTGCGCGGCCTACCTGCAGGGTGGGCTGCAGAAAGCGTTCGACTTCCCCGGGGCGATCGCCGAGATGAACCATTTCGGACTCTCGCCCGCGGCCCCGATGGCCATCGCGGTGATCGTGCTCGAGCTGGGCGCCGCGGCGCTCATCCTGGCCGGCCGCCTGCGCTGGCTCGGCGCCTCGGCGCTCGGGCTCTTCACGTTGCTGGCCACTTTCGTGGCGCTGCGCTTCTGGGAGATGCCTGCGGGGCAAGCGCGCTTCATGGCGGCGAACGCCTTCTTCGAACATCTCGGCCTGGTCGGCGGCTTCATGCTCGTCGCCTGGCAGGACCTGCGGGAGCGCGCTCATGTCTGATGTCCAGTCCGCCGCGAAAGCGGCTCCCGCGGCGGGCGCCTTCGCGCCGCTGCGCCAGCCGGTCTTCGCCGTGCTCTGGGCGGCCACGGTGCTCGGCAACATCGGCAGCTTCATGCGCGACGTGGCGAGCGCCTGGCTGGTGACCGACCTGTCGGCCAGCCCCACGGCCGTGGCGCTGATCCAGACGGCGGCCACCTTGCCGGTGTTCCTGCTCGCGATTCCGGCCGGGGTGCTGTCGGACATCCTCGACCGGCGCCGCTTCCTGATCTTCGTGCAGCTGGTGCTGGCGGCGGTGAGCGGCACGCTGCTGGCGCTGTCGTACAGCGGCGCGCTGACGGTCGAGTACCTGATCGCGCTGACCTTCGTCGGCGGCATCGGCGCGGCGCTGATGGGGCCGACCTGGCAATCGATCGTGCCCGAGCTGGTGCCGCGCTCGGACCTCAAGGGCGCGGTGGCGCTCAACTCGCTGGGCATCAACATCGCGCGCTCCATCGGGCCGGCGGCCGGCGGCTTGATCCTCGCGAGCTTCGGCGCAGCGGCCACCTACGGTCTGGACGTGCTGAGTTACGCCTTCGTCATCGCCGCGCTGCTGTGGTGGAAGCGCCCGCCCGCCACCGACACGGCGCTGTCGGAGAACTTCCTCGGTGCCTTCCGCGCCGGCCTGCGCTACACCCGATCGAGCCGCGAGCTGCACCGGGTGCTGCTGCGTGCCGCCGTGTTCTTCGTGTTCGCCAGCTCGGTGTGGGCGCTGCTGCCGCTGGTGGCGAAGCAGATGCTCGGCGGCGGCGCCGGCTTCTACGGCGTGCTGTTGGGCGCGGTGGGGGCGGGCGCCATCGGCGGCGCGCTGGTCATGCCGCGGCTGCGCGCCCGGCTCGATGCCGACGGCATGCTGCTGCTGGCGGCGTTGCTGGCCGCCGGCGTGATGGGCAGCCTGGTCTTCGCGCCGCCGCGGTGGCTGGCCGTGGCGCTGCTGCTGTTGCTGGGCCTGGGTTGGATCGTGGCGCTGACCACGCTCAACAGCGTGGCGCAGGCTATCCTGCCGAACTGGGTGCGCGGCCGCGGGCTGGCCGTGTACCTGACGGTGTTCAACGGTGCCATGGCCGCGGGCAGCCTGGGCTGGGGCCTGGTCGCGCAGGCCATCGGCGTGCCGGGCACGCTGGTGGCGGGCGCGGTCGGCCTGGTGCTGACGGGGCTGCTGTTCCATCGCGTCAAGCTGCCGAAGGGCGAGGCCGACCTGCAGCCTTCCAACCACTGGCCCGAGCCGCTGCTCACCGAGCCCGTGGCGCACGACCGTGGCCCGGTGATGGTGCAGGTCGAATACCGCGTCCGGAAGGAGGACCATGCGGCCTTCCTCGAAGTGATGAAGCGCCTGTCGCTCGAGCGCCGCCGCGATGGCGCCTATGCCTGGGGTCTGCAGGAGCACACCGGCGACGCGGAGCGGGTGATGGAGTGGTTCCTGGTCGAGAGCTGGGCCGAGCACCTGCGCCAGCACCACCGGGTGTCGCATGCCGATGCCGACCTGCAGGCCGAGGCGCTGCGTTTCCACCAGGGGGAGGACAGGCCGGAGGCACACCACTTCCTGGCGCTCTGAGGCGGGCTTCGCCGGGGGCATCCCCTCGGCGAAGTAGCCCGTGCCGCCCCGAGGTACTAGGTCGAATTGCCGAGGGAAACTGGCCGGAAGACACGTTGGCACAGGCAGTGACCTGGGTAACATCCTGATGTCAACTTTCGGCTGACATCCGATCCTGTGATGTCTGCTCAGCGAGGGAGTCAGGTGTCTGTGTTGCGGCTCACAAGGACTACTGCCAGGGTGCTTCTGCTGTGCGCCGCGAGCATGCTCGCGGCACCGGCCGCCTGGGCGCAATCCGGCGGCAGCGGCAACGTGGCGGCCCAGATTCCGTGGGCCCAAAGCCCCACCATCGTCGGCATCGTCGAGGGTGGCGCCACCCTCATCCGCCAGACCACGCGCCACACGCTGGCCGAGGGCGTGGCCCTGAACGAGCAGGACATCATCGAAACCGCACCGGGCGCGTTCGTGCAGATCGAGCTGCCCGGCGGCACGCTGGTCGGCGTCGGCGAATCGACGCGGCTGATGCTGCGGCCGCGCGTCGGCAAGGGGTTGGCGCCCACGCCCATCTACCTGCTGCAAGGCTGGCTCAAGACCGGCAGCGGCGCGTCCTTCTCGTATTCCAGCCCGGCCTACGAACTGGCGGCACAGGCCGCCAGCACGGTGGCCTACACCGCAGGTTCGCAGTACGAGGTGTTCGTCGAGAGCGGCACCGCGCGGCTCGCGCTGCGCGACGGCGGCCAGACCGTGTCGCAACTGGCGGCGGGCGACTTCGCCCAGCGGCGCGAAGGTGCATCGCCCACCGTCGCCCGGCGCGCGCCACCCGAGTTCCTGGCCAAGGTGCCGCGCCAGTTCCGCGACCGGCTGCCCGCGCGCGGCGAACAGTTCGCCAAGCGCCCCGTGGCGCCCAAGCCGTTGGGAGAGATCTCCTACGCCGACGTGTCGGCCTGGCTGCGCACCGAGCCGGGGCTGCGCCTGTCGCTGCTGCCGCTGTGGAAGTCGCGCGCCGCCGCCGACCCGGCCTTCCGCGCCGCGGCCAAGGCCGAACTGCCGCGCCATCCCGAATGGGAGCAGTTCGCCGACCCCGAGGGCTATGCGCGCCGCATGGCCGAAGAAGCCGAGCGCCGCCGCGCACGAGAGGCTGCGCGCCAGGCCGCCCGCCAGGCGGCCCGGGCCGCGGCCGAGGCCAGCGGCAGCAGCACCGCATCGGGAAAACCATAGTGAACCGTCGCGCTGCCTTCCGCAACCCAGCGACGTGAAGCCACCCTTGGACTGGAGAAGCACATGCGCCTGTTGTTCAAGTTCAACCTGATCTTCCTGGTCGTCTTCGTCCTGGGGGTGCTCGGCGCCGGCAAGGTGTCGCACGACCTGCTGCAGAAGAACGCCAAGGAGGAAGTGCTCAACCATGCCCGCCTGACCATGGAAAAAGCCGTGGCGGTGCGCAGCTACACCAACGACCAGATCCGCCCGCTGCTCGAAACGCAGATGAAGTACACCTTCCTGCCGCAGACCGTGCCGGCCTATTCGGCCACCGAGGTGCTGGCCACGCTGTCGAAGAGCTTCCCCGACTACAGCTACAAGGAAGCCACGCTCAACCCCACCAACCCGCGCGACCGCGCGGTCGACTGGGAGGCCGACATCGTCAACCGCTTCCGCACCCAGGCCGAGTCGAAGGAATTCGTCGGCGAGCGCGAGTCGGGCACCGGCCGCTCGCTCTACGTCGCGCGGCCGCTGCGCATCACCAACGCCGCCTGCCTGGCCTGCCACAGCACCGTGGAGGCGGCGCCGCGCACGCTGATCGACAAGTACGGCCCGGCCAACGGCTTCGGCTGGCAGCTCAACGAGGTGATCGGCGCCCAGGTGGTGTCGGTGCCCATGGCCGTGCCGCTGGCGCGCGCCGAGCAGGTCTTCAAGGTGTTCATGGCGTCCCTGGTCGGCATCTTCGTGGCCATCGGCATCGTGCTGAACGTGATGCTCTACCTGCTGGTGATCCGGCCGGTGACCGCATTGTCGAAGCTCGCCAACCGCGTGAGCCTGGGCGAAATGGATGCGCCGGAATTCCCGTCGCGCGGCCGCGACGAGATCGGCACCCTGTCGCAGTCCTTCGCGCGCATGCGCCACAGCCTCGACCACGCGATCAAAATGCTCGACGCTTGAGCTGCTGACGCGCGAGGTTCCCCCCACCCATGGCCACACCCTACCCAGCCCACGTCGGACCGTACCCCATCCAAGGCGTGATCGGTTCGGGCGCGATGGGCATGGTGTACCTGGCCCACGACCAGGCCATCGACCGGCCGGTGGCGATCAAGACGATTCACCGCCGCCTGCTCGAGACGGGCGACGACGACCCCAGCGTGGCGGCGCGCTTTCGGGTCGAGGCCAAGGCGGCCGGGCGGCTCACGCACCGCAACATCGTGCCGGTGTACCAGTTCGGCGAAGACAACGACTGCGCCTACATCGTCATGGAATACGTCGCCGGGCGGAACCTGCGCGACTACATCCATGCGCCGCGCAAGCTCGACCTGCCGCAGGTGCTGTGCCTCATGTCGCAACTGCTCGACGGGCTGCACTACGCGCACGAGCGCGGCATCGTGCACCGCGACGTCAAGCCCGCCAACCTGCTCATCGCCGACGACGGGCGGCTGAAGATCACCGACTTCGGCATCGCGCGCACCGAGTCGTCCAACCTCACGCGCGGCAGCTCGGTCATCGGCTCGCCGGGCTACATCGCGCCCGAGCAGTACACCGACCGCGAGGTCGACCGCCGCGTCGACGTGTTCTCGGCCGGCGTGCTGCTGTACCAGATGCTCAGCGGCACCACGCCCTTCGTCGGCACCGACGAGGCGATCATGTACAAGATCGTCTACGAGCCGCACAAGCCGCTGGTCGAGCTGATGGACGACCCCACGCTCGCGCCCTTCGACGCGGTGCTCGACCAGGCCCTCGCCAAAGACCCGGCACAGCGCTACCCCAACGCGGCGGCCATGCGCACGGCGCTGCTCGCGCTGGCCACCGGCACGCTGCCCGATGCGCTGCCGGCCGAGATCGTGCTGGGGCCGCGGCTCCGCGGCACGGGTGCAGCAGGCACGAAGACGGTGCCCGCGAAGGACCGCGATGCGTCCGATGGCTCGCGGCCCGGCGCGTCCGCCGTGCCCACGGTGCCCGATCCGGCGACCACGCCGTTGTCGCCTTCGAGGCCGCAGCCCGTGACCGGCCCGCCCTCGGTGCCGGTGCCGACGGGGTGGGACACCGTCGCACTGGCCGGCGTCGAGCGCGAGCTGGCCGAGCACATCGGCCCGGTGGCGCGGGTCCTGGTGCGCCGCGCCGCACGCGGCCTGACGACGCTGGCGGCCGTGCGCCAGGCGGTCGCCTTCGCGATCGTCAACTTCGAGGCGCGCGAGCGCTTCATCGCCAAGGGGGCAGCCTCGCCGACCCGCGGCGGCACCGGCAACGGGGGCGGCACCTCGGTCACCTCGGCCACGCCACTACAGCCCGGCGCGGGCGCGACCGCGGAGACGACGGCGAACGCCACGCCCCGCGGCGCACCGATGCGCGACGGCGACGTCGACAAGGCCGCCGCCGCGCTGCTGTCGTCGCTGGGCCCGATCGGGCGCATCGTCGCCAAGCGCTGCGCCGCCAAGTCGCAGACCCGCGAGCAGTTCGTCGCCTATGTGCTGGAGCAGCTCACGCCCACTGTCGACGCCCGCCGCGTGCAGGCCGACCTGTGGCGCGCGCTCGGCTGAACCCGGACCGATCGTGATCGCGCTGCGTGTCACGCGCCGTCCCGGCGGCACCGAACCCGACGACGAGGCACTGCCGATGCCGCCCGAGGGGCTGACCATCGGCCGCTCCGACGACTGCGGGCTGGTACTGGCCGACCCGCTGCGCCTGGTGTCGCGCCAGCATGCGCAGGTCGTGATGGCGGGCGAGGGCGCGCAGCTTCGCTGCATCAGCAGCACGTCGCCGCTGTGGGTGAACGGCCAGCAGCTCGACCCGGGCGGCGAGCGCGCGTTGCAGCTGGGCGACCGCCTGCGCATCGGCGGCTTCGAGCTGGCCGTCGAACCGCTGGTCACGACCACGTCTGCCCAGCGCTCGCGGCTGGACCGCTGGTTCGACCTGGACGATGCGCCCGACGTGCTCGCCGATGGCTCGGCGCTGCCCGCGTTGGCCCTGACGCGCGAGGCGGAGACCGGCGGGGCGATCGTGTCGTGGCAGCAGAGTCCGCACCTGGTGCGCACCGGTGCGCCGCCGGTGGCGCCGCGTGGGGCTGCGAAGCCTCGACCTCAAGACCAAGCGCTGCGCAGTGGCGCGCACGTCGATTCGTTGCCCACGGAGCCCACGCCGCTGGAGCCCCAGGCGCTGATGCCGCCGGCTGCATCGCCTGCGCCGCCTTTGCAGCCCGCGATGCCGGCGTCCGCGCATCGGCCGTTGGCCGCCGACGATTTTTCGCCGGCGCCTACGCCTGCGGCGGCACTGGCACCGCTGCACGCGCCTGCTCCTGCGCCTGTACCTGCGCCCGCGCTCACGCCAACGCCAACGCCAACGCCAGCCCCAACGCTACGCACTGCAGAAGCCGCATCCGAACTCCGCGAACTCGCCGCCGCCTTCGCACGCGGAGCCGGGCTGAATCCCGAAGCCGCGACCCTCACGCCGGCCTGGATGGAACACATCGGCGCGCTGCTGCGGGCCAGTGCCGAAGGCACGCTGGCGCTGCTGCAGAGCCGCGCCATCGCCAAGCGCCAGATGCGCGCCGAGGGCACGCACATCACGCCGCGGCAGAACAACCCTCTCAAGTTTTCGCCCGACGCGACCGAGGCGCTCACGCGCATGCTGCAGCGCGGCGGCAGCCCCGGTTTTCTCGACCCCATCGCGGCATTGCACGATGCGCACCATGACCTGCTGGTGCACCAGGTGGCGATGGTGGCCGGCATGCGCGCCGCCGTGTTCGAGCTGTTCTCGCGCCTCGGACCCGAAGCCGCCGAAACCGGCGAGGGGCCGGCGCAGGGCCTGTCGCGCGTGCCCGTGCTGCGCGCCGCGGCCCTGTGGCAGCGCCACCGCATGCAGCATGCCAAGCTGCTCGAACATCTGGACGACGACTTCCAGACCATCTTCGGCCGTGAGTTCCTGCGTGCCTACGAGGCCCAGTCGCGCGCCGACACCCCGTCCGAATCTCGTGCCGAACCCCGCGCCGAATCCGCGCCGAAGGAGCCGCCATGGCCGAACGCGCACTGAGCGTCACGCTCGCCTCGCTGTCGCAGACCGGGCGCCGCGACTGCAACGAAGATGCCTTCGGCTACTGGGAAGGCGCAGGCTCGCTGGTGGCCGTGCTGTGCGACGGCGCCGGCGGCCACGGCGGCGGCCAGACGGCGTCGCGTGCCGCGGTGACGCACGTGCTCGAAGCCTTCGCGCTGCATCCGGAAGTCAGCATGGGCGCGCTGCGCTGGCTGGTGCAGGGCGCCAACGGTGCGGTGGTGGCGCAGCAGGTGGCCGGCACCTTCACGGCCGACATGCGCACCACCATCGTGGTGGTGGTGCTCGACCTCTACAGCGGCGCGGCGCTCTGGGCGCACGTCGGCGACTCGCGCCTCTACTGCTGGCGCGGTTCGAAGCTGCTCGCACGCACGCGCGACCAGAGCCTGGAACAGCGCCTGCGCGACGCCGGCCTCGACACCACCGCGGCCCGCGCGGGGCAGCTGACCTCGGCGCTGGGCTCGCCCGAGGGCTTCGACGTCGAGGTGCTCGACGAGCCGCAACTGCTCGCGTCGGGCGATGCGCTGCTGCTGTGCAGCGACGGCTTGTGGTCGGCTTTCGACGACGGCGCGATGACGCGCAGCGTGGCCGCCTGCAGCGGTGCCAGGCCCTGGCTCGACCGGCTCGAGGCGGGCGTGCGCAAGGTCGACCGCGGGGATCAGGACAACTATTCGGCGCTGGCGATCTGGTGTTCGGGCGGGTGAGCGCGCCTGGCGCCAGCCTTCAAAGCCGGAGGACGCGCCCCGGATTCAAGATGTTCTTCGGATCGATCGCGCGCTTGATGGCACGCATCATCTCCAGCGCCGCGGCGGGCTTGTGCTTTTCGAGTTCGTCGACCTTGAGCGCACCGATCCCGTGCTCGGCCGAAAAGGAGCCGCCGAACTTCTCGACGGCGTCGTACACCAGCGTGTTGATGCGCTGTTCGTGGTCGGCGAGGAAGGACCTGTCGTCTCCGCCCTCGGGCGCCTGCACGTTGTAGTGCAGGTTGCCGTCGCCCAGGTGGCCGAAGTTGACGAGGCGCACGCCGGGCACTTCGCGCTGCAGCAGCGCATCGGTCTCGGCCACGAAGGCGGGTATGCGCGAGACGGCGATCGAGATGTCGTGCTTGATGTTGAGGCCCTCTTCGGCCTGCGCGAGCGGAATGCTCTCGCGCGCGTGCCAAAGCTGGTGCGACTGCGACAGGTTCTCGGCCACGACGGCGTCGCTGACACAGCCATCGTCGAAGGCCGCCTCCAGGAGCGCTTCGAAGCGGCTGCGGGCGTGGTCCTCGGACTCGCTGTCGGAGTTCTCCAGCAGTACGCAGTAGGGCACATCCTCGTTCTCGACGAATGGCACGCGAAGCTGAGGCATGTGCCTGCCGACCAGCGACAACGCGAACCGGCCCATCACTTCGAAGCCGGTGAGCGCGGCGCCCAAGCGCTGGTGCGCCATGCCGAGCAAGGTGACGGCATGCTGCAGCGACGGCACGGCGGCCCAGGCCGTGAGCGTGGCGGCGGGCAGGGGATAGAGCTTCATGGTGGCTGCCGTGATGATGCCCAGCGTGCCTTCGCTGCCGATCATCAGGTCGCGCAGGTCGTAGCCGGTGTTGTCCTTGCGCAGGCCGGTGGTGCCTTCCCAGATTTCGCCGTGCGGCGTGACCACTTCGAGCCCCAGGCAGAGGTCGCGGGCGTTGCCGTAGCGAACCACCTGCGTGCCGCCCGCGTTGGTGGCCAGGTTGCCGCCGATCGTGCAGCTGCCTTCGGCGGCCAGGCTCAGCGGAAACAGGAAGCCGGCCTGTTCGGCGGTCTGCTGCAGCACCTGCAGCACGCAGCCGGCTTCGACCGTGACGGTGAGGTTGGCCTGGTCGATGCCGCGCACGGCGTTCATGCGCTGCAGGCTCAGCACGATCTCGCGGCCACTGTCGTCGGGCACGCCGCCGACCGCCATGCTGGTGTTGCCGCCCTGCGGCACGATCGGCGTGCCGGCCGCGGCGCAGGCCTTGACCACGGCCGCGACTTCGGCGGTGCTGGCCGGGCGCACCACGGCGAGCGCCTTGCCGCGCACGCGCCGGCGCCAGTCCTGCTCCCAGGCACTCAGGTCGCCCTCGGTCAACACATGGTTGGCGCCGACGATGCGGCGCAGCGCATCGAGGAGTCCAGGCGTCTCGTCATCGTTCATTTGCAGCGGGTCCACACAGTGGAGATGGAAGAACGCGAGCGTATGCGCAGCGCCTCCAAAGAACAATCTGGATAATTCGATCGCTTATGCCGGTTTTTCCGAACAACGTCAGCCTGCGCCAGCTGCGGGCGTTCAGCGAGGTCGCAGCCGCGGGCTCTTTCGCGGCCGCGGCTCGCAAGCTGTTCATCACGCAGTCCGCCTTGTCCGAATCCATCAAGCAGCTCGAAGGCGCGCTCGGCGTCCGCCTGCTCGACCGCACGACGCGCACCGTCGGCTTGACGCAGGCCGGCCAGATCTTTCTCGAGGACGTGAAGCTGGCCCTGGGCTCGCTGGAACAGGGGCGACGGCGCATGGCCGACCTCCAGTCGCTGAACGCCGGCGAGGTCTGCATCGCCGCGGCACCCTCGGTCCTCGCCAACATCGTGATGCCCTGCCTGCCGGCGCTCGCCGGCAAATTCCCCGCGCTGCGCGTGACGCTGCGCGAAGAGGGCGGGGCGCAGGTCGTGCGCTGCGTGCGCGAAGGCGAAGCCGACATCGGTGTGGGCGGCTGGCATCCCGACGCGGCGAACGTGTCGACCCAGCCGCTGCTCGACGACTCGATGGGCCTGGTCGCCCTGCCTGACGAGCCACTGCTGCGCAAGAAGAAGCTCGCCATCGCCGACCTGTCGTCGGCCAAGATCGTCGGGCTGACGTCGGACACCGCGATCGCCCAACTGATTCTGCGCAGCGAGGACGTGCCGCCCAACGTGCTCGCACCCGCATTGCGGGTATCGAACCCGGCGCTGATGCAGCAAGCGATCCGCCTGGGGCTGGGCGTGGCGGTGGTGCCCGCCCTCATCGCCCATCATCCCGAGTACGCGAAGCTCGGCTTCCGGGTCTTCACCACGCCGAGAATCGCCCGGCGCATCTGCATTTTTCAGAGTTCACGGCGCTCGCTGTCCATCGCGGCCGCGCTGGTGCTCGATGCCGTCGTGCGGCGGGCTGCGGTGGTGGCCCGGTTCTCGGGGATCGAGCTGGCCGACGGGTGAGGCGATCCGAGCGGGGTCACCGCGCCTGGATCTGCGCCCACAGCGCCTCGGCCATCGGCGTCTGGCCTGACGTGGCGCGGAACACGTAGATCTCCAACGGCATTCGCCACGCGGCGTTCCCGTCGCGGTCGCCTGCCGCTTCTTCGATCGGGTCCGCTGCGACCAGCCGCCCGTCGGCCAACTCGGCGCTGACCAGAATCTCCGGCAGCCAGGCCAGGCCGCGTCCAGACAACGCGAGGTTCTTGAGCAGGCCGGTGTGATGCGAGGTGACCACCGGCTTGAAGCGCATCGGGTCGGCGACATGGCGCATGCGCACCTGCATCATCTGGCCGAGCCACGATTCTTCGCTGTAGGCCAGCATGGCTGTCGGTGGGCCATCGACGTCGCGGATGGGGTGCAGGGCCGCGCCCGATGGGTCGGGCGCGGACACCGGCAGGAGGCGGTCCGAGCCCACGCTGGCGAACTCGAAGTCGGGTGCCGCCAGACGCGTCGGTACGGCGGGGTGCCCGTAGCACAACAGGAACTGCACGCGGCGGTGCAGCATCAGTTCTTCGCATGCCCGGAAGCTGTCGGACACCATGTGGATGGGCCCGAGCTGCGACGAGGTCTGCTGCTCCATGCGCTGCAGCCAGCCCGGAAAGAAAGCCAGCGACAGCACGTGCGTGGCGGCGAAACGCAGGCTCCGCGCCGCCTGCTCGTGCACCTCGCTGGCGCGGGTGCGTGCCTGCGAAAGGCGCAGCACGACGTCGCGTGCGGACGCCAGCATGACCTCGCCGGCCGGCGTGACCGAGGCCGGGTGTTGCGAGCGGTCGATCAGCTCGACGCCGGCCCATTCCTCGAGCGAGCGGATGTGGCGGCTGAACGCGGGCTGGGCGATGTTGCGCGCCTGCGCCGCACGCGAGAAGTTGCCGCTCTCCGAGAGGGCCAGGAAGTCCTCGAGCCATTCGAGGTCGAGCGGTCGGTTGACGGGGCCCATGGTGTTCAGCTGCTTTCGTGTCGGCCCGGCATGGCTTCGACGGATCGAATAGTTCCATGCGATTCGGGTATTGGACCCGTTCGGGCCCGCTCCGGATGATCGGGCCATCCCAAGCGGATCCCAAGCACCAACCCAACTTACCCAGGAGCCAAGACCATGCCGACCATCGCAAATTATCGTGGGATTATTCCCGCCATCGCCTGCCCCTTCACCGCCGAAGGCGCGATCGACGAGCCCTCGCTGCGCCACCTGGCCTCGTGGCTCGGCAGCCACAAGGGCGTGGTCGCCATCATGACCAACGGCCATACGGGCGAGGTGTTCTCGCTCACGCCGCTGGAGCGGGCGGAGGTCACGCGCATCGTCGCGGACGAACTCAAGGGCAAGCTGCCGGTCATCTCGTCGATCGTCTGCGAAGGGCTGGCCGAGGCCGCCGACCACGCCCGCCTGGCCAAGGAAGCCGGCGCAGCGGCGCTCGACGTGATGCCGCCGCACCACTGGCTGCGCTTCGGCTTCCATGCCGACCATGCGCTCGCCTATTTCGAGAACATCTGGAAGGCTTCGCAGCTCGACCTGGTCTGCCACGTGTACCCCGCGTACAGCAAGGCGTCGTATTCCTCGGCCTTGCTCGCCGACCTGGCCCGGCTGCCCTACGTGCAGGCCTTCAAGGTGGGCCAACGCGAGATGAGCAAGTACGCCCGGGACCTCAAGGCGATTCGCGATGCGGACGCCAGCAAGGCCATCCTGACCTGCCACGACGAATACCTGCTCGCCTCGATGGTGCAGGGCGTGGACGGTGCCCTGGTCGGCTTCGCGAGCTTCATTCCCCAACTCATCATCGACCTGTATGCGGCGGTGAAGAAGGGCGACCTGAACGAAGCCATGCGCATCCAGGGCATCATCACGCCGCTGAAGGAAGCCGTGTACGGCGCCGGCGAGCCCACCGGCGAAGCGCACGCCCGCATGAAGACGGCCATGAAGTGCGCGGGCGTGATCGCCAACGACTTCGTGCGTGCACCCACGCATCGGCCGTCGGCGCAGGAAGAGGCGGAGATCCAGCGCGCGGTCGATGCGGCTGGCCTGGTTCGCTGAGCGACCGCATCCGGAGACAAGCATGCAGAACAACACCAAAGCCAAACCAGAGACCAGGGCCGCGCGCCGCCAATCGATCCGGCTCGGCCTCGCGCTGATCGCATCGGCCGGCATGCTGCTGGCGCCTGCGACCTCGGCCTGGGCCCAGGCCTATCCGTCCAAGCCGGTGAAGATCGTCATCCCATTCCCGCCGGGGGGCACGCTCGACACGGTGGGCCGTTTGCTGGCACAGAAGCTCAGCGACCAGACGGGGCAACAGTTCATCGTCGAGAACCGGGCCGGCGGCAACGGCGTGATCGGCGGCGACGTGGTCGCGCGTGCGCCGGCCGACGGCTACACGCTGCTGTTCAACGCATCGACCTTCGTCACCGCCCCGATGACGATGAAGTCCGTGCCCTACAGCGTGGTCAAGGACTTCACGCCGGTCGCACTGGTCGCCAAGGCGCCCTTGTCGGTGGCCATCAACAAGAAGCTGCCGGTCACCGACGTGAAGTCGCTGATGGCCTATGCCAAGGCCAACCCCGGCAAGATGACCTTCGCGGTCGGCTCGGTCGGATCGGCCGGGCATCTGTCGACGGAACTGCTCAAGCGCGAGGGCCAGCTCGACTACCTGATCGTGCCGTACAAGGGCACCGCGCCAGCGTTCCAGGACTTGATCGGCGGGTCGATCGACGGCTTCATCGACCCGATCCTGGGCTCGCTGCAGTACCACAAGAGCGGCATGCTGCGGGTGGTGGCCGTCACCTCGGCCAACCGGGCGCCCAACCTGCCCGACGTGCCGACCGTCGCCGAGACGGTGCCCGGCTTCGAGTTCTACAGCTGGTACGGTTTGTGGGGCCCGGCCAAGCTGCCCGCGGATGTGACGAGCAAGCTCAATGCCGAGGTCAACAAGGCGCTGGCGACCGACATGAAGGCGAAGCTCGTGGAACAGGGCCTTCTGCTGACGCCCGGCAGCTCGGCCGACTTCGCGAAGTTCCAGCAGGAGGACATGGCGCGCTCGCAAAAGATCATCACCGAAGGCAACATCCGTGTGGAGTGACGAGGCATGAGCGATCCCGTTTCGCAACGTGTGGTCGTGACCGGCAGCAGCGCGGGCATCGGCCGCGCCATCGCCGCGTCGCTGCTGGACGCGGGCTGGCGCGTGACCGGGCTGGATGTGTCCGCGCCGTCGATCGACCATCCGGCCTTCGAGCACCTGCGTGTCGACCTGACCGACGGCGCCGACATCGGCCGGGTGCTGCCGCGACTGCTCGATGCCCAGGCGCTCGTGCATGCCGCCGGCGTGCTGCGTGTGGGCGCGCTGGGCGCGCTCGATGCGGCTGGCGGCGAGCTGATGTGGCGGCTGCACGTCGATGCCGCCACGCGGCTGGCCGATGCGATGGTGCCTGCGATGGCATCGCGCGGCCAGGGCCGCGTGGTGTTCATCGGCAGCCGCGTCGCGCAGGGCATGCCGGGGCGCGGCCAGTACGCGGCCACGAAGGCGGCGCTGCAGGCCTTGTCGCGAAGCTGGGCCGCGGAGGTCGCGTCGCAGGGCGTCACCATCAACGTGGTGTCGCCCGCCGCCACGCAGACCGCCATGCTGCAAGACCCGGCCCGCGCAGGCAGCGCGCCGCGCCTGCCGCCAATAGGCCGGCTGATCCAGCCCGAGGAGATCGCGGCGCTGGTGGGCTATCTGCTGTCGACGCAGGCGGCGGCCATCACGGGGCAGGACATCGCCATCTGCGGCGGATCTTCGTTGCCCCGTTGAGTCAGGCGCGGATGGGCAGGGCGCTCGCCAGAAAGCTGTCCAGCTCCGCCGCCCACAAGCCCGCCAGGCCGACCGTGCCATGGCCGCGCGTGCCGTCGCTGCCCCGAACGACGTGCAGGCGCGCATTCGGCAGGCGCGCCATCGCGTTCGCCGCGATCATCGTTTCCGGTGGATTCCTCTCGTCGTCGTCGGAGTTGATGGCCAGCACCGGTGCGCGGATGCGATGGAGCTGTGCCGACGGGTCGTAGCTGCGCGCGGCCTGGAACTGGTAGAGCAGGTCGTTCGCATCGAAGGGCACGGTCGCCTCGCGGCGCGCCGCCAGCCATCGATCGGCCTCCCCGCGCGTGGGCGCCGCCTTCTGCAGGGCGAGGGTGCCGCCGTTGGTCGCGAGGTCGAAAAACTCCCGTGCGGCACGGGCGCTTCGAGGCTGCATGTCGTAGTGGCCGTCCCTCCAGTCGGGGTCGTTGCGGATCGCATCGATCACCAGCCGCCGCAGCAGCCAGTTGCGCCCCGACATGGGCGCTGGCAAGGACGCCAAGGGCACCAGGGCATCCATGAACGAGGGATATCGAACGCCCCAGGTCCACGTGAGCATGCCGCCCATCGACACGCCGAGCACCAGGCGCAGCCGTTCGATGCCCAGCACTTCGATCAGTAGGCGGTGGTGGGCGTCGACGATGTCGTCGTAGTCGTACGCGGGGAAGGCCGCGCGCAGCCCGTCCGATGGCTTGGCGCTGCCGCCGTGGCCGATCGCATCCGGCAGCACGATACGGTGGCGCGCGGCATCGAGGGCTTGCCCGGGTCCGAAGAGCGCGCCGGCGAAGTCGTCGTTCAGCAGGGTGCGCCCTTCGCTGCCGGTGCCGTGCAGCACGAGTACCGGTGCACCCTCGGGATTGCCGAGCGCGGTCACGCGCATGCGCAGCCGCGGCATCACTTCGCCCGTGTGGAAGCGGAAGTCGCGCAGCGCGAGGTCGTGCGTCTGCGGTTCGAGCCAGTCGATGGCACTGGTGGATGTCACCATCGCTGCACCTTCACGATGCTGCCGGCCCGTGAAGGCGAAAACTGCCCGGCTGCAGGATCGATCGGTCCACGCGGTCGATGTCGGTGCGGCCGCAGAAGGCCATGGTGATGTCGAGTTCCTTGTGGATGATCTCGAGCGCGCGGCGCACGCCGGCTTCGCCGAAGGCGCCCAGCGCGTAGAGAAAGCTGCGGCCGATCAGCGCGCCGCGCGCGCCGAGGGCACGTGCCTTCAACACGTCCTGCCCGCTGCGGATGCCGCCGTCGATCCACACTTCGACCTGCCGGCCAACCGCATCCGCGATGGCGCCGAGCACGTCGATGGATGCCGGCGCGCCGTCGAGCTGGCGGCCGCCATGGTTGGACACCACGATCGCATCGGCGCCGCTCGCCGCGGCCAGGCGTGCGTCCTCCACGTCCATGATGCCCTTGAGGACCAGCTTGCCGCCCCATTCACGCTGGATCCATTCGATGTCCGACCAGTCGAGCGTGGGGTCGAACTGCTCGGCCGTCCATGCGGCGAGCGAGGACACGTCGCTCACGTTGTTCGCATGCCCGACGATGTTGCCGAAGCTGCGTCGCCGGGTGCCCAGCATGCCCGCGCACCAGCGCGGCTTGGTCGCCAGGTCGATCAGGTTGGCGATGGTCGGCCGCGGCGGCGCGGTCAGGCCGTTCTTGATGTCCTTGTGACGCTGGCCCAGCACCTGCAGGTCGAGCGTGACCTGCAGCGCCGAGACGTTCGCTGCCTTCGCACGTTCGATGAGCCGCTTCATGAACTCGCGGTCGCGCATCACGTAGAGCTGGAACCAGAAGGGGTGGCGGCCCGTGTGCTCTGCGATGTCCTCGAGCGAGCAGATGCTCATGGTCGACAGCGTGAAGGGAACGCCGAAGGCCTTGGCGGCGCGCGCTCCGAGGATCTCGCCATCGGCATGCTGCATGCCCGTGAGGCCGGTGGGCGCGATGGCCACGGGCATGGCCACCGGCTGCCCGACCATCGTCGTGCGCGTCGACCGGCCTTCCAGGTTCACCGCGACGCGCTGGCGCAGCTTGATGCGGCCGAACGCGTTCTCGTTGTCGCGGTAGGTGCCCTCGGTCCAGGCGCCCGAATCGGCGTAGTCGTAGAACATCCGTGGCACGCGCCGCTTGGCGACGGCACGCAGGTCCTCGATGCAGGTCATCTTCGAAAGCGCTGGCACGGGTGTCTCTCGTTGTCTTCGTTGCGGCGGGAGCGATCGGTCACGGTCGGCTCAGCCGAGCTCGACGTCGCCCGCGATCCGCGCCTTCGGCACGGTCCGGGGCCTGGCCAACAGCGCGAGCAGGGCGCATCCGAGCGTCAGCACGCCCTGGAACTGCCAGGCCGCATCGAAGCCCCAGACGGTGGCGATCTTGGTGAAAAGCGGTGGGATCAGCGCGCCGCCGATCGCGACGATGCTCAGCATCAGGCCGATGGCCGTGGGCACATCGGACAGGCGTAGCCCGCTGTCGGCTTCGCCCGGAATCGACACCCAGGGCACGAAGGCCACGATCAGCCCGACGCCCACCACCGCGGCCGCGATCTGCAGGCCCATCAGGTTCAGGTGCGGGATCAGGAAGAACATGGCGCCTTCCGCGAAGCAGGCGATCAGGAAGGTCGGCAGGCGGCCGAACACGCGGTCGGTGAGCCAGCCGCCGATGACGCCACCGAAGATGCCGCCGAAGAACAGGATGGCGCCGATGGCCTCGCCGGCCGACGGTGCGACCTTCAGGCGCTCCTGCGCATAGGAACCGAGCAGGTTGGCCGCGCTGAAGTAGCTGCCGTAGGCGCCCAGGAGCGCGATGCCCATGATCCACAGCGTCTTGTTGCCGAAGATGCGACGCAGCGAGTTCTTGTCGAGATGGTGGCCTTCCAGCACGTCGTCGCCGCCGACCGGCGGCGTGGGGAAGAAGGCCAGCAGGAAGACCAGCGTCGCCGCGCCGACACCGGCCGCGGCGAACATCGCCTGCCGCCAGCCCAGCGCTTCGACGACGATGCCCCAGCCGTAGAGCCCGATGGCCGCGGCGATGGTGAAGCCCACGCCCTGGATGATGCCGTTGGCCGTCGCCAGCTCTTTACCGCGGAACCACGCGGCCGTCAGGCCGACGGCGCTGCCCATGGTGACCGCGCCGCCGATGCCGCACAGCAGGCGTCCGACCAGCAGCAGTTCGAAGGACGGGGCCCAGCCGGTGATCGCGGCGCCGATGGTCTCGACCACCACGCCGAAGATCATGCCGGCACGCATGCCGTAGCGTTCGGCGAACCAGCCCGCCGGGATGTGCGCGATGCCGTAACCGGCAATGAACATGCCGGCGATCACGCCGACGTGCGTGAACGACAGCTTCATGTCCGCGACGATGCCGCCGAAGGCGGGCACGACGCTGAACCAGTTCAGCGGAAACTGCAGAAAGGCAATGAAGATGATTGCCAGGGCGGACCATCTGTTTTTCATATCGACCTCGGTGGACGGGTGGGGTGGGCAGTGGGTTAGGGCGGGAGGCAATGGAGCGCTTGCGTGGACTGCGTCGGGCAAAGCGCGGCCTGTCGCGGCACTCGGGCCGCGATGGCGTGTCGGTTTTCGGAGGGGCCGGCGGCGAACCCGCCGGCGGGTCAGCGCTTCAGGATCGTTCGTCGCTCGGGTGCGACGGGAAACCGTAGAGCCGGTTCCAGAACAGGAGCGGGCGGCGCTCGTTGGTCAGCAGGCTTTTCACCGCGCCGATGAAGAGCCGGTGCGTGCCCGCGTCGGTGGAGGACACCACCGCGCACTCGGCCGCGACGGTGACGCCGGACATCAGCGGCTCGCGGCCATCGCCCTGCTCGACCCATTCGACGCAGGAGAAGTCGTAGGCCTCGCCGCAGCGGGGCCGGCCGGCGAAGTTGTCCGCGACGTGGTCCTGGTCTTCGGCCAGCATGTGAACCGCGAAGACGCCGCTCTCGGTCATGGCCTTGCACATGCGGCTGTTGCGGTTGATGCAGACCGACACCATCGGCGGATCGGCCGACACCGACAGGAAGGAACTGACCGTGAGCGCCATGCGCTGGCCGTCGACCTGCGTGGTCACCACGCAGACCGGCGAGGCGGACTGCCGCATGGCCGACAAAAAGGCATCGCGGGAGATCGGCTCGGGATCGCGTTCGTGGTCGTGATCGGGTTCGGATTCGCGCATGCGGGGCACCTCGCGGATGGCGGAAGAAGAAGTGGTGTGAAGCATCTTTCTGTCCTTTGCGAATGAATGGAAGCGGGCCGGGCTCAGTCGTCGAGCGCTTCGACGCCGCACGGCAGGCCCAGCAGCACGCGGCCGTAGGTGGATGCGTTGACGTCCCAGTTCTGCGTGATGTGGCGGTTGGCCACGGTGATGTCGGAAACGCAGCGCGACAGCGGGTTGCGCTCGTAGATCACGCCGCCGCCGCCGGCTTCGAGCACCAGGTTCACCGCCGAGGTCGCGAGCCGGCCGGCATAGGTCGCCATGGCACGCCAACGCGTGCGGTCTTCGACCGTCGAGGCGGCACCGCTCTTGAACAGGTCTTCGGCCTCCTGCAGCGTCGAGTAGATGAGCTGCCGAGCCGTCATGACCGCCGTCTTGGCTTCGGCGACCTTCACCTGCTGCGTGGTGAAGGCCGACACGTTGCTGCCCGACATGGTCGATGCGCGCTTGCGTGCGCCGGCCACGTAATGCTCCACGGCCGCCTCCGCGATGCCGAGCGCTGCGCAGCCGATGAAGCAGCCGAACAGTGCGTAGAGGGGAACCCTGAACTGCCAGCCCGTGTTGACCTGCGCACCCGGGCTGTCGCCGTGGCCCTTGAGGTCGTGCATGGTCACGGCGCGATGCTCGGGCACGAACACGTCGGTGAGCTGGCAGTCCTGGCTCGACGAGCCGCGCAAGCCGATCGTGTACCAGGTGTCGAGGATGTTCACCTGCTCGCGGGGCAGCACGAAGTGGAACTCGGTGGGCTTGTCCGAGCCTTCGACCAGGCAGTCGCCCGTGAAGATGATCCAGTCGGCGATCTCGGAGCCGCTCACGAAAGGCCAGCGGCCCGACAGCTTGTAGCCGCCGTCGACCTTCACGGCCTTGCCGATGCCCGGGATCAGGATGCCGCTGACCAGCGCGTCGGGCATCTCGCCCCAGATCTCGTCCTGCGCCTGCTCCGGCCAGTTCGCGAGCATCAAGTTGTGCTGGATGTTCTGGGCCATGATCCAGCCCGTCGAGCCGCAGCCGCGGCCGATCTCGCGCAGGATGTCGGCGCCTGCTATCAAGCCGCCTTCGGCGCCGCCGTAGCGCTTGGGCTGCCACAGGCGTGCCACGCCGGTCTGCTTGAGCCGCTGCCGCACTTCTTCGGGCGGCCGGCGCATGTCGTTGGTGATCTGCTCCTTCTCGCGCAGAAAAGGAACCATGGCTTTCGCCTGGCGGACGAGGTCGGCAGGATCGAGCGTCGTTTCGGGCTCGTGCATCAGAGTTTCCATCGCGTGTTTTCCTTGGGGCTATGTGGGAAGGTTGCGGGTTGGGTCGGGCAGTGGGGCGGGCAGTGGGGCGGTTGGGGCCTTGGCTTATTCGGCCTGCTTGGGAGCGCCGGCGGCATGCGTGCCGGCGAACATCTGTTGCGGCTCCTGCTCGTCGAGCGCTTCCGCCTCGGCGGCGGGAAAGTTCATCTCGATCGTCAGGCCGCTCGGGTCGTCGAAGAACACCTGGTGCAGGCCTAGGCCGGGCAGCGTCCGCTCGCGGAATTCGATGTCGCGCACCGACAGGCGCTCGCGAAGACCGAGCAGGTCGCATGCCAGGAAGGCCAGGTGGTCGAGCGCGCCCGTGCCTTGCGCGGACGCGGCCTTGTCGCCCAGATAGGCCGAGAGGCCGTCGCCGGAGCCGCCGGTGCCGATGAGGTGGACCACGCCGAAGTCGGCCTCGTCGCCGCCGCAGTACAGCCAGCAGCCCGGGAAGTCGAGCGCCGGGCGGTAGCCGACCTTCAGGCCCAGCACCTCGACGTAAAAGCGCGTCGACGCTTCGAGGTGTGCCGTGCGCACCGAGTAGTGGCCGAGTTTTCGAATGGACATGTTGCTCCTAAATTGGTTATCGAACGATAAGTTGTAGGATGTAACGAGGCACCAACGGTGTGCTGTTCATCTTGGTTTCGCACCACTCTTGAACGCTGTTGCCCCATGGGCATGCTGCTCGAGTGGTTTGAATCGCTTTAACTTATCAGTCAATAAATAGTACATGCAGGTCTTGTGCCCGAAAAGCCCTTTTTGCTAGGGATTACCCGGAAGCCCGTGTGGCATGCGCGCCGGCCTGCGCTGCCTCCCGGGCTCTGCTGCGCCTCGCGTTCACTTCAGCCGCGTCTTCCTTCCACCCCGAGTGGCCACGAGGGCACACCCCGCGTGCAGTCGATAAACTGCCGACACAGCGCCCGTCCCTTCCCGACCCGAGGCCTCGCCTCGATGGAACGCCATGAAATCAATCGACCCCCGGCCCGCCACCAAAGCGCGTGCGCCCCGCGCCGCCGCCGCGAAGCCGCGCGATGCCTCCGTCGAACCGAAAGTCGCCACCACCCGTCTGTCGAAGGAAGCGCGGGAGCAGCAGATCGTGCAGAAGGCGATCCAGCTCTTCGCCGAACGTGGCTTCAGCGCCAGCACGCACGAGATCGCCCGCTCGCTCGGCATCACGCAGCCGCTGCTCTACAACTACTTTCCGACCAAGGAGGCGCTGGTCGACCGGGTCTACGACGAGGTCTTCGTCCGCAAGTGGGACCCGGTGTGGGAGGAGTGGCTGGCCGACAGCCGCCATCCGCTGTCCGACCGGCTGAAGCGCTATCTCAAGGACTACGCGCAGTTCATCCTCAAGAGCGACTGGATCCGCATCTTCATCTCGGCGGGGCTCACGCGCGAGGGCATCAACCAGCGCTACGTGCAACTGCTGCGCGAACGTCACTTCAAGGTGATCGCGCGCGAGATGCGCAAGGAATACCGCATTCCCGAGCCGCGTGACGAAGACGAACTCGAAGACGAACTCGAGCTGATCTGGTCGATGCACTCCGGGGTGTTCTACATCGGCGTGCGCAAGTGGATCTACTCGCTGCCGATCCCGAAGGACATCGATCGCGTCATCGATCTGCGCGTCGATACCTTCATGCTGGGGGCGCCGACGGTGCTCAGGGAATCACGCAAGAAGGCGCGAGGTGAAGCGGGTGTGGCGCCCGACTCGCCTGCGCGTGAGAAGCCCGATTCGGCGGAGTTGCTGAGTTGATCCGTTGCCGACGCCGGTCAGGCGTCGGCGACCCACGGATTCAAGAGTGGCACCCGCGCGAGCTCGTAGTCTCCGGTATCGCGCGTGACGACAGTTAGGCCGTGTTGCAGGGCGGTCGCGGCAATGATCAGATCGGGTTGCGAGAACGTATGGCCCACCTTGCGGCCCTCTTCCACGAGCAGGCGCCACCGGAACATGACGTCCTCGGACACTTCCAGCACGCGCTGATCGAACATCGGCCTGACTTTGTGGTCCAGCCAGTCGCTCAGTTCGGCGCGGCGCGTCGGATCGGCGACCGCCTCGATGCCGAAGCGAATTTCCGCGAACGTGACGCTGCTGACGAACAGGTCGTCGAGCCGTTGGGCCGCGATGAAGCTTCGGACTCGTGCGCTCGGTCGCGGTCTTCGCAACTCCGAGATCACGTTGGTATCGAGCAGCCAGCCGCTCACAGCTTGACCGCCCGCACCGGCATGGCAGAACGGCTGGGCTCGATGTCGACCGGCCGATGCGGCGACGCTTTCAGCGCCTCGACCAGCAGCTCGCCGGTCCGCATGCCCCAGTGGCGCTTGAATTCGTCCGCGTCGACGATGACGACTGCGTCGCGACCGTGCAATGTAACGTGCTGCGGACCGTCGCGATGCGCCAGGCGGACGAGTTCGCTGAATCGTGCCTTGGCGTCCTGAAGCGGCCAGCGAGCCTGTGGCGGCTGCGGCGCCGCGGTTGAGGGAATGGATGATTTTCTAGTCATGCTGACCAGATTATCACCCCCGTCCGCGGGTAACAAGTGCTTGCGCCACAGGGAGTGCACGGCGTACTTCTGCCGCGCCTCCGCTCAAGGGACGGGAGGAAGAACAGCTCGTTCGCGAATGTCCAGCAACTCGAGCACCAGCGCCGGCTCGGGCGGCCAGCTGCCTGTTCGGTGCGGCGCATCGTGGCCGCTGTCGGCGGCCCACCAGAGGCTGGCCGGCGGCGACGGCCAGGCGCGGGAGGGCTCGAATGCGGACGGGGCGCGCGGCGGCAGCCCATCGATCGCCGCCTCCAGCGCTTCCGGCCCTTCCATCGCCGCATCGAGCAGCGACGCGAGCCGCTCGGCGCTGTCGTGCGGCGGTGCCGGTGTCGCCAGCCGTTCGGCCAGCGTCAGCGGAAACGCACGCCCCACGCGATCGTGCGAGGGCACGACGATGCCGCACCACACCTCGCCTGGCGCCGGCAGCACCAGGTAGCACCACGGCGCGAACCCGCGCAGCCGTTCGCGCAGCGCGGGCCCGTCCATCTGCGTAGCCGCCAGCGCCAGCCCGCGCTGCAGCCATCCGTCCCAATCGCTGCGCCACCTGGGCGGCAAGCCGCGCCCGACGAAATCGCCGCGCGCAGGCAGCTTGCCGTACCAGCACACGCGACGCGAGGGCAGCCTCACCATGGCGCCTGCGGGCAGCGGAAGCGTGCCAGCTCGCGAAGGGTCCAGACATCGGCTTCGGGCGTGCCGGCAGCGCTGGCCGCCTCCACCTCCAGCGTGCGCGTGTCGACCGCGAAGGCCAGGCGCGCCGGTGCGCCGCGCTCGCCTTGCCAGTCGCTGCGCAGCAGCACACGCAGCCAGGCGAACGGGCCTTCGTGGACTTCGGCGCCGACGCCGCCAGGCCCCGCGGGCAGGATTCGCAGCAGCACCTTCTGCGTCGAGGCCGGCCCGGGCCAGACCAGTTCCTTGCCGCGCCGCGGGCCGTTCTCGAAGCGCAGCAGCTGGCCGTCGACGTCGATGCTGAACTGCAGCAGCGCGGCGTCCATGCGCTGCGGCGTCAAGCGCAGCTTGAGCTCGGGCAGCGGCGCGCCGCCGGGGAAGAAGAGGGCGCCGATGGCCGCGGCCTGTTCGAAGGCGGTCGGCGTGCCCGCCTGGGTGGGCGCACTGCGGGCCTTCCACGGGTGGCTGGACGTGTCGACGCGCTCGTTGAGCTGATTGCGCCGGAAGTCGTCGAACAGACCGCCGGGACCGAACAGCCGCGCGAAGTCGGACGGCGCCATGTCGCGCGCCGCGGTGGTGCCGAAGGGAAAGCGGTCGCGCGTCAGCGCCGCGCAGGCCTGCGCGAGTTCCGCGAGCGCGGCATCGAAGCCGGGCTTCACGCCGCCGCGCGAGCGGATCAGCGTGCCGAGGCCGCCGTAGACCTTGCGCAGCTCGGCCGGCGCGCGGGCCGCCTCGGCACGCAGGCTGGCGTCGAGCTCGGCCTTGCCGGCGTCGTCACGCCGCGATGCGGCAATGGTGTTCAGGCGGTCGAGCGCGACGGGCCCGCCACCCGCCGCGTAGTCGCCGAGCGTGCCGAAACGCGCCCGCAGCGCGGTGTCGAAGGCGCTCTCGGCCGCGTTGCCACCTTGCGGCATGGCGCTGAACTCGTCGGCCAGGCGCGTGAGCAGCCGGCGCAGCGGTGAATCGGGCGCCGTGAGGTCCGTCGCCTGCCGCGATGCGCCGTCGGCATCCGAGCCGGGCGCCAGCGCCAGCGCATCGAGCTGGCGCGTCCAGGCAGCGATCACTCGCTGGGCTTGGCGCTTGCCGACCTGCGCGGCGATCTCGTCGCGCCAGGCACGGTCTTTCTGCAGGCGCCGCACGTCGGCGCCGCTGTCGCCGAGCACCCAGTCGGCTTCGTTGGCGAGTTCGTCGAGCGTGGCGTCGAGCGCCGGCGCGAGCTTGCGGCGCCATTCGCTCGCGCTCGAATGCGGCGGCATCGGCCCTGCGCCCGAGGCCGCGAACAGCAGCGTGCCGGCCGGGCCCAGGCGCCCCGGCAGGTCCTGCAACGCCTGTCGATCGGCGACGCGGCGTAGCAGCCGCTCGTGCACGCGCTGGGCGAGCGGCAGCGCGGCCAGGGCGCCGCGCGCGGCACGCACGCCGGCCTCGTCGGCGCGCATCGCCTCGGGCAGCCCGCTGCGTTCCATCAAGGCTTCGGCATGGCGGGCGGCGTCG